>CAKTYU010000004.1 GCA_934633985.1 uncultured Clostridia bacterium
TTCGGCGGGTACGGGGCTTACAGAAACGACCCCAAAACGGACACCCCCGTCACAGTTGCATAAAAGACTCGAAATCATGATGCCCCCTGAGGGACGTGGGTTCGAATCCCACCCGCTCCGCCAAATGCAAAAGGATACCTATCGGGTGTCCTTTTGTGTTTCTTATGGAGAGCGGGGCTCTTCATAAAATCGCCGTTCACTTTCCTGCGTATATCATCTATAATATTAGTTAGAAGGTATCGGCGCAAGGGTAGGGTGCCGGCAAATCGGAAGCTGCGAGGGTGTATTTTTATGAAATTGAGAAAAGTAAAGGCAATCGCTAAATCACTTCTCGGTATCTTTTCGGTTTTTATGGCGCTAATGTTGCTCACATACAATGCAGTCTTTGGCTATATAGCGATCGCCGTCACGTGCCTCTATGGAATCCTTGTTGCCGCATTTTGGCGCTGCCCCAAATGCAGGAAAAACTTAGGCCCGCTTTATGTGAAGTACTGCCCTAATTGCGGCGAAAAGCTGAACTGACAGCTCCCGGCCTGCCAGGCCGGACAATCCTGAACTTGACGATCCTAACGTTGCAGGTGTGCTTATGCAAAGAATTAAAAGGTTGAATAATTATCAAAAAGGCGTCATTATCGCAATGGTCATTATGGCGCTGATTTTTGCGGTGATCTACCCTAAGACCCTCGCAAGAGTCGGATATAGGTACCACGATGCGATCCTCGTCCCGCAGCAGGAAGGCGGGAACACGGTGTATTCAGGCAAGATCGACGGAGGGCAGGCCCAATTCATAGTGTCTGAAAACAAGTCCGTCGTGTTGCAGTACCGCGATAAGACCTATGGCCCTTACACGATACAGGAGGACCCTACCGCGATCCCCGAGGATGAAAAACCCGAAGACGGCATAATCGGCATTGAAGTTTTCAACGGCGATAAGGTGCTGTTCCGCGGTGGGCTGGTAGATTATGGCGATGCTTATTGGCTTTACAACGAGGATGGGACCTTATATGGTTTCGAATTCTCCTATGCGCCCGACTATGGGCTCGAAGTGGACCAGGACGGCAATGAGGTAGATAAAATGGCGCCGTCTGCTTAGACGATTTATGAGCTGATGAACCAGCCCAAGCTGACGCACAAGGGCGATGCATCCGCATGGTTCGGTGCAGTCTTTGTTTGTATTCTCAACACGCTATCCATATTATTTGCAGACGAGCTGTTCAGATGGAATCTATCGTTCCAGATCCGAAACGCAGAGGACGCCGAGCCGTCCGACTGGGAGATAGCGGGAAGGTACATGGGCTGGACAGTTTTGGCGATCACGGCCTTGGTAATCTTTATTACCGGGTTGCAGTAATGGGGCGCGGAGATATTGTAGTCTTATCATTCCCTCCCAGCAGCCCTAAACCCTTCTTGACAAAGGCGGAAGCGACCTTATAATCAAAATAGACGCCAAATGTGTCTGTTCGGCGACGCAGTATAGAGGGGGAATGAAAAAGCAATGAACACCGAAAAAACTTCCACGGGCAAAATGAGGGCCTACTTCAAGGCGCAGAACATCGAGTTTTCCGCAAAGCGCATCTTTATAGACGGGCTGGGCGGCATGGCTTACGGCCTGTTCGCCTCGCTGCTTATCGGCACCATAATAAGCACCGTCGGCACATATCTCTTTGATCTTCGCTTTACGATGTGGGGCAACGAATACAGCCTATTCGCCGACGCAAACGGCTTTGCCAAGGCGGTGCAGGGCGCGGCTATGGCAGCGGCTATCGGATACGCCATGAAGGCCCCGGCCTTTGTGCTGTACTCTCTGCTGACCGTCGGCTATGCGGCAAACGCGCTGGGCGGCAGCGGCGGCCCACTGTCCGTTTTCTTCGTGAGCGTCATATCCATATTTTTCGGCAAGTTAGTCTCCAAGCGCACGCCGGTCGACCTTATCGTTACCCCCGCCGTAACGATACTGACCGGAGTGCTTGCCGCCATGCTCATCGCCCCGCCCATAGGGGAAATAGGCACGGTCATAGGCAACTTTATCATGTGGGCGACTGAGATGCGCCCCTTTGTCATGGGGCTCCTCGTCTCCGCCGTAATGGGCGCGGTGCTTACCCTTCCCATCAGCTCCGCGGCAATATGCGCCGCATTCGGGCTAACCGGCCTTGCGGGCGGCGCCTGCGTCGCAGGCTGCTGCGCCCACATGGTTGGCTTTGCCGTGGCCTCATGGCGGGAAAACCGCTTTCAGGGCCTTGCGGCACAGGGGCTCGGCACCTCCATGCTTCAGGTGCCAAACCTGATGCGTAAGCCCATACTCTGGCTTCCGGCTGTCGCCGCCTCTCTGGTGGGCGGGCCGCTTGCGACGTGCGTGTTCCATCTGGAGCAGAACGGCTTTGCCATAGCCTCCGGCATGGGCACCTGCGGCCTCGTGGGGCCGATAGGCGTCATAGTAGGCTGGATAAACGGCGGCGGCGCCACCCCATGGGATATCTTCGGCCTCATTTTGATAGCCGCGGTGATACCCGCGCTCGTGTCCTGGGCGGTATCCGAGCTCATGCGTAAGGGCGGCCTTATCAAGCCGGGGGATTATAAGCTGGAGCTTTAAAAAAGCGGCGCTTGCCGCCTGCGCGGATAAAGCGCTTTTCCCTTGGATATGCCAAAGCCCCCGGGTATCCCCGAGGGCTTTTCCATGCGCTCATATCGCTATAAGCCTTATGCCGCAAGCAGCTTCTCGATATTCTTATCCGTTCCCAGCACCCATATAGTATCGCCGGTTTCCATGATGTTGTCGCCGTCCGGCACTATGGGCTGCACGCCGCCGTGGCTCAGTCCTATCAGCACACAGGAGTACTGATCCTGTATGCCGGAATGCTTTACGGATACGTTGCAGTACGGCTCGCTGCCCTTGAGCTCTATTTCGGCGCAGCGGAGCGGCACCTGGCGCTCCCCCTTGCCCATGCCCATAAACTCCTTCAAGGGGGTAACGGTGTGCTTGCCTATGTCGTGGTTGGCGCAGTACTTTTTAACGTGGCGCTCCGCGCCCATGGCAAATATGCGGTCCCCGTCCTTTATTACGGTGCGGCCGGCCGGCAGCATGAGTATCTCGGTATCCCGCTCTATCTTTAGCACGAACAGGCCGTTATTCTTGCCCCAGCCAATGTCCATAAGCGAATGTCCCGCGAACTCGCCAGGCGCAATAAACGAAAGTATCTTGTAGCTCTCGTCGTATATCTCCATGCTCTCCGGCATGGGCATACCGTCCGCCGCGACCATGCCCGCAAAGAGTATGGAGGCGCGCTTGAGCTTTGAGTATCTGGCCCGCTGGCGGCTATCCAGCACATACAGCACCCCGCCTATGGCCATCCAGCAGAGGAAAAGCACCGTTGCCAGCTTGCCTATCCATACCGGCTGCCCGGGGATCAGCAGCAGCGCAAGCAGCACCGCCATGCATATCCCCGCAAACCACGCGGTCTTTTCGCCGCCCGGTATCTGGTACGGCCTCTTCAAGCCGGGCTCGCTCCGGCGCAGCTTGATAAGGCATACTGCGGTCAGCAGCCAGCTTACAACGTAGCCCGCAGCGGAGAAGGTGGTAAGGTCGCCTATGAGTCCGCTGCCGAGGAGCGGGCCTATGAGCGAGGCTACGAGCGTAACATTCAATGCATTTACCGGCGTCTTGTATACCGGATGCTGCTTTGCAAGCACGTCGGGCACTATGCTCACGCGGGCCATCGCCATGAGTATCTGCGAGGAGGCCATCATAAAGCCGTTCCACGTAGTGAGCAGGCCGCATATAGAGCCTATAAGTATCAGCAGATACATGGCCTGGCCCAGAGGGCCGGGGTAAATATCCTTAAATAGCAGCGCCGCCGCCGGGCTGTCAAAGCCGATGAACTTCTCCCAGGGCATCGCCCCGCCCAAGGTAAAGAGTAGCAGCGCGTAAAACAGGCAGGAGCTTACGACGGTCATAACCACCGTCTTGCCGACTGATTTTATGTCGCCGCCGGCGCTCTCTATCCCCTGGGGTATGGTCTCAAACCCAGCTATAAAGAACGGCACCGAGGCAAGTATGGACAGCATACCGCCTAAAAAGCTGCTGTGGGAGCCCTTGCCCACGTTTTCGTAAACGGGGCTCAGGTTAGCGATGCTGAACTTGCCCAATGCGAAGGCCATCGCCAGCACGCCGCTGCCCACCAACACGAAGCACAGCACCCTTTGGAGCATGGCGGAGGCCGAAACGCCCTTGCGGTTTATGCAGTAAAGTATCAGCGAGATCACAGTGCCGACTATTATGTGGCCTATGTATATATCCGCGCCGGCAATGGTATATATGGGCGTTCCATACTTTAGCACCGGGAACACTATGCTGAGGATATCCACCACATATATGGCTTCCCACGGTATTATGGTTATGAACGCGCCGAAGGCCGCCCAGCCGGATATGAAGGCGGTGTTGTCGCCGAACGCCCTGAAGGCGTACGCCATACCGCCGCCAGTTACGGGCAGCATGGCGCAAAGCTCGCAATAGCAAAGCGCCACCGGTATCATCATCACCAGCGCAAGCACATAGCCCAGCGCCGCAGGCAGCGGCCCTCCGCTTCCCGCCATCCAGCTATTTATGGATACGGCCCAGCCCACGCCCACTATTGCGCCAAAGCCTATGCAGAAAAAGTCAACGGTGGATACTTTCTTTACGTCATTCATTTCTCGCGCCTTCTTTCCAGTACAATCACTAATCGTTTACATCAGTAATTCTCATAAATCGAGTTGCCGCTTTATATGATAATCGCGGTTAAATTCTTTGTCAATGCATAAAAACCTATTTTTATGAGTCATATTTTTCACACAGTCGGCGCACGGCAGCCCCGCTGCGTCAATGGGCAAGGAGAATAAATAAAAAAAGCGCCGCGGCGATCCTTGCGGATGTGCGGCGCAATCATGCTGCCTAAGGGGTGATCTTTGCGCTATGCCTGCGCTTCCTCCGCAAGCTCACGGAAGGCGGGCAGGCTGCGCTTTATCATGTCGTGCGAAACGCAGGTGCTCAGGCGGAAGTAGCCGGGGCAGCCGAACTCGTCTCCCGGCACTATAAGCAGATCCTTCTTCATGGCGCGGGCGGCAAACTCCCTCGCGTCCCCTCCGGGCGCTTCAACGAAAAGATAAAACGCGCCCTTGGGCTTAACGCATTTGTAGCCGTATTCCGTCAATGCGTCGTAAAGGGTACGCCTGTTCCTGTCATACGCCTCCACATCGGGGCGCAGCTTTACGCAGCGCACCAGCATCTGCTGCATCGTGGAGGGGGCGCACACGTGGCCCATGCTCCTTGCCGCGCCGGCTATGGCCAGAAGAAGCTCGCGGCTGTCCTCCGCCCTGTCCGTTACGCAGGCATAGCCTATGCGCTCCCCGGGGAGGGACATGGACTTGGAGAAGGAATAGCACACTATGGTGTTGGCGTATATCTGCGGTATGAAGGCAACCTCGGCCCCGTCGTATACCAGCTCGCGGTAGGGCTCGTCTGCGATTATATATATGGCATGGCCGTACTCGGCGCTCCTTTGCTCCAGCAGCCTCCCAAGACGGCATATAGTCTCCCTGCTGTATACCGCGCCGGAGGGGTTGTTGGGGGAATTTACTATAACGGCCTGGGTATGGGGGTTTATGCGCTTTTCCAGCTCGACAAACCGTATCTGGAACTCCTTTGTGTCCGCAGGCACCGTCACGGCCTTAAGGCCGCTGCTTTCCGCGTACATCGTATACTCCGGGAAATAGGGCGCAATAATTATTACCTCGCCGTCCTCTATGGCTATGGCCTTCAGCGAGGCTATGACCGCCGCTGCCGCGCCGCAGGTCAAAAACAGGTTATCCGCGCTTATATCCATGCCGTAACGCTCGTTAAGATCCGCCGCTATGGCGTCCTTTGCCCGCCTGTCCCCGCCGGCGGGCGTATAGCCATGCAGTATGAGGCTGTTCTCGTTTTGTATGAGGCCGGTTATGGCGTCGTCCACCTGCTTGTGGGTGGGTATGGAGGGATTGCCGAGGGAATAGTCAAATACGTTTTCCTCGCCCACCTGCTGCTTGCGCTTTAATCCGAACTCAAATATTTCGCGTATGCAGGACTGCTTAGACCCAAGAGCATACATTTTTTCCGATATCATATTATCCTCCCCGTCCTTCCCATCAGCCCCGCGCCGCGACCGCCCCAAGGGCGATGGAGGCCAGCTTGGTCTCCGCGTTGTCGGATCTGGATACCAGCACTATCGGCACCCTCGCGCCGACGATTATCCCCGCATTCTTCGCCCCGCCGAACAGCGACATGGCCTTGCCCATGGCGTTTCCCACCTCGTAATTGGGCGCCAGCAGTATATCCGCCATGCCCGCGCCGGGGGCGTTGTATTTTTTATGCGCGCAGGCCTCGCGACTCACCGCAAGATCCAGCCCCACCGGGCCGTAGACCTGCATATCGTACCTGCCCCAGCGCTCCGTCATCCCCGCAAGCTCCTGTGCATCCACCATGGACTGTATCTTGGGGTTTACCGTCTCTGCGCCGCAAATACAGGCCGCATAAAGCCTTTCAAAGCCTATGCTCCTCATCAATATTGCGGCGTTTTCCAGTATTTGGATCTTTTTCGCAAGGTCGGGGAAGGGGTTCATGCCCCCGTCCGTGAGGGCCATCATCCGGTATCCCGCAGGCTGATAAAGCATGACGTGGCTTATAAGCCTCTCGGTGCGTATGCCGTTTTCCTTATCCAATACGGCGCGCATTAGGTCGGCGGTGTTCAGTATGCCCTTCATAAGAAGGTTTGCCCTGCCGCTGCGCACTGCGCTCACCGCCTTTGCGGCGCATTCGGCGTCGCTTTCGGCCTCCATAAGCTCAAAGCCGTCCGCATCCTCGCCCAGCTCGGCGAGTATGCCCCTTATCCGCGCCGTATCTCCTATCAGCACGGCGCTTGCGATGTTCTTATGCTTTGCCTCGCAAACCGCCTTGAGCACCTCCTCGTCGTGCGCCGCGGCTACCGCTATCACGCCGGAGGCCATGCCCGAGGCCGTCCTTATAAGGCTTTCTATTGTTATCATCTTTAATTAACCTCTCACAATCAATATTCAAAGCATTTCCCGCCGTGCAGGACCCTCAGCGCCCCCTCTGCGAGGCTCCTCATTTCCTCCTCGCCAGGCAGGCAGATCACAGGTGCCACCTTGGAAATATACGAGGTGATTTCCTTGCACAGGCTATCGCTGTATGCCATGCCCCCCGTATAAACTATGGCGTCCACCTCAAAGCGCAGCACGGCCGCCATAGCGCCTATATCCTTGGCGAGCTGATAGGCAAGGGCGCGGAATATCAGCGCCGCCTCCGCATCGCCCTCCTGCATCCTCTTTAGCACCTCGCGGAAGTCCTTTGTGCCGAGATAGGAATAGACCCCCGCCTCGGCGCCCAGCATGCGCTTTACCTCCGCCCTGCTGCGGCCGGAATAGCAAAGCTCCACCACGGCGTTGACCGGCAGCGCGCCGCCCCTGTCCAGCCCCATGCTCCCGTCGTCCTTGACGTTGTATACGTCCACCACACGGCCCCTTTCATGGGCCGCCACCGATACGCCGCCGCCCAAATGGGCGACGATCAGGTTGAGCTCCTCATACGGCCTGCCTATCTGCTCCGCCGCCCGGCGCGCCACGGATTTATGGTTGAGCGCATGGAAAAAGCTCTGCCGCTCCATGCCCTTCATTCCGGATATGCGCGCCACCTCCTGCAGCTCGTCAACGCAGACGGGATCCACAAAATACGCCGGTATCCCTGCGGGCTTCGCCAGCTCCATGGCGATGTACGCGCCGAGGTTGGCTGCGTGCTCGCCATAGCTTGGATTGAGTATATCGTGTATTACGTTGTCGTTTACGGCGTATGTGCCGGACGGGATATGGCGCAGCAGGCCGCCCCTTCCGCATACCGCGTCAAAGTCGGATACCTCCATGCCGTTTTCCCTGAGGGCGTCCAGTATCAGCTTTTTGCGGTAGGGCATCTGCTCTGCTATATGGGCGAACTGCGAAAGCTCCTGCGCGCTGTGGCTTATATTGACACGCATGACCTCCTTATCCTCGTCAAAGGCGGATATCTTCGTGGAGGTCGCCCCCGGGTTTATCACCAGAACCTTCATAAGCAATACCTTCCGTCCGGGCTATACGGCGCCGTATCCGGCGCGGTAGGCCCTGATGTTCATATCCCTGAACTTCTCCGGCACGGTATCCGCTATCACCGCTTCCCAATCTATGCCGTCCATGCCCAGCACCTTTACCATGCTGCCGAACAGCACTATATTCATGCACTTTGCATTGCCGATATCCTTGGCTATGCTTGCCGCGTCCAGCGTATAGCACTTGAACTTGCTCTTCATGGCCTCTATGCAGCCCTCGGGATATTCAAACATCCCCGCCGCCGTGGTGGAGGACTCTATCTCAAAGTCGTTTATGACCGCTATCCCGTCCGGCTTGAGGTAATCGGCATAGCGCACCGCCTCCATCTTTTCAAAGGCCACCACTATATCCGCCGCGCCCTTGCCTATCACCGGGGAGTATACCTTCTCGCCCCAATGCACCTGGGTGGACACGCTTCCGCCGCGCTGGCTCATGCCATGGACCTCGGACATCTTTACGTCGTATCCGGCGCGCATGAGCCCGTTTACCAGCACCTTCGCCGTAAGTATAGTTCCCTGGCCGCCTACGCCTACCAGTATCGCGCTTTTATTATGTTCCATGGATTCTTTACTTCTCCCTTCTTGAAATAGCGCCCTTGGGGCATACCTGAGCGCACACGGTGCAGCCTATGCACTGTGCGGCGTCTATGCGCGCCTTGCCCTCATGCACCATGACGGCGGGACAGCCGACCTTTATGCACATCTTGCAGCCTATGCACTTCTGGGTATCCACCACGCATAGTCCTATATCGTGCTTTATCCTCTTTATAAGCACACAGGGGCGGCGGGTTATGATGGCCGCCGGCACCTCGGAGGCCATGGCCTCCTGCACCGCGTTTTCCATGGCGCGAAGGTCCTGAGGATCCACGATTATGACCTTTTCAAAGCCTATGGAGGCCAGCACGTCCTCTATCTTGATCTTTTCCGCCACATCGCCCTGAAGCGTATAGCCGCTGCCCGGGTTATCCTGATGGCCCGTCATGCCGGTTATGGAGTTATCCAGCACCACGGGGATAACGTCGCCCTTGTTGTAGATTATCTCCGCCGCGCCCGTCATGCCGCTGTGGAAGAAGGTGGAGTCGCCCATTATGCCGAATACCTTCTTGTCCTTAACGCCGCTCTGGCGGAAGGCCTTCGCCATGCCCATGGCGACCGTAAAGCCGCCGCCCATGCACACGCAGCTATCCAAGGCGGAAAGAGGCGCCGCCGCACCCAGCGTATAGCAGCCTATATCGCCGGCCACCACCGCGTTCCTGTGGCGGGAGATCGTATAGAAGAAGCCGCGATGGGGGCAGCCCGGGCAAAGCACCGGCGGGCGCGGCACGGGCTTTACATCGAGCTCCGCGCTTGCTGCCTTCTCCCCGAAAAGCCTTTCCTTAAGTATCTGCGGGTTGAGCTCGTACATATCGCCTATAAGCTCCTTGCCCACGCACTCTATGCCGGCAGCCTTCATCTGCTCCTCCATAAAGCCGTCCAGCTCCTCTATGACGTACAGCTTATCGACCTTCTTTGCAAAGCTGCGTATCAGCTCTATGGGCAGGGGGTTGGTAAGCCCCAGCTTGAGGAAGGACGTATCCTCCGGGAAGGCGTCCTTGGCGTATTGATAGGCTATGGACGCCGTCACCACGCCTACATTGCTCCCCTTCAGCTCCATCCTGTTGAGCGGGCAGTCGCAGGCGTATTCCTCGAGCTTTTTCATGTTCTCTTCCAGCTTCGCCCTGTTTGCGTATGCGTTGGCGGGGGTGGATACGAACTTACGCACGTTGCGCGCATACTCCTTTGCCTCCTGCTCCTTCCTTTCGCCGAAGGTGACGAGGCTCTTGGAATGGGCTATCCTTGTGGTGGTCCTGAACAGCACGGGCATATCGAAGCGCTCTGATATCTCGTATGCGGTATGCATGAAATCGAGGCACTCCTGAGAATCCGACGGCTCCACCATCGCTATCTTTGCGGCCCGCGCATAGTTCCTGTTGTCCTGCTCGTTCTGTGATGAATGCATGCTGGGATCGTCCGCGGATATTATCACAAACCCTCCGCTTACGCCGTTATAGGCCGCGGTAAAGATAGGGTCCGCCGCCACGTTCACGCCCACGTGCTTCATTGCGGCAAGGCTACGCACGCCGGCGATGCTCGCGCCGTATGCCACCTCCGCCGCCACCTTCTCGTTGGGCGCCCACTCGCAGTACAGATCCTTGCTGTATTGCGTAAGGTTTTCAAACACCTCGGTGCTGGGCGTGCCGGGATATGCCGAGCATACCTCCACGCCCGCCTCATACGCGCCCCTTGCTATCGCTTCATTTCCGTAAAGTAGATGCTTTTCCAAATTTATACGCCTCCCATCAAATTAAAAGAGTTGCTCCATAGCTGCTGAATTGACTGATTTTTCTGTTTCCCTAATGATATTTTATTGCAGCTTATTGCGCTGTGTAAAGTGCAACCTTATAATAATGATATTAGTAAATCTTATTGTAAAGGGGGAAGGCGCTCCGTGAACGTGCTTCAGCTCATATATGTCCTTGAGGTCGCGAAATATCACAACGTATCCAAGGCGGCGGGCAGGCTCTACCTCTCCCAGTCCGCCCTTTCCCAGCAGATATCCCGGTTGGAAAAGGAGCTTGGGTACGAGCTTTTCACCCGCGCCTCCCATGGGCTATACCTTACGGAAAGGGGCAGGCAGTTTTGCGCCGCGGCGCAGCCCGCGGTGGATAGCTGGCAGCGGTTTCAGCGCAGCATAGGCTTTGCGGACGACCGATATAAAAAGCACCTCCGCATCGCCATGGGCTCGCGGGTGTATTCAAACGGCCTTTTTCAGGATATAGCGTCTTTCTTTGATAATCTCCCCGACCTGGAGGTGACCTTCATAACCGAGGCGGGGTTCGACTACCTCGCGGGGCTAAAGGAGGGCTCCATAGACCTTGCTCTGGACAGGCTACCGCCCCAAAGCCTTATGAAGGACTGCCCGCCGCTGGATTGCTGCGAGCTAATAGGCGAAAACCAGTGCGTGCTGATGTCCCAGTTAGACCCGCGGAGCGAGCTTAAATACATCTCCACAAGGGATCTGCAGGGCAGCACCATGATAACCGGCCTGGAGGGCTCCATCGAGGACAGGACGCTCAAGGAGACCTTCAAAAAGCACAATATCTCCCCCGGGCGCGTATACCGCTCCGACGGCATACACACTGTCATAAACCTCATACGCAGCGGCAAGGGCATAGCCCTGGGGCCCCGCTCCTTTGCCTCGTATTACGGCGTGGCGGCGGTGCCTCTCAACCCGCCCGGGCTGGTCTATCTCAGCTTTATATGCCCCGCCGAGCGCTCCGGCTCGCCGGAGATAGTCATGTTCCGCGAATACCTTCTAAATATATGCAAAAACATGCCCTGACCGTTTTTTAAATCCCTTTTGATATTATTTCGAAAAAGGGCTTGACGGCGTTTTTCCCGCGCCGTCAGGCCCTCTTTTGCTTTATCCTATTGATCTGAAAGGCTTACGTACTTGTCGTACAGGAAGCCGTACTGATCCTTGCACCTTGCGAAGCACCATCCGTCGGACACGTAATACACCGTCACGCTCTCGCCCTTGTCCAGCCTGCCCAGCTTGCTGCTGCCGGTGGAGGGGCCGCTCCTGATGTTCACCTCGGAATTGGTCACGCACTTCTGCGGCGTTATGCCAGCGCTGACCTTTTGTATGTCCACGGTGCCCTCCTTCGTGGGCTTTAGATGGTCTGAGCTTATAAAGCCCGCCTGACCGCCGTATACGACGTAATACCAGTTTCCCGTCCGGCCTATTATCTCCACCTCCGCGCCCTTTTTGAGGGTCTCGTAGACCTTGGTGTTCTTGGTGCTTGGTCCGCTCCTGAAGTTCACCTTGGAGCCGGTCTCGCCCCGCGGCAGCGCCACGCCGGAGCCGCCGCCGGGCTTTGCAGCGGTATCCTTATCCTTCTCTCCCGCGCCTACCGCCGTGCCCTTGTCCTGCGCCGTGCCGGTGACGTACTTTGCGTATATGTAGCCCCGGGTACCCTTGTATTCCACCAGCCGCCAGCCGTTTTCATCGGCGTATACCGTGACCTCCGTGCCCTTGGGAAGCCGCGCCAGCTTCTTGGTACCGGAGGAGGGGCCCTGCCGCATATTCACGTTGGCGTTGGTCTTGCCTGTGCCTATGGCGTCGTCGCTTTCCGCCTTGCCCGCATCCTGCTGCGCGTTCCCCGCGTAAGCCTCCGTGACCTTTACGTACTTCGAGCTTACAAAGCCCGCCGTGCCGTCGGAGGTCTTAACGGAGTACCAGCCGTCCGTCTTGCCGTAAAGCGTAAGCTCGGTATTCTTTTTGAGGGTAGCTATCACCGCCGAATCGGTGTTGCCTCCCTTGCGGAGCCTTACGCTGCCCGTGGTAACGCCCTTTCCGGAAGCGTCCGAGCCGTTTATCCTCTGGTCGCCCGTCTGCTGTATATAATCCTTATGCACATACCCCTTTAGCTGCCCTGTCTGGACGCTGTACCAGCTTCCGGACTGTCCCAGTATGTATACGCCGGTGTTCTTTTCCAGCTTCTTCAGTGAATTATACGACGTGCCGGGGCCTATCCGCATATTCACGCCGGAGGCGGTCACACGGCCTGCCTTTACCGTATCCCCGCCGTCCTCCTGCTTAGGCGCCGTCGCGGCGTTATCCGGGGCCTTGCCTTCCTCCTGCTTGTCCCCGCCCGCGACCTTTACATAGCTTTCGCTGATATAGCCCAGCTTGCCCTCCGCCTCACCGTAATACCAGCCGCCGGTCTTGCCGTATATGCTTATTTTTGTGTTTTTATCCAGCCTGCCTATGCTGGCGTAAGAAGCGGCGGGGCCCTTGCGGAAGTTTACCCCCTGCCCCGTCACCACGCCGGAGGCCACGGGCTCCGGGACCAGCACCGTCGCCGGCGGCCCGTCCTCAGCATTTCCGCCGCTTTCCCCGCCGGTATCCGGCGGCTTCACCTCGGCGTCCGGCTGCTGCGCCGGGTAGCCCGTTATGCTCACGTATGTGGATATGACGTATCCCTTGCTCCCGCTCGGCGTGGATACCAGATACCATCCTCCCTTGGAACCGTATATGTATAGCCGCGTATCCCTGTCCAGCTTGTCTATGCTCTCATAGGAGGTGCCGGGGCCCGTCCTCATGTTCACGCCGGAGCCGTTCACCGTTCCGTATGCCCTCACGCCCTCCGGCGCGTCTGCATCGGGTGGGGCGGAGGGCTGCGGGGTAGCCTCGGCCTGTGCGCCGCTATTCTTGTTTACGGGATCCTGTGGCTCAGATACCCTTATGCTTGCAAGGGATGCGCCGGGATAGTAGAAGCTCAGTATTTCCCGATAGCTCATGCCCGCGCTCCCCATCGCCTGCGCACCGCGCTGGCTCATGCCCACGCCGTGGCCGTAGCGCACATGGTATATCCTGTAATATCCCGATGAGTCCATCTCGCCCCAGTATGCGCGCAGGGTCTTGTCGTACACCACGCCATAGCTCTCCAGCTCGCTCGTATAGAACTCCAGGGCCACGCTTCTTGAATCCGAACCGCTCTGGCTCGCCGCAAGCTCTATGCTGCATTTTGACATGCAGCGGCTGGTGCCGGAGTGCTTGGGCGTATGGAGCGATACGGAGTATATACCGTCTATCTGGTTGACCTGATATCCCAGCGCCCTTGACGCCTTATCCAGCAGCATATTCATAAGCGCCGGGCTTATCTCTCCTCCCATATTCACCGGGAGCTTTACGGTCTCCATCTTGCTGTATGCGTTGCTGAGGTCGTAAGGATCCAGCCGTATATCGTAGCCGCTGTCGCTCACCCGCTTTGCGGGCCAGGCCTGGCTGGGCAAAAGGGTCTCGCCGCCGTTGCTTGCGGCGTAATAGGTGCAGAGCATCCTGCCGTTTACCGCAAGTATTTCGCCGAGCGTGCTGTCCACCGCCGCTATTACGTTTGTATAGGAGGCGTTGTAGCCCTTGTATACCTGCTCCGCCGAGGTGTCCCCTATATAGTAATCTCCCGAGGCGGTCATGTTTGAAAGCACATAGCACTTTGCCGCCACAGCCTGCGCCTTAAGCGCCTCTATGGGGAAGGTGTCGCTCATCTCATACCCCACCACGCCGTAAAGGTAGTGGGCCAGCGGCACCTCGTTCACCACGCGGATATAGCCGGAGGACATCACCTTCAGGTTAAAGTGACCAAGGTAGCACCTGCCGTTGAGCTTCATGTAGCCCGCATCCCGCGCTACCCTCTCGCGCATCACGGAAAGCGACCGGCCGGTATACAGCTCGCCCTGGGAGCCGGAATGGTAAAGCGTCATGGTGCCGTCGCCGTTGCTGCGTACAGTCACGGTGCCTCCGGTGAACTCCGCGCCGTTTTCCTTTACGAAGTACCTGCCGGAAGCATACATGGTGAGAACGGTGGCGTTATTTGTGGAGAGCTTTACCTTTATCCAACTGTAATCCTCCGCCGCGTGAGCCTGCTGCGGCACGGCGCAGAGCAGCACCGCCGCCATAAGCATCGCCAACAACCTCTTGATCATGCGTTACCCCTAAAAAAACATAAATTGCTCGAACTGTATCGAATTATATAGAAATATACCATATATCGTCGTAATTGTGTGGGTTTGCACAGTTTATTTACAAATTTGAGACAAAATACCGGCTGCAAAAAAGCTCCCCCGCTTATCCCGGGGGAGCATACAGCCTTTAATATTATGCTTAGATGAGGTTCTTTTCGTCCTGCTTGCTGAACATGTGCAGCACGTTGCCGCCGAAGGTGAAGTTTATCCTGTTTCCGTAGCTGAACATCTGATGGGCGCTGCCCTCGAGGTCCATGGTGGGGATTATCACCACAACGTCCTTGCCGTTGGCCTCCACGTGGAGATGCACGGAGCTTCCCATCATCTCGGATACGTCCACCGTCGCGCTGATGTGCGCCGCCGCGTCGTCTGAGCACAGCATTATGTGCTCCGGCCTGATGCCGAGGGTTATATCCTGCGGCTCGGCGTTTTTGTCCCTAAGCGCCTGCTGCTTATCCTCGGGCAGGCACACCTTGGCGCCGTCCAGCTCAATATAGTACCCGTCGGCGTCCTTATCCAGCCTTGCATCGAAGAAGTTCATCTGGGGAGTGCCTATGAAGCCCGCCACGAAGAGGTTCGCGGGGTGGTTGAACACCTCCTGAGGGGTGCCTATCTGCTGTATGAAGCCGTCCCGCATTATTACTATGCGGTCGCCCAGGGTCATTGCCTCGGTCTGGTCGTGGGTCACGTAAACGAAGGTGGTATTTATCCTCTGACGCAGCTTTATAAGCTCGGCGCGCATCTGGTTGCGGAGCTTTGCGTCGAGGTTGGAGAGGGGCTCGTCCATCAGGAATACGGCAGGGTCGCGCACTATCGCCCGCCCTATGGCCACGCGCTGGCGCTGTCCGCCGGAGAGGGCCTTGGGCTTGCGGTCGAGATACTCGGTTATGTCCAGTATTTCCGCCGCTTCCCTTACCTTGCGGTCTATCTCGTCCTTAGGGGTTTTTTTGAGCTTGAGCGAGAAGGCCATATTCTCATATACCGTCATGTGAGGATACAGCGCGTAGTTCTGGAATACCATGGCGATATTCCTGTCCTTGGGGGCCACGTCGTTCATAAGCTTGTCGCCTATGTACAGCTCGCCGGCGGTGATGTCCTCCAGCCCCGCTATCATACGCAGGGTAGTGGACTTTCCGCATCCGGAGGGGCCAACCAGCACGATAAATTCCTTGTCCGCGATGTCGAGGTTGAACTCCTGCACCGCCACGACGCCCTCGTCCGTGATCTGAAGGTTGTGCTTCTTTTCGGCCTGTTCCTTGGCCTTTTTCTTGGGCTCGCTGTTGGGGTAGACCTTCTTGATGTTTTTCAGGCTTACTTCTGCCATATTCTTTTTTCGGCTGCGACCGTCCTGCCTCCGCAATGAACGGCCTCGGGATAAAGGCGCTTATCCCATTACGACAGGTCTCCACACTGCCGCACCGCCAGCCGCGGCGGATCTTCTCCTTTTTTAGCCCCTCGCGCGTTATTTTTTAAGTGGAGTAACGCGCAGGGGTTAAATAGGCTTATTTTATTAAATATAGCACATCCGCCCGCGCCATTTCAACGCCTGCACGCCGTATTTTTTCACTTTTTCCATAAAGAAAAACGGCGAATTTGTTAAAGGATAAACTTTTCTTGAAAATGCCCCCGCCGATGCTATATTATAGTCTGTGTAGAAATATAATTTCCCCCACAGCTTCTTATGTTCCCCGGAGGACTTCAAATGTATTGCCTTGACAATATCGACAATATAAAAAACACCGTGCGGCCTAAAAAGACCGCCCACGTTTACGTTCCCTACAACTGCGGCAGGAAGTGCCCCTTCTGCGAATCCCGCAAGATGTACGATACGCTGGACGTTTCGTTGGATAGGACCCTCGAGGTGCTGCGCCGCATAGCGGATTCCGACATCGAGGATATTATGATAACCGGCGGCGAGCCCTGCGACAATCTGGATTATCTCGGCAGGATGCTGGATATCCTCAAGGACAAGATAGTATACGTGAACACCCTTTTCCCGTCAGAGTCCGCAAGGGAAACAGCCCATATATTCGACGTGGAATACCCCTGCGTAAAGGGCATAAACGTATCCCGCCACCTTTCCACATACGAAAAGGACTCCGCCTTTCTCCACGCCCCCGCCCCAGACGACGTATTGGGCAGCCTTAAGGTCCCGGTACGCATAAACTGCGTGATACAGGATAAGCGCGCCCCGTTTTCATGGGTGGATTCCGTCGTGCAGCGCTGGGAAAAGCAGCACGCCCGCAAGCCCGATCTCGAGCTGCACTTCCGGGAGAACTTCAACGAGGTAACGGCGGAGAACCTGCACATACAGGACAGCCCCTTCCTCAAGACGCTGTGCGAAAGCTACAAATACCACTATTACAGCATGGGCACCTCCTTTGACGACGTATCCTTCCTGTCGGACAGCGGCATGACGGTGTACTACCACAAGATACTGCCTTACAGTATATGCAAAATAGGCCCCCTCACCATACTGCACGAGATGGTGGTCTTTCCCGACGCCGAGGTATGCACCGACTGGGACGGCAGCAAGGACGGGCTTGAGGAATACTGCAAATGGGTAAATTATAAGCTATAACCGCAAAAAAGGCCGGATCGCTCCGGCCTTTTTGTTTTGTCGCGTCATATTTCCTTTATCATGGTGAATAGGCCGAGGCGCTTACCGTCCCGGCTGTGTATCGCGTTGGGAAGCTCCCCCGTCACCCGATAGCCCAGCCCTTCATAAAGGCCCCGCGCCCTGTCGTTGCCCTCTATAAATTCCAGCTCCATCTGGCTTATGCCCATGGCCTTGGCCTGCTTCTCAAGGGCGTTCATCATTATCGTGCCGAGGCCTCTGCCCCAGTATTTGCTTATCACGCTTATGCCCAGCCGCGCCCTGTGCCGCACCTTGGACTTGGTCATGCCGGCGCAGTTCAGCGAGCACAGGCCGGCAAGCTCGCCGTCTATATCGCACACCAGCAGCAGCGAGCCGTCCGACTCGTTGCTCATCTGTATGAATGCCGCCTCGCTCTCTTCACTCCGTATTACCTCGTCCGGGTAGTGCATGAGGTATTCTGTCTCGCCGGAGCATATACGCATGAGCTCCAGCACCTTGCCGCCCTCGCAGGGCTCCGGGTTTCGCAGCACGCCGTATGTCTTATCCTTAAGCCGTATAAGCTCAGCATCGTATCTCATCAGACGTCCTCGACATTCTTCCTTCCCGCCCTGCGCCTGCGCTTGCCCTTCAGGCTCGCATCCATCTTGAGCGCACCGTGGGGGCATACGGTTATGCACTTGCCGCAGCGTATGCAGTCGGTAGAGTTTGGCTGCTTATATACGGGTATATCCAAGCCGCAGGCCCTCTGGCATGCACCGCACTCCACGCAGCGGCTCTTGCTCACCCGCATCCTTACCAGCGACACGGGATTCATAAGGCCATATATGGCTCCAAGAGGGCAAAGATAGCGGCAGAACGGGCGGAACACGAGTATAGAGCCCGTGATTATCACCACCAGCAAAAACAGCTTCCATGTAAACAGCCAGCCTATGACGCTTCTAAGCTCCCGGTTCAGGGCGAGCAGAGGTATGCCGCCCAGCAGCGTGCCGGAGGGGCATATCCACTTGCAGAACCACGGCATGCCCACGCCGTATGAGCCCTTGGCAAGCATGGGCAGCAGTATGCACATGACCACGAGCACCACATAGCGCAGCTTGCGAAGGTAATTCTCGCCGGGCAGCCGCCGTATCTTTTTCTTTGGCGGTATCTTGAAGAGCAGGTCCTGCACCAGCCCGAAGGGGCATAGCCAGCCGCACACTATCCTGCCCAGCAGCGCGCCTATCGTTATAAGCGTGCCCAATACGTAAAACGGGAAACCGCTCACCCTTCCCGCCAGCGCATTTTGCAGCGAGCCCATGGGGCACGCGCCCCATGCGCCCGGGCAGGAATAGCAGTTCAGTCCCGGGACGCATATATTCTTGGCGCCGCCCTGATATATTGTCCCGTTTATATAGCCCGAGGCATAGCTGTTTGTCAGCAGCGTCCAGCAGGCCTGAAAATATACGCGCGCCCTAATAAAGGGGTGGTTCTTCTTTTTTCTTTTTTTCTTATCCAAGGCCGATACACTCCATGCATATCATTATGGCCTTTTGCATGACGGCGTTGGCCTCGCCCTTTACCGCGCCTATGACGATAAAGGCCAGCCCTGCCGCTAAAAGTGCCAATGATATAATACTACGCTTTTTCATTCATCACCGTTTCTATAATGTCTATCCATTTCTGCTTGCTCTTTGCGCCGTGGACCACCGTTATGAGCCTGCCCTCGGAGTCGTAAAACTTCGTCGTGGGCACCGTATTTACGCCCTGGAGCATGGTTTTTATCACGCTCGAGCTGGCGGTAATGTTGGTGAAATTGCCCCCTGCGCTTTCAAACATCTCCTTGGAGCTGAGCACCATATCGGGATTCTCCGGCATCGCGTCCGCCGAGAGGCCGATTATCCTGAAGCCGCTTCCCTTGTATTCCCTTGCCAATTCTGAGAGATCACCCATCTCTTGCAGACAGCTCGGTCAGGTACGGGTCCAGATGTTCACCATGGTCACGCTGCTCTTGCCGAACAGGCTGCTGCCGACGCTGCTGCCGTCCAGCGTGGTGGTCTCGAAGCTGATGGCCTTTGAGCCGCTCTCATAGGAGAGGGACTGCTTTGTATAGTTGCCGGCGTATGGCGTCCTTACTTTTTTCTCGGGCGCGGAGGTAGGAGTAGCCTCGGGCTTTTTCTCGTCCTTCTTTTCGTCCTTCTTGCCGTCCTTTTTGCCGTCCTGCTTCTCTTCCTTCCGCTCCTTGCCGCCGCTCTGCTTGTCCTCCTGTTTTTGGGGCCGCCTTGTGGGCGTTGGCGTGGGCTCGGGGGTGGGTACCGGGGTAACTACGGGCTGCGGGGTGGTATATCCGGTTATGGCGACAAAGGTAGTGTCGTCGCCGTAATGCTCGTCGTCCAGATATCCTACGTCCACCATGACAAAGGTGTCCGCCTGCGCCCTTTTCGCGCAGCCAAAGGAGCATAAAAAGCCCGCCGCCAGCACTGCCGGCAAAACCCTTTTGGCCGCCCTGTGAGCATGTCCCCTTTTACTTGCGGCACATGCCGAATATTCTTCCTTCTTATACATGATTTGATTATAAATCCCGCGAAAAAGGCTGTCAACAAAGAGGAGCGGTTTGAGGGAAAAGTTAACAGTTAGGCCATAAGGGCGGCAAGCGCGCCGGTATGCTCCAGAAGTATCTTTAGGCCCAGGAGCATGAGTATGGCGCCTCCGGTCAGCTCCGCCTTCGACTTGTACCTCGTGCCGAAAACGCTGCCCACCTTTACTCCCGCCATGGATATTATGCAGGTGGTGCAGCCTATCATGCCCGCCGCCGTGGCTATGCTCACATCGAGGAAGGCAAAGGTTATGCCCGCCGCCAGAGCGTCTATGCTGGTGGCCACCGCAAGCATGAGCATGGCCTTAAAGGAGAGCGAGCCGCTGTCCCTGCCCGCGTCCTCGTCCCTTGAGAGCGCCTCCCGTATCATATTTGCGCCTATGAGTGAGAGCAATATGAAGGCCACCCAATGGTCTATGGACTCTATCGCGCCGCTGAAGCGCGAGCCCAGGAAGTATCCTATCGTGGGCATTAGCGCCTGAAAGCCGCCGAACCAAAGCCCGACTATGGCGGCCTTTTTGAAATTTATGCGCTTCACGGCAAGGCCCTTGCATATCGATACGGCGAAGGCGTCCATGGACAGGCCGACGGCTAAAATAAACAGCTCCAACGCGCTCATAGGATTTTATACCTCTTTCCCGGCAAAAACACTAACAGCCTGCAACTATATTGCAATTATTATAAATAATAGGTCAGGGGCGTCCCCATTATGAACGCCCCTCGATCTTATCCGAATCGTTACCCCTGCAGCTCCGCAAGGCGATGCTCCAGCTTGGATAGCATATCCTTAGCGACCTCTAACTTGCCCTTTTCCTCGTTTATGACCTTTTCCGGGGCCTTGGCGACGAAGCCCGGGTTGCTGAGCTTGCCCTCTGCGCGGGCGACCTCGCCCTTCATGCGGCTTATCTCCTTGCTCACCCTCTCTATTTCCTTATCTATGTCGATAAGCTGATCCAGAGGTATGAAGGCCTCGCCCATGGCGCATACGGCGTTTACCGCTCCCTTGGGTATGCCGCCCTTATCCTGCTGCACTATCACGTTCTCCGCGCCCGCCAGCTTCATAAGGTATGCCCTTGCCATCTCGAAGGCGGGGGCGTTCTCCGCGGGGGTCACCATGTATACGGCGGTGCGCCTTGCGGGGGGTACGTTCATCTCCGCCCGTAGGTTCCTTATGGAGCGGATAACGTCCATGACGCCCTCCATCTCCTCCGCCTCCTTTGCAAACTCCAGCGCGTCGCTGTGCTTGGGCCAGCTTGCGCACATTATGGTCTCCTCCGCGTTGGGCAGGCTCTGATAAAGCTCCTCCGTTATGAACGGCATGAAGGGATGGAGCAGCTTCATGGAATCCCCCAGCACCCGCACAAGTATGGACTTCACGTTTGCCTTGGCGCTCTCGTCCTCACCGTAAAGGCGGGGCTTCGCCATCTCTATGTACCAGTCGCAGAACTCGGTCCATATAAAATCATATACCTTCTGCGCGGCGACGTTGAGCTCGAAGTTATCCATGTTGGAGGTGACCTCCCCCACGACGGCGTTGAGCCTGTGGAGTATCCACTTGTCGGCTATATCCAGCCTCGCCATGTCTATATCGCCTATCTTATCGTCCCCTAAGTTCATCTGGACAAAGCGGGAGGCGTTGTAGACCTTGTTGCAGAAGTTCCTTGCGGCCTCCACCTTTTTATTGGAAAAGCGCATGTCGTTGCCGGCGCTGTTTCCGGTGACGAGGCTGAAGCGCAGTGAATCCGCGCCGTAGTCCTTTATTATTTCGAGGGGATCTATGCCGTTGCCCAGGGATTTGGACATCTTGCGGCCCAGCTCGTCGCGGACTATGCCGTGTATGTACACCGTGTCGAAGGGTATCCTGCCCATGACCTTGGTTCCGAACACTATCATTCTGGCTACCCAGAAGAAGATTATGTCGTAGCCGGTGACGAGGGTGCTGGTGGGGTAGAAGTATTCCAGCTCGGGGGTCTTGTCCGGCCAGCCCAGCGTGGAGAAGGGCCACATGCCGGAGCTGAACCACGTATCCAGCACGTCCTCGTCCTGATGCACCTTGGCTCCGCATACCGGGCATTTTTCCGGCGGGTCCAAGGTTACCTCGATATGGCCGCAGTCGTTATTCTCGCAGTAGTAGGCGGGTATCCTGTGGCCCCACCAGAGCTGGCGGGATATGCACCAATCCCTGATGTTGTACATCCAGTTGAAGTAGGTCTTGTTGAACCTTTCCGGCACGAACCTCACCTCGCCGTCCTCCACCACGCGGATAGCCTCCTTTGCAAGGGGCTTCATGCTCACGAACCACTGGAGGCTGGTGAGGGGCTCGACGGTATTGTGGCAGCGATAGCATACGCCTACGTTGTGGGCGTAATCCTCTATCTTTACGAGGTTGCCGCTCTTTTCCATATCCGCCACGATAGCCCTGCGGCACTCCATGGTAGTCATGCCGGTATAGGGCGCTCCCAGCTCGTTGAGGTACCCGTCGTCGGTGAATACCCTTATGCGGGGCAGATTGTGGCGCACGCCCACCTCGAAATCGTTGGGGTCGTGGCAGGGGGTGATCTTAACCGCGCCGGAGCCGAACTCCTTATCCACGTATTCGTCCGCAACTATGGGTATCTCGCGGCCCACTATTGGCACCACCACGGTCTTGCCGATAAGCCCCGCATAGCGCTCGTCCTCCGGGTTCACGGCTATGGCGGTATCGCCGGGTATGGTTTCGGGGCGGGTGGTGGCGCAGATTATGGAATAGCTCTTGTCGGGCGCGTCATAGCGGACGTGCCAGAGGTGGCTGGCCTGCTCCTCGTATTCCACCTCGGCGTCGGAAAGCGCAGTCTGGCATACGGGGCACCAGTTGATTATCCTGTCGTCCCTATATATCAGGCCTTCTTTGTAAAGGTCTACGAATACCTTGGTTACGGCCCTGTTGCAGCCGTCGTCCATGGTGAAGCGCTCGCGCTCCCAGTCGCAGGAGGAGCCCATCTTGCGAAGCTGCTTTACTATTGCCCCGCCGTACTCGCGCCGCCACTCCCAGGCGCGCCGGAGGAACGCCTCGCGGCCTATGTCGCGCTTGTCTATGCCCTCCTTTGCCATCTCGGTAACTATCTTGACCTCGGTGGCTATGGAGGCGTGATCCGTGCCGGGGAGCCACAGCGCCTCATAGCCGCTCATGCGCTTATAGCGTATTATGGAATCCTGCAGCGTGTTGTCCAGCGCGTGTCCCATGTGCAGCTTGCCGGTTATGTTTGGCGGCGGCATAACTATGCAGTAAGGCTTCTTTTCGGGGTTGGGCTCCGCATGGAAGTAGCCCTTGCTTTCCCAGCCTTCGTAAAGCCTGCTTTCCACATCGGAATGGTCATAGGTCTTGGGCAGTTCTTTGCTCATTTCTCTTCCTCCTGTATCCTAAGAAATAACGTTCAATAAAAAAATCCGCCCCGCCCTTTCATTCAAAGGACGAGCGGACCCGCGGTACCACCTTTATTGAGCGCAGCGCGCTCCTCTTTTGCGCCGTAACGGGGCGCGCCCGCCGGGGGCTACCTGTTATTTCACCTCCGGGGCTCCTAAGCGACCTTCTGCCCTCTCCTTGCAAACAGCCCTCTCAGCCGGCGGGGCCGTCTCTCTTGTGCGGTATGAGCGCATACTCCTCTTAATCCTTGCCATTATTTACCATCAGTTGACAAGGACACACAAGGTTTTAGGAGCCAAACAGCACGGCATAACTGTGTCGTCCTCATTTGAAATACAACCAGTATTTCTGCACTCGTCCTCCTTGTTCTGCCATACTCTTTGGCTTCTAAAACTCAAAGACCCCAAAGAGCTTGTTTTGAGGGCGATCCAAGGCCGAGGAGCGCAGTACTACTGGATGTAATACAAGCGACGAGAACGCAGGAGCGTCCCAAAACAAGCCTTTCGGGCTTGTGTGCTCTTGTCAACTGATGGTAGCTTTAGTTTATAAAAAAGCTGGGGCTTTGTCAAGCCCCCGCCATAACATTGCGTCCCGTTATTTACGCCTCGGGTATGAACCTTACCTTGCCTATCCAGGGTATTTCGTAATACTCCCGCTTGCAGGTGCGTACTATGGCGATTATAGTAAATACCACGCCTGCCACCATGCCCACCGCTCCGGCTATCCAGCCCAATACGGGGATCACCAGCACTATGGAGCTCGCTATGAACCACAGCATAAGGCATATCACCTGATTTACATGATGGCGCACATAGTTGGAGTCCTTATCCAGTATGAGCATTATCGCCGCAAGAGGCATGAGCACATAGGACAGCGCCGCTAAATTGCGGTACCTTTCCACATCGTTGTTGAGGGCTGCGTTTCCGTTGATATTATCCATATATATTTCCTCCGTCAATAAATTCTTAGCCTCTGCCTACCGTATCTTATACTTTATATCCATATTCGTCAAGGTTCAAGAGCATTTCGCGCTATTTAATAAAACCTTAAAATCATGCCCTTCTGAGCCCCTTGGGAAGGTGGTTTTTGAGCGTCCCTTCCACCGCCTTGCCGAAGCCCACCGGAAAGCCGCCCACCGACAGCGGCATATACCCCTTAAGCCCCTCGGGTATGCCTATGGTGCTGCCCTTGAGGAAGTCGTATAGCCGCGGGTCGTCCGGCGCAAGCTCTATGGCGTTCCTGTATGTGCCGCCGTGGGCTGCCATAAAGAGACTGTGGGCGGGAGTAAACCTGCCCTTCAGCATATCTCCCGCGTACACGCCGGCGCTGAGCAGCCTTACCGCTGACAATCCCGCCGGCAGCTCTCCGTTGATCAGCAGTACCCGTCCATCCTTTATCATATATGCCTTGCCCTTTGGCGGCTGGTCAAAGGTATGCTCTATAAATCCGAAATAGTCCTTCTCCCTGCAGGGCATAAGCTTCATATCCGGCTGGGGCATACGGTCATCGCCAGCCTTTTTCAGCCGCGCGGTAAAATGCCCCTCGCCTTGGCAGGTGTGCGGGTAGAGCCGCTCCATGAGCTCTATCTCCATATCCGGAAGCTCCGAGGCGAGCCATTCCATGTTCTCCTCGTTTTCCTCCCTTGAAAAGGTGCAGGTGGAATATATCAGCTTGCCGCCGGGGCGCAGGGCCTTATACGCGCTTTTGAGTATGGCCCGCTGCCGCTGGGCGCAGGATATGACGTGCTCCTCAGACCACTCGGCTATCGCCGCCTCGTCCTTTCTGAACATGCCCTCGCCGCTGCACGGGGCATCCACTATGACCCTGTCGAAATACCCCGGCAGTGCCTCGCAGAGCGCGTCCGGATGGGCGCAGGTGACGGCGGCGTTCGTCACCCCCAGCCGTTCCAGCGTAAAGCCCAGTATCTTTGCCCTGCCCGGCACTATCTCGTTTGCTACGAGCAATCCTTCGCCGTGCATACGCGCCGCGATGCCGCCGCTCTTGCCGCCCGGGGCGGCGCAAAGATCCAGCACCCTCATGCCCGGCTCTATCTCCGCCGCGGCGATGGGAGCCATGGCGGAGGGCTCCTGAATGTAGAAAAGCCCGGCGATGTGGTAAGGGTCGCCGCCTATTCCGTCCGCGGGCTCCCTTATCGCAAAGCCCTCCTCCAATATTTCGGAGCGTTGGAGCTTATAGGGGAGCAGGCCCTCCAACGCCTTCGGGTCCGTCTTTAGCAGGTTTGCGCGAAGGCCCCGCACGGGGGGCTGATCGTAGCTTTTCAGAAACTCCCCGAGCTCTCCGCCCAGCTCCTCGCCCATTCTCCTTATGAACTTTTCCGGCAGCCTTATCATAATAAATTACAGGTACCTCTCCAGCCTTTCCCAAGCCCTGTCGTACATATCCCGGCCCTTTTCCATGGCCTCGCGCCCCATCTCCTCCGCCTTGCCGTATATTTCCCGGCTCTTCTGCTCAAGGCTTACCCTGCGCTCATAGGCGGCGTTCATGCGGGTCTGCACCTCCGCCATCATCGCAAAGAAGGGGTCTGTCCATATACGGTCGCGCTCGGTGTTCCCCTTTTTGTAATTGTCTATCACGACGCCATAGCGGTCAACGGCCCGCCGCACGCTATCCTCCCATGAGATATAAAGCTCCTCCATGGCGGCGGCGCCCATGCTTTTTACAGCCTCGGCCTCGCGGCAGGAGAACCTCACCGCCTCCGCCATCGAATCGGCGTTTTCCTCTATGAGATAGGCGTTTTGCAGATGCGCCGTGCCCTCCGCCGCGCAGCTTCCCCTTACCAGCACGCTCGGAAGCCCGCACGCGGCGGCCTCCCTGACGACTATGCCGTTGGTATCGAAGGTGGACGGGAAAAGGAACATATCCGCCGCGCAGAAATACTTCCTGAGAAGCTCTCTGTCCCTTATGGCCCCGGGGAATATACATTCCCCATCAAGCCCTATCTTTTTGGCGTATTCCTCCATCTCCGGCCTGTCCGCGCCGTCGCCCACGAAGATCATCTTAAAGGCAAGGCCGTCCTCCTTTGCCCTTTTAAGCCCGTCCAGCGTTATGCGTATGCCCTTGTACCACATCATGCGGCCTACATACATAAAGACCCGCTCCTCCGGCCCTATGCCGTACTGCCGGCGTATCTCCATGGCCTCCTCCGGCGCCACCCTTCCCTTGGGGAAGTCCACGCCGTTTTCCATTACTATATAGTCCCCCTCATAGCCTATGCCCCGAAGGTTTTCGCCGGCCCCCTTGCTTACCACCCATACCTCGTCGCAGGACTGTATATTGGAGCAGAGGTTGCGCAGCGCGGCCTCCTGTATGAGCTTTGAGCGCACCATATCGCATATATTTACATCGAACTTTGTGTGATAGGTGAATACCACGGGTATATCCAGCTTTTCCCTGAGCGTGCGCGCAATGAGCGTGGAAACTACGGGACAGTGGGTATGTATTATGTTGAAGCCCGCCTTTTCCAGCTGCCCGAATACCTTCGCGTCAAAGGGCACGCCCGCACGGTAGCCCACGAGCTGCTCCGTGCTGAGGCTGGGGTAGCGCACCACATCAAAGGGGTAGCCGTCCACGGCGCCCGGGTATTCCGGCGTCACCACAGTGGCCTTGCCCATATCGTATCTGGTTATCATCTCCCCGTAATTCACCACGGCGTTGGCCACGCCGTCTATCACGGGTGGGAAGGAGTCGTTAAGCAGGCATACGTTTATCTTATCGTGCATAGTGCTTCCGTCCGTCTTTCATAATTTTTATTTATTATACAATCAGGAGGCATTTCTTTCAACCGGGCGCCGCCCGCTTTTGTGTCGTTCCTTTGAAAACACTTGTTTTTGTTTTGTACACAGGATATAATATTGTCAATCAGGTTCCCTCTTTTTGGGGGCCTTAAAAAAGGAAGGATCGCACAATGGATTACACCTGCACACGGGACAACAGCGTCAGCATCTCCGCCTCCGGCGCCATACTCGCCGGCATATCGCCGGACGGCGGGCTTTTTTTGCCGAAGGGCTTTCCAAGGGTATCGCCGGGCAATATGGAAAAAATGCGGGGAATGGCCTACCCTGAGCGGGCGGCATACATAATCGGCCTGTTCCTTTCCGACTTTACGGGCGATGAGCTAAGGGAATATACCTCGGCGGCGTATTCCAGGGCGCGCTTCGGCGAGAATACCGCGCCCGTCGTCGATATAGGCGGCGAAAGCATACTGGAGCTTTTCCACGGCCCCACCTCCGCCTTCAAGGATTTCGCCCTGCAGCTTCTCCCCTACCTGCTTACGGCCTCGGCCAAAAAGCAGGGCATAAGCGACAAGATAGCCATACTCGTGGCCACCTCCGGCGATACCGGCAAGGCCGCGCTGGAGGGCTTTGCGGACGTGGACGGAACCGGTATATGCGTGTTTTACCCCTACGGCGGCACCAGCGAGATACAGCGCCTGCAAATGACCACCCAGCGGGGCAAAAACGTACTCGTTACCGCTGTAAAGGGCAACTTTGACGACGCACAATCCGGGGTAAAGGCGATATTCACCGACAGGGCCTTCGCAGATGAGCTCAAGGGCATGGGCGTTCGACTGTCCTCCGCAAACTCCATAAACTGGGGGCGGCTCGTGCCTCAGGTGGCGTACTATTTCTCCGCCTACTGCGACATGGTGAATGCCGGCACGGTAAGCCCCGGAGATGAAATAAACATCGCCGTTCCCACCGGCAACTTCGGCAACATACTGGCGGCCTATATAGCCAAGCTCTGCGGCCTGCCGGTAAAGCGCTTTATCTGCGCCTCCAACAAAAACAACGTGCTCACCGACTTCATACAAAGCGGCACATACGACAAGAACCGCCCCTTTTACCTTACCACCTCCCCCTCCATGGATATACTCATATCCTCCAACCTCGAAAGGCTGCTTTACCTGCTCTCCGGCAGGAACGACGCAGAGGTGCGCGGCTATATGAGGGCCCTGTCGGAAAGCGGGCGGTACACCGTGAGCCAGGAGCTGCACAGCGCCATAACGGCGGAATTTGCCTGCGGCTTTGCCGACGACGCAAGGGCGGCGGAGACCATAAGGCGCACCTTCGAGGAAAAGCGCTACCTTGCAGACCCCCATACCGCCGTCGCCATAGCAGTATACGAGGAATATAAGCGCAGCGCCGGCGACCTCACGCCCGCCGTCATAGCCTCCACCGCCAGCCCCTTCAAGTTCTCCCGCAGCGTATTGACGGCGCTGGGCAAGGATACCTCCGGCAGCGAGTTCGACCTTATAGACAGGCTCGCCGCCATATCCGGCCTTGCCGTCCCGCCGCGTCTTGAGGCCCTCCGGGATATGCAGGAGAGGTTCACGGGCTGCATAGAGCCCGCCGGCATGAGGGCCTTCATACGGCAGGGGCTGAAAAAATAGTTTTATCGAAAGGCATCTTAAATTATGAAATACATAGTGATGCTGGGGGACGGCATGGCGGACAGGCCCATACCCTCCCTCGGAAACAGGACTCCCCTTCAGGCGGCGCATAAGCCCTACATGGACTATGCGGCGGCCCACGGCGCCTGCGGCATGGCCCACATGGTTCCCAAGGGGATGCCCCCCCAGTCCGATACCGCAAACCTTGCGGTAATGGGCTACGACCCCAAGGTTTACTATCGAGGTCGCTCGCCGCTGGAGGCGGTCAGCATGGGCATAGAGCTTGCCCCCACGGATATAGCAATACGCTGCAACATACTCACCCTGTCCGACGAGCCGGATTATCTGGACAAGACCATGATAGACCATTCGGCTGGGGAAATATCCAATGAGGAAGGAAGGGCTCTGGTGGAATACCTTGCCGAGCGCATGAATACCCCCCAGCTTGAGCTGCACGCCGGCATAAGCTACCGTCACTGCCTGGTGATACACGACGCCGAGCTCGGCACAGACCTTACCCCGCCCCACGACATAACCGGCAGGCCCATAAGGGGCTGTATGCCGGCGGGCAGGTACGGGCGGCTCTTATCCGACTTCATGGTGCGCTCAAACGAGCTTCTGCGCGATCATCCCATAAACAGGCGCAGGATAGCCGAGGGTAAAAACCCCGCCAATTCCTGCTGGTTCTGGGGGGAGGGCACAAAGCCGGAGCTTTTGCCCTTTCAGGAGCTTTACGGCGTAAGGGCCGGCGCGGTCTGCGCGGTGGATCTCATCAAGGGCCTTGGGATATGCACCGGCATGGAGGTCCCCTTTGTGCCCGGCGCAACGGGCGCAAAGCGCACGGACTTCGCCGCAAAGGGCAAGAAGGCGCTGGAGCTTCTAAACGGCGGCCTCGACCTCGTGTACATACACGTCGAAGCACCGGACGAAAGCGGCCACGCGGGCGATGTGGAATGCAAGGTAGAGTCGATAGAAAGCATAGACAGGCACATTTTAGGCTATCTTATGGACAGCCTGAAGGCACAGGGCGAGGATTTCGCAGTGATGCTGCTGCCGGATCACCCCACCCCCATAGAAATACGCACCCACAGCTCTGAGCCGGTGCCCTTTGCGCTTTACGACAGCCGCCGGAAGTGCGCCCCCTCCGCCCCCTCCTACTGCGAGGCCGAGGCGGAAAGGACGGGGCTTTTCATAGAGGAGGGGCATACCCTAATGAAGAAGTTCATATCCCTTGATTTTTAAGGAGGATACCGCCATGCAAAGCAATTATCTCATAGTGGACAGGCGCATACTTCCGGATTACTACGAAAAGGTAGTTCAGGCCCGGGATATGCTGCGGGAGGGCCGCGTAAAGGAGGTCAGCGAGGCCGTCAAGCTGGTGGGGATATCCCGCAGCACCTATTACAAATACAAGGACTACATATTCGCCCCCAGCAACGAAACTGCCTGCAAGAAGGCGGTGTTCGCCTTCATGCTGTCCCATCAGCAGGGCGTGCTGAGCGAGGTCCTAAACAAGTTCTCCGAGCTCGGTGCAAACATACTAACCATAACCCAAAGCCTGCCCATACACGGCAACGCCAACGTGGTCATCTCCGTGGATATGACAAACATGACGATGGCTCCTGACGGTATAATGGAGCAGCTTATGTCCCTGCGCGGAGTACGCAGCTCAAAGCTCATAGCGATAGAATAAAATACGCGCTCTATCCCACGCCCCGCACCCTGCCGTGCGGGGCTTTTTTGCTGTAACCCATAGGTGCGCTGCGGAATAAGCTGAATATGTAAATCCCGCCTCTTAAGCGGGTGATCTGGAGGATGTATGACGCAGAGGCTTTCGGATATGGCGCCGGGGCAGCGCGCCGCGGTGTGCGGCGTGACGGCAGAGGAAAGCATGGCCCGCCGCCTTATGGATATAGGAATGGTGAAGGACACAGAGGTGGAATGCCTTATGAAAAGCCCCTTGGGGGATCCCGCGGCATATCTCGTAAAGGGCGCGGTGATTGCCCTGCGCCGCGAGGACGCGGCCACGGTGCTTGTGAGGGAGGTATAACCATGGCAGAGCTTACCATAGCCCTTGCAGGCAACCCAAACGTGGGCAAAAGCACGCTCTTCAACGGGCTCACCGGCCTTAAGCAGCACACCGGCAACTGGGCAGGCAAGACCGTATCCGCGGCGGAGGGCAGCTTTGACTACAACGGCAGCAGGTATAAAATAGTGGATCTTCCGGGCTGCTATTCCCTCATGGCCCGCTCCGCCGAGGAGGAGGCGGCGCGGGACTTTATACGCTCCGGCGCGGCCGACCTAATCGTGGTGGTCTGCGACGCGACCTGCATGGAGCGCAGCCTCGGCCTTGCCCTGCAGATAATCGCGGAGACAGACAACGTAATGCTCTGCGCCAACCTCATGGACGAGGCGGAGCGCAAGGGCATAAGCCTAAACCTGCCCCTAATATCCGAACGGCTGGGCGTGCCTGTCGCGGGCATATCCGCAAGGAGCAGGAAGGGCCCATTACAGCTTCTTCCCGCAATGGAGAGGGCCTTAAAGGAGGGGCTGCACCCGCTCAGGCCCGACAGCACCGACCCCGAATACCTGTCTAAGCTCGCCCATGAGATTTGCCTCGGGGCCGTATGCTCCCGCCCTGACCCATTAAGGCGCGACAGGCGCATAGACAAGGTGCTCACGGGGCGGCTGTTAGGCTTTCCCATAATGCTTTTGCTGCTTGCGCTGGTGTTTTTCATAACCATAACCGGCGCAAACTACCCCTCCAGGCTGCTCTCCGATGCGCTTTTCAAGGCCCAGGATAGGCTCATGGGCCTTTGCCGCTCCGCCTCCGTGCCAAGGCTCATATACGAGCCGCTGCTCCTCGGCGTATACCGGGTATTAGCGTGGGTGGTCTCCGTAATGCTGCCGCCCATGGCCATATTCTTTCCCCTTTTCACCCTCCTTGAGGACCTCGGCTACCTGCCCCGCGTCGCCTTCAACCTCGACCGCTGCTTCAAGGGCTGCCGCGCCTGCGGAAAGCAGGCGCTGACCACCTGCATGGGCTTTGGCTGCAACGCTGTGGGCGTAACGGGCTGCCGCATAATCGACTCTCCACGTGAAAGGCTCATCGCCGTCATCACCAACAGCCTCGTGCCGTGCAATGGGCGCTTCCCAGCCCTTATCGCCGTCATATCCATGTTTTTCGCAGGCGGAACGCTGTCCGGCGCGCTACTGCTTACGGCGCTCATAGTCTTTTCCGTCGCCATGACGCTGCTCGCCTCGCGGCTGCTGTCGGCTACGCTGCTTCGGGGCGTGCCATCCTCCTTTACGTTAGAGCTGCCCCCGTACCGCCCGCCGCAGATAGGGCGGGTGATAGTGCGCTCCGTGCTGGACAGGACGGTGTTCGTGCTTGGCAGGGCGGCGGCGGTGGCGGCCCCGGCGGGGCTCGTTATATGGCTCATGGCGAACGTAAGCATCGGCGGCAGCACGCTCCTTTCGCTTTGCGCTGGCTTTCTCGACCCTTTGGGCCGCCTTCTGGGCCTCGACGGGGTGATACTCATGGCGTTTTTGCTGGGCTTCCCCGCAAACGAAATAGTGATACCCATAATGCTCATGGCCTACACCGCCCAGGGCATGCTCATGGAGCATCAGGGACTATGTGAGCTTAGGGCCATACTGGTTCAAAACGGCTGGACGGCAAGGACGGCGCTGTGCTTTTTGATATTCACCCTCATGCACTGGCCCTGCTCCACCACGCTTGTGACCATAAAAAAGGAAACCGGCAGCCTTAAATGGACGCTGGTTTCCCTCCTTGCGCCCGCGCTCATGGGCGCGGCGCTGTGTATGCTGGTCAATCTCCTGTTCTATATCACGTCCTTATGACGTAGCCCTCCTTGCGAGGCTTTGCCGCCGGGTGCGGGCAGTCGGGATAGCCCAATATGCAGCTTCCCACCCCCGTGTATTTATCCTCCACGCCCCAGCCCCGAAGCATCTCGCGGCCCTCGGCGGTGTCCAGCATCTCCCGGGTGCGGTTTATCCAACAGGAGCCCAGGCCTATGCTGTATGCGGCGTTCATAAGGTTGCCCATGACGAGGCAGGCGTCCGCAAAGCCGTTGCTGTTGGTGCTGTCTGCAAGCACCATTACCACCGTGGGCGCGCCGTAAAAGGGATCGCCCTTTGGGTTGGAGGTAAAGGCGGCGTTCATCCGGGAAAGGCGCGATACCGTTTCCTTATCCTGCACCACCACCATGATGGGAGACTGGGTGCCCATGCCGGTGGGCGCGTAGGTCCCCGCCTCCAGCACCGCGTTGAGCTCCTCGTCCCTTATCTGCTCTTTTTTATATTTCCTTATGCTGCGGCGGCTCTTGAGCGCCTCCAATACCTGATTAGTCATAGTCCCCTTATCTCCGTAAAAGATTATATTTTAGCCTTGCTTTACGAGCTTTTTAAACATCTCTATGTCCTTCTTGAGAGCCTCTAAGCTGCCCCGCCAGAAGTCCCTGCCGGATACGTCTATGCCGCATATCCCTGCGCTGTCCTCCACGGAGAGCATGGGGGTCTCCCGAAGCATCGCCTTATACTTGGGCAGGAAGTCCGCCCCCTCCTTAAGGTACTTTTCGTACAGGCCCCGCGCCAGCAGGCCGCCGAACGTGTAGGGATAGTTATAGAAGGAGAGGTCGGTGCTGTAATAATGGACCTTGCAAACCCACATATACGGGTTGAGGGTGCTTTGGTCCAGGCCGTCGCCGTATGCCCTCTTCTGCGATGCGAGCATTATATCGCAAAGCTCGTCCGGCAGCATGAAGCTGTCGCTCCTTCTCTCGCATACCTCCTTTTCAAAGAGGAAGCGGGAGTATATGTCGCATACTACCAATGCCGCGTTCTGGAGCCTGTTCTCTATGAGCATCAGCTTCTCATCGTCGCTCTCCGCGTGGTCTATGGCGTAGCTCACCAGCAGGTTCTCGTTGAAGTTGGAAGCTGTCTCCGCCACCGGCATGGAGTAATTCCTGTTCAGCGCGCCGTTGTTCTTTATCTGCATCTCGTGGAAGCCGTGGCCCAGCTCGTGCGCGAGGGTAACGACGTCCCCGAACAGGCCGCCGAAGTTGGTCAGTATCCTGAACTCGCCCGTGCCGAAGGCCGGCATGCAATATGCGCCGCCCACCTTGCCCTTGCGGGGATATACGTCTATCCAGTCCTCGGCAAAGGCGCGGCTTGCCGTATCCGCAAGCTCCCCGTCGAAGGTTGAAAATACGTTTACTATATATTCCCTGGCCTGCTCTATGTTGAAGGTGCGGTTGCTGCTGCCCATGGGCGCAAATATCTCATGCCACGGAAGGCCGTTTTTATATCCCAGGGCCTCTCCCTTGGCCTTATAGTAGCTGTGGAACACCGGAAGGTACTCCTCGACAGCTCCCCAAAGCGCGTCCAGCGTATCCCGCTTCATGTCCGCCATGAACAGGGACTTATCCAGCACGCTGTCAAAGCCCCTCAGCTCACATTCGCTTATGCTTTGCAGCTTTATGCTGTTTAGCGCGAAGGCGACGGGGCCCTTTATCTTATCATAGCACTTGAGCTCCGCCTCGTATGCGGCCTTTCGCACGCTGCCATCCGGGTCGTATGCAAGGTTCCGCAGCTCAGTCAGGCTCAGGCTCTTGCCCTTTAGCTCCTCGGTGACGCCGGAGGTCTCGTAAGCCTGCAGCTTTTCCCATGTCTTGCCGCCGCTCACGTCGTATTTCGCGGCAACATCCTCGCCGTCGCCGGTGAGAAGATGCTGTGTCCTCTGCTTTTCCCTTCGGAAGTAATTCCTGTATTGGGTCAGGCCGGGCTCGCCCGCCATCGCTTCATCAAGCTCCTCTATCGAGATCGAGGCTATGTAGCGGGTTATCTCGGACATGGCCCTTGCCGCCGCGCCAGAAAGCATATTGACCCTGCCGTTTGCAGAGGCCGCCGCGCCGTCTGAACTATCCGTGGTCTGGCGGAACAGGCAGTAATCCGAAAGGGCGCAGGAAAGCAGCTTGTGCTCCTCCAGCAGAGGCACCGTCGCCATGAGGTTTTCCCTCGGGCTGCGTCCCGCAAGCCTTTTCGCCTCCGCGCCGAGCAGTGCGTTCACCTCGTCAAGCCGCGCCATGTCGCTTTTGAATTTGTCGCTGTCAAATCCGGTATACAAAGCGTCAAGGTTCCATCTTCCGTCGTACATTTTACTTGTCCTTTCTGTTTATTACATTTATCTGTATGCTCTCCATAGAGTCGAGCGCCACTGTATTGGCCCTTGGGTCAAAGCTTGCGGTACAGGCCGCGTCCACGGTTATCTCCGCCTCGGGCAGCGCGGTCTTTAACACCGCCGCGTTGGTCAGCACGCATATATTGGACACGAGGCCCGCCAGCTCTATCCTTTCATAGCCCTTTTCCGCGGCTATCCGGGCAAGCTCCATGCTGCCGAAGGAGGGCTTGTCTATTATAATATCCCCCTGCCGCACCTGCTTTGCCGTCTCGCCGAACAGCTCATGCCCATGGCTCCCCTCTATGCAGTGGACAACGGGGAGCTTGCGGCCCTCCTGGGTTTCAAGGTAGTTTTCGCCATGGGTGTCCCTTGTGAATATTACGTCCGCGCCTCTGCCCCGGTATTCCAGTATCTTTTCCGTTATGGGCCCATCCAGCCCTTCCGCGCCCTCAAAGCCCAGCGCCCCGTTTACAAAGTCGTTCTGGTAGTCTATCACGACAAGCAGCTCCTTCACCCCGCATACCCCCTCTGAACAAATATTTTTAGATCATATAAGCGCAGTATACGCGCACCACAGCAGCAGCGCCGCCATTATGACGCTGAATACCTTTATATGCTCCGAATACACCTTGCGCACGGACATCCCGAAGGAGCACCAGATAAGGCTTGCGGCCGTCATGCACACCGCATTTATGCCGGCCACCAGCAGTATCGCTCCAAGCTCGGTGGTATAGGGGACAACATATATGGAAAACACGCTGAGCCCGCTCATCCAGCTTTTTACATTGAGGATCTGCAGCAGCACGCCCTTCTTATAGCCGGATTCCCCCGTCTGCCCGGGCTCGTCCGCGCCGTCCTGCTTTTTGCCGAACCCGTCGATGAGTATATGTACGGCCAAATACAGCAGATACGCCGTCCCCAGCCACTTGAGATAGGGCACTACCTCCGGCAGCACGTCTGCAAGCACCACGTTCAGCATGCCGCAAAAGATCATCTTTACGAAAAACATCGAGCAGCTTGCCGTAATAAACTTCCTTGCCCCTTTGAGGCCGCAGTGCGCCCCGAGATACATGCACATTATGTTGTTTGGCCCGGGGGTTATGCAGTTTATGACGGTATACAGCATCAGCGGCGCGTAATTCATATCATGTTCCCCACTTTTCGATTTAACATATTCTTTATGCCTTGAATTATATCACATAAGAAACGCCGTGACCAGCCTCGCCGGCATAAGCCGCCCTATGCCGCGGCTTTGCGGCATAGGGCGTTATAGCTTTTATTTCTTTTCCGCTTCGTCGTTATCCAGCCCCAGATCCGGGAACGCCTTGGATATGCGGCGATAGGTAAAGCTCTTTTTTTTGAGGTTTTCGCGGAACTCCATCGCCTTTTCCCGCCTGTCCGCCTGTGCTGCGGCGGCGCGGACGTCCCGGCGGTTCCTCTCGGCCTCCCGTATGCTCTCGAAGAGCCTGCGCTCCTCCTCCCGGTTCTTTTCTATCAGCTCCTTCTCCTGTGCGCGGTGTGCCGCGCTCATGTCTATGAGGTCGCCGTAAAGCTCCTTCGCCTCATCGGTGCGCCTGCGCACATTTATGGCGGCATGGGACACGTTTTCGCCTATGATGTCTGATATCTCGTGTATCTCCCTTGCGGCGGCGGTTATGAGGCGCAGCTTCGCCTGCATATTGCATATAGCGGCTACCGTGGCGCCGAGATCGACGGCGGTAAGGACCAGCATTACATAGGCGAGCACCGTGCCGAGCTGATGGGGTATGCCGTTTATAAAGTTGAGCACCAGGGGGTGTATTATGCGAACTATAAAGGTCGCGGCCAAGCCCCATATCAGCGAAAACTCAAGGCAGACATAGCCGTGTATGTTGAAGCGGTTGTTGGTGTAGTCCCACCACTTGGCATGGAACAGCTTCTCCAGCACCCAGCCGGTTATGTACTCCATAATCGTGGTGACTATGGCAGAGCCGAGAAAGAGCACCAAAAGATTGTCCTTAAGGTCTATGAGGAGGTATATGACCCCCACGAGGCCAAAGCCGTATATGGGGCATATAGGGCCGTTGAGGAAGCCCCTGTTTACGAACTTGCCGTGGCGCAGCCCCGCAAACGCCACCTCCGCGCACCAGCCCATGAAGGCGTACACGAAGAACATCCAAACGAGCTGATACAGGCTGAACTTCATCATATAGTCACACAGTCCTTTTCGTTTTCTTTGACGTTGGTATTATACAAGCTATAAGGGCAGGTTTTCAAGGGTGAGCTTTATGCACAGCACGCTCGCCGCAAGGCCCGCGACGCCGCCTATGAGCCAGCCGCGCCGGGCAGAGGGGGATATGCTCTCCCACTGCTCCTTTTTCCACGGTGCATAGAGTATGAAGAATATTATTATGCTAATGGCAAGCGCCGCCGCCGTATCCAGCACGGAATGCTGCTTTACGAATACGGTGGATACGGATATCACCGCGGCGAGCAGGGATATCAGCACCTTGGAGCCTGTCCTTTTTACGGTCGGGCAGTTGGCTATCGCCGCGGCGCACATAAAGCTCCCCACCACATGCATGCTGGGCAGTATGTTAAAGGGCGGGTCCATAGAGTATATGAGCCCCACGAGCTCGGTGCAGAGGTTATCCCGCGGGAACACGGCGGGCCTCAGGTCCTGGGCTATGGGATATACCCAATACACCAGCATACAGGCGGTATAGCCTATCATCATAAACAGCATATACTTTATAAAGCTCTTTTTATCCTTCAGCAGGGTATAAAAGCCCACGCCTATCAGCAGGAAATACCACGCGCAATAGGGTATTATGAAGTACTCGCAGAAGGGTATGCTGTAATCAAGGGCGAAATGCACCGTCCTCAACGGTATCTGCCTCGCCTGAAGCAGGCAGAAGCCGGCAAGATAAGCCGGCACATACAGCGCAAGCCATATCTGCTTATTGTGTGCTATCCAATCCTTTATCGTATCCGCAACGCCTCTTTTGTGCGTTATACCCGGGTTTTCCATATTTGCACTCTGCCTTTCCCTTGTGATAGAGCATTCCGAAAAATCTCGGTAATAGATATAATACTTCCCAAAGGGAAAAAAGTATACCCCGCGTTGTGAAAAAATCATTAAATTTAACTTAAAATATGCAAAATAACCCCTAAATCCGCCCAAATAATAATTTCTTAAAAATAAGTGTTGACATTATGCTGAAAATATGTATAATTAATTGTGCTTGCTCGATTCGTCTAGTGGCCTAGGACACCGCCCTCTCACGGCGGGAACAGGGGTTCGACTCCCCTATCGGGTACCATAAAAAAGCGGCTTAACGCCGCTTCAGAGTGTCAAAAAAGTGGCTGAATGCCACTTTTTTGAGTTTTACGGGTTTTGCCTCTCGCATTCGCTCCCGGGCGGCAAAATCCGCAAAGTACGAAAACCTCTGGGTTTTCATCCGTTCTGACGCACATGTCGTCAGAACCGGATTAAACATAAGGGGCTGCGGCCCCTTATCAACCCTGGGGTTTTTTGACAGACTGAAGCGGCTTAACGCCGCTTTTTTGTTATTCTTCCGGCTATCTGACGCCCTCCAGCATTTCCAGGAAAGCCTCTATGCGGGTGCGAAGCTGGCCTTCATCCCCGGGAGAATAGTCGGTACGGATATGCAGGAAGGGTACGCCTTCCTCGGCACAGATGTCTCCTATCGTTTTGCTCTCCACATCAAACGGAGTGCAGGCGTGGACGGTGATGCTGATGACGCCGTCTACCCTCCATTCCGCAAGGGTACTGCGCAGCTGTTCGAAACGGCGGGTATTGGGCGACATTACCGCGCAGGGCACCTCAAGGTACTTCTCTGCAATGGCCGTCATGGGGTCGGCCTCCGGGCTCTCATTGATCGGCCGCCGCATATTCATTATGCCGCAGCAGCCCTCGTAGCACACGATAGCCGCCCCCAGCTCCTCTATGACGCCGAGGGTCTTATCCACAACGCCGTCTATGCCCGCGCCGGAAACCAATATGCGCAGCGGGCGCTGCTCCGGCCTGTAGGGGCCCTTGCCCTCCTCCCATTGCTCACGCATAAGCCTGAGCATACGCTCGGTCTTTTCCAGCTTGTTTTTCTTATCCAGCATAAAATACTCCGCCGTGAGCACGCTTCGCATCTGCAAGCCGGTGGCGGCGGGCGGGTCCAGCTTGCCCAGCTCATAAAGCTGCGCCATCTGGCTGCGCTCCCGGTTGAGTATGCGTATGGACTCCTGAAGCTTTTCGTCGGTTATCTCCACGCCGAAGCGCTCCTCAAGCGCCTCCTTAAAGCGTATAAGCTCCTCCCTCCAGCTTTCCAGCGACCGCTCCCGGTCGGGTATATTGGGAAGATGTATGACGTGCATCCGCTTAAGCTCCGAAAGCATCTCATACATCTTTTTCTTGCCGTCGCAGGTGGTCTCGCCCACTATAAGATCGGAATAGAAGGCGAAGGGGCAGGTTTCGCCCAGTATGTTACCATAGCTGGATTTGATGAGGGGGCAAAGATTTGCCGGCAGCTCAGTCTCCGCGAGGGGTATGGGCGGATCGTAATTGAAGCCGCAGAGCAGCACGTTGTACATACCCCCCGCGTTGATTATCTCCATGGGGGCGTATTGGCAGAAGGAGCCTATAACTATATCCCCCTTTTCGGCAGCCTCCTTTACGAAAATGCTGGCGTTTTTCTTTGCGCCGGCAAATTCGTCCATAATATCCTGCAATTCCTGAGTGCGATCCTTTAAGCTCTCCATAAAAGTTGCGATCCTTTCAAAAAAGTACCGTTATAATTCCAGCGTATACACCTGACCGAAGGACAGTCCGTTTTCCCTTAAAAAGCCCTCTATCCTTTCCCTGTCCCGGGCCGGGGCGCGCCATGCAAAGCCACAGCTTGCGGTGATCTGGTTGGGCACGGGTATTATGCTCCCCGGTATATCGTGCTTGCGGCACGCCTCCTCCATCGCAAGGGCGGCGGTCATGTTAGGGAAGGATACTACCGTGCAGCTTTCCTTGTCCTTCAGCATAGAGTCTCTATAAACGCAGATATGCGCGTATCTATCTGCCCCGCATCCTCTTGGGAATAGTCCGTCTCCAGCGACATGTAGGGCACACCTATCCCCTCGCACAGCTTGCGCACCGCCCGCGTCTCTATCATGTATGTGGTGCAGGTCTGAAGGGTCACGTCAATTACGCCCTCCGCTCCAAATTCCCTTATCAGCTCGGGCAGGTTTTCCATGCGCCTCGAGTTGGGCGACATTACGGAGCAGCCGATGTTTATATAAGCGTCGGCGATGGCCTCCGCCATATCCTCCCGCTCCGTATCCACAAAGCAGCGGGCGGCCTTTATGCCGCTGCAATTTTCATAGCATACTACTGCGCCGCCGCTGCGCTCCACGGCGCCCACCACCTTTTCCAGCACTCCCCCTATGGGGCAGCCGGTGATGAGTATGCGCCTTTCTTCTTTCTTTGTGCCGCCGGCCTCCCCGTATGCCCTGCGTATTTCGACGGTGAGGGCGCGGGTGGAGGCTATGGCCTCCTCCACGTCAAAGTTAAAGTTGAGCCCCTCCATGAATTTATATAGCTTCTGGCCGGAGATAGGCACCGGTGAAATGCGCTGAAGCTCCATAAGCTCCGAACGGGCGCGGCGCAGCTCGTTACGCCTGTCAGCGGCCTTACGCAGCATCTCGTCGGTTATTTCAACGCCGGTTTCCCTGCTTACAAAATCGATAAATCGACGGATCTCGCTGATCCAGAGCTTGCGGGAATACGTGCGGTCTATGCCCTGAGGTATCTGGAGCACGTACATTTTTTTGCGCTGCCCCAGCAGGTCGTACATTTTCTTTTTCCCGTCGCAGGTGGTCTCGCCGATGATAATATCCGACCAATAGGTATAGGGGCATTTGTCCGTTATGGCAAAGCCGTAGCTGGACTTGATAAGCGGGCAGAGGTTCTTGGGCAGGGCGGTCTCCGCCGCCGGTATGGTCTCGCCGCTCATCCCGCAAAGGCTCACTGAAAGCAGCCCTGCGGCGTCCAGCACCTCCAGCGGGGTATAGGTGCAGAAGTAGCCCGCCACCTTATATCCGTTTTCCTTTGCCGCCTTCATCCTGAGAAAGCCGGCCTTGCGCCCCTCAGAGTATTCCTCAAAGCGCTTCGGCAGTTTTAGTTCCTCCATGCTCGATCCTCCGATCTATTTCATATTCCGCGCATAAAGGGCCGCCCCTATCGCGCCGGCATAGCGGGCGAGGGGTGCGCTCTTTACGGGCGCCCCTATCTTTTCAGAAAGCATCTCCAATATAAACGGCAGCTCGCAAAGCCCTCCCGAAAGGTAAAAGTCGCCGCCGCTCACCGCTAGCCGCCCGAGCTGTCCCCATACCTTGCTGGCTATGGACTCCACTATGCCGTATGCTATGTCCTCCTTGTCCGTGCCGCGCCCTATGAGGCTGACCACCTCGGATTCCGCGAATACCGTACACATGGAGGATATGCTCACATGGTTCCTGCTGCGGCGGGCCAGCTCGCAAAGCTCGTCCAGCCTTACGCCCAGCGTCCCCGCCATTATATCCAAAAAGCGGCCTGTCCCCGCGGAGCATTTGTCGTTCATTATAAAGTTCTGCACCCGTCCGTCCCTTACCTCGATTATCTTGGTATCCTGCCCGCCTATATCTATGACGGTAAAGCCATCGCTTTTGAACAGCCATGACGCGCCCTTTCCGTGGCACGATATCTCGGTGACGGTCTTATGGGCAAAGGGTATGGACACCCGCCCGTAGCCCGTTGCTACTATCCGCGCGTCATTTTTATGTATGTCACGCGCCTCCATATCGCCGAGCAGGCCCTCCGTCGTTTCAACGCAGTTCCAGCCCGTCGGGACCACCTTGCTGAAGATCAGGCTGCCCTCTTCGTCAAGGACCGCCGCCTTGGTGCAGGTAGAGCCCACATCGAATCCTATATAACGCATAAATTTTCTCTCCGACAGATATTTTTGCGGCAGCGCCCACAGCGCCCCTTGGGTGCAGTTTGATTCTATCAACAAAAGCCATAAGGGTAAAATTCAAAATTTCGATATCGGCCGTTTATGATATAATTTTTGAATATGAAAAGGGCGGGGTGCTTCCCCCGCCCTGCTTATCCTTTACTTTCTCGCCGAGCTCCTCTGCCTTGCGTTACGCATATAGCCGCCGCGGACGGTTTTTACGTCGCTTACGGTTATCATGGCGGCGGGGCAGGTCTGCTGTATCTCGTCCATTACCGACTTGAGCAGCTTGCGCTTTATCATCATTATCAGCATATAGTGGTTGTTGGCGTCCTTGCCCTTTACATCTATGGAGGTGATGCCGTAGCCCTGGCTTTGCAGATAGTTGGCCAGCTTCTTGGTCTCCTCCAGCGTGGGCACGACTATTTGCAGCGATGAAAGGCCGAAGGCCAGCAGATCATCCAGCCATGAGCCCACGTAATTGCCGCCCGCGTATGCGAGGGCATACGATATCGCCTTGCCTATATCGTTCTTCCAGCCGTCCAGCACGCTGCTTGCGATTACCAGCCAGAGCGTTATCTCGATTATGGCGATAAGGCTTCCCTTTATCCTTTCGCCGCGGTTTATAAGCACTATCCGGAGGGTGCAAAGCGAGACCTCCAGCACCTTGCCGAAGAAGATCACGATATATACCCAGAAGCTGCCGCTGCCCAGGAACGCGTCAAACCATGTGAAAAATGCCTGCATGAATATATCATCCCTTTCTGTATGTCCTGCACCTTCCAACGCGAATAGCGCCTATTATATCATACTCCGGGGAAAAGTAAACATACTAATTATTAACAATTATGCCGCCGGCCCTCCGGCCTCCTTTTCCTTTGCCCGGGCGATACGCTTTTTCCTGCCCCGCCACTGGCCTATTCCCAGTACCCCGCCGAGGAGGTACGCAATGCCCGTGGCTATCATCACCACGTCCCCGACGGAGCCGCCGCCGCGCACGAGGTGGGTAGCGCTTATGTACAGGAAATACCCTATGAGCGCTGCTCCCAGCACGGCGCACAGCACATACAGCAGCAAGCGCCACACCGGGTTATTCGGCTTGCCGTCCCTCATGAGCGGCCTTGTGAAGCCGCCTATAACGCCGCAAAGGGCAAAGTACGCAAGGCCCGTCATCACCGCGGTAAAGGCAAAATCCGCCGCCGTGCCCAGTATTCCCTCCTTCCGGGTGAAATTGCCGAGAAGGCTGGAGTTTTCCCTGCTGAGCCATATCGCGAACATCACACCCGCCCCTAACGAAAACAGCGCCGCAAAGAGGCCCCATGGGCCGTTTTTGCCGCGCACCGCTATAAAGCTGAATATCAGCGCCAACAGCGCCAGCGCCGCCATCAATACTATAACTATTGCAAAAGCGTCCATATTACCTGCTTCTCCCTTTTATTATGAGCTAACTATACCACATCACAGACCGCCTCGAAAGGTGTTTTTACATAAAAACAGAAGCCCCGGAGGGCTTCTGCTCTTTTATTTATCTTTTTATCTTTCTTCTCGGAAGTATGCAAGGCCGAGGCTCGCGGGGGGCTGATCCTCGCGCTTCTTGCGCAGGGAAACCACTATCAGCACTACCAGAGTGACTACATAAGGCAGCATCTTGTACAGCTCCTTTACGGAAAGCTCCGTGCCTGTCGGTATGTAGAGGTAGAGTATGTAGAAGCCGCCGAAGAGTATGGAGGCCAGCACGCTTACGTTAGGACGCCATATAGTGAATATGACCAGCGCTATGGCGAGCCAGCCGCGGTCGCCGAAGGCGTTGTTCGACCATACGCCGCAGGCATAGTCCATTACGTAGTACAGTCCGCCGAGGCCCGCTATCATACTTCCTACGCAGGTAGCCATGTACTTGTACTTGGTCACGTTTATGCCGGCTGCGTCGGCCGTGGCCGCGCTCTCGCCCACCGCCCTCAGGTGCAGGCCCGTGCGGGTGTGCTTGAGGAAGTATGAGCTCAGCAGCGCAATGATTATCGCCAGATACGCCAAGAAGCCGTAGGACAGGAACACCTTGCCGAACCAGCCCGTGGTCTCGGCCATGGGCAAAGACTTGCTGAAGTAGCCGCTTGTGGCGGAAAGGGCTATGGAGGGCACCTCGCTGCCGGTAAGCTTTATGAGGGAGCCGCCGAAGAAGTTGCCTATTCCTACGCCGAAGGTGGTCAGCGCAAGGCCGGTCACGTTCTGGTTGGCCCGCAGCGTTACCGTGAGCAGGCAGTAGATAAGGCCCATTATCAGGGAGCCCAGCAGCGAGGCGAGCATGGGTATGCCTATCGCCAGCACTGCGCTCATCTCCGCGGCGCTGGCTACGGACTGCTCATAGAAGAACGCCCCGATAACGCCGCATATACTGCCGACGTACATGACGCCGGGAATGCCCAGGTTCAGGTTGCCGGATTTCTCCGTCAATATCTCGCCTGTGCTGCCGTACAGCAGGGGTATGCCCTGCATGACTGCACGTGGGAGGAAAGATGCAAAATCGAACATTGCTTATGCCTCCTTCTTTACGGCCTTACGCAGGCTTACTTTGTAGTTGATGAAGAACTCGCTGCCGATGATGAAGAACAGTATTATGCCCGTCAGTATATCGGCAAAGGAGTGGTTCAGGCCGAACACGCTGGATATCTCGCTTGCGCCGCGGCTCAGAACTACCAGCAGCAGACTGGTGAATATCATCATCAGCGGGTTGAACTTCGCCATCCAGGATACCATGACCGCGGTAAAGCCGCGCCCGCCCACTATTGTGGTCGTAAGCGTATGGTCTGTACCCGCCGTGAGGAGCAATCCCATGAGGCCGCACATTGCGCCGGAGAGCACCATGGTGCGTATTATGACCCGCTCTACCTTTATGCCAGCATAGCTTGCGGTGCGCTGGCTCTCGCCCACCACGGCGATTTCATAGCCGTGCTTGCTGTACCTGAGGTATATGTAGGTCAGCACGGTCATCACCGCCACAACGAGTATCGTGAGCAGGTACTGCTTGCCCGCTATCTGGGGCAGCCAGCCGGCGTTGGTGTTCTGGTTGATTATGCCTATCTTGCCCGCGCCCTTGGGAACCTCCCAGACGATGATGTAATACGCTGCGAGCTGTGTCGCTATGTAGTTCATCATCAGCGTGAACAGCGTTTCGTTGGTATTCCAGCGCGCCTTGAAGAAGGCGGGCAGGAAGCCCCACAATGCGCCGGCGGCTATGGCCGCGGCTATCATTATGAGTATGAGAAGGCCGTTTGGCAGCTTATCGCCAAGGCAGATCATGCAGGCGGCGGTGGCGAGGCAGCCTATGAGCACCTGGCCCTCCGCGCCTATGTTCCAGAAGCGCATCTTGAACGCGGGGGTAACGGCGAGGGATATGCCGAGCAGCACCGCCAAGTTCTGGAAGGTCACCCATGTCTTTCGCGCCGTCCCGAAGGCCCCGTGGAATATGGTGCCGTAAATGCTTATGGGGTTCTCGCCCGTCATCAGCATTGTGACCAGCGCGCAGACTATCAGCGCAAGCAGTATGGCGCAGCCGCGTATTGCCGCCGAAATGTACCATGGGAGCGTGCCGCGCTTTGCGATATGGAATAGGGACTGTTTGTTCATGCTATGCCTTTCCTCCTTCCACCCGTGTCATAAGCACGCCTACCTGACGCTTATCGGTATTGCGGGCGTCCACCACGCCGGATACCTGGCCGCCGCAGAGGACTACTATCCTGTCGCACAGCTCCAGCAGCACGTCCAGATCCTCGCCCACGTATACCACGGCCACGCCCTTCATCTTCTGCTCCGTAAGGAGGTTGTAGATGGTGTAGGAGGTGTTTATATCCAGTCCGCGCACCGCGTAAGCAGTCATCAGCACAGAGGGGGACTGGGCTATCTCGCGGCCCACCAGCACCTTCTGCACGTTGCCGCCGGACATCCGGCGCACAGGGAAGGAGGTGCTCGGGGTGACTACCTCAAGCTCGTCCCAGATGCGCTTTGCCAGCGCCTCGGGGTCCCTGCGGTTCACAAAGGGGCTGGTTCCCTTGCGCCAGGAGCGCAGCATCATGTTGCCCGTCATGCCCATCGAGCCCACCAGGCCCATGCCCAGCCTGTCCTCGGGCACGAAGGACATCGCTATGCCCTTCTTGCGTATATCCATGGGGTCCAGGCCCACAAGGTTGCGCCCTTCCTCGTCGTCCGGCCCGTAATAGGTAACGGTGCCGGAGGATATGGGATAAAGGCCGGCTATGGACTCAAGCAGCTCGCGCTGCCCGCTGCCCGCTACCCCCGCAATGCCCAGCACCTCGCCGGCATTGATGGTAAAGCTCACGTCGCTGAGGCGCTTTACGCCCAGCTCATCGTAAACGGTAAGGCCGTCTATGACCACGCGGGGCGTGATATTGATGGGATCGGGGCGGTTGATGTTCAAGCTTACGCTGCGGCCCACCATCATATCCGTCAATGACTGCTGATCGGCGTCCTTGGTCATAACGTCGCCTATGTATTCGCCCTTGCGGAGGACGGCGACCCGGTCGGATACCTCCAGCACCTCATGCAGCTTATGGGTGATTATGATGAGGGATTTGCCGTCCGCCTTCATGTTTCGCATTATCTGGAAGAGCTTGTCGGTCTCCTGCGGAGTCAAAACGGCGGTAGGCTCGTCAAGTATCAGGATGTCAGCGCCGCGGTAAAGAACCTTTACGATTTCCACGGTCTGCTTCTGAGAAACCGACATATCGTATATCTTCTGATTGGGATCTATATCGAAGCCGTATTTTTCGCAGATCTCTCGTACCTTTTTGCCGGCCTCCGCCAGCTCCAGCTTGCCCTCGAGGCCCAATACGATGTTTTCCGTTGCGGTAAACACATCCACCAGCTTAAAGTGCTGATGAATCATGCCTATGCCGTTGTCAAAGGCGTCTTTAGGCGAAGCGATCGTCACGGGCTTGCCGTGAATGTAGATTTGCCCCTCGTCGGGGTAATAAATTCCGGAGAGCATATTCATAAGGGTGGTTTTTCCGCTGCCGTTCTCGCCCAAAAGGGAGAGTATCTCACCCTCGTGCAGTTCGAGATTGATGTTGTGGTTGGCAACTATCGAACCGAATTTTTTAGTAATGTTCTCCATCTTAACTGCACATGCAGTTCCCAAGGCAGTCACCCTTTCTTTGTGGAATGAATCTCGGAAATTTCTCCCGGATTTTTGATTTGATTGATTTTATATTATCATAACAAATTTTGTTTGTAAACCAAAATGCTTTGGGTATTTTAGGCGCCGGCCGGAAAGATAAGCCGCAGCCGGCGCCGCATGCCCTTCACATTCAATAAAAAACGGGCTGCCCGAAGGCAGCACGTTTTTTATAGCGATCTTTAGAACTTCTGATCCAGCAGCTTGATGCCATCGATGTTGAGGTTGAAGTAAGGAGCGGAGCGGAACTTGGACTCCATGAATGCGCCGTTCTCTACAACCTCGGTATCGGGGGTGTAATCGGGATCGGTGTCAACGTCTGCCATGTAGGACTCGAGAGCCTTGCCCTCTACGGTGAAGGTAGCGCAATCGAATACCTTCAGCTCGCCGCTCTCCAACTTGGCGATAGCGGCGTCGATGGCTTCCTGAGTGCCCTCAGCGGCAACGTTGGTGTTGAGGTCGGTCAGCTTTACGGAGCCGGTAGCAAGAGTGCCGGTCCAGTCGGCGTCGATAGCCTCGCCCTTCGCGCAGGCAGTGATGGCATACTCATAGTAGGGAGCCCAGTCGATGCGGGAGGAGATGATGTAGGTGTTGGGGCAGGCGTCCTGAGTGGAGCCGTTGTAGGAAACGTCGGGAACACCGGCGGTCTCGCAGGCGGTAGGAGCACCCATGGAGTCGGCGTGCTGGCTTATCAGCTTGCAGCCGTTCTGGATCAGCTTCTGTGCGCCTTCCTTTTCGGCGGTCTCATCGTACCAGGAACCGGTGAAGGTTACTTCCATGGTAGCGGTGGGGCATACGGAGCGTGCGCCAAGGAAGAAGGAGGTGTAGCCGGAGATAACCTCGGCATAGGTGAAGGCGCCGACATAGCCGATCTTGGCTTCCTCGGCCTTGAACTCACCAGCCTCGATCATGGCGTTCAGCTTCATACCGGCAGCGATACCGGCGAGGAAACGACCCTCATAGATGGCGGCGAAAGCGTTGTGATAGTTGGCAAGACCCTCGGTGTGAGCCTTGGTGCCGGTGGAGTGGCAGAACTGTACCTCTGGGAACTCCTTGGCGGCCTGGATCATGTAATCCTCATGGCCGAAGCTGTCGGCGAAGATGATGTTGCAGCCGGCGTCGGCGAGCTCAGCAGCGGTGTTGTAGCACTCCTGACCCTCGGGAACGTTGGTCTTGATAACATAGTTTTCTTCGGGAATGCCCAGGGTTGCGCAGGCTTCCTTAGCGGCATTGATGAAGTTGAGGTCATAGGTGGAGTTTTCATCGTGAAGCATGATGAAACCGACCTTGACAGCGGGGGCCTCGGTGCCCTCAGTGGTAGCCTCGGTACCTTCGGTAGTGGGAGCCTCAGTTCCCTCGGCGGGGGTGGGGTTCTCAGCGGCGGGGGCAGCGCAGGCTGCTACGCTCAGAGCCAACACGAGAGTCAAAATGACAGCTACGAGTTTCTTCATTTTAAGTTGATCCTCCTTATTATTTGTTGCTTATGTTAAGCCCGCCTTATGGCAGGCCTGCAACCGTAACGCAAAACTTATCACAGATATATTGTCTAACAATATTGTCCCAATGTCAATAACCTGAATATTGTTGTAGGCTTAATACTATTTTATAACATACCCGCGCATTTGCAATAGATCACAGTATGCCGCTCTTCTCCAGCGCCTCCAGCGAGGGCTCGCAGAGCGTGGGCTTTCCCGCCGCCCGAAGCGCGTTTTTGACGTCCTTGAGGCCGCTTCCGGTGCTTATGACGGTGACGGTCTCGCAGGGCTTTATCACCCCGTCGGCCACGGCCTGCCTTACGCCCGCCGTAGCGGTGACGCCCGCAGGCTCGCCGAACACGCCCTCGGTGCGCCCAAGCACCCGCATGGCGTCCAGTATCTGCTCGTCGCTCACCGCTATCCATGCGCCGCCTGAGGCGGATACCGCCCTGAGCGCCTTTTTCGGGTTGCGGGGCACGCCCACCGCGATTGAGTCTGCGATGGTGTTTTCCTCGGCGGGGATAAGGTCTCTGCCCTCGCGTGCCGCGTCCACAAAGGGGCAGCAGCCGGTGGACTGCACGCCGAGTATTTTGGGTATGCGGTCTATAAAGCCCAGCTCGTAAAGGTCGTGGAAGCCGTTGTACACGCCGCCTATGGTGCAGCCGTCGCCCACGGAGCAGGCCACCCAGTCGGTGGGCTGCCAGTTGAGCTGCTCGGCGATCTCCAGCGCCACGGTCTTTTTGCCCTCGGTGAGTATGGGATTTATGCCGGCGTTGCGGTTATACCAGCCGTATTTTGCTATTGCGGCCTTGGAAAGGTCAAAGGTGTCCTTATAGTCGCCCAGCACAGAGACCACCTTTGCGCCGAATATGAGAAGCTGGGCCAGCTTGCCCTCGGGGGCGCGGCTGGGTACGAATATCACGGTCTTGAGCCCCATGCGCGCAGCGTTGCCCGCGCAGGAGGAGGCCGCGTTGCCGGTGGAGGAGCAGGCGATGGTATCATAGCCCAGCTCTACCGCCTTTGCGACGGCGACGCCGCTCGCCCTGTCCTTTAGTGAGGCGGTGGGGTTGATGCCATCGTCCTTTATGTAGAGCGCCTTCAGGCCCAGCTCGCCGCCCAGCCTGTTGGACTTATACAGCGGAGTCCAGCCCACCCTCAGGAAGGGGGTGAAGTCCCTGTCCTTCAGCGGCATCAGCGCCTTGTAGCGCCACATGCTGTTGTCCCGGCAGCTTGCCAGCTTTTCGCGGGAAAGGGTGTTCTTTTTGATGTAATCGTAATCGAACACAATGTCAAGTATGCCCTTTTCGCCGCAGTCCGGGCAGGTCATAAGCTCTGTATAAGGGAACTCCTTGCCGCAGATGGTGCAGCGATAGCCTAAAATGTGCTTCATTCTGGTTTTGCTCCTTTTCGAGATATTGGGTATAACGCTGTTTTGTTGTTTATTCTATATAAAATCTTTCAAATTTTCAAAGCTTATTGTTTGCGGCGGAGCAGATGTGTTACAATATTTTAAGTCTTTGAGCTTACTGCTTCGCTTTAAAATACCGGACTTACACAGGAGGCACTAAATGCAGGATACTTTCAAAAGAGGCTTCGGCGACCGCTATGACGGCTGGCGCGTGAGGCACGTAGACGCCGTTTACAACGTCATCCCCTTCGTGATGCGTACCCGCCTCGACGCTCAGAATTTCTTTGAAGAAAATATCCCCATAGAGAACATCGAGCGCTTCATCCGCGATCACCGTGAGGATATGCCCGACCTCGCCTTCATGCACGTGATAATCGCGGCCATGGTGCGCATGATAGCTACCCGGCCCTATCTCAACCGCTTCGTCATGTGGAACAAGATATACGCCCGCAACCACATAGACATCGCCCTGATGATAAAGCGCAGGCAGAGCAACGTTGAAACCAACGTAAAGCCCGAATTTGCGCCCACCGCAACCCTGACAGACGTTATGAACACCATGAACGCCATAGTCAACGAAAACATCGACGACGACGCCAACAACAGCATGGACAAGCTCGCAAGCATCTTGGGCTATATCCCCGCGTTTATCCTGCGGTTCGTCATAGGCAGCCTCAGGTGGCTCGACAACATAGGGCTCATGCCCAAGGGCATCGCAGACGCCAGCCCCTTCCATTGCAGCGCGTTCTTGACCAACGTAGGCTCCGTTGGCATAGGCCCCATCTACCATCACCTTTACGAGTTCGGCACCTGCTCCGTATTCGTCGCCATGGGAAACAAGTACAAATACGGCGCCATATCGAGGGAGGGGGCGCGGGTGGAAAAGCGCTTCGTAGGGCTAAAGTTCGTAACCGATGAAAGGATCTGCGACGGAAAGTACTATGCGGATTCCATGAAGGTGCTCAGGCGGCTGCTGAACAACCCCGAGCTGCTCATGGCCCCGCCCGCGGAGATACCCGTGGACGACGGAGTGCCCGCAAAAAAGCTAAAAATCAAAAGGTAATCCCGGTTTAGATTCTTAAAGAGCATATCCGGCGGGCGGGAGCCCGCCGGATATTTTACTGTTCGGTGGAATTGCTTTATTACATATTTGCCAGTACGCCGGTGGCGTCGTTGAACTCGTTGATGAGCTTATCCAGCTCGTCGGCCTGGGCGTGCATATCGGTCCAGTAATGAGTGTCATACCACTGCCGGTTGATCTCATCATAGGTCCTGCCCTGCTGCTCGACCCAGGTGTAGTACTTGAGGTTGTGTATGCGCTTGCGGTCCTGATAGGACAGCTCCAGCATGCTGTCGGTGCGAACGCCGTGGAGATGCTCGCTGTAATCGCGGGCGGCGGTGAGCATATCGTATGCGCCCTGCTGCTCGTTGAGCTCGTCTATGCGGCTGGTGTACATGATGGCGGAGTCGGTAGCTACCGTGGCTACCACGTCGTCCTCGGTCAGCTCATAGTACTTGGCAAACTTGATGCAGCAAAGCATGTTGGCAATGCCGGAAATGCCCAGGAGATCCAGCTTTTCGATGGTCTCGGCAGGTACGCCCACCACGTCCTTCAGGTACTTCCTGCCCTCCTCGCAGTTGAAGAGGCGGAGCAGGTTCTGGGAATCCTCATCGTCTATGTCGATAACCATGTCGGTGTTGCGGACGTTGTGTATCCAAGGCACATGCTTGTCGCCTATGCCCTCTATGCGGTGGCCTCCGAAGCCGTTTTCCAGCAGGGTGGGGCACTGGAGCGCCTCGCCGACCGCCAGCTTGGAGTAGGGATACCTCTCCTTGAGCAGATCGCCCGCGCTCATGGTGCCGGCGGAGCCGGAGGTGAAGCAGGCTCCCGCAAAGCGGCTGGTGGGTGTCTTTATGGACTCATAGGCCTCGGCGATGGCGTTGCCGGTCACCTGATAGTGCCATACGCAGTTGCCCATCTCCTCGAACTGGTTGAATATTACCACGTCGTCGCGGGTGTTGCGGAGCTCCCAGGTCTTGTCGAATATCTCCTTTACGTTGGACTCGCAGCCGGGGGTGGCGATGACCTCGCCCGCTATCCTGGAGAGCCAGTCAAAGCGCTCCTTGCTCATCTCGGCGGGCAGTATGGCTATGCTGTCGCAGGAAAGTAGCTTGGAGTTGAAGGCGCCGCCGCGGCAGTAATTGCCGGTGGAGGGCCAAACGGCCTTATTGTAGGTAGCGTCAAACTGTCCGGTCACGAGGCGTGGCACGAGGCAGCCGTAGGAAGCGCCGACCTTATGGCAGCCGGTGGGGAACCACTTGCCCACCATGATGATGATCCTCGCCTTTACGCCGGAAAGGCTGGAGGGGATCTCGATGAAGTTTACGCCGCCATAGGTGCCGCCCTGCATGGTGGGCTCGTTATGCCAGGTGATGCGGAACAGGTTCAGGGGATCCACATCCCACAGTCCCACTTTTTTAAGGCCCTCCTTTATCTTCTCGGGGATAAGGTCGGGGTTCTTCATCTGGGCGAAGGTGGGCAGTACGATCTTGTGCTCGCGGGCAACCTTGATGTTGTGCTGGAGTTTTTCGTTGTTCTTTTCGAGATTGATCATTTTACACCTCATTGGATTGATATTGTCCTGCCATTGAGCAGTTTGTGGTCAATGCTTTGTTTTAGCTATACATATATAGTTTAGCGTTTTTTTTAACATAAGTAAAGTGGGTTCCACAAACTTTTTATTGTAAATCAAAAATTTTTTTGCTCTTATGCTATGGTAAGCGCAAGCTCCATCATGGTGGTGAAGGTATTCTGGCGTTCCTCCGAGGTACATTCCTCTCCCGTTACTATATTATCCGATATGGTGCATATTGCGAGCGCGTTCTTGCCGGCGCGGGCGGCGTTCATATACAGCGCCGCGGCCTCCATTTCCACCGCCAGCACGCCCAGCTTCTGCCAATCCAGCGTGCTGCCGCTGTCGTCATAGAACAGGTCGTTGGAGAGCAGGTTGCCCACGCGGTAGTTGACCTTCATGGCCTCGGCGGTATCCACGGCCTTGCGGAGCAGGTCGAAGCTCGCTATGGGGGTGAAATGGCCGGGGAGCCGGAACTGATCGGCAAAGACGGTATTGTAGCAGGCGCCCATGCCTATGACTATGCTGCGGAGGGGTATGTCCTTGTGTATGGCGCCGGCTGAGCCTATGCGTATTATGTTTTCCACGCCGAAGAAGTTGAACAGCTCGTGTGAGTAGATGCCCATGGAGGGCATGCCCATGCCGCTCGCCATCACGCTGACCCTCTTGCCCTTATAGGTGCCGGTGTAGCCCTGCACCCCGCGGACGTTATTCACGAGGACCGCGTCCTCAAGGAAGGTCTCTGCGATAAACTTGGAACGCAGCGGGTCGCCGGGCATAAGTACAGTCCTTGCGAAATCTTCCGGCCTTGCGTTGATGTGTGGTGTGCTCATCGTTATTCCTCCTAATTATCATTATTTGGGCTTTCGCCGCCCTTATCGTCGTCGCGGGAGGACGCGTCCTCGTATACGTCGTCCTCGTTCATGGGTATATACAGCCGCGCCTCGGCCTCCGGCATCTCGGTGACCTTCCTGAGGCTGGACTTTATCTGGCGCGTCCTTACCCCTATCAGCTTATCCAGATCGTCGTTGGCCTTTATGAGCTGCTTCTGGGTGTGCGTAAGCACCTCTTCAAAGCGGTTGAACTCGGTCTTTACCGCCGAAAGCACCTTCCATACCTCGCTGCTGCGTTTCTGTATGGCCACGCTGCGGAAGCCCATTTGCAGGCTGTTGAGCAGCGCCGCCATTATGCTGGGCCCCGCTATGCTTATGCGGTAATCCCTTTGCAGCCTTTCCACCAGCCCCAGCTTCACCGCCTCCGCGTAAAGCCCCTCCGTGGGTAAAAACATTATTCCGAAGTCGGTGGTGTAGGGCGGGTCGATGTATTTATCCCGTATATCCTTGGCAAAGCCGCGTATCCTCGCCTTAAGCGCCTCGCCTGCCGCGGCGGCCTTTGCGGGGTCCGCGCTGTCGTAGGCGTCCATAAGGTCGTTATAGGCGTCAACGGGAAATTTTGAGTCTATGGGCAGCAGGGCGAAGCCGTCATCGTCCCCGGGTATCTTTATTGCAAATTCCACCCGCTCCTTGCCCCGGGGGGAGGTCATCACGTTTTCCACGTACTGCTCCGGCGCAAGCATTTCTTCGAGTATTGCGCCAAGCTGTATCTCGCCCAGTATGCCCCTGGTCTTAACGTTGGAAAGCACCCGCTTCAGGTCGCCCACCCCCACGGCCAAGCTCTGCATCTCGCCCAAGCCCTTGTATACCTGCTCCAGACGGTCGTTTACCATCTGGAAGGACTGTGTCATGCGCTCGTTTATCGTGCGCTGGAGCTTTTCATCGACTATCTGGCGCATCTCGTCCAGCTTTTTGCCGTTGTCCTGCTGTATGGCGGCGAGGCGTTTTTCCATGGTGCTGCGTATGTTTTCCAGCTTCTGCTCGCTTTCCATGGAGGAGGTGCCGAGCCGCTGCTCTATCCTTGCGCCCATATCCGCCATCACCCGCCTCAGTTGGGACAGGCTCTCGCCCTGGGCGCGGTAGGCCGACTGCTGATTTTCCGCTATGAGCGAGCCCAGGTTGCCGACGTTCTTATGTACGGAGTCCGTAAGCTCCATGCGAAGCTCCCGCTGGTCGTCCTCCAGCTCCTCCATAAGCCTGCCCACTATCCTCTCCTCGGCCCTGCCCTGGCGTATCAGCATCACCGCGAGCATGGTAACGGCGGCCAATGCCAGCGCCAGCAGTATATACAGCAGTATCTCCATCAAAGCTCCCTTTCCTTATTTGCGTACGGTATCTATGCCCTTGGTTATTATCGCGCCGAGCAGCGCGCCGGCAACGGCCTGCATGAGGTTCGCGGGTATGGATATCACGGCTGTAGATGCGCCGTAAATTATGCACTCATAGAGGAAGTAGCCCAGCACCATAACGCCGCCGCAGATAAGGAAGCGGAGTATCATCGCCTTTACCTTGCCCGCCAGCTTTACCGCCAGCAGCGCCATAGCGCCCTTTATTATGAAGGTCGCGGGGGCGTAAAGGGCGCTGCCCAAAAGGAGGTCTGCGAGCATGCTGCCTATCGCGGCGGCAGCCACGCCCCAGGGCCAGCCCAACAGGTGCGCGGAGGCGTAAACGGCGGCGTCGCCCGCGTTGGCATACGCGCCCTGCACGCCGGGTATGGGTATGGCGGCAAACATTGTGGTAACTACGACTATCGCGCACATAAGTCCTGCCCAAGTAATGGTCTTGATCTTGTCCTGTTTCATTTTTCGATTCTCCTTAAATATAAAACTTAAAACTTATAAATATTTCGCCGTATCAAAGCCGGGGTATTCCACCCGGTACAGCATCAGCCCGTGGGCCGGGGCCGTGGCCCCCGCGTCCCGTCTTTCAAGGCTCTGCAGGGCCCGCCTTACGGAGTCCTCGCTCCGCTTGCCGGAGCCTATTTCCAGCAGAGTCCCGACGATTATCCTCACCATGTTGTACATAAAGCCGCTGCCCGCTATGTCGAAGGCGAGTATATTGTCGTCCCTGTTCCACTCCGCCCTGTATATGGTGCGGACCGTGCTTTCCAGCTCCGTGCCAGCCGACTTGAAGGCCGAAAAGTCGTGCTCCCCCAAAAGCCCCGCAGCCGCCCTGTTCATTTTATCCACATCCAGCGCGTAGTGGTAGTGCAGCGCCGTGTTCCTGTTGAAAACTCCCGCATGGGGGGCGTTGTTGACGGTGTACCGGTAGTGCTTTTTTATCACGTCGAACCGGGCGTGGAAGCCCTCCGCCCTGTCGCTGTATACCACCCTTATGTCCCCCGGCAGGCCCACGTTCAGCGCGTAGGCGAATTTATCCGGAGGTATGCGGCTTTGGGTATCGAAGTGGGCCACCTGCGCCATGGCGTGTACGCCGCTATCCGTCCTTCCGGAGGCGTAGAGGCACGTCCTCTCCCCCGTGAGCTTATTTAGCTCCCTTTCCAGCACCTCCTGCACCGCCCTGCCGTTGGGCTGCGTCTGCCAGCCCACATAGCCCGTGCCGTCGTATTGAATTATAAGGCGTATCCTCGGCATTTTATCAGTCCCTCGCAAGAGGCATTATCTCGCCGCTGCTTATGCGCTGTATGAAGCAAAGCTCGGCCTTGCCGTCCCGTGTGAACAGGGTCACGACGTCCTTGTTTTCCAGCGTGAGAAGGAGCAGCATTATATCCCCTCTGGCGTTTATATCCGACGGGAAGCCCCCCTCGCGGCTCGCCGCCACCGCCTCGCTGAGATCCTGCCCCGCCAGTATATCCTGTATGGTGGAATCCGGGAAGCTGCCGGCGTTGTAGAAGTCGTCGTCATCGAGGGTGTAGCCATACTCCCTAAGGGCTTTTGCGGCGTCCGAATAGGGGTGCTTTTCGGCGATGGAGGCGTTGAGCAGCAGCGCGCCCGCTATGAGCAGCGCCGCCATGGAAAGAAGTATTATCCTCGTGCCCTTGGTCATGCCCATACTCCTATATCACCGCCTGCAATGTGGCTATCGCGCCTATCAGCAGCGCCATGGAAAGCGCCGCCGCAAGGTCGCCCTTGGTATATTTAAGCACCGTCATGCGGGTGCGGCCCTCCCCCCCGTGGTAGCAGCGGCTCTCCATAGCCATCGCCAGCTCGTCCGCCCGCCTGAACGCGGATACGAACAGCGGGACGAGTATTGTCACCATCGCCTTGGCGCGGTCAATGAGGCTCCCCGTTTCAAAGTCCGCCCCACGGGCGGTCTGGGCCTTGGTTATCTTATCCGCCTCTTCTATCAGGGTCGGTATGAAGCGCAGCGCTATGGTCATCATCATGGCGAGCTCATGGGCGGGAAAGCCTACCCTTGCGAAGGGGGAGAGCAGCCGCTCAAGGCCGTCCGTCAGGGCGATGGGGGTGGTGGTCAGCGTCATAAGCGACGTGCCGGACACCAGCAGCATGAGCCGCAGCGATATGTATGCCGCCTGGCGGAGGCCGCCGGTGGTTATCCTTATTATCCACCACTCAAAGAGCGTATCGCCCGTCGCGGTAAACAGCAGGTTTATCGCGAACATGAATATCAGTATGAACCTCAGCGGCTTTAGCGAGCGCCACAGATAGCTCACCGGCACGCCGGCTATCGCCGTCACCCCCATGACGTATGCCGCCACGAGGAGGAACAGCCACATATTGCCCACTATGAACACCGCCGCTATATAGGCGAACATTAGCAGCAGCTTTGTGCGCGGATCCAGCCTGTGTACGAATGAATTGCCCGGGAAATACTGGCCCAGCGTTATATCCTTAAGCACCTTGCCTCCTTCCCAGCAGGTACTCGGCCATGCCGTCCATGGTGTATACCTCCGGCACGTCCATTCCCCTGCCCCTCAGGAGCTTCCCCAGCTCGGACGCCGCGGGCAGATCCAGCCCCATCGCCTCAAGATCCAGCTCTCCGCCGAATATCTCCGCGGGCGTGCCCGTCCTTATCACGCTTCCGCCCTGCATCACCGCTACCCTGTCGCTGTAAGCGGCTATGTCGTCCATGGAGTGGGACACCATTATCACAGCGCAGCCCGTTTCGCTGCGTATGCCGCTAAGCATATCCAATATGGCCCTTCTTCCCGCGGGGTCCAGCCCCGCCATGGGCTCGTCCAGTATCAGATACCCCGGCTCCATGGCGATTATTCCGGCGAGGGCGGCCCGGCGCTTTTCGCCGCCCGAAAGCTCAAAGGGGGACTTTTCTGCAAACCTCGCCCAGTCCAGCCCCACGAGCTCCATGGCCCGCCTTACCCTGCGGTCTATCTCGTCCTGCTCCAGCCTCATGTTCTTTGGGCCGAAGGCTATATCCTTGGCCACGGTCTCCTCAAAAAGCTGATACTCCGGGTACTGGAAAACCAAGCCCACCCTTTTGCGGCCCTCTATGCGCTGTTTTTTCTCGGAAAAGTCGTAGCCGTCCACCATGACCGTACCCGACTCCGGGGGCATTATGCCGCCGATATGCTGCAAAAGCGTCGATTTGCCGCTGCCGGTATGGCCTATTATCCCGAAAAACTCGCCTTTTTCTATATATAATTCTATATCCCTCAGGGCGGCCTTTTCGCCTGCCGTCCCCGGAAGGTATGTATGGCAAAGATTCTTTACTTCAATGGGCATATTGCGTCTGCAAGCTCCTCCGCTGTTATGACGTCCGCCGGTATATCCATACCGCCTTCTATCAGCTTATCCCGAAGCATGGCTATGGGCGGCAGGTCGAGCCCGTTGGAGCGCAGCTCCTCCCCCCTGCTGAACACCTCTCTCGGCGTGCCCTCGGCTATAAGCCTTCCTTCGGCCATCACTATCACCCTGTGGGCTGACAGCGCCTCCTCCATGTATTGCGTGATCATCACCACCGTCATTCCCCGCTCCCGGTTCAGGCGGCTTACTATATCCAGCACCTCCCGCCGTCCCTGTGGGTCCAGCATCGCCGTGGCCTCGTCCAGCACCAGCACCTCCGGCTCCATGGCGAGCATGCCCGCTATGGCTATGCGCTGCTTCTGGCCTCCTGAAAGCATGTGTGGCGCGCTCCTTGCGTACTCCTCCATGCCCACGGCCTTTAGCGCCTCGTTCACGCGGCGGCGTATCTCCTCCGGCGGCGCCCCGAGGTTCTCCGGCCCGAAGGCCACGTCCTCCTCTACTACGGTGGTGACTATCTGGTTATCCGGGTTCTGGAACACCATGCCGACCTTTTTGCGTATGTCCAGCGTGCTGTCCTCTGCGGCGGTATCCATGCCGTCCACCGTAACGCGCCCGCCTGTGGGCAGCAGCAGCGCGTTGAGGTGCTTTGCGAGGGTGCTCTTGCCGCTTCCGTTGCGGCCCACTATCGCCAGCATTTCGCCCTTATTTATTTCGAGCGAGATATCGTCGAGGGCGGTATGCTCCCCGTCGTATCTGTATATCAAATGGTCAATACTTATCATGTCAGCCGCTGTCTTCCTCGGTAATACACTTTAATAACTGATTATACCATACCTAACGCCACTATTCCACAGGTTAACGTTTCGATTATTATCTTCGGCAAAAGACAGGCGATTTTCAAAATGTTTCTTAATACTTTCTTTGTTTATTCCAAAATACCTTATTATTCGGTCCTTTGCCGTGGTATAATCTTAGGGATAAAGCTATACGGAGGTATTTATAATGATAAAGTGTCCCAAATGCGGCAAGGAATACCGCGACGACGCCGTTTTCTGCACCGACTGCGGCATAAGGCTGCACGAGCGGTATACCGCCCCCAACGCCGGCCCGGAGCAGCGCACCTATACCGCCCCCACCGGCGAGGCATACCACAACAGCGCCTACTCTGCCCCCGGCGAGCCCTCCGACGCAAAGGCGCTGGGCATGTGGGATTATTTCTTCATGGAGCTGGTGACCAAAATCCCAATACTTCGCATAGTCATGTGCTGCGTGTGGGGCTTCTCCGCCGATACCAACGAAAACCGCAGGAACTGGTCCCGGGCCCAGCTTATCTGGATGGCCATCGGCCTCGTGCTCGGCGTGGTAGGCATTTCTCTGTTCGCCCTTCTTGCGGGCACCACCGCGAGCATCTTCACCAGGATCTCCGACTACATCTTTTAAGCGGCAGGCCGCTTTTTGCGCCGGAAATAAAAACAGCACTCTGGGTTTTCAGAGTGCTGCTGCTTTTTTATACGCTTAGATGAGCTCGATTATGGCCATCTCGGCGGCGTCGCCGCGGCGGGGGCCCATCTTGAGGATGCGGGTGTAACCGCCGTTGCGTCCCTCGTACTTGGGGGCGATCTCGTTAAAGAGCTTCTCTACAACGGGATGGGCATGGCCCTTGGTGCGCGCCTTGTACTCGCTCTTAGACTCCTTCTCGTTCTTGGCGGCGGGAATGTCATAGAGGTAGGACATGATCTGCCTGCGGGCATGGAGCTTGCCGGGCAGGTCGTTGGTCTTTTCGACCTTTACGATCTGCTGCTTGTCGTTGCGGGTCTCCTTCTCGACGGTGGTGGTGTTCTTATATTCGCTTACGGCGAGTGTGATGAGCTTCTCGGCGATGGGACGAACTTCCTTAGCCCGCTTTTCAGTGGTGACGATCTTGCCGTTCCACAGGAGCGCGGTGGTCAGGTTGCGAAGCATCGCGTCGCGCTGGTCGCTCGCCTTACCCAGTTTACGGTTTGGCATATTAGTTCCTCCTGATAATGTTCGTTTAAGGGTTTAGTCTTCGCTGTGACGGAGGGAGAGGCCAAGGCCGACCAGCTTCTGCTGTACTTCCTCAAGGGATTTGCGGCCGAGGTTACGCACCTTCATCATTTCTTCCTCGTTGCGCTGCACTAACTCATCAACCGTGTTGATGCCTGCGCGCTTGAGGCAATTATAGGAACGGACTGAGAGGTCAAGCTCCTCGATCGTCATCTCGAGTATCTTCTCCTTCTTGTCCTCTTCCTTCTCCACCATTATCTCGACGCCCTGTACGTGCTCGGTCAGGTTGATGAACAGCATGAGATGCTCGGTGAGTATCTTTGCCGCGAGGCTTACCGCCTCGTCGGGCTTTATGGTGTCATCGGTCCAGACCTCGAGGGTGAGCTTATCATAGTCGGTGATCTGGCCCACGCGGGTGTCCTCTACGGTGAAGTTGACCTTGCGGATAGGAGTGAATATGGAATCGACCGCAATCTGGCCTATGGGCATGTCGTCGCGCTTGTTCTTGTCGGCGGAAACATAGCCACGGCCGGATTCCACGATTATTTCCATATAGAGCTTAGCGCCCTCGTCCAGCGTTGCAATGTGCAGGTCGGGATTTACGATCTCAACGTCGGAATCGACTATCATGTCCCCTGCCTTTACTTCGCAGGCGCCGGAAGCATCGATGATGACCTTCTTTGTGCCATCGCAATGCATCTTCATGCAAAGCTCTTTGAGGTTGAGGATTATCTCAGTTACGTCTTCTCTTACGCCGTGAACGGTGGAGAACTCATGCAGCACGCCGTCGATCTTAACGGAGGATACCGCAACGCCGGGCAGCGAGGAAAGCAGCACGCGGCGGAGCGAATTACCCAGGGTTATGCCGAAGCCGCGCTCAAGAGGCTCTACGACAAACCTGCCATAGCTGCCGGTAAGCTCTGCACACTCGATCTTTGGCCTTTCTATTTCTATCATTTACATATCCCCTCTCTTGCTTTGTGGTCAGTCGATTAGGGCAGTAAGCGTTACGATTTCCATTATCTGGAGTAGAACTCGACGATGAGGTGTTCCTCAACGGTGAGGTCGATATCGTCACGCTGCGGCATAGCAACCACCTTGCCGGTGAGCTTATCTGCATCCAGCTCAAGCCACTTGGGTATGGGCTTGGAGGCGCCCTGCTCACGGAGCTCCTTCAGGTTTTCCATATCGCGGCTCTTATCGCGCACGGATACGGCCTGACCGGGCTTCACCAGGTAGCTGGCGATGTCTACTTTCTTGCCGTCAACCAGTATCAGGCCATGATTGACCATCTGGCGGGCCATGGGGCGGCTGTCGGCGAGGCCGAGACGATAAACCACGTTATCCAGCCTGCGCTCCAAAAGGAAGAGCATGTTGTCGCCGGTTACGCCGCGCATATTGGTAGCCATGTCATAGTATTTCCTGAACTGGGACTCGGATATACCATAGGCCCTGCGGCACTTCTGCTTCTCGCGGAGCTGAATGCCGTATTCAGACATCTTACGCTGACGGGACTGGCCATGCTGGCCGGGGATAGTGTGACGCTTTACTACCGCGCACTTGGCGGTATAGCAGCGGTCGCCCTTAAGGAACAGCTTAGCGCCTTCCCTGCGGCACTGCCTGCAAACAGAATCTGTATATCTTGCCATTGTAGTGCCTCCTTAAACTCTTCTGCGCTTGGGCGGACGGCATCCGTTATGGGGGATAGGAGTCACGTCCTTGATGAGGGTAATGTCCAAACCGGCGCTCTGCAGCGCGCGGATAGCGGCTTCACGGCCGGAACCGGGGCCCTTTACAAAGACCTCAACGGTGCGAAGGCCATGCTCCATAGCGGCCTTTGCTGCGGTCTCGGAGGCCATCTGCGCTGCGAAGGGAGTGCTCTTCCTGCTGCCGCGGAAGCCGAGGCCGCCTGCGGACGCCCAGGATATAGCGTTGCCGTTCACGTCGGTGATAGTTACCATAGTGTTGTTGAAGGAGGAACGGATGTGCGCCGCACCGCGCTCAATGTTCTTTTTCTCGCGGCGCTTGCGGCTTACGGCCTTCTTGACTTTGCCTTTAGTTGCTGCCATTGCTTAATTCCCTCCTTACTTCTTTCTTCCGCCTACAGCGCGCTTGGGACCCTTGCGGGTGCGAGCGTTCTGCTTGGTGCTTTGACCGCGAACGGGCAGGCCCTTGCGGTGGCGTACACCGCGATAGCAGCCGATCTCGATGAGGCGCTTGATGTTCATGGAAGTCTCGCGCCTGAGGTCGCCCTCGACCTTTACGTTGTGGTCGATGTACTCCCTGAGCTTGCTAACGTCATCCTCGGACAGGTCGCGAACGCGAATGTCGGGGTCAACGCCGGTGGCTGCGAGGATGTCCGAAGCGGTCTTGCGGCCGATACCGTAAATGTAGGTCAAGCCGATCTCAATTCGCTTGTCTCTTGGCAGGTCAACGCCAGAAATACGTGCCATTGATTTACTTACCTCCGTAATAAATTTGGTTTCACAGCTATGGCGAGCTGTGTGCATAAGGCTTTCGCCCTTGCAGGGGCGCACTCACAGGCGCCCGCCTTGTGGGTTGTCACGGCGCGGGTCAGACGCCGCGTGCAGCCGGCTTGCGCCGCCGCAGGGGAATATTTTTTAGGATACTCCCGCCCCTCGGCGGACTTAAAGCGTCCGCGTCGGAGATATATAGGTACTTGAGATTCGGAATTCCGCATTCAGCATAAATGCGGCAGCCGCCCGAAAGACAAGGACTTATCTCATTAAAACGCGCTTAAAGCACGACATTTGCAGCAGCGAACAACGCTACTGCGGCAACTTAAATATTGTATCAATTATTATATCGTTTTGTCAACAGCGCCCGGGCATTTTTTTGCCCGAAACATACCAAAAACTGGCGAATCTTTCGTCAGTTCGGCTTTTACCCCCGCCGCAAGCCGCCGCATAAGCGTATTGCCTTATACGGCGCCCGGCGGAAATTGTAAGAACGGGTCTCTATTAACCCTGCTTCTGCTTATGCTTGGGGTTCTCGCAGATCACCATGATGCGGCCTTTACGCTTGATGATCTTGCACTTTTCACAAATGGGCTTTACGGAAGGCCTTACTTTCATTGTATCTTCCTCCTGTTAGTTCTTGGTGCGCCACGTTATGCGGCCGCGTGTCAAATCATACGGGGACAGCTCTACTGTCACCTTATCTCCCGGCAGTATGCGAATGAAGTTCATTCTGAGCTTGCCGGAAATGTGCGCCAATATTTTGTGGCCGTTTACCAACTCCACCTCGAACATGGCGTTGGGGAAAGAATCGGTAACGACGCCTTCAACTTCGATTACGTCCGTCTTAGACAAGCTATCCCTCCTTGGATGCGGTTTTGTCCTTATAGCCTAAGCTGCTCAGGCCCTTTCTTATGGCTGCGTCCGCAAGCCTCGCGTCCTCCGGAAGCGCTTCCGCCTCCAGCCGGCCCTCCTCAAAGCTCAAATGCTTGAGCTTTTTCTTTTTGGGCCGCGACACTTTTCTGGTTTCACCGTCAGCCAGCATCACAAATTCGTCGCCCTCCGCAGCTATTACCACGAAGGCGCGGCCCTTATCCCTTCCCGCCTTAGAGGTAACTATGCTTCCGATTATGTCGTTATGCATGCCGTTCCTCGCTGAGGGTAAGGATTATGGGATCCCCGTCGGTTATGGCGACGGTGTTCTCGTAATGTGCGCTGGGCTTGCCGTCGGCGGTCACCGCCGTCCAGCCGTCCGGCATCACCTTTATCTGCCACGTCCCCATGTTTATCATGGGCTCGATAGCTATGGTCATGCCGGGGATAAGACGTATGCCTCTGCCGTACCTTCCGCCGATGTAATTTGGTACATCGGGGGATTCGTGCATTTCCCGCCCTATTCCGTGCCCTATCATATCCCTTACCACGCCGTAGCCGTTTGCCTCGGCGTGCTTTTGGATAGCGGCGGATATGTCGGATATGCGGTATCCGACCCTTGCGAACCTGAGCCCTTCAAAGAAGCACTCCTCTGTTACCTTTACCAGCCGTCTTGTTTCCTCGGGTACGTCGCCTATGAGCAGCGTCCTTGTGGCGTCGCCATGGAAGCCGTCAAGCTTTGCGACCACATCGCAGCTTACGATGTCCCCGTCCTTGAGCCTGTACTTGCCGGGTATCCCGTGTACTACCTGCTCGTTTACCGAGGTGCATATAGTCTTGGGATATCCGTTGTAGCCGAGGCAGGAGGGGAAGCCGCCGCGGGAGCGTATAAGCTCCTCAGCAGCCCTGTCCAGCTCTCCGGTGGTCACGCCGGGCTTGGCAATCTCGGCGATGCGCTTAAGCACATCCTCGGTCAAGCGGCCTGCCGCCTTCATTTTTTCAATATCGGCAGCGTTTTTGATCGTGAGCATCAGATACTCTCCACAAGTGCCTTTATATCTTCCAGCACTTCTTCAGGCGTCCTGTTGCCGTCAACGTTTCTCAGCAGTCCCTTGCCGTCATAGAAATCTATGAGGGGCTGGGTCTTGTCGGTGTAAACGCTGATGCGGTTCAAAACCGTTTCCGGCTTATCATCATCCCGAATGTACAGGGGGGCGCCGCACTTTTCGCAGGTGTCCCCGGCGTACTTGGATATATGATAGCCCGCTCCGCATCCGCTGCACATACGGCGCCCGCTTATGCGGTCCACCAGTACCTCAGCGGGCACGTCGATGTTTACTGCCATATCCACGGCCTCTATGCCTTCCAGGGCCTCGGCCTGTGCTATGGTGCGGGGGAACCCGTCTAAAAGAAAACCATTTTTGCAGTCCGGCTCCTTTACGCGGTTGCTGACCATGGCGATTATTATATCATCGTTCACAAGTCCGCCCGCTTCCATGACGGCCTTGGCGGCGTTGCCAAGCTCCGTCCCTTCCCGCATCTCCCGGCGAAGCATATCGCCGGTGGAGATGTGGGCAATGCCGAAGTGCTCGCATATTTTTTCAGCCTGGGTGCCTTTGCCCGCACCCGGAGGACCTAAAAATACAAGCTTCATAGGACGTATCCTTTTCGTATTAACCGAGGAATCCCTTGTAATGACGCATGAGCATCATGGACTCGAGCTGCTCCGAGGTCTCCAGCGCAACGCTGACCATTATCAGTATGCTGGTGGGGCCGAACATGGAGTTAAGGCCGAAGGAGCCCATGAACAGCGCGGGGATTATAGCTATCAGCATAAGGAAGAACGCACCGAACAGGGTGAGGCGGTTGCATATCTTGGCAAGATATTCGCCTGTGGGCTTGCCCGGGCGGATGCCGGGGATAAAGCCGCCGTTCTGCTGAAGGTTCTTGCTTATCTCGATGGGGTTGAAGGAGATAGAGCTGTAGAAGTACGCGAAGGCGACGATGAGCAGCGCGTATATCACATAATATACTATGCCGCCGACAACGGTCTTACCGGGTATCATATAGTTCTGATAGAACTGGTAAAAGCCGCTGTTGGGCCAGAACTGGCCGACCATGCCGGGCACCTGCATGAGGGTCATTGCGAATATGAGGGGCATAACGCCGTTCGCATTGGCCTTGAGGGGGATGTTGGTGCTCTGGCCGCCGTACATCTTGCGGCCCACGACGCGCTTTGCATACTGCACAGGGATGCGGCGGACCGCACGGTCTACCGCCACCACGCCCGCCACCATGATCAGAACGAACACGACCAGCACGGGCAGTATCCACCACTTATAGGTCCCCATTATCACGTTGGATACCATGGACACTACTACCTGAGGTACGGAGGATACTATGGAAGCAAAGATTATGAAGGAGATACCGTTGCCGATGCCCTTTTCGGTTATCCTTTCGCCCAGCCATACCAGGAAGGCGGTGCCTGCCGTGCAGACGATGCCTATGGTAGCATAGGAGAGGAAGCCGGGGTTGATAACGATCTGCGCCTGGTTCTGCAGGCCGGATACAATACCGACGCTCTGCACCAGGGCCAGGCCGATGCCGGTATAGCGGGTAATGCGCTCGAGCTTTTCACGTCCGTCCTCCTCCTTCGCCATCTTCTCCAGGGAGGGGATGGCGATGGTCAGGAGCTGGATGATTATGCTGCCGGTGATGTAAGGCGTGATACCCATGGCAAAGAGGGTAAACTGGCCGAAGTTGCCGCCGGAAAGCAGGTTGAGGAAGCTCAGTATGCTGTAAGTATCCGCGGCAGCCGCGATCTTGCTCGCATCTACGCCGGGCACGGGAATAAAGGATCCGAAGCGGTATATCACTATCAGAAGAAGCGTATACAGCATCTTTGTGCGGATATCCTTTATATTCCAGGCGTTAATGAGGGTCTTAAGCATCAGATCACCTCAACAGTTCCGCCCGCGGCCTCGATGGCTTTCTGGGCTGTCTCCGTAAACTTAGCAGCCTTGACGTCCAAACGCTTGGTCAATTCGCCGCGGCCCAGAACCTTGAGCCCGTCCTTTTCGATCTTGCTGATTATGCGCTTTTCCTTGAGCAGCTCAGCGGTTACGACAGTGCCGTCCTCGAAGCAGTTGAGAGCTTCTATGTTGACGGTGCTGTATTCCTTAGCAAAAATGTTGGTGAAGCCGCGCTTGGGCAGACGGCGTGCGAGGGGCATCTGGCCGCCTTCAAAGCCGTTCTTCTTGCTGCCGCTGCGGGCCTTCTGGCCCTTGTGACCCTTGGCAGAGGTCTTGCCAAGGCCGGAACCGGTGCCTCTGCCTACGCGCTTAGGGGCGCGGGTAGAGCCTTCTGCGGGTTTCAAATCGTGAAGATTCATTGTATGCACCTCCGAAATTAAACTTCTTCGACCTTAACAAGGTGCTTTACCTTAAAGATCATGCCGCGGATACACTCGTTATCCGGCTTTACGACTACGTTGTTGGTCTTGCGAAGGCCAAGGGCCGCCACGGTAGCCTGCTGGTCCTTGAGGGCGCCTATGGTGCTCTTTACGAGCGTTATCTTTAAATTAGCCATTTGCAACCTCCTATTAGCCCAAGATCTCTTCTACGGTCTTGCCGCGCAGCTTTGCGATCTCCTCAACGGTGCGGAGCTGGGTCAGGCCGTCTATGGTGGCCTTTACGCAGTTGGCGGGGTTGTTGGAGCCGTAGCTCTTGGTGCGGATATCCTTGATACCTACCATTTCCAGAACCGCACGGGCGGGGCCGCCGGCGATAACGCCGGTACCTTCTTCGGCGGGGAGCATACGGACATGGCCCTTGCCGAACTTGCCTTCTACCGCATGGGGGATGCTGGTGCCGACGATGGGCACCTCGATGAGGTGGCGCTTAGCGTCCTCTATGCCCTTGCGGACGGCCTCGGGTATCTCCACCGCCTTGCCGGTGCCTACGCCAACGTGACCATTGCCGTCGCCTACAACTACCAGGGCTGCAAAGCGCATGTTGCGTCCGCCCTTAACGGTCTTTGCTACGCGGTTGATGGATACAAGCCTATCCTGCAGTTCCATTGTGGATGCATCTATACGTTTCTGCATATTTGTACCTCCTTAGAATTCCAGTCCGGCTTTGCGGGCGCCTTCGGCGACCTGTGCTACACGGCCAGTGTAAAGGTATCCGCCGCGGTCAAACACGACTTCCTTTACGCCCTTTTCCAGAGCGCGGCGGCCTGCGACTTCACCGACGATGTTGGCGGCTTCCTTCTTGTTCTTACCGGCCAGCTGAGCCTTTACTTCGGCGTCCAGGGTGGAAGCGGAAGCGATAGTGTTGCCGGCTACGTCATCAATTATCTGCACGTAAATGTTGTTGACGCTGCGATAGACGTTGAGCCTGGGCCTCTCCTGAGTGCCGGAAATATAGCGGCGGGTACGGAAATGGCGGGCCTTACGCACAGAGTTCTTATCGATCTTAGAAATCATGATTTATTCTCCTTCTCTATGCATTACTTACCGGTCTTGCCTTCCTTGCGGCGGACATACTCACCCTCGTAACGCACACCCTTGCCCTTATAAGGCTCAGGCTCGCGGGTTGCGCGGATATCCGCAGCTATCTGACCGACCTGCTGCTTGCTAATGCCGTTTACGACTACCTTGTTGGGGGTAGGAACGTCAAAGGTGATGCCCTTGGGCTCCTCGAACTCCACGGGGTGGGAATATCCCAGGTTGAGCACCAGCTTGTTGCCCTGCTTCTGGGCGCGGTAGCCGACGCCGACTATCTCAAGAGCCTTGGAATAGCCGCTGGTAACGCCTACGACCATGTTGTTGATAAGGGAACGGGAAAGGCCGTGAAGGGCTCTGTTCTCCTTCATGTCATCGGGACGGGTAACGTGCAGAACGCCGTTATCCATGGAAACTTGCATCTTGGGAGAGATCTTCTCGGAAAGCTCGCCCTTGGGGCCCTTTACGACAACGGTGTTATCGTCGCCAACCGTGATTGTCACTCCGCCGGGAATGTTGATCGGAAGTTTTCCGATTCGTGACATTTGTTACACCTCCAGAATGTTTTTAATGAATGTCATATCCTTCCGCGAGGCCGCGGAAGGGCATGGGGTTTGTGATTACCAGATATAGCAGAGGACTTCGCCGCCTACGCCCTGCTTGCGGGCCTCGCGGTCGGTCATCACGCCGTGGCTGGTGGAGAGGATAGCGATGCCCATTCCGTTAAGTACCTTAGGCACGTTGTCCTTGCGGGCATATACGCGCAGGCCGGGCTTGGATATCCTCTTGAGGCCGGTGATCACGCGCTGGCGGTTGGGGCCGTACTTAAGCGCGATGTTCATGGTCTTCTTGGGGCCCTCTTCCTTTATTTCATAGCCCTTGATGTAGCCTTCCTCAAGCAGTATCTCAGCGATAGCCTTCTTGATGGTGGAAGCGGGAACGCTTACCTCGTCGTGCTTGGCGGTGTAGGCGTTGCGGATACGGGTCAGCATATCAGCGATGGGATCAGTCATAACCATTCTAATTTCCTCCTTTCGCCGAGTTACCAGCTTGCCTTGCGGACGCCTGGGATCTCTCCCTTATAGGCCATCTCGCGGAAGCAGATGCGGCAGATGCCATACTTGCGGAGCACGGAGTGGGGACGGCCGCAGATACGGCAGCGGGTATAGGCCCTGGTAGAGAACTTGGGTTCACGGGCCTGTTTGATTTTCATGCTTGTCTTTGCCACTGTGTTGTCCTCCTAAAATTAAGCCTGCATGAAGGGCATGCCCAGGAACTGCAGCAGCGCCCTTGCTTCTTCGTCGGTCTTTGCGGTGGTCACGAATACGATATCCATACCGCGGATCTTATCTACGTCATCATAGTTGATCTCGGGGAAGATAAGCTGCTCCTTGACGCCCATCGCATAGTTGCCGCGGCCGTCAAAGCTGGTATCGGAGATACCGCGGAAGTCGCGCACGCGGGGGAGTACGATGTTCATGAGCTTATCAGCGAAGTAGTACATACGGTCGCCGCGGAGAGTGACCTTAGCGCCTACGTTCTGGCCCTCACGTACCTTGAAGTTCGCAACGGACTTCTTGGCCTTGGTGATGATGGGCTTCTGGCCGGCGATGAGAGTCATCTCCTCCAGAGCGGATTCGATGCCCTTCGGGTTGTCCTTATCGGAGCCCAAGCCCATGTTCAGGACTATCTTCTCCAGCTTGGGTATCTGCATGACGTTGGTGTAGCCGAACTTCTCCTTCATCTGGGGAGCTACTTCCTCGTTGTACTTTACGCGGAGGCGGGCAGCCTCGGTAAAGGGGCGGGCTTCCTCAACGGCCTTTTTCTTCTTGGCGGGTGCCTGAGCGGCGGATTCTTTCTTTGCCATTCTCTTTTCCTCCTGCCTTAGTCAATGTTCTTGCCGCACTTCTTGCAGACGCGAACCTTCTTGTCGCCCTCGTAAGCGTGGCCTACGCGGGTAGCCTTGCCGCACTTGGGGCATACCAGCATCACGTTGGACTCGTGGATGCTGCCCTCCTTGGAGATGCGGCCGCCCTCTTCGCCCTGCTTGCGGGGCTTTACGTGGGCAGTTATCATATTTACGTTCTGTACGAACACGCGCTGGTCCTCGGGCATGGCGGCCAGTATCTTGCCCTGCTTGCCCTTGTCCTTGCCGGAGATGACCACTACGGTATCGCCCTTCTTGACGTTAAGCTTATTCATTCTTCAGTCCTCCACGATTAGAGTACTTCGGGTGCGAGGGAAACTATCTTCATGTAGTTCTTCTCGCGCAGTTCCCTGGCAACGGGCCCGAAGATACGGGTACCCTTGGGGTCCTTATCGTCCTTGATGATAACCGCTGCGTTATCGTCAAAGCGGATATGGGTGCCGTCAGGACGGTGTACGCCGGATACGGTGCGCACTACCACTGCCTTGACGACGTCCTTCTTCTTTACGGCGCCGCCGGGGGTAGCGGACTTGACGGAGGCCACGATCACATCGCCTATGTTGGCGTTCTTGACCTTGGAGCCACCCAGAACGCGGATGCACATTATTTCCTTTGCGCCGCTGTTGTCTGCGACTTTAAGTCTGGTTTGAGGCTGTATCATTGTCTGCTCCTTTCCGGCTTACTTGGCCTTTTCTATGATCTCGACTACGCGCCAGCGCTTATCCTTGCTGATGGGGCGGGTCTCCATGATCTTTACGGTGTCACCTACGCCGCAGGCGTTCTCCTCGTCATGAGCCTTGAACTTGCGGGTGCGGTTTACCATCTTGCCATACAGGGGATGGCGAACCTTGGTCTTTATGGCCACGGTAACGGTCTTGTCCATCTTATCGCTGGTCACGATGCCGGTGCGGGTCTTGCGATAACCTCTGATGATTTCCACGATGATATCCTCCTTTCACCCTTACTCGGCTGCCTTGAGCTGACGCTCGCAGAGGAGAGTCTTGATCCTGGCAACGTCCTTCTTGCACTCGCGTACCCTCTGGGGGTTGGTCAGCGAGCCGGTAGCCATCTGGAAGCGGAGGTTGAACAGCTCTTCCTTGAGGGCCTTTTCCTTGGCGGTGAGCTCTTCGGTGGAAAGTTTTCTGAGTTCATTAGCCTTCATTGCTCTCGCCTCCTGTTACTTCTTTCTTTGCTATCTTGCACTTTATGGGGAGCTTGTGCATTGCAAGACGAAGGGCCTCGTGGGCGATCTCTTCGCTTACGCCGGCTATTTCGAACATTACGCGGCCGGGCTTTACAACTGCTACCCAATATTCGGGAGCGCCTTTACCGGAGCCCATACGGGTCTCGGCGGGCTTCTTGGTTACGGGCTTGTCGGGGAATATCTTTATCCAGACCTGACCGCCGCGCTTGATGTAACGGGTCATAGCCACACGGGCTGCCTCTATCTGGTTGCTGGTGATCCATGCGGGCTCCATTGCAACGAGGCCATATTCGCCGTAGGTGATCACGTTTCCGCAATGGGCAGCGCCCTTCATGCGGCCGCGGTGTACTCTCCTGCGCTTTACTCTCTTAGGCATCAACATAGTAATCTGCCTCCTTACGCTTTCTTCTGCTTGTTGAGCACTTCGCCCTTATAGATCCAAACCTTTACGCCTATACGGCCGTAGGTGGTGTGTGCCTCGGCAAAGCCGTATTCGATGTCGGCACGCATGGTCTGAAGGGGAATGGAACCATCGTGGTAGCCTTCGCTGCGGGCTATCTCGGCGCCTCCGAGGCGGCCTGCACACAGCAGCTTGATACCCTTTGCGTTTGCCTTCATGGCGCGCTGCATAGCCTGCTTCATCGCACGGCGGAAGCTGATGCGCTTCTCCAGCTGCTGGGCGATGTTCTCGGCAACGAGCTGAGCGTTAGCGTCAGGGTTGCGGACCTCCATGATGTTTACGTTTACGGGCTTGCCGATCAGTGCGGATACATCCGCCTTGATAGCGTCCACGCCTACGCCGCCCTTGCCGATGAGCATACCGGGACGGGCAGTGTAAATGCTTACAGTGACTTTGTTTGCCGCGCGCTCGATGTCGATCTTAGCAACGCCTGCGGCATAGTGGACCTTCTTGAGATGGTCCCTGATCTTCTTATCCTCGACGAGGTAATCGGAGAAATCCTTCTTGGACGCATACCAGCGGGTATTCCAGTCCTTGATTACGCCAACGCGGAAGCCGTTTGGATTAACTTTCTGTCCCATGATTTACCTCCTACTTCATCTGGTCCAGGATTATGGTGATGTGGCTGGTGCGCTTGCGGATGCGAGTCGCCCTGCCCTGCGCCCTGGGCCTGAAGCGCTTCAGGGTAGGTCCCTGATTTGCGAATACTTCCGCCACATAAAGGTTGTCGGCGGAAAGGCCGAGGTTGTTCTCCGCATTTGCTACGGCGGAGTTCAGGAGCTTCAGCACGGGCTCGGATGCGGCCTTGGGGGTGTACATCAGAATGCCCTTTGCTTCGTTTACGCTCTTACCGCGGATCAGGTCGATAACGGCCTTGACCTTGCGGGAGGAGATTCTTACATAGCGGGCTATTGCATGGGGACGCTTATCGGCGTTTGCCTTGCGGGCCGCGCTCTTTTCTCTTGACCTGGTTGCCATTCTACGCTTCCTCCTTATTATTTTCCGCCGGTGGACTTCTCGGAGCCCCTGTGTCCGCGGAAGGTGCGGGTGGGTGCGAACTCACCCAGCTTGTGACCGACCATTTCTTCGGTTACATATACGGGAACGTGCTTCCTGCCATCATGGACGGCGATAGTGTGACCTACGAAGTCCGGGAAGATGGTAGATGCGCGGGACCATGTCTTGACGACGGATTTCTTGCCGCTTTCGTTCATAGCCTGTACACGGTTGAACAGACGCTCTTCAACGTAAGGGCCTTTCTTTACTGACCTGCTCATACTTATCTCCTTTCGCTACTATTTGCCGTTTCTGCGGCGTACGATGAACTTATCGTTGACGTTCTTGGTCTTGCGGGTCTTATAACCAAGAGCGGGCTTGCCCCAAGGGGTCACAGGACCGGGACGGCCCACAGGGGACTTGCCTTCGCCACCGCCGTGGGGATGGTCGCAGGGGTTCATTACGGAACCGCGGACTGTGGGACGGAAGCCCATGTGACGGGTGCGGCCGGCCTTGCCCAGCATGATGTTGGCATGGTCGATGTTGCCTACCTGACCGATAGTAGCCTTGGCGTTCATGGGGACCAGGCGGACCTCGCCGCTGGGAAGACGTACCTGAGCGTACTTGCCTTCCTTTGCCATGAGCTGGGCGGCGTTGCCGGCGGAGCGGACGAGCTGCGCGCCCTTGCCGGGCTTGATCTCGATGCAGTGGATCATGGTGCCGACGGGGATGTTCTTTATCTCGAGGGCGTTGCCGATCTTGATATCGGCGTTCTCGCCGGAAACGACGGTGTCGCCTACGTTCAGGCCCAAGGGGGCGATGATGTAGCGCTTCTCGCCGTCTGCGTAATGCAGCAGGGCGATGTTGGCGGAGCGGTTGGGGTCGTACTCGATGGTAGCTACCTTTGCGGGTACGCCGTCCTTATTGCGCTTGAAGTCGATGATGCGGTACTTGCGCTTTGCGCCGCCGCCGCGATGGCGAACGGTGATGCGGCCATGGTTGTTGCGGCCGCCGCTGGACTTCAGATCCTCGAGCAGGGACCTTTCCGGAGTGTTGCAGGTGATCTCCTCGTAGGTGGAGACCGTCATGCCGCGCTGGCCGGGGGTCGTGGGTTTAATCTTCCTTATAGCCATTGGTGTTCCTCCTTACTGGGCGATGCTGTCGAAGAACTCGATTCCCTTGGAATCCTTCTTCAGCTTCACGTAAGCCTTCTTGGTGGCGGGGCGGCGGCCCTGGTGCATACCCTGCCTCTTCATCTTGCCGAGGCTGTTGACGGTGTTGACGCTCTCGACCTGTACGCCGAATATCTCCTCGATAGCGGCCTTTACCTCGGTCTTAGTGGCCCTCTTGTCAACGATGAAGGCGTAGGTCTTGTTTGCCATGTTGTCGTAGCTCTTCTCGGTGAGTACGGGCTTGATGATGATGTCGTGTGCGAACTTCATTATACGTACACCTCCTCGATTTTGGCTACCGCATTTTTGGTAAGGATGAGGGTCTTGTGCTTGAGTATCTCGTAGACGTTGAGGGTGCCTACCAGGGTGGTCTTTACGTTGGGGATGTTGCTGGCGGCGCGCTCTACTATCTCGTCCTTCTCGGGCAGTACTACCAGGGCGTTATCGACCTTGATGTTTGCCAGCACCTTGACCATCTCCTTGGTCTTGGGGGCCGCGATGTCAAGGGCGTCGAAAACGACGATGGCGTTGTCGTTCACCTTGCTGGAAAGGGCGCTCTTCATGGCGACGCGCTTTACCTTCTTGTTTACGCTCACGCGGTAATCGCGGGGCTTGGGGGCGAATACGATGCCGCCGTGGGTCCACTGGGGGGAGCGGGTAGAGCCCTGACGGGCGCGGCCGGTGCCCTTCTGTCTCCAGGGCTTGATGCCGCCGCCGCTGACCTCTGCGCGGGTCAATGCGGACTGGGTGCCCTGGCGCTGGTTTGCCAGGTAAGCGGTTACTACGGTGTGGAGCACTGCTTCGTTTACTTCGTGGCCGAAGATTTCTTCGCTGAGCTTCACCTTGCCGATCTCTTCGCCGGCAATATTGTACAATGCAACGTTAGGCATTTAGTGCTTCCTCCTTTACTTAACGGTCTCGCGGACGGCTACAAGGCTGCCCTTGGCGCCGGGTACAGCGCCCTTGACGAGGAGCAGGTTGCGGTCTGCATCAACGCGCACAACTTCGAGGTTCTGAACGGTCACGCGCTCGCTGCCCATGTGCCCGGGCAGGTGCTTGGTCTTGAATACCTCGCCGGGATAGGTGCAGGCGCCCATGGAGCCGGGGACGCGGTAGGAATGTGAACCGTGGGTCTTGCGGCCGCGGCCCTGATTCCAACGCTTGATGTTGCCCTCAAAGCCCTTGCCCTTGCTGGTGGCGGTAACGTCTACACGGTCGCCCTTGGCGAAAACGTCAGCCTTTATGACCTGGCCTACTTCATAAGCAGCGGTATCATCGAGCTTGAACTCGCGGGTGTAGCGGTGAGCCTCAACGCCGGCCTTCTTGAAGTGGCCCAGCATGGGCTTGGTGCAGAGCTTTTCGCGGATGGGCTTGAAGGCTACCTGAACCGCCTCATAACCGTCGTGCTCAACGCTCTTTTTCTGAACTACGGGGCAGGGACCGGCGAGAACTACGGTCACGGGGATCATGGTGCCGTCTTCCCTGAACATCTGGGTCATGCCCAGCTTAGTGCCCAAAATAGCTTTCTTCATCTTTCTTACACCTCCGTGGATTAGAGCTTGATCTCGATGTCCACACCGGCGGGAAGATCGAGCTTCATCAGCGCGTCCACAGTTTTGGCGGAGGGCTGAAGTATGTCGATCAGGCGCTTGTGGGTTCTCATCTCGAACTGCTCGCGGCTGTCCTTATACTTGTGGGGAGAACGGAGAATGGTTACGATCTCCTTCTCGGTAGGAAGGGGGATGGGTCCGGAAACGCACGCTCCGGTCCTCTTGGCCGTTTCCACGATCTTACTGGCGCTCTGGTCGATAAGATTGTGCTCGTAGGCCTTCAGCTTGATACGAATCTTCTGATTTGCCATGTTATTTTCCTCCTTTTAGTATGCGGGCTGTACACGCGGCCGAGCGTTTCTTTTCTAAAATGCTCAGGCCGGGCGCATTGGCCCGTTGCCCGTATCGTGGGCGCCCTGCGGAAATTACCCGGATGGCATAACCGGCAACCTCCCGCAAAGGCATGACGCTGGTTATTTCGTTGGCGCGCACGAGTACACAGGAGCCCGAACGCGCAACGTACATATAATAGCGCATCCGGGCCCCTAATGCAAGGCTTTTTTATAAAAAATCCCAATTTTTTTCAAAATATATTATCGTGCCCACGCCGCCGGGTGTTTCATCGGCGTTTTTGCGCGGCCGGCAGCCTGAAAACGGGAATTTTATCCCTCGTAAGCGCTGAAGGTAAACCTTTCGTAATCCTTAAACTCCAGCGTCTTTTCCTCATCCTCGGCGTAATAGGTGAACACTATCGCCCGAAGGTCAGGGTCATACCTTTGGGATATCTGTCCCGCGCCCTCCAGCTCCTCCTCCGGCGCTATATCCTCGTATTTGTCCAGCTCCCCTTCCTCTACCCTGCCGTCGCGGAAGCGGAACACGTATAACCTGTCCACACCGTCCGCCATGTACGTGCAGTTGCATAGAAGCTCCTCCACTCCGTCCCCATCCAGGTCGTCGCGGTAGTCGCCGTCTGCGGCGGATTCAAAGCCGAAGCCCTCCCCCGCCTTGAGTATGCCGCCATTTGCGTATATATAATAGGTACGGTCTGAGCCCAAAGGATAGCTGAGCTCAAAGCAGAAGGCCGGAAAGCCGAAAAGGTCGTCTATCTCGTACACCTCCGCGCTTATATCCTCCCCGCTCCCCGCGCTGTATTCCATGAGCTCGGCCTCGCTACCTCCGGCGGAGGCCCTTAGACGGTATACGGCGCCGCCGTTGCCGTCCGCCTCCTCGGTCAGCGTGGCGGTATATCCTTCGCCCTCCACCGTCTGCGTTTTTGATACCTGCGCCGCCATGTCCTGCGTGGCCTCCGGCGTTGGGGCAGCCTGCTGCTGCTCCGCCTCGCCCTCTACTATTATCGGCACTATGGACTCCTCATTCTTTGCGCAGGCGGAAAGCGCCATGCAGAGCGCAAGCGCCGCAGCGGCGGCTATAATGTACTTCTTCATATTTATTGTTCTCCTTTCTCCATTGGCAGCGCAAAGCTGAACACTGCGCCGCCTTCGCGGGCGTTCTCGACCGTCATGGCACCGCCGTGGGCCCTCACTATGGAGGCGCACAGCGATAGGCCTATGCCCATTCCGCGCTCGTTGTCGCCCGGCCTGTCCGATTCCACGTGTCCATCCATAAGCCACAGCATACGCCCCACGTCAACTCCCCTGCCCCGGTCGCTTACCGTAAACACCGCCTCGCCGTCCTTGGGCTCCGCCTTTACGGTTATGGGCTCGTCGCTGCCGCTGTGATATATGGCGTTTTCGATGAGGTTGATCAGCACCTGCTCTATCAGCGTGGAGTCCATGGGCACCTCAAAGGGCTCCTCGGCGGCTATGACCTTGAGCCGGCGCTCCGGAAACCTCCTTCGCACCTGCGCGGCGGCGTGGCCCACTATGTCCTCCGCCATATCCGGCACCTTATGTATCCCCTCCCCGCCCCCGTTCATCTTGGTTACGGAGAGCAGGTTTTCCACCATCCTAACGAGCCACTCGGAATTATCGTATATATCGCCGAGCAGCGCGTTGCGGGTCTTTGCGTCTATGCTGTCCCAGCCGGACAGCAGCAGGCTGCTCGAGCCCGATATGGAGGTGAGCGGCGTCCTGAGATCGTGGGATATGGCCCGCAGGAGGTTGCTCCGCAGCTTTTCCTTGTCCCTCTCCGTCCTGGCCCTTTCCCGCTCGCGGTAGCCAGTGACGAGGGTGCTGGTGATTATGGAGGTTATGAGCATTATAAAGAAGGTAAGGGGATACCCCGCCAGGGAAAAGTTAAAGGCCCAGTACGGCATGGTAAAGAAGTAGTTCACGCCTATGACGCTTATAAGCGAGGCGAGGACGCCGTAAAAGTATCCCGGCGTAATGCAGGACACCACCACCACCGCCAGGGCGTATATCATGGAAACGTTGTTCTTCTGCATGAAAAACTCATGCAGCACAAAGCTCAGCGCCGTCGCCGCCAGCATTATTAGCAGCGTGCTGGCCATCGGCCGCCAGCCCAGCCGGAAGGTCAATATCCTCTTTTTTATCCTTGCAGCTTTTTCCCTCATGGCATGATTATACCACAGGGTGGCGCAAATAGTATAGTGAACCTTTTTCAGCCCCTCGGTGCGCCCCTGCCCGCCGCGAAAAGACTCGCGTATTTCAGCCCTTTGTTTGTTAAGCATCCGTCAAGGATTTTTATTGTTTCTTAGCGCTCCTTAACGTTTCTTAACGCCCGATGAACGACTTTTACATTTTAATATGCAGTAAATATATGTATAATATTCTTGTATCGCATATCAACGGAGGTCTGCTGTATGAAAAATCTTCCCATCGTACTGGTGGTGGAGGACGACAAGGCCATCGTCCACCTCCTGTCTACCATATTGGATGCAAACGATTACCGCGTCGTGCAGGTAAGCACCGGACGGGAAGCCCTCTCGACGATATCCTCCCGCTGCCCCGACGTGGTGCTGCTGGATCTCGGCCTGCCCGATATGGACGGCGTGGATATGATCAAAAACGTCCGCCAGTGGTCGCAGGTGCCGATAATCGTGCTTTCCGCCCGCAACCGCGAGCGGGACAAGGTAGAGGCGCTGGATCTCGGCGCGGACGATTACGTTACAAAGCCCTTCGGCACGGCGGAGCTTCTGGCCCGCATACGCATAGCGCTGCGCCACGTAAGCAACGGCACTCCGGATACGCCCACCGGCAAGGCCCAAAACGGCCGCCTCACCATCGACTATGACAAGCGCCGCGTATACCTGGACGATCAGGAGGTACATCTCACCCAGGTAGAGTATAAGATAGTGATGCTCACCATGCTGCACATAGGCAAGGTATTGACCTACGACTTCATAATACGCTGCGTATGGGGCGCACGCCCCACCGTAAACAACCAGATACTGCGCGTGAACATGGCGAACATACGCCGCAAGCTGGAGGCGAACCCCGCAGACCCGCAGTTTATAATAACAGAGACCGGCGTAGGCTACCGCATGATAGACCATGCCGAAGAAAATGTATAAAGGAGACAGTCCATGCCAGAGATCACACCGTTCATAAACCTTTGCTCCTATGTTTCAATGTTCTCCCTCGCCATGATGCTGCTTATGATATTCCTGTTCAGGTTCTATAAGCTCCAGGGCAAGGATTACCGCGTCCCCGGCTTCTTCCTCATAGTCTTTTCGATACTCTTCGCCGCGGGCGTAATACTCATCGGCATATTCTACCGCTGATAATACCAAAAAAGCCTTCCTTCGCGGGGAGGTTTTTTTTAAGCCTCAAAACAAATAAGGAGCCGGAATTTTCCGGCTCCCTTTGCTTTAAGGCAGCTTATGCCTTCTGCTTCTCGGGGAAGTGCTCCGCGCTGTACTCCTTGGCCAGCTTTATGACCACGGGGGACAGAGCCAGCAGGCCGATCAGGTTGGGGATAGCCATGCAGGCGTTGAGGGTATCGGCGATATCCCATGCAAGGCTCAGCTCCATTACGGAACCGATTATTACGATGATGCAGAAGAGGATCTGATAGGGCTTTATGACCTTGGAGCCAAACAGATACTCCGCGCAGCGGGTGCCGTAGAGACCCCAGCTCAGTATGGTAGAGCCTGCGAAGAGGGAGAGGCCTATGGCGACGACCACGGAAGCATACTTGCCATAAGTGGTGGAGAACGCCGCTATGGTGAGTGTAGCGCCGGCGGGCTGGCCGTACTCGATGGGAGTGCCGCTCATAAGTATGACCAGGGCGGTCATGGTACAGATAACGGTGGTATCGGCAAATACCTCGAAGATGCCGTAGAGACCCTGCTGTACAGGACCCGGAGTTTCGGCAGCGGCGTGGGCTATAGGTGCGGAGCCAAGGCCGGCCTCGTTGGAGAATACGCCGCGGGCTACGCCGCGCTTCATGGCCTCGATGATGCCGATGCCCAGCGCGCCGCCCACTATCGCGGAGGGGTTAAATGCGCCCACCACGATCTGACGGATGATCTCGGGGAAGCTGCCGATGTGGATGAAGATCAGGATGAGGGAGGATACGATGTAGATAATCGCCATTACGGGGACCAGCTTCTCGGTGACCTCGCCTATGCGCTTGATGCCGCCGATGTAGGTAACGAAGCATACGATAGCCATTATGATACCCGCTATCAGAGCGATGGTGCCTTCCTTACCCACAGTCGAGGGAGCAAGGGTGGTGACGGCGGAGCTGATAGAGGTGGCGATGGAGTTGATCTGGGTCAGGTTGCCTATGCCGAAGGCGCAGATGGCGCCCAGCACGGCGAACACACCGCCCAGCCATGCCCACTTCTGGCCAAGGCCGTTCTTGATGTAGTACATGGGGCCGCCTACCCAGTCGCCCTTGGCGTTCTTTTCACGATACTTGATGGCAAGGGTAACCTCGGCGAACTTGGTGGCCATGCCCATGAGAGCAGCAAACTCCATCCAGAACACCGCGCCGGGGCCGCCGAGGGCGATAGCGCCGGTAATGCCTACGATGTTACCTGTGCCTACCGTTGCGGCGAGGGCCGTGGTGACCGCCTGCATAGGTGTGATCGAGCCTTCCTTAGCCTCTACCTTCTGGCTCTTGTCGAACACCTTGCCGATGGTGTTCTTCATGACATAGCCGAAGTGCCTGAACTGGAAGAAACCAAGGCGCACCGTCATGTAAATACCGGTGCCGACGATGAGGATCAGCATGGGGATGCCCCACACAATACCGTTCACGGTACTGTTGATGGCCATAATTTTGTCCATTAGAGTCACAGATGATACCTCCGATTATAAAAGATTCTCCCAAGCGTATCATGATAGGATTTGCAAGATAAGAAAGAACGTAATTCGCTTGGATGGGTCAATTATAATCGTTTTCAATACCTTTCCACAATATGCCCGGGCCATTCTGAACATTATCTTAACGGCTGCGGCACCATCCTTTACGAATTGTGTATTCCATGTGAAGTCATTGTTAAATAATCCCCATTTTATTGATATTTTAAATGCAAGTGCATCCCCTTAAAAAGCCCTCTCCCGCCGTCCCAACCGGCCAATAATTCACCCTTTTAGCAAAAGACATTTATAAAAAATATACTATCCTTTCGTTTCACCGGCCCCTTCCTTGCCGCCGCGAATTTCCGTCCAAAATGTAACAATAGATTTTATTTCCTGCATTGTTGTATGCAGATATACACAGCAAAGCGGGTCCGGCGCTCTTGCGCCGGACCCGCTATCATGTCCCGTATTCAGTTTGTCTTTAGTACATGCCGCCCATGCCGCCCATGTCGCCGCCGGGAGCGGGCGCTGCGGGAGGAGTGGGTATGTCGCATACCAGGCTCTCGGTGGTGAGGACCATGGCGGCGATGGAGGCCGCGTTCTGGAGGGCGCTGCGGGTGACCTTGGTAGGATCTATGATGCCCCTGTCCTCCATTACGCAGTATTCGTCGCTGCGCGCATCGTAGCCGTAGCCGGCCTTGCCGGAGCGCTTGATGTTCTCGACTATCACGGAGCCCTCAAGACCCGCGTTTGCTGCGATCTGGCGTACAGGCTCCTCAAGGGCGCGTATGACGATCTTTACGCCGGTGCGCTTGTCGCCCTCGAACTTGTCCTCAAGCTTCCTTACGCTGTCTATGACGTTTACAAGAGCTACTCCGCCGCCGGGGACGATGCCCTCTTCGACCGCTGCGCGGGTGGCGTTCAGGGCGTCCTCTATGCGGAGCTTTATCTCCTTCATCTCAACCTCGGTGGCTGCGCCTACCGCGATGACGGCTACGCCGCCGGCCAGCTTTGCAAGGCGCTCCTGCAGCTTTTCCTTGTCGTAATCGGAGGTGGTTTCCTCTATCTGGGCCTTGATGGAGCTTATGCGGGCGCGTATCTCGGAGGGATCGCCTGCGCCCTCGACGATGGTGGTGTTCTCCTTATCGACCTTGACCTGGCGGGCGCGGCCCAGCATGTCAACGGTGGCCTCCTTGAGGGTCATGCCCAGCTCCTCGCTGATGACCTGACCGCCGGTGAGTATGGCGATATCCTGCAGCATGGCCTTGCGCCTGTCGCCAAAGCCGGGGGCCTTTACGGCGACGCAGGTGAAGGTGCCGCGGAGCTTGTTGACTACCAGCGTAGCCAGCGCCTCGCCCTCTACATCCTCTGCGATGATGAGCAGCTTTGCGCCCTGCTGTACAACGCTCTCGAGAACCGGCAGTATATCCTGAATGTTGGATATCTTCTTATCTGTAATGAGGATATAGGGGTTATCCAGCACGGCCTCCATCTTGTCGGCGTCAGTTACCATGTATGCGGAGGCATAGCCGCGGTCAAACTGCATACCCTCTACTATGTTCAGCTCGGTCTTCATGGTCTTGGATTCCTCGACGGTGATAACACCGTCGTTGCCCACCTTTTCCATGGCCTCGCTTATGAGCTCGCCCACCTTTTCATCGCCTGCGGAAATGGAAGCGACCTGAGCGATAGCCTGCTTGGAGCCTACGGGCTTGGAAATCTCCTTGAGCGCCTTTACGGCCTCATCGACAGCCGCCTCGATGCCCTTCTTTACCTCCATGGGGTTTGCGCCGGCGGCTACGTTCTTCATGCCCTCGTGAACTATGGACTGGGCAAGGAGGGTAGCGGTGGTGGTGCCGTCGCCCGCCACGTCGTTGGTCTTAATGGAAACTTCCTTTACGAGCTGTGCGCCCATGTTCTCAAAGGGATCCTCCAGCTCGATCTCCTTGGCGATGGTCACGCCGTCGTTGGTGATGAGGGGTGCGCCGAACTTCTTATCAAGCACGACGTTGCGGCCCTTGGGGCCCAGTGTTATCTTAACGGTGTCGGCAAGGGCATTCATTCCCACTTCCAGCGCCCTGCGTGCCTCTTCTCCGTATTTAAGCTGCTTTGCCATGATGTTTTTCTCCTTTTACTCTTTTTACTCTGAATTTGATGTTATTCGACGACTGCCAGTATATCGTTTTGGCGAACTATCTTATATTCCTCGCCGTCCAGCTTTACCTCGGTGCCGGCGTAGTTGGAGATGACGACCTTATCGCCTACCTCAACATACATGGTCACTTCCTTGCCGTCCACTACGCCGCCGGGGCCTACCGCCACGACCTCTGATACGACGGGCTTTTCCTTTGCGCTGCCGGTAAGAATGATACCGCTCTTGGTGGTCTCTTCCGCCTCGGTGCTCTTCAGTACCACGCGGTCAAGTAAGGGTTTGAGTTTCATAATTATAATTGCCTCCTATATGGTGTTATGTTGTGCTTCTTTTTTCTATTGTTAGCACTCATTATCGTTGAGTGCTAACCGACAATCCATAATATAATACAAGTCGTATCGCATTTCAATAGTATCCCATGCTTTTTCACATTTAATCCTCATTTTGTTTTTTTGCCTTTCCCGGCCCCCTTACTGATGATATACTTATCTAAAAAAATCACGGGGGAGCGGTATATGGCTGAATGGACAAAATGGGATAAGCGCTTTATGGAGCTTGCGGCCACCATAGGCACATGGTCGAGCTGCTATCAGGAGAACCGTCACATAGGCGCCGTAATAGTCAGGAACAAGCGAATCATAACCACCGGCTACAACGGCGCGCCCGCCGGCATAAGGAGCTGCTTTGAAAAGGGCGAATGCATGAGGCGCAGGCTGGGCATACCCTCCGGCACGCGGCACGAGCTTTGCTACGCCATACACGCCGAGCAAAACGCCATAATACAGGCCGCCAAGCTGGGCATATCCATAGAGGGGGCCACAATGTACTGCACCCATCAGCCCTGCGTTATATGCGCAAAGATGATAGTGAACAGCGGCATATCGAGGGTAGTGTACGGGGAGGGCTACCCCGATGAGTTTTCCTTGGAAATATTCAAGGAGGCGGGAGTCGAGCTGGTGAAGTTCAGCCAATAGCAAACAACAACGAAAAGCCGGCGTGTGCGCCGGTTTTTTTATTTTGCCGATATTGACAAGCGGCACGGCATATCGTACTATATATTTGTCTCATGCGGGACAAATACTTCTATGGGAGATGACAGTGACAGATATTAAAATAAACGCCGCCGACATTAAGGCGATATGCGGCTGCCCGCTGTTTAAGGGAATGAAGGAGGATGAGCTTGCGGGGCTTCTCTCCTTTGAGGGCTGCTCGATATGCGATTTTCCCGCCGGAAAAATGCTGCCCGGCGACTGCATTCTCGTCGTGCTTTCCGGCAGCGTGACGATAGAAAAGCTGGCCTCGGACGGAAGATACCTCCTCATGCGCGAGGCGAGGCCGCCGGAGGCGCTGAACGTATCCCGAGCCTTTTCACCCGATGAGGACATAAGCAGGCTCACCGCCGGAAAGGGCTGCCGGGTGCTGTTTATGGAGGGCGGCTTCGTTTCGGAGGCATTGAGGCGGGGCGGCGGCTTTGCCGTGAACTTCGCCGAATTTCTCGTGGGACGGGTGCTGTTCCTCAATAAAAAAATAGCCTCCCTCGCCGGGTATTCCGCCGGGAGCAGGCTTGCGATGTACATAGAGGACAACGCCTTTATGCAGGACGGCGTGATGCAGCTCAGGCTCCCATGCAGCCTTACCGCCTTTGCAGAGATGTTAGGGGTGGGCCGCGCCTCCCTGTACAGGACGCTGGACGCAATGGAGGCGGAGGGAAAGATCACCCGCCGCGGGCGGAATATAATCATAAACCAGTGAGCGCAAAGCAAATTTACAACTTAAAATCATAAAAAAGGAGAAATGCTTACCATGAAGAGGATCACCGCGCTTATATTATCGCTGCTCATAGCCGCGCTCTGCGCCGCCTGCGCCCCAAAGGAGCAGCTAACCGTAAACGTTGCAGCCATGAAGGGCCCCACCGGAATAGGCATGGCCCAGCTAAGCTCACTTGCGGAGGAGGGCAAGACCGCGTACAATTATTCCATAGCCTATGCGGGCAGCCCCGATGAGGTCACGGGAAGCCTGATATCCGGCGAGCTGGACATAGCCGCCGTGCCCGTGAACCTTGGCGCCGTGCTTTTCAACAAGACCGAAGGGCAGATCCTCACCGCAGCCGTCAATACCTTGGGCGTGCTTTACGTGGTGGAAAAGGGGGACAGCATACAGTCCGTCGCCGATTTGGCGGGAAAGAAGCTGCTTGCCGCCGGACAGGGCAGCACCCCCGAATACATATTGAATTATATATTGGATAAAAACGGCCTTGCCGGCTCCGTTGAGGTCGAATACTCCGCGGAGCACGCCGAGGCCGTGACCAAGCTGGCCTCCGGCGAGGCGGACATGATCGCGGTTCCGGAGCCCTTCGTCACCACCGCCCTAAGCAAGGTGGAGGGCGCCCGCATAGCGCTGGACCTCACCGCCGAGTGGGAAAGGGTATCCGACGCCCAGCTTGTGCAGGGCTGCCTTGTGGTGCGCAAGGCCTTTGCCGAGGAACACCCCGAGGCGCTCAAGTCATTCCTCAGGGAATACGCCGCCTCCGCGAAGTACGCTGTCGATTCTCCCGCAGAGGCCGGCGCGCTGGTGGAAAAATACGGCATAATGGCGAGCGCCGCCTTAGCGGAAAAGGCCATACCCAACTGCAACATAGTCTGCATAACCGGCGAGGAGATGCAGGTCATGGTGAGCGGCATGCTGAAGGTGCTGTTTGACGCCAACCCCAAGTCCGTGGGCGGGAAGCTGCCCGGAGACGATATGTTCTACATGGGATAAGGCTTTATCCCCAAGGAGACGCATGAAGGACCTACTGAAGCGCGCCGCCGTAGCCGCCGCATGGCTGGCGCTCTGGCAAATGCTGTATCTTGCGCTGGGGAGGGCGATAATACTGCCCTCCCCCCTTTCGGTCGCCCGGCGCGTGGCGGAGCTTACCATAACGCTCCCCTTCTGGCGGGATATCGCCGCTTCGCTCATGCGCATACTCATGGGCTACCTTTTGGCGCTCATAATAGGCGCGGCGATAGGTATGCTCACCGCAAGGTCAAGGGTGATGGACGAATTCCTCTCCCCCCTTTCGCGTATGATACGCGCCACCCCCGTGGCCTCGTTTATAATGCTGCTCTTTCTTTTCCTCACCAAGGAGCGCATACCCGCGGTGACCTCCTTCCTGATGGTCATGCCGGTGGTGTGGTCCAACGTATACGAGGGCATAACCGGAACAGACGCAAAGCTGCTGGAGATGGCAAGGGTGTTCCGGCTCAGCTTTTCCGCTACCCTCCGCCACATATACCTGCCCGGCATAATGCCCTTTTTCATGGCGGCGGCCAAGGCCGGCATGGGACTCGCGTGGAAGGCGGGGATAGCCGCGGAGGTGCTTTCCTCCCCCTCCCTCGGCATAGGCACAGAGCTTTACAACGCAAAGATATACCTTGAAACGACGGACCTTTTTGCCTGGACCGCCGTGATAATACTTATAAGCGTCGCCCTGGAGCGGCTGTTTGTAAGGCTTTTAAGGAGGATATATGATACGCCTTGAGCACGTTTACAAGGGCTTCGGCGGCAACGCTGTGTTAGAGGATATATCCCTCGATCTGCCGGAAAAGGGCTTCTGCGCCATAACCGGGCGCTCCGGCCTGGGAAAGACCACTTTGCTCTACCTCATCGCGGGGCTTTATAAGCCCGACCGCGGCAGCGTACATGTGGAGGGCGAGAGGATAAGCATGGTATTTCAGGAGGACAGGCTGATGCCATGGGAGACCGCGCTCCAAAACGCCGCCATAGCCTCAACCCGCGAGATCGCGGCAGAGCTTCTTACAGAGCTGGGCCTCGGTGCGGAGCTGAATAAATACCCAAGGGAGCTTTCCGGCGGCATGCAGCGCCGGGTATCCATAGCCCGTGCGCTATCTTTCAAGGCGGACGTATACATAATGGACGAGCCCTTCAAGGGCCTTGACCCCGAGACGCGCTCCGCCGTGTTCGGCGTGATACGCCGCCGCACCGAGGGCGCCCTTCTCATAATGGTGACCCACGACCCATCGGACGCAGAATGTGCCGATATACGCATCGACCTATAAGATAAGGCCCTGAAGAGGGCCTTTCAGAGTGTCAAAAAAGTGGCTAAACGCCACTTTTTTGAGTTTTCTCATTCGGTGCTTGCGCCTATGGCGCGGCCAGCACCTCATGCAGGGAAAGCCTTGCTACGCAAGCGCCTATTGCGGATTTGCCGCACATGTCGCCAAATCCGAATAAAGCCATAAGGGGCTGCGGCCCCTTATCAACCCCTGGGTTTTTCGACAGTCTCTAAGGCCCCGAAGAGGGCCTTTTTATTTTTTGTAAAGCTCGTTCAGCTCCGCGCCGGAGCGGGGCCTCGGTACTATGCGCGGCACCGGGAGGGCGTAGTCGAAATTATTGTTGTACCTCGGGTCGCCCCTTATCAGCGTTTCCCGCACCGTATCGTAATACCGCATCCTGTCCTGCCCGCCGGCCTCCGCCATGCTCCGTATCCTGCCATGATACCTCATCACCACATTGGGCGCATATACCAAGCTGTAACCCCGCCTGTCCAGCCGCGTGCAGTATTCCGTGTCAAAGCCCACCTCGTCGAAGCTCTCGTCAAAGCAGCCCACGTTGAAGAATAAATCCGTCGGCGTCATCATGCACACCCACGACAGGGCGGATACGGCGCGCAGCGTGTCTGTAAAGCGCAGCTTTTGCCCGCTTTCCCCGTCGTCCGGCGTGCCGGCATACAGGCTCCCCTGCCAGCCCCCTATGCCTATCGTTGTGCCGGTATATATCAGCCTTCCGTCCTGCCCGATTAGCTTGGGCCCTGCCCCGCCGCAGCCCCGCCGGCAGGATTGGGAAAGCAGGTCGTGCAGCCAGCCTATGCCCAGCGCCTCCACGCCGCTGTCCATAAAAAGGCAGTTTTCCCTGTCGGCCTCCTTCGCGGCGGCATTGAGCAGCGCCGGAAGCGGCAGCCCCTCGCCGCAGAACACCTTCGCCGCGCCGTTGCGCCGTAGTATGTCGTAGTATTTAAGTGTCCGGCTGTCGGCGCTGCCCCCGTCGGCGATTATTATTTCCACCTGCTTTTCCCCCTTAAGGGAGCCGTCCATGCTGTTGAGCAGCCGCATGAGGGGCAGATGCGAGTTTTTGTTGTATATGACTATCGCGGCGCTGGGCCGCCTTATTATGGCCTCTACCCTGAAGCTCCCCCTCCATTCCCCGGGAAATACCCTTATTCCGTCGTTTTTCTCCAAATGCTTTTCCAATGCCTGCCGCCCCTCTGGGCCTATATCCCGCCTGCCGCAGGCCGTATACAGCACCTCATGTATGTGGCGGGCGCTGCCGCACCTGTCCGTTAGCCTCAGGTTATAGGCGTATCTGTCGCAGCCCGTATCCCCCGTCATTCCCCCTGCCGCCTCAAACAGCGCCCTGCTCGCCATTACGCCGTGGCACAGCATATCGAAGCTATACTGCGTCGCCCTGTCCAGGCAGGGCTTGAACAGCGGGTCCCTTCTGCGCCCCTGCTCCAGCCTGTCCTCATCGCAGAATATCAGGTCGCTGCCCTCGGCATTTTTTGCAAAGATATACAGCGCGTCCGGGCGCAGCGTATCCCCCGGCCACATATACATGATAAAGTCGAACTCCTCCTTCATCTGGACTTGGTACAGTATCCACCGGCTGTATGTCTGCTCCCTAAGCGAGCCCTCGGTGAGCCGCATGAGCTTATCACCGCCCTCCCCCGCCATGGCTATGGCTATCACGGGCATTCCGGAAAAGTCCTCCCGCCTCTGCGCCGCAAGCTCCTCCTCAGCCGGGGATCTCGCGGCGATATACTCCTCGTATACCTCCTCAGCGCAGCAAACGCTCTCGGGCCCTTGGCCCGGGAGCGTCCTTGCAAAGCCGAATATTCTGTTTTTGCCGTTATCGCTCCTGCTCATAACAGGAGTCTGCCCAATTATTTGAGTCCTAATTCCTTGGCCACGTCGAGATTTTTGTATGCATACTGCCACGGGTCGTCGTAATCCGGCGCGTCGGCCCGCTGTATACCCCGGCAAGCGCCCATTATGCACTTCATCATGGACTGGGCGTAATCCCGGTACGCATCGTTTTTGCAGCAGGCCCGGCAGTTTGCCTTGACCTCCAGCTCCCGGCGCTCGTTGCGTATGCCGAGGTTGTGCTCGCGCTTTACCGCGCCTATCTCGCGGGATACGTCCATGCGCCTCTCAAAAAGCTCTATGAGCTGCCGGTCTATCTCGTCTATCTGGCCGCGAAGCTCGGCTATCCTCTCCTCGTGGAGTTCCATAGGCTTATCTCCTTATATCCTTTCCGGCTCCTCCACCGGCTCGTTTTCCAAGGTGACGGACCTTATGACCATATCCGCCTTGGGCCTGTCCCGAAAGTCAGTGGGCACAGAGGCGATCTCGTCCACTATGTCCATTCCCTCCACTACCCTGCCGAAGGCAGCGTACTGGCCATCAAGGTGGGGCGCGTCCTGATGCATTATAAAGAACTGGGAGCCTGCGCTGTCCGGCCGCATGGAGCGCGCCATGGATATTACGCCCCTCTTGTGCTTCAAGGGGTTATTGAAGCCGTTGGCCGCGAACTCGCCCTTTATGCTGTAACCCGGGCCGCCCATGCCAGTGCCGTCGGGGCAGCCGCCCTGTATCATAAAGCCGGGTATTACCCTGTGGAATATCAGGCCGTTATAGAAGCCCTTGTCCGCAAGGCTCACGAAGTTTTTCACCGTGTTGGGCGCGGCCTGCCTGTCCATCTCCAGCTTTATCCTGCCGCCGCCTTCCATTTCGATTATCACCATGCTCTTTTATTCTCCTTTTGATTTTTGTATCGTCATTGCTCTAATTATACCACCAGTTGACGAGGGCTCACAAGCCCCGGATCGTCAAGCCCTGCGTCCTCCCCGCCCGCAGCACATGCCCTCCGTCATCACCGCGAGGAACTCCGCTATGGTGGGTATGCAGCATACCTCATACGCGCCGAACAGCTCCTTCAGCTTTTCGTTGCCCGTATCCCATGTGCGCTGTATGGCAAAGCGTATGCAGCGCTCCATGGCCGCCCGCTTTACTCCGAACTTTTCCTCCACCATGCGGTAAGTCTCTCCGGCGGGGCCGTAGAGCCTTTCCGGCTCCCTGCCGGTATTTTCCAGTATGCACAGCACGTATGCATAGCCCTTGTACTTGGGGTGCATGCCCACCGCCCTCAGCATATTTGCCGCGCTTCGCTTCTCATACATATCCTTCTTCCCCCTGATGCTAAATGTGGTTTGAAATGACAGCCGATGTAAACGAAAGACCTGATGCGTTTTTTGTTGCGCCTTAACTGTACATTTTTCCCGCTGCCGCGGTCAATATTTTCGACAAAAGCCAACGGTTTGCCATGTAAATACCATTTCTATTACAGCCTGTTTTTTCATGTATTGAGCGTTATCCATGAGACATGCTCATGTTCGCCATTAAAAATCCGCTTGGGCGCGTGCCTCCTTGCGCCTTGCATAAATCCATGCGCGGCGTTATAATTGACACAATAAAGACAAGAAAATGTTTTTTGTTTATTCGTCTGTCAGTATTGATTATTTTCATTTCCGTTTTTTATCTTAGATGGGCGAACTGCAAATTCAACCTTTTTTCGGGTTGCCATAGCGCAATAATTGCAACGGCTCAGGCAATAACTCTATTGTGCTTTTTAGTGGTGTTAATTTTTATCAAATTACCGCTTTAAAGGCGAAATCATTATCGCTTATATTTTTTTGAAAGAGGGTACATCTATGGAACAAAAGCAACAGTGGGGCAGCCGCTTCGGTTATCTTATGGTAGCCGCCGGCGCGTCCATCGGCCTCGGCAACATCTGGAAATTCCCCTATCTGGCCTATCGCGGCGGCGGGGGCGTATTCCTGGCGGTCTACATCCTCGTGGTGCTTGCCTTAGCTAAGCCCATGGTGGAAATGGAGACCGCCATAGGCCGCCACAGCGGGCTTGACACCGTAACGGCCTTCGAGTGCATCAACCCCAAGTGGGGCTTCGTGGGCTGGATAGGCAACCTATGCACCATAATGATAAATTTCTACTATGTAGTAGTGGGCGGCTGGGTGCTGCGCTACCTCTTCCAGTTCATGTTCATAGGCGACTTCGGCGGCGACCCCAGCGCCTTCTTCAAGGGCTTCATATCGGATCCCGTCCAGCCCATTATCTGGTCCATGATACTTCTCGTATTCGTATCCGCCATGCTGCTCTTCGGCATAACCGACAAGGTGGAAAAGCTCGCAAAATTCATAATGCCCGCGCTGGTGCTGATGCTTATGATCTGCGGCGTTTACGCCTGCACCATAACCCAGGGCGCGGCGGAGGGCCTAAGGTATTATCTCCTGCCCGATTTCAGCAAGTTTACCGTAAAGGTGTTCGCGGACGCGGTAACGCAGGTGCTGTTCTCGGTGGGCATAGGCTGGAGCCTGTTCATCACCCTCGGCGCCAACATACCTAAAAAGAACGACCTCAGGAGCGACGCCCTCTTCGTGAGCTTTGCGGATACCTTTGCCGCCGTTCTCGCGGGCTTCGTCATCATACCCTCCGCCTTCGGCGCGGGCATAGACGTGCAAAAGGGTCCCGCTCTCATATTCGAGGTCATGTCCGGCATATTCCTCAATCTGCCCGGCGGGCGCATAATCGGCGTTTTCTTCTTCTTGGCGCTGATATTCGCGGTGATCTCCTCCCTGTTCAGCTTCTTTGAGACCAATATCCGCACCGCCGAGGTCAAGCTGAATATGGGCCGCAAACAGGCCACCTGGATAATCGCCGTAATAATCGGCATAGCCAACATATTCGTGTCCCTCGGCTTCGGCCCTATGAAGGACTTCCAAATACCCTGGCTCTACTACGGCAGCACGGAATTTTACGGCATGTACGACTGGCTGGACTGCTTCAGCGGCTATGTGCTGATGCCCTTAGGCTGCATACTGGTATGCCTCTTCGTCTCTAAAATATGGGGCTGGAAGAAATACGAGGCCGAGCTTACCCAAAACGGCCGGGACGGCAGCATAAGCCTCTGGAATAAGATAAGCGCCTATGTGATAATACCGCTGTTCATGGTGATAGTAATACTCAACGTGTTCGGCTTCATAAAGTAAAAGAAAGGCGTCAGGGCAGGGGCGCCGCGGTCGCGGCGCCCCTGCTTTATCGTTTTCCGCCTTGCGTCAACGCTGTTTTTTCACCCGCAAAAAGAGGTTAATTGTCGAAAAAAGTGGCAAAAAGATAACATCTTGGCAAAAGCTTGAGAAAATATAATTACTCTGGCAAAATGTAGGAAAGCACCGAAAAAAGGCGGCAAGAAGGAGGAATATCCATGAAGGCATCGGATTTTGTTGAAGGCAAGCTGATGGAGCTGGGCGCCACCCCGGAATATACCGGCTATAAGTATCTCGTATGCGCCATAGTGGCGTCTATGCAGAACGGCCATCTTTTGAATAACGTTACCACCAAGCTCTACCCAGAGATAGCGCAGCGCTACGGCGTGAGCCCCGCCAGCATAGAGCGGAGCATACGCACCGTGATATCCGTTATATGGTACGACAGCGACCCCGAGCTCCTGCGCAGGCTCATGGGGCGCAGCTATCCGGTGCAGCCGGGCAATGCGAAGTTTATAGGCATACTGACCCGTCGTTTCTCCCTCTCTCGCCGCCGCGACGCGGAGAAGGAGAGCTGACCGCTATCGCTCTTACCGGCTTTACCATCACGCCCCCGGCCTATCAGCCCGTCAACCGCTCCATATCCACGGTTTACGTGGGGGGGGGAGCGACGCCGTTGATCGCCGGCGGGCAGTACACAGGCTGATATTTCAATCCACGCCCCCCGTGCGGGGGGCGACCGGGAGCTTCAAGCCGCGCTCAGTGTGCCAGACCCAATTTCAATCCACGCCCCCCGTGCGGGGGGCGACGAAGCGGTGCTTCGTATCATCCGACCGGCCTACGAATTTCAATCCACGCCCCCCGTGCGGGGGGCGACCACGTTGACCATGGTAGGCTGCGGCGACAACCACATTTCAATCCACGCCCCCCGTGCGGGGGGCGACCAGCTCGAAGCTATTATATTAACTTGATACAATAATTTCAATCCACGCCCCCCGTGCGGGGGGCGACTAGTAGACCATTACGGCGCAAAGCATCAAGCCATTATTTCAATCCACGCCCCCCGTGCGGGGGGCGACATTATGATGTTGATAGGCTGGGCAATAAATTAGGCATTTCAATCCACGCCCCCCGTGCGGGGGGCGACCTGGACGCGCTGCCTACATGGGTATCAAGAATCTTATTTCAATCCACGCCCCCCGTGCGGGGGGCGACGGGTCTACTATAGCGAGGTCGAAAAACTTATCTGGATTTCAATCCACGCCCCCCGTGCGGGGGGCGACATAAGCGGCGACTTCAACTCAACCGGCAGGCGTATTTCAATCCACGCCCCCCGTGCGGGGGGCGACTGTGAAAATTCGAATCTTTATTCGGATTTTCAAATAATTCTTGTATGGTTATTCGTTTTTTGGCCGCGCCCAGCTCCTTGCTTTAAGCATACCACGAACGGCACAGCTTTTAAAGCGGTTTTTTGGTGCGAACCTCTCTGCAAAAGCATGTGTGCTTCCCCTTCGCATCAGAGGATTATATTATCCTCGGGTAAATATGCTTTTTTACAGCCAAAGTGCTCAATTTTGTTTTGATATTTGTTGCCAAGGTAATAAAAGCGCAGGCTGTCCTTATCCTTGTCCATTATATCAAGCAAACGCCCTTGCAGGCTGCGGCACTGCGCGGCATCTAACAAGCATTCAAATACCGAGCATTGCACTCTCTGTCCGTAGTTGACGCATTGCTTTGCTATCTGCCTGAGCCGCCTCCGGCCCGCCGCGTCTTCGGTATTAACATCATAAGTTATCAAAACAAGCATATCATCACTTCCATAAAAAGGGCGGATAACCGTCTATGTCGCCTCTGAGATACCTTGCAAGGAGCTGTGCCTGTATGTAAGGCACCATTCCCCATTGCAGCTTTTCCCCAAGGTATGCATGGGTCAGGCTCTCTCGCTTCTTATCCTGCCAATATTTGAAAAATTTCCTGCGCCCATCGTCATTGAGCAGCACCGCCCCGCTTTCCTGCCTTATAAACACCTTTTCATCCATCACCCTGTTGTTTATCAGGGTGATAACAAACCTGTCCGCCATGCAGGGGCGCAGCTCTTCCATGAGATCGAGGGCAAGTGACGTCCTTCCCGGCCTGTCCCTGTGCAAAAAACCCACATACGGGTCGAGGCCTGCCGCCTCCAGCGCGGAGGCGCAATCGTGGGCGAGTATGCTGTAAGCGAAGGACAGCATTGCGTTCACCGGATCGAGGGACGGCCGCCTGCTGCGCCCGTTAAAGCTGAATATGCCCTTGTCATTCAATATGAGCTGATCCAGCACGCCGAAATAGGCGTTGGCTCCGTTGCCCTCCAGCCCGCGCAGTCCATCCAGAGAGGCTTCATCGAGCGCCTTGGGCAAAAGCTCCTTGATCTGGCCGGAAGCATTAGAAAGCGCCTCCCCGTCCACCCGCATACCATGATCCCGCTTTGTGCGTTCAATACTCCAGCGAGAATTATACAGCTTGCCGAATATCATACACCGGGCGATACGGCAGCTTTCGGCCTCGTCATCCGCCGCCCTATACTGTGCCCGCCGAAGCAGCACATTTCCGTTTATCTCGCCGCATACTCTTGCAAGGAATCTACCCCGCGGCGAGCACAGTGCCACGCCTATACCCCGGTTCGCACATTCGCCCATCAATGCCGGAGAAAGCCCGGCATAGGAAAAGCTAACTATGCTTTGCAGCGTGTGCAGCGGATAGCGGGCAAGCTCCTGCTTATCCCGGTTCGCGACTGCGTTTTCGCCGTCAAGGGACAGGTAAATATCCTCCGACATGGCATACAGCGTGTTAAGCAGCTTTTTCACGGCTCCACCTCCATTGCTTTGCGAAGGTATTCCCTTACCGGCCTGCTCCTGATCAGCTTGGGCAGGCAAAGCTCCTTCATCGAGCAGGCGTTGCAGCCCTTTGACGGCTTTACCTTAGGCGTATATCCCCGGCGGTAGTGGTCGTGCATTTCCAGCAGCATATCCTGCACCCTCCGGCGCATTTCAGCCGTAAGCTCCACCCTCTGCCTGCGCCTTGGCTGGCCGTAGTACAGCGCGCCCTCGGGTATGCTGCAGCAAAGCATTTCTTCGAGGCACATCGCCTGGGCGCAAAGCTGCAGCATATCGCAGTTATCCGTCTTAGGTTCGCCTCTCTTGTATTCCACCGGGTACGGCTGCCAAAGGCCCTCCCTGCCGCTCAGGCTGATCCCTTCCTCGCTCCGTCTGAACTCCACCACATCGCACTGGCCGGATATGCCGAGCCGGGCCGAGCTTACGTTAACTCCGCGCATGATGCAAAGATCGCCCCTGCTCTCATTTAGCTCCGGATCGTGCGCCTTGTCGTGCATCAGCGCGCCGTCGGCGGTCTGATAATTATCGGCCCAGAGCTTTTCTATATGTATTAACGCCCACTGGCGGCGGCAGAACGCGAAGTGCTGTACGCCGGAAAGCTGAAGAAGGTCGTCGTGCCGGTATTCCATTATTTTCTTATACAGCTTACGCCGCTTGGCAGATGCGCTTCGTCCACATCGACAATGTAATCCGAATATGTCCGGGGCACAGCTACGCTCTCCCTGTGGCTCACCTTTACCAGGTCAAACAGCTTATATGCAGGCGCGTTGCCCAACTCCGAATCGTGCTTGAATATTATGAGTTCCCTGACAGCCATCTTTCCCCTCGCCGCGGAGCGGTCCAGCTCGAACATATTCAGTATTGCCTGCCACAGCAGCTCAAGGTCCTCCTCCGAAAAGCCGGTGGTCTTGCGGGCAAGGTTTGCGGATACATATCCCTCCGCCCTGTAAAGGCCGTATGGCACTATATATTTGCGGCCCATTTCGGTATCCTTCTCCTCTGCGTCCGCCTCCGTGGTTATGGCTACTCTGGTTATAGTGACCTCCTGCGACATTATCGGGTCTATGCTGCGGGCAAAGCCGAGCTGTACGGGGCCGCGCACCTGGCCGCAGTTCAGCGCGCTCTTTACAAATGTAGTCATCACCGCGCCAAAGGTACGGATATCGTAAAATTCATCGCACATAAAGTTTCGTATGTCCGTGTCCAAATTCTTGTTTATTTTTTTGGCCACCTTTACGTTTTTCTCATCTACATTGAACTTCTCGTATGCCTCATGGTCGCTCCGGTTAAGGGGCACGCCGCTCTTTATATATATGCGGTAGCCTTTCTTGCCCTCCTTTACCGTTTCAACATAATTGCGTATCTTGCGCTTTAGGCATACGTCCGTCACCAGGCCGTAGCCCGTCTCAGGATCCACCCGCGGCATATTGCCAGCATCGGGGTCCCCATTGGGATTGCCGTTTTCAACGTCGAAGAGTATCACGAATTCATAGCGGTTTTTGATGGCTTCCATTGTTATTTATCCTCCTTTTTTGTATAGCGCTTTTGTGTCTGGTGATAATAGCCGAGGTCGAACGAGCCCTGCTGCGGCAGCGTAAGGCGCATGGGGTATTCGTCCGTCAATATGCCCTTCAATTCCATCACCTGCTTGTCGAAGTATACGGCGCTCCCGCCCTCCAGCTTTCGCAGGTGCTTTTGATAGAGGTTGCCGAGGATCGGGAATATCATCGCCGGCGTGGCGGCGGCGGAGTTGAAATATCTGTCTTTTATGGTGGTGTTTATTCCAGGGTTCGCCGCCTTCTGGGCCGCTTCATATACTGAGAACAGCCTGCCCAGGACATACGGTATGTTTCTGCTTTCTTCGTTAAGTGCCACAGTCAAAACCTCCTTCGGACACTCCATATTGGTGTTTTTAAGATAATATGCCTTGATTATCGCCGCTCGCCCCCGGGTGACGCTGCGTTCCGCCCGTATGCGCAGCATAGTGTTTTCAAGGAGCGACACGGGGTACATACCGCCTGTGAATATTGCCCTTGCCGTTGCTCCCGCCATCGCGGGGCTTGGCGTCTTGTCAGTCTCACGCAGCATAGCCCCCATGGGCAGGGTGATATAATTGTCGTTTGCCGGCCTTACTATCTCCATTCGCTCGTTGTGATCGTTTATGTTTTTCATTATCCGGCCGAAGGTATCCCGCAGGAAGAACCTAACCGAGAGCCTCGCCGCGTTGGGCGCAAGGCCCAGTATGTAAAACGTCCTGTCCGGCTGGAGATCGAGCTCCTCGCAGGGCTTGCCCTCCGCAAGGCGTTTGACTATCGCCCGCACATCCTCCTCCGTATAGCCCGCCGGCGCTTCGCCCCCAAACAGCGCCCCCATGGCGAAAGCATCGTACTGCGGCTCTGCTCCCTCCGCCCAGCAGACTACCGTAGTATCGCCTATATGCTGGACGTTGCCCTTATCGGCAAGCAGGTGGTTCAGGGCCGAGGTGTAGGCAAAGGCGGCGTATTTGCCTACCGGTGCGTTGTAGCTTTGTTCATGTCCATAAGATGATTCGGAATCATTGTTAAAACTCACAAGAGTATTTCCCATAGTTTGGAATCCGTCTTTGGGACTGCCCTTAACCTTTGGATGTGTTCGAGCAATTTCCTGATTGGATAAACCTGTCGCCAAACACTGCATTCGCATCGTATCTTTACTAGGTTTTTCCCAATACTGTTGCCATGCAGCACATATGGCATTATCTTTCTGTGGATAGATTCCATCTATGCGGAAGAGCAAGTTTCCACCAGAAGTGATTGCCTCAATGTTGTTGGCTAACGCTGGATGCTCTGCCGCTTTTTCTGACTCCCAAGTATCGAAATAGGCCAAAATTGCCTTGGCAACAGGAGAATCCACACCATCCAATATGGTATGGTGAAGTTTCGCGGCTGTGGAAAAAGCAATCATACTACGCTTAATGTTTCCTTTTTGATCAATGCCGAGAAAATGGTTCGAATCATCCCATAAAAAATTGGATAGCAGATGTGCATTAGACGTCTTTTCCACCGCCGACGGCAGGATCATCGACTGTGGACGCAGGACGGTTTTCTTCCCCATCGTTATTTCTTCCATCGTCGAAACCACCTGCGTCACCTGTCCGTCTTTATCCAGACACAGGGCGAAGCTGATCTTTGCGGGACTCCAACCGGGAGCGGCGATCTCGCCGCGCTGGAGAAGATCCTCGTAATATCGCGTCAGCACTTGCAGGATCATCCCCTCACCTCCTCGCTGTCCCATGGCGGCACCTCCAGCACCCCGTCCTTCATGACCGCGCGGAAAAACACCGGCTTTATATCCGATGGGTCGGAGTAATCCATATCCAGCAGCATCCAGCCCAGGTCCTTTTCCCCCAACAGCTCCTTCGGGCATTCGGGTATACCGCCGCACAGCTTGAAGTTGACCGGAAACTCCCGCGTCCCGAAGTAGGGCTGATGGTAAAACTGCCCCTTTTCCGCGCGGCGCCTTATGATATCCTGGAATTTGCCCGGGTTGTCCCCCTCCGCCGCCTTTTCCGTCATGTCAAAATGCGCTTCGATGACATACCGCACATCCCTGAGCACCATGGCGGCGCGCTGCTGTATGCTCTCGGACGTCGCAAGATACAGCTCGCCGCCGCCCCGCTCCATAACCGTGCGCGCCTTTCTGGAATTGAGCTTATCCTTTACCTCGTTGCGCCGTATATTGGTGAAGCGGATAGGCGCGCGTACATATATGCGGTCTATCTGCCACCGCAATCCCGGATGCCAATATATGGCCTCCAGTATGCCGCGAGCGGCGGACGGCGTCATAACGTCATAGCTGACGCGCTCCACCTTCATCTCGGGGCGGTTAAACGACGCATAATCGCCCCAGACCTCGATCTTTACAGACAATATCCCTTGCCCCCTTTCTTTTATATGAAAAAATCTGTTTCCTGCTTATGTTCAAGCGAAAGGCCTGTCTTTTCATCGTATAATTCCATGTTTAAGAGCACTGCGCTGTTCTCATCCAGCGGCTCGATACTGCCGGCGTCCAACAGGCTGCGGTAATGTATGCCATACACGTTTACCCCATAGCGCCCCGCCCTTCTGTATACCTCCCGCGTTGCAAAGCCCGATCTCAGCTTTTCCGCTATGGTTATGCCCTCCTCCAAAGGTATATAGACGGTCTTTGTGTTATCGTCGATCATGTGAAATTTCTGCGCCACAGATTCAAACGGCATTATGCAGCCAGACTCTCCTTTGTTAAAACTCTTCACCACATTTGCTTTATCGGTACTTTCCTCCCCCACAATGTCGCGCAGCAATAAAAAATACTTTGCTATTGTTTCCGGCAGGGCAGGGTCGGCCCCGCCTGCAAGCGCCTCGTTTGCCGCGCCTATATTGCTCCCGATGAGCGGATGGGATTTATATTCGCTCTTAAATATGGTAACGGTGCTTTCGGCGCTGCTTCTTTTTCCTTCCCGGTTACAGCGCCCCGCCGCCTGCAATATGGAGTCCAGCCCCGCCATCTCCCGGTATACGGCGGGGAAGTCCACGTCCACCCCCGCTTCTATGAGCGAGGTGGACAGCACCCGGCAGTCCTCTCCCTCTCTTAGCCGCCGTCTTATCTCGTTCAGCACCCTCTGCCTATGGGCCGGGTACATCAGGGTGGAGAGGTGATAAGCTCCTTCCTCTGGCAGCATATTGTAAATTTCCTGTGCGGCCTTGCGCGAGTTTACTATGCACAGCGCCTGCCCGCTGTTTTTAAGCTCCTCGGCGAGCATTTCGTTTGAAAGCTCGCCTGCGTCGCGAAAGGATACTCGCCGGAACCTTTCGTACAATGCCCGGGTATCCGGGCAAAGTTCGGTGATGTTCTCCGCATAGCCAAATTGCCTGAACAGATCCCCCAGCACCGGCTGCGTCGCCGTGCAGAGCACCGCCGTAGCGCCAAAGTGCCGCACCAGCTCAGCTATGGCCCCGACGCAGGGCCGAAGGTGGCCGATGGGCAGCATCTGCGCCTCATCGAAGATTATCACGCTGTTTGCAAGATTGTGCAGTTTTCTGCATTTTGAAGATTTATTTGAATAAAAGGATTCAAAGAATTGCACGGCGGTTGTGACTATCACGGGCATGTCCCAGTTTTCAGTGGCCATGGCAAGGCGGCATTGCGCCGGGGAGGCTGCGTCCTCCATATCGTAAAGCTTGCCGGAGTGATGCTCCAGCACGTTGTCTTCTCCAAGTATTTCCTTGAATACCGCCGCGTTCTGCTCGATTATCGAGGTGTACGGTATTACATATATTATATGCTCCATACCGCGGGATACGGCATGACGCAGCGCAAACGCCAGTGAGGATACCGTCTTGCCCCCGCCAGTAGGCACCGTCAGTGTATAAATGCCCTTGGGCTTTTCGCCGCATCGCAGACATTCGGAAAGTATTTCCCAGCGGTGCCTGTTCATCTCATTTTTCGGAGCCGCCCATTTTTCTATGTGCTTTTCCAGCTTTTCCAGCAGCCGCTCCATGCCCTCATGGCCGCCGCGATGCGGCTTATGCGGCTGCATGAAGCGTTCCGTATCCAGATAGTCCGCATCTACAAGGCAGGAATAAAGCATCCTCGTCCACGCGGCGGCGGAAAAGCCGCTTTGTGCAGAGGGAGGCGGTTGCTCGGCCTTTGGCAGCCTGCCGTGCCAGTTGTCCCTGTAAGGTTCAATGCCGCCATTCTGCCCCTTTTTTATCCGCCCGTAAAATGTGGCGTCGCCGGGCTGGTCCGTCCTTGCGTTGCCCATATCCGGCAATCCGCTGTGATGGCCTATCACGCATACGGCGGCCTGCCCGGAGCCGGCCCTCGCGCACTCGATAGCGCCTGCCGTCGCATGATCCACCTTGGGCCCGCCGTGCAAGCGCCGCTGAAAGGCCTCCGTATATTTGCCTATGTCGTGCGATATCCCCGCAAGGTAGCCCTGCTCCGCCGCGTCAAATGCCGCGGCAAACTCGGAACAAAGCCGCGCCGTCCCTTCAAGATGCTCCTGTACTGTCTGTTTTCTGCCGTCATCAGAAATATGAGCCAGAAATTCCATAGGCTGCTCCTTCATAGCTCGTGAAGTGATAGGGAAAATATGTATCGTCTGCGATGTTTTTATGACTACGTTACGTAAATATGGTAGCACTTTTTCATGCTGGTGTAAAGCTATGCCCGATCCGGCCTTTTCCATTCTCCGCATCGGGCATATCCATCATAGTATTAAATTGCTCCGCTTCTGCCCCGCGCAATGTCAAACCGCCTCAGCACCTCCAGCATTTCCTCCGGCAGGCGGGCCTTACATTCCTCCTCGCAGATGGCGGGAACTCCGTAAAAGGCCTCGGCAATGCTGCCGGAGATGCAGGTCAGCGTGTCGCAGTCGCCGCCCAGGGAAACCGCCGTCCGGATAACATCCTCAAAGCCGCTGCCCTCGAGGAACGCGGTGATTGCCTCCGGCACCGTCTCCTGGCAGCTTTCCACATGGTAATATGTCGGCCTTATCTCATCGCAGGTGCGGGAAAGGTCGTATCCAAACTCCCTGACTATATAATCCCTTATCTCTTCCTTGCCGCTGCCGGTGCGGGCAAGGAATATCGCGCTTGCTGTCGCCTCTGCGCCCTTTATGCCCTCCGGGTGGTCGTGCGTGACCACCGCCGTGAGCCTTGCCATCTCCCTCGTCCTTTCGATAGTGTCATACAGCCATCCGGCAGCCGCGACCCTCATTGCGGAGCCGTTCCCGTAGCTGCCGTATGGCTTAGGGTCGGCCTCCCACAGCCAGCCTATGAAGCGTCCGCCATATCCGGCGTTCGGGTACTTCCTGCCCCACTTCTGCATGGATTCTATAATAAGGGCTTTTACCTCCGTTTCCCCCTTGCCCTCGGCGTTTAGCAGCGCCTCGGCCACGGCGATGGTCATTACGGTGTCATCCGTAAAATTGCTGCCGCCTGTAAACAGCGTGAAATCCTTCGTCTTATTGCCCCTGTCAAACTCGTATGGTGCGCCTATCATATCGCCTAAAATTGCGCCGTACATATTTATCTGCCTCCTTGTCCTTTGTTAGCATCAGTATAGCCCAAATAAGCCCATAGCTGGTCGCCTGCAAAACGACAAACGGCCGGCTTCGGTCATCGTTTTTTATCGTTCCTCCAAAGAGACGCCGCCCTGCTTATTCGCTTTCATAAGAAAAGCTGCTTCCTTTGCATATCGCTCCGCTCTTGCATAATCTTTTGCCGAGGGAACCGGTATTCTGCTCAGGTCGGAATTATGCGCAAGATCGGCTAGCTTCACCCTTACAGCAAGAGGATCCTCTGCGATCCTGGAAATATATGCCTCGCGGGTCTCACCGTATTTATGGGTCAGGCAGCAGACTGCCTGGAGCACCTTGTCGGAAAATCCCGCATTGGCAAGATCCTCAAGCGTAACAGGCGTGTCCTCTACTATATCATGCAGCAGCGCCGCCGTTTGCTCGTCCTCGGTGTACAGCTGCTCTGCGACCGCTATCGGGTGCTTGATGTAATCCTCGCCCGCCTTATCGACCTGCCCCTTATGCGCTGCAGCTGCCAGCCCCAGCGCTTTTGAAACGCTTTCCGATTCCAGCAATAATCTCATTCTCCGCACCTCCGCTTAATCAATACGTCCCTTACCCAACTCGTCACAAAAGCGCGTTTTCCCGCCGCAGCGCGGACAATATTCCCTGCTGTCCGCCAGATTGCACACTACCCAAGAATAGCCGCATACGCCGCATATTCGTTTTCTTTTGATAGGCATTGCCCCATAAATGGTATTTATCATGTTTTCATCCGCCGTAAATGCGTTTGCTTCCTTTTGTGTCCCGCATACCCGGCAATACTTGTCCTGCTCTGCTATTTCCGATCCGCAATTTCTGCATATATTATGGTTCATGGTTAGAATTATTTCCTTCTTTCCGCAATATTTCCTTTACGCAAATACGAGGTTCGTTCGCGTCAAAATCCCATGTATGCATGGAGTCTCCTTCGCAAAACAGCCGCTCCGAGCACTCTGCACAGGCGCTGCACCTTGCGCTCCTGTCCTCACGGTATGGGGCAAAACCCTTTTCCCACACCTGAACAAAATCATCTCTGTATATGTTTCCCTGAACCAGCTCCGGTCGGCGCTCTATATCCAGACAGCCGTATATATCGCCGTTTACAAGTATTCCGGCAACCATGATACCCGCGCCGCAGATAAAGTACGCATCCCTTACCTCCCTTTCATATTCCAGCGTTAAGTAGTGAGAGCATCCGTATGTAACATTCATGGCTATCTGCGGATCATGGCGCACAGCTTTTATCATTTTCAACAGCCTTACATAGTCATCATTATCCAATAACAGCTCCGGATGCTCCAGTGCCCTGCCGATAGGCTCTATGTTTATCGGCCGCCATGCCGATACGCCCAATTTTTCAGCCAGTCCAAGCATGTCATTAAACTGATCAAGGTTCATTTTGTGAAAAACGGTGGTTATCTGCACCGACACCTTCCCGCGCGAATACTCCGTAAGCTCGCGTATACCCGAAGCCGCGCGTTCAAAGGCCCCCGGCACAGCTCTCAGCATATCGTGGCTGTGTTCTTCGCCATCCATGCTGACCGACACGGAGCGTATGCCGCTTCGCACTATCCTTTCGGCTATGTCGCCCGTGATTAGTGTGCCGTTCGTGGTAAGTCCGACAACAAACCCCAGTCTCGAAGCGTATTCCGCCATTTCAAAAAAACGTGGATGCAGCATAGGCTCGCCGCCGGTAAAGCACACCATAATACGCTCCGCCTGATATGCCTTTGCCGTGCATTCAAGCACCTCTTTTACTTTGTCCTCGGACAAGAATCTTACTTGCCCTTCGCCGCAGCTGCTCCCGCAGTGAAGGCACCGCATATTGCAGCTATCGGTAAGCTCAAAAAAGAGGTAATGCAGCCGAGGGCTCCTTTGCAGCAGCCTTCTATGCTCCGCCAGGGCGGTCATATCTCTGCGCTTGATTGCTTTCCCCATATATTCGTTAATCAGCATCGGCATTCCAAGGGCTGATGCCCCACTTCGCGTCAGGAGAATATGTAGAGGAGTACCCTATGTTATTATTCAATTCGTTATATGCAAATACATAACGCCCATGTTCTTCCTTTATTATCGGCACTTTTCCGTTAGTTGCAGTGTAACGATACAATGCCTTACCTTTATCTTTCAATTCTACCTCATCGGTCATTGTCCCGTTTTCTAAGCCATCTGTATAATTGCCTTTTATACAGGAAATTACGCTTTCACTCTCGCTTAGCATTTCCCCATACCCGTTAGGCGCGTCATTTGCCCATTCGCCGGTAAAGCACCATTTTGTATCCCCAGAAGCATAGTACCACGCACCCTGCCCGCACCTCACGCCATCCTTGTATTCTCCGATGTAAATATAGCCACCGGGATACAGGCCTACGCCGTGACCGGCGCGCTTGCCGTTTTCGTCATAGCTTCCCACATATATGCAGTAGCCTATGTTGGCTGTTTTAAGATATTCCGCCAGCTTCTCGTTGTTAAGCATCTCTATCGCTTCTTCGGTCTTTTCCTGCGCCGCGAGGCTCAGCAGCAGCACTGTGCCTGCCTTGTTGTCCCCCTCGCCGTCCTTCCAAAGCTCAGATGCAAGTCTCTCTGCGTCGGTATACTGCCCGTTGGCGATGTACGCGCAGCCCAGCTCAAAGGCCACGTCGGGTGAATCGTTAAGCTCATACGCCGCCTTAAGCGTCTCCACGGCCTGTCCGTTGTTTCCCGTGCTGCGGTAAGCCTTTCCTAAGCCCACCGTCGCGTCGAAGTTGCGCGGCTCTATCTCGATAGCCGCCTCATACAGCAGTATGGCTTCTTCATAGTTGCCCGCGTTGTAATACTTCAGCGCGTCGGCGAGCAGCTCCTCCACCGTCGGCGGCGCGGGCGTCGGCTCCGGCGCTGCGGCGGTCATTACCGCGCAGCCGGAGGTGAATAGCATCAGAGATATTAATAAGATAGCAATTGTTTTTTTCATAATTGTCCTCCTTGAGCCTACGGCTTTACTGTTTTTATCATTGCCAGTCAAAGCCTCTTCTGGCAATAACGTTAAACCCGAACGGCGATTCAGTATTATATTTTACTACTATGCCCGTTACATCATCATAATCTTTTTCTTCAGCAGCGGGCGTTCCGATAAATACAATGTACAGCGTATCATCATTCAGTTTGTAACACTCGCCAATACTAAAACATACATCTCCAAAGTCGCCGCAGCCCATCGTATATACTCCGTCTATGCACGGGTTGCCTTCATCCGGGCTTACGTTAGGCGTTTTCATCCGCTTTCCAAATATTGCGTACAGCAAGTCGTCAATCGTAGTTTCTTTTACATATGAGGCGCAGTCATTATAGTCATCATAATATTCATACGCAAAGCCGTACCGCTCGATATATATGTTTTTATCGCCGTTCAGATAATACCCTATCGCTGCCTCAAACATTTCTTCATCGCTCAGGCCGGCAGGGTCGCAAAACTCCATACACCCCGTAAGATCTTGCAGGTCATTTATAATTACAGCCTCCTTTTCCGCCGGCTGGTATTCATCGTACTCCCCAGGATACCTTATATGCAGCCATTCCTCAAACAGCTGCTTCCGCCCCGTATCGTCGTCGCTTGGAAGAGCGTCTATTTTGCTTTGATATTCCTCATCTATGGCTTTTTCATCGTTTTCGTTGGGCGCACTCTCTTCGGCATCGTGAGCTTCAGCCGTTTTTTCGTCCGTTCTGTTTTCTTCTTCCTTCTTTTCACTTATTTCTTCATTCTTTGAAACCTCCTGCTCCAAGGCCGTTCTAACCATCCCAAAACAGCCGGTAAGTGCTATCGTCATTAAAGCTGTCATTAAAACGATCAATACCTTTTTCATATTTTTCACTTCTCCTTTTGTCCTTTTTGTTCATTTGGCAAACACAGCTTGGCCTCGAACTGACCGCATATCATTTTATTTACTCTAACCTTCCCCAAGGAGATACATTTACTTCTATCGGGCCCATTAGCCTTGCTCCGCAAGCTGAACATTTCGCTACGACTTCGCTGCCGTTTCTCCCTTGCTCCACGGAAAAGCTCCAGTAATGTATATCTCCGCCATACATATACCATGTTGCTTGGCATATTCCTTTGGAAATACCGTTTACAAAGTCGCATTCATAACAGCTAAGGCGGGTATATGTAAATCCGGGCTGCTGCTCGGCAGGCATATCCCGATACATACATATAGTTCCTTTGCCGTTTGGCGCGTCATCAGCCCATTCGCCTACAAAATAGTAATCTTCCATATAGTACCACGTACCCTGCCCGTATCTCACGCCGTCCTTATACTCGCCTGCGTATATGTAGCCGCCCTCATATATGCCAATTCCGCGCCCGGAGCGTTTGCCGTTCGCATCGTATTCACCCATATATAAGGGGCCGCTCCCGCCGCCCGTTCCAAGGAACAGGGTGAAATCCTCGCTTTGCAGCATTTTTATTACCTCTTCGGTCTTTTCCTGCGCCGCGAGGCTCAGCAGCAGCACTGTGCCTGCCTTATTGTCCCCCTCGCCGTCCTTCCAAAGCTCAGACGCAAGGCTCTCAGCGTAGGTATACTGCCCGTTGGCGATGTACGCGCAGCCCAGCTCAAAGGCCACGTCGGGCGAATCGTTAAGCTCATACGCCGCCTTAAGCGTCTCCACGGCCTGTCCGTTGTTTCCCGTGCTGCGGTAGGTCTTTCCCAGCCCCACCGTCGCGTCGAAGTTGCGCGGCTCTATCTCGATAGCCGCCTCATACAGCAGTATGGCTTCTTCATAATTGCCCGCGTTGTAATATTTCAGCGCGTCGGCAAGCAGCTCCTCCACCGTCGGCGGCGCGGGCGTCGGCTCCGGCGCTGCGGCGGTCATTACCGCGCAGCCGGAGGTGAATAGCATCAGAGATATCAATAGTATCGTTACTGCTTTTTTCATGCTTTTCTCTCCCCTTCCTGTTGTATATGCACTTTTATTCCCCTATTTTCGCCACTATCTTAGTGTCCATATTTCCTAAGTAGAATTCACATCTGTTCCCCGCCGCAAGAGGGCTGTTTGGCTCGAGCTTCATGCCGTTTTCAAGGAAGGTTCCGTATGTCGAGCCTAAATCCTCTATAACTATGCCGAAGCTCTCCCGGCGCACAACGCAGTGTACCTTGCTTATGCCCGGCGTATTTGCCGGAAATACGAGTCCGCACTTTGACGGGTCGCGCCCGATATATATCGCATTGGATGAAATTACCCTTTTCCCCGCTATCGCGCCTTTTTCACAGGCAACGTTCAGCAAGCTGGTTAGTGGCTCCGTTGTCTCCATCGGAAGCTGTTTCTCCGTAGGAGCCTCGGAGGAGCCGGGACCCATCTCAGGATCATTTTCCGTCTGTGTAGCGCCCCTTCTTTTTTTTGATATGGCTTGCCCGATTACAAAGGCGACGAGCACCACGACAGCCATCATTATCACGGTGAGCACCGTTCCCGAGGAGCCCCCACGGAAGCCGTTCTCTTCCATGTCGGTATAAACCGTGACATCGGCTATCGGCACTATATCCGGCGTTTTTTTCGCCTCGGCAGCCTGAGCCTCGCGTTCGGTCTCGGAAAGCCCGGAATCATAGCTTATCCCGAGAAAGTGCAGCGCGTCTATCACGTAGTCTATGCTTACCGCACCATTTACGTTTCCGTCGGCTCCCCATGTGTTTACCCCCACAACCTGCCCGTGCTCGTCAACCATGGGCCCGCCGGAGTTTCCGGGGTTCGTCACTGCGTCGGTAAGCACCGTGACTCTTCCTTCAAGATCGGTAAAGCTCGGGTTGCTTACAGCCCCCTTAGTTATGGTGATATCCTCTATCCGTGAATTGAGCATATCCGCGTCCTTTGAAATGCCGTCTACAACGCCCGGAAAGCCAAGACAGTAAATATCCTGAGATTTATGTATTTCCTTAGGGGACAGCAGCTTCATAGAACGTCTGCCGCTCAAGCCCCCGCTTACCTTGAGTATCGCAATATCCGTCGTTTCGTTCGCATACAGCACCTCTGCCCATAAGCAGTTATCTATATCCGTTATCGTCACAAATACATTTTCGGGATTTTCCTCTACAACGTGATGGTTCGTGGCAATTATGTATTTATCGCCCGAAACATTTACTACAAAGCCCGTTCCGGCGGAATAGTCAAAGCTCCCGTCCTTATATACTTTTATAACATCTATCACCCTCACGACTCCGTACTGCGCGTCCTCCACCGCATTATTTGAGGCCGCAAGCGCCGCCGTAAAGAGACCGAGCGTCATCGTCAAAACCGCCGCACCAGCCAATACGCGAAGCAGTCCTTTTTTTCTCCATACAAACATCTTCATTTTCCTTCTCCCCTCGATATTTCTATAAGTCGTAATCTTCTGCTTTATCCGACGGCGCTGATCCCTCTGCCATATCTATCTTTCTCTCTTCCTCCGGTACCCCCGGAGCGGCCGCTTCTTCGGCCCTTCTCTCTCCCTCTGACAGCTCCGGTACGCCCGTCTCCTCAGGCTTTTGCTCTTCCTCCGGCAGCTCCGTTTCTTCCGCTTCGTTTATTTCCGCCTGTGCCGGGATGATTTTCCCCGAAGCAAGCAGCATTCCTATGATAGACAACCCTATCAGTATAAGCGCTGCGCCTGCCCAAGCAAGAGGCTTTTTCCGTTTCCCTGTGATCGATATCGTCGTGTCATCTTTTTGGGCATTCCCCGCGGCGCGGCTTTCTTTGCGCGCCCTTTCCATATATGTTATCAGCTTCTTCAATTCGCCGGCTCCGGCTCTGCCGTCCTTTGCATATATAACGGCAGATATTGACGAGGCCTCGTTTTTATTCAGTCCAAAAGCAGCGAGCTTATCCTCCGCAAGGCTCTTTGGTGCGTCTTGTAATTTTTCTGCTCCCTGTGCCTCCGCACCGCCGGCAATCAAAGCAAGCATGGAGATTCCAATATCGTTAATATCGTTTGTTTTACCTGTATCGCGATGTGCCGCTCCGGTATCGCCTAAAGCTCCGAGCTTTATCTTTCCGTTTTGTGTAAAATACATCGAGCTCAGCCTGACGCCGCCATGCCCGATATTAAGCTTATGGAGCAAAACCATGCTCTTTATTATGGGCAGCATTACCGTAAACGCTTCTTTTCGTCCCAGCCTTCCGCCGATGCTGTTGCGGTAATCCAGCAGGGTGTCTCCCGTTATTGCCTCGGTCACGATATATACGGTGCCGTTTTCCGTAAAACTGTCAAGAGGAACGAGCATTCCCTTTTCTATATCAAGATTTTTAATAATACTACATTTGTATATCAATTCATCGCATGATTGTTGGAATTTCTTTTTTGTCTCTTCGTCTGAAAAGCTTATGCTGCCGTTCTCCATCCGCTTTTCGAGTTTTTGGGGTAGCAGCTCCCACACAGTTACCTCTGAATCTTTTTTAAAATCGCACGCCCTGTATATCTGGTATGTGCCGTCGTTTATTGTTTCCGTTCCTATAAAGTATCTTTTATTAAGTACAGTTCCCGGGGACAGCAGCAAGGGCTCCTTGTGCTTTGTTCCGAAGACATACCCGCAAAAGGCGCATATCTCAGCGCCATCATAACAATTTACCCTGAAATTATATCTAAAGCAGTTCGGGCATATTGACATCGTACTTTCTAACACTCCTTTCGGTTTTCGAGCAGCGCAAGCAATTTATTTAGCCGGAAGGCAGGCTTGCCTTCCGGCTTCTAATTCGCTTAGTTGAGTAAAAACATATTCTTTTCCGTGGCAAGGTATATTTGCGTTCCCTTAGGAAGCTGCACGGGCATGCCCGATTGCAGCCTCTGTTTATTTCCGCCTATGAAGGTGCCGTTCTTTGAATAGTCTGTCACCGTGTATCCGCTCTTTCCATTATAGATTATGCGGCAATGAACGTTGCTTATCTCCGCATTGAATTGATCGAACACGAGATTACACTGGCCGCCATCACGGCCGCATACCATGGATTCGCCCTCGCTGAGATTAAACCGCGCTCCCCGGTACATTCCGTTCAAGCCTTCGATAACTCCATTCTCAGGAGGGAGCGGGTTCTTTATTGTTACGTCGCCCGCCACTTTCTTTATAAAAGGCGTTAACGGCCTGCCGTTATCGTATGCCATGAGCAGATCTATGGTACCGGACGCTATTGCGCTTATTCCGGGGACAAGCTGCATAACGGCGAGCATGGGGTTAAAATCAAACTTTGCATACAGCCTGCGGTACCAGCTATACGTTATGTAGAGCGTATACCCGGCATACGCAAGCCCAAGCAGTGCGCCCATAGTGACAGAAACGCTTACGCTCTTAGTTACCGCCAGGAATATCGCAGATATAATATTCCCGACGAGCAGCGCAAATGCAAAACCGATGTCTTTGAAGAAGAACACCTTCCATGGACTCTCATGCAGCATACGCAACTCATATATGGAACAGGCTATCGGCACAAATGGCATCCAGTCGGATCTTGCATCAAGCTTGCGCCCTATGCACATAATCGTGTATCTTCTGAAGAAGTAAGTCACGGCAGCGACCAGCACCCCAACGGTTATCGCTATCCAGGATACGCTCATTATAAGACCGAGCGCGCTTTTGAATATGTTAGATGCGAACATTTCGGCAGATTCCACCATCATAGCTATTTCCTCCTCTTTATCGTTGGTATTTTAAAGTTCTATTCTTCGGTAAGGTCAAACCATGTAAAGCTCTCATCGCAGCAGGGAATCAGCATCAGCTCAACCTCGCCTATCCTGAGCCTATCGTTCTTCTTAAGCGCGATGGGCGACGTTACCACGGCTCCGTTTACATAGTAAAGGCTGCTGGATTCGCCGATCAGGGCTATAAATTCATTGCGCACGGGCTCGTATATGACTATGGCGTGCTTAAAGCGCGATACCGTCTGCTCGTTTGCGATGCATACGTCCATGTTCTCTTCTCTGCCTATGAAGTTCTGGCCTGCCTTGAGATTATATGCCTGTCCATAGTTCTTTCCCTTGGTGCATACCAGCCAGCCGACTACAAAGGGATTCTCTTTTGCCACCGTCTTTTCTTCCTTGTTCTTTCCCCAAAATGCTAAGGTTTTGCCGCCTTTGGGATCTCCGTCCACAGTGACGGTCGGTTTGCGCTCGCCGCTTGTAACAGTCGTGCGGTCATAGTTCGCCCCGGCGTTGCACTGGGGGCAAGAGGGGTAGACGTCTGCATCGTAATAATGCTGGTTTGGGCATTTAATATAGTTCATTTTTCTCTCCCTTTCTTATTTTTTTGTTTTATTGAAGCGGTTGATTACCGCAACGCTTATGTTGTCATGGCGTATCCACTTTTGGGCAAGCGCAGCCGATATCAATGCGTCGGTCACCGGCTCTTTGCCTGCGATGCTGCTGTGAACGATTGCCGATATTTCATTCCTTCTCAAGGATTTATACAGCCCGTCAGAGCACATGAGAATGACGTCGTCCCGCCCTAATTCCTGTCCCGTTGCATAAATATCCATCAGCTCTACATTTCCTATTCCGATATAGCTTATAAGCGCCTCACGGTTCGGGTCGTTAAGCGCCGTGCTCTCGCTTATTTCTCCGAGCCTTACCCGCTCCATAAGCCTCATCAGGTAATTGTGATCCCGCGTGAGCAGCTCCAGCTTGCGATTCCTTATCCTGTATATCCTGCTGTCGCCCACCGAAGCCCAGTAGACCAGCCCGTCCTTTACTATCACCGCCAGGAGCGTAGTGCCCGCATTCATCGGTCTGCCGCTTTCATCTGTGAGCGCCGCAACCGCCTTGTCCGCCTTGCGGATAGCGTGCTGGAAGAATTCATTCGGCTCCTCCGGCGGCCCCTCATAATAGCTTTCCATCATTACGCGGCAGCAGGTTTGGCTTGCGTTTGCGCCGCCTCTCATACCCCCCATGCCATCGCAGAGCACTACGAGCTCCCCACGCTCCCTTTGCAGCTCCTCCGGTATGCCGTATGTATGCGGCGTAAGCAGGTAGTCCTGCTGCGAATCCCGGGAGCCTATGACGCTGGCAAAGGATATGCTGACCTCGCCGCTTGCCTTCCTTTTCTTTTTTGGCGCAGTACGACCTATCATACACCACATGCCCGCCGCTATCATTATCAGCGCCACGGCCAGCAGCAGCTTTGCGGTATTATCCGTAAAGCTTAAAAATCCGTTTGTTATCATTTGGTAACCACCCTGATCCTTGATTCCGTATTTGCCAGGCGCAATGTCGTTTCTTCATCGCAAAGCGTCATCGTCTCGCCTTTATTTACCGTTCTTCCTTCCTTCGTCTGTATTCCGTTTGTCGATGTGCATTCGATTTTAACGGCCTGCTCCTCTTTGTCAAAATATATGCGGCAATGCACGCGCCCTATAAAGATATTGTTCACGGTAACGAGGTCGCAGCTTTCGCTTCTTCCTACCGTTATCACATCATTCCTCCTTAGGCACTTCTTTTTCCCGGTTTCAAGCACGGTAACCTCCGCCACCGGTTTAAATGCCTTTATCATCTTGCTTATCGGCTCTCTTGGGGTATCTCTTTCTCTGCTGTCCTCAGGATCGCCTATCGCCCTCATAAATTCGGGCATGCTGCCGTATCTATTGCCGGGATCCAGCTCCATGGCCTTTTCTATGGCCTTTGATACTCTTTCCGGCACGGTTTCCGGCATAAGCAGATGGAGCGGGTCCACCCTTCTGCCGTATATCCTCTCCATTGCGTCCGGCAGCCTGACTCCGCTTACTATCCGGTAAAATGTGCAAGCAAGGGCATAAACATCTGTCCACGGCCCTTGATTCCCGGCGCCGTCATACTGCTCCGGTGGGGCGAAGCCTGGCTTTAGCATAATCATTCTTCGCGTCAGGCCTCTGCTTTGCGCCGTTCGTGCCGCTCCGAAATCTATAAGGCGCAGTATGCCGTCGGGTTGAATAATTATGTTTTCTGGGCTTATATCTCTGTGCAGCACGCCCTCTAAATGAACTATCGCCAGTGCTTCCGTCAGTCTTTTCAATATATGATAAGCCTGATCGTAGGGGATCCTGCCGCCGCTTACCCTGGCAAGCTCCCTAAGACTCCGTCCCTCTATGTACTCCATGGCCATATAACCGGTCCCGTTTTCACAGAAGAACTCGTATACCTGCACTACGCTTTCCGCCCTGCCGCCCCTGAGCAGCGCCAGCGTGTTGGCTTCTCTTTCAAAACGCATGAGGCCTATATCGTACTCATTCCCATGGTCGCCGAAGCACAGCCGCTGTGTCCCTATATCGCGCACGGCTATGCCCGATGGGTAATACTCCTTGATTGCGATTCTGCGACCCATCGCAAACGTGTCCTGCGCCTCATAGGTTATCCCAAAGCCGCCGACGCCCAGCACCCGCCCGACTATATATCTGTTGTTGTGAAGCCTAGTAAGCGGTCTTAACGGAGTGGCGCCATCCGGGATATTTGTTGAATTGTCATACCCGCAGTATGCACAGAGATTCCCCGGCCCCAGCGGTCTAAAGCATTGGGCGCATACTCTTTCCTCCATAGCTTGCTCCCTTTCTCAATGCGGTTTTTTTCAGCTCAACGCCAGTTCGTCGCGGCCTAAAGCCATGCTTACCACTATCTTGGTCTGTCCGATCTCTATATCGTCGCCACCCGCCAGCCTGTATCCGCCTGCCGGTATGGGTTTTCCGTTCAGCTTGGTGGCGTTTGTCGCGCTGAGGTTTGAAATAAGTATCTCTCCGTCCCTGTATACCAGCCTGCACTGTCTGCGTGAAATATACATATCGTCCTCAATGTTAAGGTCTATGCCTGAATTTTGGGCCGCCGACCGCCCTATGGTATACCCGCTCTCGCCTATAAGCGCAGTTACCGTCCTTCGCAACCCGTTCTGTCCGTTGATGGTTAGGGTTACTCTCTTCCCGCTCCAAACGGGCGGCGTTACAATGGGCTCTTTCTTTTTCTCAAACTTTTTCCGCTTGCGCTTGACCGTAATAACTATCGCCGTTATTATAAGCGCCGCAGCCGCTATGGCTATCACGGCAAACCACACAGTCGGAACGCCGAGTATCTCCGTTTTTCCCTCTGTCATCTCCAGCGGATATTCCTTCCGCTCGAGCGGATTTTTTTCCATTGACACATCCTGGACGCCGGCGATATCCAGCCTGTATTCTCCGTTTGGAACGGCCTTGGCAAGGTACAGAAGCGTGGTGCTTTCCGCCCCGTCATAGAGGGCGCCGGTTATCTCCGCCTGCTTCCCTTTTTTATCCAGCAGTGTAAAGTTCGCAATGATATCCGCTCCGGTCACCGGCTCGCTGAATTGTATTATCAAGGACATGTCGTCTGCGAACTCGACCTTTTCCACCGTAGGCGCCTGCATATCCGCTATCCATCTGTCCGCCCTGACGATAACCTCATCTGTGCTGCCGCCGCAGCTTATCTCCAGCCGTTTTTCCGTTCCGTCCGCAATGTTGGAGCCCGTGCTGAAGCGCATTACCTTTGCCGACGATATATCCGCAAAAGCGATATTCATGGCAGATACGGCATCCTTAGAGGCCTTATAATAGCCTCCGCCGTTGCCCCTTGCCATCTCGCCCAGCGAATCGAGGTTTTCCTTGCTGCTGCCTACGCCGAAGGCATACAGCGGTATGCCGGCTTTATTCAGCAGCTTATCTATCTCGTTTTTAGTCGTGCCTCCACCCTCGCTGAAATCCCTGCCGTCCGTCAACAGCAGCAGCAGCTTGCGGCTTGCGTTTTGGTTGGTCGAAGCCATCCTTACCGCCGCGGATATGCCGTCGAACAGCCTGGTCTTTTTGTCCGTGGCTTTCAGCCCGTCTATTCTTGCGGCGGCGAGCTTGCCGCCTTCCTCCCCATTCAGAACCGTATTTACCTCATCGCCAAAGGTGATAAGCGTAAAGCTGTCCTGTGCCCCAATCCTTCCGCGCCATGCCTTGAGCCCGGCCTTTATCCCTTCAAAGGATCTCTTGTCTATGGAGCCGGATATGTCCAATATGAAATAGTAATCCGCGGGCAGAGCCGATGCGGGCTCTATTTGCATGACCTCCAGCTTCATCCCGTCCAGCGCGGCGGATATATCGTCCTCTGCGCCGCCTGCAGAGTAGACCACCGCCTCTATTTCCGGCATATTGACGAGAGCCTGCTCTATCCTCGTATCGGAAGCTCCCGCGGCCCATGCCTGCACATTGACCGACAGCGCGGCAGCAACAAGAAAAATTGCTGTTTTCTTTATTCCCATCTTTTCTCCCCCTTGCAATATGCCACAAAATCAAACGTCGAGCCTCCAAGCGTTATCCTGTCGCCTTCACGAATATCCGCCGCGCCGCTTACCGGCTCCCCGTTCAGCTCGGTGCGCGTTCCGTTCCCCCCCAACAAGATAAATCTGCTCTCTATCGGCTCATAGATGATGGAAGCGTGATTCTCATTGGATATATGCTGATCCTCCACTATGCTCACGCCCATCTTGAAGCTGCGCCCGATAAAATTCCGTCCCGTGCGAAGGCGGTAGTCCCGGCCTCTGCCCGGCCCCTTTACGCACACGAGCCAGCCCACCACAGGGTCCGTTTCCAGCCGATTCGTAAAGGCGCTTATCGTCCTTTCATCTTCTATGCTGCTCAGCCTCCAGGTGGGCTCGTCCGGCATATCCTCTATTTTAAACGTCTTTTCGATTTCATCTGAAAAGACGTTCTTATCTTCCGCTTCGCATATAGGACATTTCCCATAGAGCGTGCCGTCGTAGTTATGTCCGTTAGGACAACGAATTATGGCCATGCCTTTTCCCTCCGTTTTCGCTTCATTATCCCTGGCTGGCGATCTCGCATTTCATCTCTTTATTCAAATCATATTGCTTTTGCGGTTATATTCAATAAATATGTCAAAAGTGTGGGATTTCGCGTCATTTTTGCATTGATTTCTTTTAAGCGGCTCAGTTTATGATGGTATCCGTCGCCGATAATATGTCATCCATATCGCAGTAATCGTCGCCGGCGTAGTTCGTAAACGCCGCCTTGGCCTCCTTTAGCTTCCTTGCGCTCACCGGCACGCTTTCCCCGTTGTTGAGCATTATGCTGTCCGCATTCAGCTCTACTGCGTAGGATAAGTTTACGATAAAGCTCTTATGGCATTGCACAAAGCGGCCGTCCAGCATTGGCTTTAGGTCCTCCAGCTTTCCGGGAAAGGTCCTTATCCTGCCCGGCTCGTGTATCTCCATGTTCCTGAGGTTGCTCTCCAAATACATTATGGAATCGTAATCTATCTTTGTTATAAGCCCTTTGCTGGCAAGGGTAACATATTTTTTTCTGGATACCCTTGCATATCTCACCGCCCCGTCGAGTACCGCCCCCATATGACCTGCCTTTAGAGGATAGGGCAGAAAGGCTATGTGCCTTACGGCATATGCGTCGTATATCATCTCGGGATACTTGGATACGAATATTATCTGCAGATCCGGCAGTCTTTCCTGAACGACGCCCATAAGCCGTATCCCGCTCATGCCTCCCAGATCTATGTTCGCAATAACCACGTCCGCGCTGTCCCCGTATCGCTCCATATACGCTATAAATGCCGCAACGCTGCCAAAGCCGCGAACGCATATTTCCTCGGCCTTGGCATAATCAGCAAGGATCTTATCCAGCTGAGCTCTATTTCTTTCCGATGGATCGCAAAAGACCAGCTTCAGCATACCTCAATAACCTCACAGCATTTATCGCAGCGGCGCTTGCAGCTATCCCGCCGCAGGGTTAGTGTTCCGTTATCTTCCTGTTTTTGTTACTCCCCAGGGCTCAACGCCCCACTGCGCGTTTACCTGATGTTCTCCTATGACCCAGCTACCGTTGCATTGTCCTTTGTGCGTTTTGCATATAGCGTAGTAATACCATATGTGGTAATCGTCCTCGTATTTGTATTCTTTGCCGGTGAGCTGCCTTATTCCCATGTTGGAAACATACGGCGCAACATGATCCTCAAAGCTGACCGTCATCTCTCCGTTTTCATAGCCATCCGTATAGTTTCCGCTGCGCGTTACAGAAAAGCTGTACTCTCGGGATACGATATGATACTCCCCATAGCCGTTGGGCGCATCGTCAGCCCACTCGCCCGTAAAGTATGTCGTACCCTGCTGGTGCTGTGTGCAGCTGTACCATGTGCCCTGCCCGCACCTTACGCCGTCCTTATATCCGCCCGCGTATATGTAGCCGCCCGGGTATATGCCGACTCCGTACCCGGAGCATTCGCCGCTTCCGTCATATCCGCCCATATATAAGAAGTCGTTCCCTTTTCCCGGATTAAGAAAGGGGGTGAAGCTCTCGTTTTGCAGCAGTTCGATCACTTCTTCGATCTTTTCCTGTGCCGCAAGGCTAAGCAGCAGCACGGTGCCGGCCTTGTTGTCGCCTTTCCCTCCGTTCCAAAGACCGGACGAGAAGCTTTCGGCGTCGGTATACTGCCCGTTGGCAATATACGCGCAGCCCAACTCATAGGCCACATTTGCCGAGGCGTTGAGTTCATAAGCCGCTTTCAGCGCCTCCACAGCCTGTCCGTTCCTTTTCGCGCCGCGGTATGATCTTCCCAAGCCTATCGCCGCGTCAAAATTCCGCGGCTCTATCTCTATAACCGTCTCATACAGCAGTATGGCCTCCTCGTAGTTCCCGGCGTTGTAGTGCTTCAGCGCGTCTGCAAGTAGCTCCTCCACCGTGGGCTGCGCTGCGCTCTGCTCCGTCTCCTGTATCGCCGCAATACATCCGCTCATCAGCAGCGCCATAATGACCGCCGCAATCAGTATCCTCCGCACCGCTATCCCCCCCTATTCCGCAGGCGCAGCGTTGGGGTCTGTTACCTTAGTAGCTCCCCAAGGCATGACGCCCCACTGCGCATCTAACTGGTATTCCTTAAGCGTCCAGCCGTCACCGCATTTTTTGTGGGCACTGCAAATGGTGTAATAATATTGTGTCGGCCCGTCCTTAGGCTTATAGGTCTTATCTATAAGCACGCGGACTCCCATATTGGAAGTGTAGGTTGCCGAATGATCCGACCAATATACCGTCATCTCTCCGTTTTCATAGCCTTCCGTATAGTTTCCGCTACGCGTTGCGGATAGGTTCCCCTCCCTCGGATATATGATATGGTTCTCGCCGTAGCCGTTGGGTTTGTCGTTTTCCCAAGCTCCTTCAAAATAGGAGTATGACATTTTACTATCCGGCTTACTGTCCGACGTTCCGTTTTTTGGCAGCCCTGTCTCCTCGTCTAAGCGGATACCTTTTAGCCATACCCCGTGGCCGCTTTTCTGCCCGTTTTTGTATTCGCCGCAGTATATATACTGTCCCCTGTCGTATATGCCGACTCCCTTGCCGTGCATCTGGCCCGCCGCGTTATAGGGGCCGAAGTAGATCACTTTATTTTCGTTTATGCTCATGAAATAATCCTGAACCGACTTGTTATCGAAAAGGGATACAGCCTGATAGTAATCGCCCTCGGCGGAATAGCTCAGCACCAGCAGTATCGCAAACTCCGGTGCCATGTCGTCGCCCGTCTTTTCCGTCCTTACCGCGTCTCGCGCATTGCTGTATTCGCCCGCGTCAAGGTAGGCATAGCCTAACTCATACATTGCCCGCTTGTCGCCTGCGGAGAGCTTTGCGGCTTTTTTGAGTATGCTTATAGCGTCCGTCGTCCTGCCCACCGATCTGTACGCATGGCCCAAGCCGTACCCAGCCTCGTAATTGTTGGGCTCTATCTCTATAATCGCCTCGTACAGCAGTATGGCCTCCTCGTAATTGCCCGCATTGCTTAGCTGGAGCGCCTGGGCGAGCATCTCCTCCACCGTGGGCTGCGTTGTGCCCTGCTCCATAGTTGACATCATCATACTGCATCCGCTCATCAGCATCGCCACGGCGACCGCCGTCATCAGTATCCTACGCATTTTTATTTTCCCCCTCGTATATTGTTATTTGTCGAATCCAACCGTATCGCCGAGCGGCTCCCCATCTCGCACATCACTGCCCGCAGTGAGCGGCGCGGTGCTCCCAAGCTCCTTGTCCGTGAATGCCTGCTCGCTTTTTGCTTCCTTCTTTGCCTGCTTGTTTATCCTTCTTGCCTGAAGTATAAACAGCACTACTCCAATTACCATTATCGCCGCGCCCGCCGCCGACATGATCGCTCCCATAATCTCAGCCTCCGTCAGTCCTTTTTCCTCATGCTGAATACTCTCAGCCGTTTGCGTATTTGCCCGCGCTTTCCGTTCCGCCCTCTTTCCGCCTTCTCCAGTTCTATCTCTATCTCTGCAACGCTTTGATAGCGTTTATCCGGCTCCCGTTGCGTACACCGCATTGGCAGCCAGGCTCGTAGTCCATCTCACTCACCTTATCCATCCCGCAGATTTAAGATCTGCCATCACGCCCTCCAGCCTTTGCAGCTTTTCGCCGGAAGCGCCTAATTCAACCGCCTTTTTGTAATAATCCTTTATCGTTGAATAGTTCCTTCTGGACTGAGGCTTTGCGCCCTCCCTCTCGACCGTAAGAAAAGCCATCTGTATGTAAGCGTCGCTGTTGTTGGGATACTGGTCCATCATCTGCGAAAGCGCCTTTTCCGCGCCGTCGTAATCCGCCATGCGCTGGCAGATTATGGCAATGTTAAGATAAGTGCTCGCCCTGCCGTAGCCAAGCGAGATAAGCTCATTAAAGCAGCTTACGGACTCCTTTCTCAGCTGATCCGCGTTGCTCTCCGCTTCCTCCGCGCTTCCTGCGGCAATAATATTGCTTTTTGTATAATAAGCCTCGCCCAGCCGCTCCAGCGCGAAGGCCTGCTCCTCGTTAGGGTATGCTCGGCGCATATCCTGAAGCACGGCGATCTCCTTATCCAGCGTTTCTATATCGCTGCCTCTTTTTTCGTACAGGCTGACGAGCTCCTTGTATGCCGCTATGCGTATCTCGCTCTCCCTTGCCGTATTTATGCAGAGCTCATACTGCCCTACCGCCTGGTCGACTCTGTCCTGTGCAGCCAGTATGCCCGCATACACAAAGGAGCTTATGCTGTCGTTGGCCCTTTTCCTGACCTTTGCAAGCATTATTTCGGCTTTGCCGTCCTGCCCGCTTTTTGTATATGAGCGGGCAAGATAATACATATAAAGAACATTGTCCGGCGCCTTTTCCTCCGCCGTCTCGAATTTCCTTGTCGCCTCCTCGGTGTTGCCGAGGCTGTCGAGCGCCAGCCCCCAATAGTAGTTAAACTCAGGGTCCTGCCGCATTTCGGGATACTTCGCCGCCGCATCCTGTATTACCGAGAGGCACCCGCTGCCGTTGCCGTTATCCATATAAGCCGCAGCGACGGCCTTATGCCCGTCTCCCCTGCCCGCATATTCGTCTGCCGAGTACAGCGTCTTGACAGCCGCGTCTATCTCTCCCTCGTTCAGCAGCGCAATGCCCTTGTCGTATTGCTCTATATATACCGCTTTCCTTTCAGCCTTAGTTACCTCGCCTCCGTATGAAACGAGAAATACGCCGAGGGCGAATATAATGAAACAGCCCGTGAGCTTCAGCCTCTCTATACGCCTTCTGCGCTCCCGCATATTGCCGAAATTGTCTATGTTGTCGAGATCGCGCTGTAATTCGTCAATGCTTTGATAACGGCGCCTGGGGTCTAATTGCGTGCATTTTTGTATTATGTATTCCAGTCCCTCGCTGTATGACCTGTTCCACTCCCGAATCGGCCTTATCTCATAAGGCGGATCGTATGGGCCCTTGCCGGTTATCATGTGGTACAGCGTAACACCGAGGCTGTATATATCCGTCCTCGCGTCAGTCGTGGCCGCAGTAAATTGCTCCGGCGCGGCATAGCCTCTGGTTCCGAGGCTTTCACTCTGATCGTTGGAGTCTCTTATGTATTCCTTGGCAATGCCGAAATCTATCAGCTTTATGTCCCCCTCCGGGGTGATCATTATATTCCCCGGTTTTATGTCCCTATGTATTATCGGAGGCTTCCGCGTATGCAGGTATTTCAGCGCCTCGCAGAGCTGCCCCGCCCATTTTCTCACATGCGCCTCGTCGAAGCGCCCGTCCCTTGCCAGCCCCTCCTTTGCGCTTATACCCTCGACATAGTCCTGAATGATTTGGATATTTTGGTCGTCTAAATATATGTCGTGCAGCCGCGGCAGGCGCTGCTGATCAAGGTTTTTCAGTATATCTACCTCGGCGGGCAATTTAGTTTCATCGTCCTTCCGGACCGTTTTCATCGCCCTCAGCACGCCCAGCCGCCGATGCCGTACGAGGTATACCTTGCCCATTCCCCCTTCGCCAAGTAATGACAATTTTTCATAGGTTTGCTGATAAGACTCCATCTGGCGACCTCTCAAAATAAGATGATTTTTCCCTTTATACGATTGAATCACACAAAAGCCGGATTTTCCCCCAAACCGCATAATCGTCGCTTTTAATGTAATAAATGTCGGATATTTGCCCTAAAGCTATTCATAGCAGTATCCTCTTGTGGCAATAACGTTATATCCGAAGGCAGACTCGCTGTTCCTTTGAATCACCATTCCCGTAACATCGCTTTCCGTTCCATCCGGCAGCTTCTCCTGACCAAATATCACATAGTAAACTCCCTCGTCCAATTCGTATACGCTCTCCACAAATATGTCTTCCTCCGGCGCATCGGCACCTGCCTCGCACACATATTGGTTCTGTTCTGTTTCCTCGCTGTCCCAATGCGGATAGTCGCTCGATGCATATCCGCGCCCGTACAGGTTTTCCACCAGCCTCTTTACAGTCTCAAAGCTGACCTTTGAATAATACCCGTCAAACTCGTCGTACCGGAATCCGTATTCTTGAAAATTCTGATCTGAGCAGTCTGCATATCCATAATATCCAACAGCAGAACTCGCCATCTCTTCATCTGTCAAACTGTTCACGTCACAGAAGTCGTATGCAGTCCAATATTTCAAGTCGTAAAACAACCATTTTTCATCCTCTGTCGGAGTGTATATCTCATACGGTCCCGGATATTTTGCTTTTACCCACCCGTTGAATACTTCTTTTCTTCCCGCCCTGTCGTCTCTGGGAAGCGAATCCAGCTTAGCCTGATAAACGGCGTCCGGCGTCTCGCTCCCGTCCGTCGATGCAGCCTCCTTAGGCGTCTGCGCCGTTATCTCCGAAACGGCTTCGGCGCTCTCGATTTCGACGTCATAATTATAAAGAGAGGCAGTGCAACCGCTGCTGTTCAGGCAAACCGCCGCCAGCAACGCTATCCCAACACTTTTTATAAACGCTCTCATTGTGTTCTCCTTCTCTGTCTTTTATCTGCCAGCATCATAGTTTTATTTACTTATCCGCTATCCGAAATAATTCCCGCTGTACAGGTAGCCTTTCACGCCGTCAATGTCCGCATAGAATGTTTGGTGTTCTTCATCCGCGTACAGCAGCTTTATTGTTTGACTTTTTTTAACCGGATAATAATGCAGGAAGCTTCTTCCCTGCACCGTTTCGCAAACAGTATCGCTTTCATAATATTCTTGGCTGCTTGCTATCCCCGCCTTGTATTCCGCATCAGGTTTAAAATCCAGAACCGTATCCGCAAGCTCAAGCTCTATATTCATGTACCTTTCCATATCGACCGTATGCTTATCAAGCACATTTCCTTGTTTTATGTAGCATGCAAATGCTATGTTTGGTCGAGTTACCTCACACAGGTCTCCTTGCCATATGAGATTCCCCTTTCCATCCGATAGCAGCCTCCAAAAAGCATTACGGACATCGTACCAGGGATCCTCCCGACCGGTAATTTCATTCAACAGATATCTGTCCTTCTCATAATTTGTAATGTCCGTATTTCCAATATACGTTATACCGCCATCGGTGACCGAGTATAGTTCGTACCAGGCGTCTGTCTCCTCACCAACGAAATACACAATCAACTCTTTTGACTCATCGTTGGTATCAACATCTATCATAGTTGCATAAACCGGGCTGCTTTCATATCTATACCATGTCGGGTTTACATTGCAGCGGTTAGTCCCAAATATTACCTCCCGCTCCTCCGCAACGTAACTAAAGCCCTCCTGATCCCATTCATATACCATCTCCGGGATATCAATGATTGTAAATTCGTAGTTTTTGCCCAGTCTATCGGATATTTTGAAAGTATATTCGATGTTGCCACGAGCCATATTCCCCTCAAGTTCAACGCCTGCCCGTAGTCGTTCACAGTATTCAAACCGATTTTCAAAGTCTTTTACGGCAACGCTATATTCTCCACCGTTTATTTTAACGCTATCTTCTTCATCGTTTGTTTTGTCGTTTCTTTGTTCTGCTTGCTCCGCGCTTTGTACGAGCTTTGCAAAATAATCCTCCGGCTTGACCCATATGCACCCGGACAGCATCAACATTATTATCAGCACAACTAATGCTACTCGTGCCTTCCGATTGTTATACCTTTTGCTTTTTTCACTGTCTCCCATATTAAATATTTTCCCTCTCTGAAGCTGACCCTTTTATTTTAAAGCATTCTTGCCGCGCTGCCTCATCTATGTAATAATCGGTCGATTTGATGTAATAATTGGCACAAAATTAAGTGTTGACATTTTTGCTGACGTGTGTTCTCTTTCTTCCCATCACTCGTATTGCAGGCCGTTCTGCATTCGTACCCCCAAAGGGAGATGGGACAGCGCGGTCACCTTCATAGGCGCCTGCGCAACGGTTTTTCTGAGCATGTTCGGGCTGCTCCGTCGCAAATGCGAGGCCGCAATCACGGCTGATACATTTAAAACCCATAAGGGTGGATACCTCAAAAAATAAAGAGGGCTCTAATAGCCCTCTTTTGTCTTCCAAGCAACCCCGACGCTTATTAAGGGGCCGCAGCCCCTTAAATATATTGCTCCGGTTTTACTGTTTATTACGCAGCTACCTTATGCCTCAGCCCGTAGCGCCTGCGCTGTATGGCGAATATGGCCGCCAGTATCGCAAAGCCCAGCAGGTCGGAGACTGTGCCGGGTATTATCATTCCCAGGCCGCCCACGATGAGCAGTATGCGCTCATACCATTTGCAGTGATCCTGCACAAACCCCGCAAGGCCGCCGGAAAGGGCGTACATGCCTATGAGCGCCGTGGCGGCGTTCTGCACCACCGACCATACCGTGGTGTCTATCATCAGCATGGCGGGGTTCATAACGAATATATAGGGTACGATAAACGCTCCTATTGCCAGCCTCGTCGCGTTCACGCCGGTCTTGAATGGCTCGCCCTTGGCGATAGCCGAGCCCGCCATTGCCGCGAGGGCGACGGGGGGCGTGATGTCCGCTACTATGCCGAAATAGAACACGAAGAGGTGTGCGCTCATTATTATGGCCATGGTGGGCTCCGTGATAGGCACCCCGCGCATCATGCATACCATATTTATTATGGCGGGGGCGCATATTGTGGAGGTTATAAGGTAGTTGGCCGTGGTAGGCACGCCCATGCCCAGCACTATTGAGGAGAGCATGGTAAAGAACAGCAGCAGATAGATGTTGTTGCCTGCGATCTGCGCGAGGCCTGTGGCCAGCTTCAGGCCGAGGCCGGTGAGGGTAACGGTGCCCACTATCATGCCCGCCATTGCACAGGCGACAACCACCGACAAAACGCCGCGGGAGCCGTTTTGCAGCGCGTTGACTATCATATCGTAGGGATCGAAGCCCAGCGCCGCGTTTATCCATTCGCGGGCGGTCAGCTTTTCCCGTATACGGCAGCCGCGTATTGCGCATATCGCCAGCCATATACCTATGGCCGCAAGGGAATACGCGGTAAAGTGCATTCCTATATTCATGCCGGCTGCCATCATGGCAACGGGTATGAGGCAAAGCCACTGTATGCTGCACGCCATGAGTGAGGCAAGTATGGCGCCTAACGCCGCATAGGTGGGGGTGACCTTTGCAGAAAGCATATAGATCATAAATATCAGAGGCATAAGGAGATGCCCCCGCTCCCGCATAACGACGCCTATCTTGGGTATGTCCTTGTCCTCCATGCCCTTAAGGCCGATCTTGCGGGCCTCGTGATGCACGCTTATGAGTATGCCGGAGAAATAGAGTACAGCCGGTATTATGGCTGACTTTACCACCTGGGCGTATGTAAAGCCGGTGCTTTCCGCCATGAGGAACGCCGCCGCGCCCATTATGGGGGGCATTATCTGCCCGCCGGTAGAGGCCGCCGCCTCCACCGCCCCGGCAAATTCCGGCTTATAGCCCAGCCTCTTCATCGCGGGTATGGTAAAGGAGCCCGTGGATACCGTATTGGCCACCGAGGAGCCGGACACCGTGCCCTGAAGGGCAGAGGATATTACCGCCACCTTTGCCGGACCGCCTATGTGCTTGCCCGCAACAGCGTTTGCAAGGTCGATAAAGAGCCTTCCCACGCCGGTCTTTTCAAGGAACGCGCCGAACAGTATAAACAGGAATATGTAGGTGGAGGACACACCCAGAGGCGTGCCGAATACGCCGTTTAGTGTGAAGTACATGTGGTTCACTATCTGGCGCACGCTGTAACCCCTGTGGCCAAAGGTCCCGGGTATGAGGTTGCCGAACTTTGCGTAAAGCAGGAACGCCAGCACGACTATCAGTATGGGCATGCCCACCACGCGGCGGCAGCCCTCCATGAGCAGCAATATGCCCACCGCACCCACGACTATATCCATGGAGGAGTAGTTGCCCACGTTTTTGATGATATACTCATAGTTTAAGGGAATATACAGCACTGCCGCCGCCGCAAGCGCCGCCAGCAGGTAATCATACCACTGTACCTTATTCTTTGCCATGTGCTTGCCCGCGGGGTAGAGCAGGAATACCAGCAGCAGCGCGAAGGCAAGATGCACCGAGCGCAGCACCTGCGCGGGTATGGTCCATATACTCGTGTATATCTGGAACAGGGCAAAGGCTATAAGTATGGCGGAAATTACGAGGGATATGCCCTTGGGGAGCCCGCTGCGGAAGGCGGATTCGCGGTCGTACTGCTCCAGCACCTTGGCGGCCTCCATCGCCGCTATTTCCTCCTCGCTCATGCCCGTGGTATCCAGCCTTGGATCCACGTCATTCGCCTTTAGCTTATTCTCTTTTTTCTTTTTCAATAAATCCATTAGATCCTCTCCGGTGTAAGTATTTGTTAAGTATCTTAACGCGCCCGTAAAACCTCAAATTAGGAGAGCTTTCGCCCTCCTAACTTATTAGGCGCAGTTTGTGCGTCGTTACATTATGCCCTTTTCCTTGTAGTATTTCACGGCGCCGGGGTGGAAGTCCACGGTAACGCCCTGAAGCGCTGTGTCGAGGGTGACCTCCCTGCCGTGGGCGTTGCCCGCGATGAGGTCGGTCTGGTTCTCAAAGAGCGTCTTTGTGATGTTGTAGACCACCTCCTCGCCGAGGTCAGTAGTGGTGGTGAGCACCGCCATCATGGCGACGGTATCCGCCGTCTCCACGCCGTAAACGTCGGTTCCTATGGTGGTCTTAGCATAGAACGGGTACTTTGCGATGAGGTTATCCGCTATATCGCCGTCAATGGGAACTACCACTATGTCGGTGTAGTTCGCCAGCTCGGTTATGGCGCTGTTGGGCAGTGCGGAGGTGGCAAACGCCGCGTCCACCGTGCCGTTCTGCATGGCTGTGGATGCCTCGGAAAAGCTCAGATACTGCACGTCAAAGTCCGCATAGCTCATGCCGGCGGCGGCGATTATCTGGCTTGCGTTCACCTCGGAGCCGGAGCCCTGATCCCCTACGCAGACCTTCTTGCCCTTGAGGTCCGCTATGGTCTTTACGCCGCTGGACTTGGTGGCCACGAGCTGCACCGCCTCGGGGTAGAGGGAGGCTATGGCGCACAGCTTATCCATTGCGCCGTCGTCCTTCATGGACTCCGTGCCGGTTACGGCGTACTGGAGAACGTCGTTCTGCATGAAGGCGATCTCCGCCTCCTTGTTTTTCAGCTTGCGGGCGTTGTCAATGGAGCCGCCGGAGGTCTGCGCCGTGACCTCTACGTCGTCTATCTTATTGGTAAGCACGCTGGCTATAACGCCGCCGAAGGCATAATACGTGCCCGCGTCGCCGCCGGTGGCCATGTTGAGCCGGTGTATTTCGGAGCCGCCGCCGGCGCAGGCGGTAAGGCCCAGCGCCATCGTCAATACCAGAGCTATCGCGATCAGTTTTCTCATTTGTCTCTCCTCCTGCATAAAAGCAAATCAAGTGTTCTTGAATACTTGTATACAATAACACAGACATCCACGCATTACAAGTATAGTTTGAAAAATATCACTTATATTTTTTGCGTTTTCCCCGCAACGCTCCAGAGCCCCGCCGCCGTCCGCATAAAAAAACGCAGCCCGAAGGTCGTCTTCGGGCCGCGCCTGCCGTCCTGTTAAATTTTAAAGCCGCTATTCCAGCTTTGTGCCGCACTGGCTGCAAAACTTCACTCCCTGGGCGGCCTCCGCGCCGCAGCCGGGGCATACCCTTGCCTTCGGGGCCTCGGCAGCCTCCGGCGCGGGTGGCTCTATCTTAGCGCCGCACATATTGCAGAACTTGACGCCCTCGCCTATCTCTGCGCCGCACCGTGGGCATTTAGCGCCCTTCTCCCGGGCGGGCGCCGCGGCGCCGTACACGGGTACACCGGGCTGCACGTCATACGCCCTTGCAGCAGCGGCAGCCTCCGCCGCGGCAGCAGCCTCCGCCGCCCTCCGCTCGCTCTCGGCCTTGATCGCCACTATCTGCTTTTGGGCCTCGTCTATGGCAGCCGTGCGCTGATCAAGCTGTGAATAAAGCGCGGCGGCCTCCACGGGCTCGCCCTCGCCGCCGTTGACGCGATGGGCATAGTAGGCCTCGCCGAGCTGCCTGTAAATATCGTTCATAGCACCCCTCTCCGAGGATATCCTCGCGTTGAGCTTGGCCGTTTCGAGTGCGTCGCCGGTCTTGTCCCCCACGTTTTTCGCTATGGAATTCACCTTATCAAAAAATGCCATTTTGCTTCCTCCTTTTATAGCTTTCTTTATTATAATATTATCTCAGGGCTTCTCCGCTGTAATCCTGTTGCAAAAATCATATCATTAAAGCCCTCGCATTTCCATACCTTAAACGCCAAACTGCTCAGGTTTTTCAAATATATTATACTTTCTTCACTATTTGACACTATTATATTGGAATGATACCATCAGTTGACAAGGACACGCAAGGTTTTAGGAGCCAAACAGCACGGCATAACTGTGTCGTCCTCATTTGAAATACAACCAGTATTTCTGCACTCGTCCTCCTTGTTCTGCCATACTCTTTGGCTTCTAAAACTCAAAGACCCCAAAGAGCTTGTTTTGAGGGCGATCCAAGGCCGAGGAGCGCAGTACTACTGGATGTAATACAAGCGACGAGAACGCAGGAGCGTCCCAAAACAAGCCTTTCGGGCTTGTGTGCTCTTGTCAACTGATGGTATAATTTTAATATATTCAGGCTAACGCTGTCATCATATATCAAAGGGGTATTTTATGCTGGTACTGATAAAGGGCGCGGGGGATCTCGCCACAGGCGTTGCGGTGCGCCTGAAGCGCGCGGGCATGGACATAGTGATGACCGACCTTGCCAAGCCCAGCGCCATACGCCGCTCCGTAGCTTTTTCCGAGGCCATGTACCGCGGCAGGGCCGAGGTAGAGGGCATTGCCGCCGTGTTTGCCGCGGACGCCGTTGCCGCAAGGGAGGCGATAGCCCGTGGGGACATACCCGTATTGGCGGATGAGACGGGCCGCACCGCCCTTACCCTTTGCCCGGACGCTATGGTGGACGCCATAATCGCCAAGCGCAACACGGGGACCTCCATCTCCGACGCGCCCATAGTCATAGCCCTCGGCCCCGGCTTTACCGTGGGCGTGGACTGCCACGCCGCAGTGGAGACCAAGCGCGGGCATTACATGGGGCGGGTGTACTATGAAAACGGCCAAAGCCCCATACCCAACACCGGCATACCCGGCATAATAGCCGGACGCGGCGCCGAGCGGGTGATGCACTCCCCCGCAGGCGGCGAGTTCCGCTGCCTGCGCGCCATAGGCGACAGGGTAAAGGCGCAGGATACCGTGGCTGTCGTGGGCGGCAGGGAGGTGAAGGCCCAGATAGACGGTACCCTCCGCGGCCTGCTGCCAGACGGCTTCCCCGCCGTCGAGGGCATGAAGTGCGCCGACGTGGATCCCCGCTGCGAATACGAGCATTGCTTCTCCTGCTCTGATAAGTCGCTGGCCATGGGCGGCGCCGTGTTAGAGGCCATAATGCATTTTATCCGCAAATAGAAGGATATAAAAAGGGCGGCCCGGCCGTCCTTTTTTATGCCTGCAAAATTATTTATTTCCGCCGATATCGAACTTTATCTCGTCCGGCCTAACATAGCCCAGCTTTTCGCGGGCGTACTGTATGAGGTAGGATTCGCTGCCGCTGTATTCTATCATGTACTCAAGGCGGGCCTTTTCCTCGTCCTGTGCCGCTATTACCTCCTGAAGGCGGGCCTGCTCCTCCGCTATGGCGTCCAGCTTTTTCTGCTGGGATATTAGAACGGCCGCGATTATAAAGGCAAGCGCCGTAAAGCCCACGGCGAAAGCCCTCATACGCTTTTTATTCCGTTTTTTTATCCTTTTTGCCATATTCGCCATCACCTGCGCGTCCCGCTCAAAGTTTTGACCGCTTGCTGAGGAGATACTTCTACTTATACTTATCCTAATCCAAATATTACATCAGCGCAACTGTTTTTTTGTAAATTTTGCCTTTCTCACCTTTTTCGACCTTATGAGCCGCCCCGGAAAGCGCCCGTACAGGTATACCCCAAGTGCCATTGCCGCAAAAAGGTAAAGCCGCAGCGTGCCGCAGTTTATATACAAAAGCGTAAGCGCCGCGAGAGCCGTGGCGGCGGCATAATAAAGCAGGTCTATAAGCCCCGCTGTCACCGCGCTTTTGAAGGGCTTCCGCAGCAGCCCGAATATATCGTACATTATCCCCATCAGCAGCCCGCAGTTGACCGCCGCGGCAAAGCCCGCAAGCTCCGTAAGCTCCCCCGGCGGGAAAAGCTCCCTCATCTGAACAGCCTTCCCAGCAGGCTGCCCCGCTCCTCGCCCTCGGCATACTCCAGGGCGGATATCTCCCCCTCAAGCATCACCTGCCCCTCGTCCAGATTAAGCCTCGTTATGTGAAGCTCCGCCCCCTCTATCCTGAGCTCCCCCGCCTCCGTAAGGAGCTGCACGAACTGCTCGTTAAAGCTGTCCACGTCCTTTACCCCCGTCACGCTGACGAGCCGCCTGTCGTCTATGTGTATGGAATGGCTACGTATCCTTCCGCCCTCCAGCAGCCTCTGATCCTGCATTTTCGCCTTGCCCCTCCTGTAAAACTTTCATAAATGTATATGCAAAAGTTTTATGTAAAATTTGCCGATACCCTAAAAAAACAGGCATTTTTTGTCATTTGTGAATATAAAGTTAATTTATGTCTTTTAACGCTTGACAGCTTTCTTTTTGGAATATACTATTATTATGATATTGTATGTTCTCCCGGATAAAACCAATCGTATCAGCATAGCCTTTTCGTTGATTAGATCCAGGCCAGGCAGAAAGATAAACAGCTATTATATTTTCCCAGTTTTCTGGTAATACTATCAGTATGCGGCTTTTTGCCGCATCAGCAGGTGAATATTGTAGCTAATTCCACGGTTTTAATAAATTTTTATGCCATATATCGAAAGGAGTACCCCCACAGTGACCAGAGAAATGCTTCAGGAAAAAAGCTTGAATGACCTCAGGGAGATCGCAAAGCTCCAGGGCGTAAAGTCACTCACGAAGTACCGCAAGAACGAGCTTGTGGACATCATTATGAACGGCGGAGCCATACCCGCCGCCTCCCAGCAGGCCGAGCCCTCTGCCCAGCCCCAGCCCGCGGCCGCCGCGCCGGAGCAGCCCGCGCAACCTGCGGAGCAGCCGGCGGAAGAGGTGCGCATCCGCCACAGCGACGCTATGCACGAAGCCCCGCCGCAGCCCCGCTCCCAGTATGTCCCCGCTTATCAGGCACAGCAGCCCCGCCAGATGGGGTATCAGCAGCAGTACCGCAAGCCCTATCAGCAGAGCTATCAGCAGCGGCAGGGCTACGGCTACAACCAGAACCGCTATCAGCAGGGCTATCAGCCGTACAATCGGGACTACTCCCAGCAGGGCTATCAGCCATACAATCGGGACTACTCCCAGCAGGGCTACCAGCAGCCCTATCAGCAGAGCTATCAGGCCGCCTATGAGCAGCAGTCCGAGGAAAACCTGCGCCGTCCGGATCGCCCGGAGGGCTACTACAACAAGGAATACGGCACCAGCAACCCCGCCGTCCCTGGCCTCCTCGAGGGCGGAGAGTGCGGCGATTGCGAGGGCGTGCTGGAGGTGCTGCCCGATGGCTACGGCTTCCTCCGCAGCGACAACTACCTGCCCGGCAACAAGGATATATACGTTTCCATCGCCCAGATACGCCGCTTTGGCCTGCGTACCGGCGACCTCGTCACCGGCAAGACCCGCCCCAGCAAGGAGGGCGAGCGTTTCCTGGCGCTGCTGTACATAACCGCTATAAACGGCATCGACCCGGAGGAGGCAATGAAGCGCAAGCCCTTTGAGGAGCTTGTGCCAATATACCCCAACGAGCGCCTTACCTTGGAATACGACGGCGGCACAGGCTCAAAGGATCAAAACCTTGCGATCCGCCTGGTAGACCTCATAGCCCCCATAGGCAAGGGCCAGCGCGGCCTCATCGTAAGCCAGCCCAAGAGCGGCAAGACCACGCTGCTCAAGAACATAGCAAACGGCATAACCAATAACTACCCCGACGTTACCCTCATAGTGCTGCTCATAGACGAGCGGCCGGAGGAGGTAACGGATATGCAGCGCAGCATAAAGGGCGAGGTGCTTTACTCCACCTTTGACGAGCTGCCGGAGCATCATACCCGCGTGGCCGAGATGGCCCAGGAGCGCGCCATGCGCCTTGTGGAGCAGGGCAAGGACGTCGTTATACTCATAGACTCCATAACCCGCCTGACCCGCGCCTACAACATCACCATACCCGCCACCGGCAAGACCCTTTCCGGCGGCATGGACCCGGGAGCACTGCATAAGCCCAAGCGCTTCTTCGGCGCGGCCCGCAACATAGAAAACGGAGGCAGCCTCACCATAATCGCTACCGCCCTCATAGAGACCGGCAGCCGCATGGACGATATAGTTTACGAGGAGTTTAAGGGCACGGGCAACATGGAGATACACCTTGACCGCAAGCTCTCGGAAAAGCGCATATTCCCCGCCATAGACATCTATAAGAGCGGCACCCGCCGGGAGGATCTGCTCCTCTCCCCCGATGAGATGGACGCGGTGTACATCATACGCAAGATGCTGGGCAACGGCAACCCCGCGGAGATCACCGAGCAGCTCATCGCCATGCTGGAAAAGACGGAGAACAACAAGGAATTCGTCGCCAAAATACGGGCGTGGAACAGCGCCTATGAAAAGGACGGCTTCACCGCCGGCAAGACCTTCGCCAAATAGGCCGCGGCGCCTCGGGCCCGCCCTCCCCTTTGGGGCTGATTTTATAAAAAAAAGCCCGAATATATTAAAATAATGCTTGCGCCGGCACCGCAGTATAAGATATAATAATTTCGTTCGGGTTGCGATATACCCGTATGCAGCAGGAGGGCGGCTAATCGCCCTGCGCCCAGCAAATACAGGAGGATAACACGATGAAGAAGGATATCCACCCCAATTACGGTGAGTGCATTGTGCGCTGCGCTTGCGGCGAGACCTTCAAGAGCGGCTCCGTCAAGGGTGAGCTCAAGGTCGAAATTTGCTCCAAGTGCCATCCGTTCTTTACCGGCCGTCAGAAGCTGGTAGATACCGGCGGACGTGTAGACCGCTTCAAGAAGCGCTACGGCATGAACTGATTGCGACAGATAAAAAAAGCAGGGGTTTCCCCGCTTTTTTTATTTTTGCCACATAAAACTTGTATGCGCCACCTCCATATTGTATAATTTATGTATTATCAGTCAAAAGGCCGATTTGGCCTTGCCGAAGGGAGGGACGCGCATGCCGCGCAAGCACGGGGATTTTCCGTCTGTACGTGAGGCTATACTGTACACCGCAGCCTCCCTCTTTACGCAAAAGGGCGTCCACGGCACCAGCCTCGGCGATATCTCGGCCGAGGCAAAGCTCAGCAAGGGCACGCTTTACTACTATTATTCCACCAAGGATGAGCTGATCCTCACCATAACCGACGAATGCCTGTGCCGCATTACGGATATGCTGCTATCATGGGTAGACGGCCTCAGCCGCGAAGAAGCCCTCCGTCCCGCGCTGATACGCCTTTTTGAGGACATCATGGCGGACGAGCGCAATGCGCGGCTCTATTGCGTGCTGTGCGCAGAGTGCGCCGGCGAGGATACCCCCATACGCGGCATTATGGCGGAATACAAGCAAAAGTGGCGCCTGATGCTGGAGCTGGGCGCGCTGAAGCTGCAATCCCGCAACGCCGGCATACTGGGCGAGCGGGCCGAGCTGTTCTTTACGCTGCTTTCCGGCCATATATTGCAAACCTTCGGCGGCATGGGCAGCACCTCCGTAGAGACCCTTGTGGACGCGCTGCTGGGAGAATAGAATCCGAATTATAATGCTTTGGGGGCTTTGGCAGCCCCCGTACTTTTTATCACAAGGCCTTTTAAAAAACAGCCCGGGCTGTGCGGTCATACGCCGTACAGTATCCGGACTGCTTTTTTTATTTATCATACAGGCCCAAGGGGTATGCCTCTATGCATTTATCATGTCATACCCTTGCCTTTTCCGGCTGGCCGCTATGAGCATCGCCAGCAGCCCCGTAAAGGAGCAGAGCATCATCGCCGCGCCGCACAGCAGCCTTATATCCCCGCCCAGCTCGCCGGTCTTGCCTATGCTGTTCGTCTTGCCCCCACCTCCGGAGGGCTTATTGGGGACGCCGCCGGAGCCCGGCGTTGAGCAGGGAGCCTGCGTAGGCGTGGCGCAGGGCTTGGTGGACATATTATCCACCGTGAGCACCGCCGTATCGCCCATGGATATGTAAGCGCCGTTGCCGGATACGCTCATGCCTCCTCCCCGCTTTACCGTGAGCGTCCACCCGCCCAGCGGCCTTATGTATCCGCTTGGCGCCGCCGTTTCGGTTATGGCGTATGTGCCGGGCTTTAGCTTTATGGCCTCCGTATTGCCCGAGACATTTGCAGTGACGGTCTTTGTGTAGCCGCTGCCGGTTATTTTGAACGTGGCGCCGGACAGCGCCTTGCCCGTGGCGGCGTCCCGCTTGTGCAGCGTCAGGGCGAATGTAATGGGCTGGTTCTTCAGCGTGACGGTAAGCCCCGGCACGGCCTTGCCGTTAACCTTCAGGCCTGAACCGCTGACGTTGAGCGCCTGCTTCTCGCCGCTCAGCACATACCCGTCCGGGGCGATGACCTCCTCCAGTATATAATCGCCGTATGGCAGGCTGATCTTTGCCGTGCCGTCGCTGCCGGTGGTAAGTATATGGTTCTTTTCGCCGCTCAGCCTGAATGTGGCTCCCGGAAGCGCCTCGCCGGTATCCGACACCTTCTTAAGGGTAATCTCCTTTTCCTCCGCCGTGTTGGTTATCATTGCGGTGTATACAAGGCCCTCCTGCTTTAGCTCGGTGCTGCCGACGCTCACCTTCCCGTATTCGTCCACGGTAAAGTCTATCGGTGTGCTCCATAGCTTATAACCCTTTGGCGCCTTTGTTTCCTTAGCCCGGTAGCTGCCCATGGTAAGCTCCGTGAAGGTCACAAGGCCGTTGCCGTTGGTCACGCCCGTCGCCAGGGCCTCGCCCTGATTGCCTTCGTTCATCCTGTACAGGGTAAATTCCGCGCCCTCAAGGCGCTGCTCCTTGTTGTTTTTATCCACCTTTATGAAGCCCACCGCAGTGCGCCTAAGCAGGTTTTCCACCTTTATTTCCAGCGGCGCCGTCATGTTCGCCTCGGTTATGGTGAAGCTGATGCTGCCGTCCAGTATGGCATAGCCGCCGGGCGCGTCCGTTTCGGTAAGGGTGTATGTGCCCGCCGGCAGCTCTTTAAGCGTTATCCGGCCCGCGGCTATTACGCTGCTGCCGCTCTCATCCGGCGTGTATACGCTGCCCTCCGCCTTCCACTTGAGCAGGCTCCCGTTTTCATCTGTCACGTTGAACCTCGCCCCTTCAAGGAGCTTTTCGGGATTCTCGTGATCTACCTTTTTAATGATCGCGCTGCCCAATATATACTTGTTCGCCGCCTCGATAACTACGGGCTCGCCATGGGTAAGCTCCGTCTTTTTCACCATGTATTCCCTATCGCTCAGCGCGTAGCCCTTCGGCGCTTTTATCTCGCGTATGGTGTAATCATCATAGGGAAGCCCCTCGATGGAAGCCTTGCCGGAGGCATCCGTCGTGACCATCTTGGTAAAGCCCCGGCTGTCCGTGACGGCAAACTCCGCGCCCGCCAGCTTTTTCTGCTTATCCTCGGAGTCGTGTTTATGTATCTCTATGGCGTAGCTGGTTTTTTCGTTATTGAAGGTATACTTGAACTCGCCCACCGAGCCCTGTACTGCGTTGACGGTGATCTCCCGCACAAAGTCGCCGCTAAGCTGGTAGCCTGCAGGGGCCTTTGTCTCTGCCAGCTTATAATTGCCCTCGGGCGCCTCGAATACTGCCGCGCCGTCATAGCCCGTTACTGCCTTTGCCACGACAGCGCCCTCCGCGCTGTACAGCGTAAACTCCGCCCCAACCAGCAGTTTTCCGTCCTCTCCGGCCTCCCGCTTTATAGCCGTGATCTTGTACATGGCCTTGTCGTTCCTTAGCCTGAGCGTAACCTCGGTCTGCTGCCTGCTTATGGCTATACTGTGGCGCTCACCCCTGAGCACATACCCTTCGGGGGCCTTTGTTTCCGTTACGGTATAATTTCCGAACTTCAGCCCTGTTATATAAGCCTTACCGTTGGCGTCTGTAGCTATGGTGCTCGATGCGCCGTTGCCCGCAGCCGCCTCGTACCTGCCGTTATTCTTTATAAAGGTCAGCGGCGTACCGTCGCTTCCGGCTATGGTAAACTCCGCGCCCGCCAGGGCGCCGCCGTCCTTGCCGTCAGTTTTTTCTATGGTGAGGCCGCCGTATATCCGGCTGTTTTTCAAGGTCAGCGTCAGCAGGCCGCCGTTAAAGCTCCACTCTGTCACCTCGCTGGTATTCGTCACCTGCTGAACTGTGCCCTCCGTTACGGTAAAGCCCCATCCGTTCAGGGGTATGGCATAGCCATCCGCCGCGGCTACCTCGGACAACGTATATTTCCCCGGCGCAAGGGATATTGTATCGGTGATGCCGTCGCTGCCGGTAATGAGGGAGTGGGCGTCCTTCTCGCCCTTTAGCGTGAATGCAACGTTTGCAAGGGGCTGGTTTGTATCCGCATCCACCTTCACGAGCTTGAGCTTAAAGTTTACGGGGGCGTTGCGGACTGTGATGGCCGCCCCTTCGCCCAGCTTATCGCCGTCGAGGTATATGCCGTCCGCCTTGACGGAGATATGCCGCCCCGCTCCGTTTATAACGTAGCCCTCCGGCGCTTTCATCTCCGTAAGCGTATATTCGCCTATGGGGAGCGTTATCTGTTCTGTAAGTCCATCGGCCTTTGTGGTATACGTTCTATCCAAGCCGCCTCCCAGCACGCGGAACTCCGCGCCGGGCAGTACGAGCTTTTCGTCATTTGCGCTTACCTTTTTTACCTTAAAGCCATGCTCGACAGGGCGGTTTTCCACGGTCAGCTTATAAAGCTCATCACCGGCAAAGCCCTCGCCGCTCAAAACGCCATTTGAGTCTATTGTAAAGTCAAATTTCTTATCCGAGAGCTTATAGCCCTCTGGCGCAGCAGTTTCTTTTATGTAGTAGCTGCCGGGGTTTAATCCGGTGAACAGCGCCACGCCCGCCTTGTCCGTCGTGACCTTCTCTACCTCCGTGCTATCCGCCTTGTACAGCGCAAATTCAGCGCCCTTAAGCCGCGTTCCGTCCGGGTCCTCCTTCAGCACGGCAACGCCCATTTCATGTGGCAGATTTTCAACGGTCAGCTCCAGCGCCTTATCGTACAGATCCGCCCGCACGCGGAACCTTATATCTTCCAGCGACACATAATTGGCCGGCGCTTTATTCTCCCGCAGAATATAGTCTCCTACCGGCAGGCCGACTATATCGGCATTTCCCGCCGTTATGGCTGTAACATCGCCGTCCTCGGAATAGGTATACACTCTGTCTTTGTTGGTAAACGTTACCTGCTTACCGTCCGCATCAAGTATGCTGAACTCCGCGCCTTCAAGCCCGTTTCCCTTCTCGTCCACCTTGTTTAGCGTTACCTTGGTTTGGTGGTTTTTCGCAGTGAACGCCACTTCCGCTCCGGCAGCGGTATGGCCCGATACTCTTACCGTGTAGGTTTCGGGGTCTATGGTATAGCCCACGGGCGGCGCGATCTCGGTTATGCTGTACTCACCGGCAGCGGGCACCTCCACCGTAACGGTACCGTCCGCGCCGGTCTCGACCTCCGCATAGAAGCCGCCGCCCCTCACGGCAAATTTCGTCTTGGCAAGGGTTTTCTTCGTATCATCAAAGTCCGTCTTGATAATTTTCAGGGCATAGCGGCTCTTTGTGTTTTCCACGGAAATAATTATATCCGCACTATCGGTAACCGTTCCATCCTCAGCCTTTTGCGGTATGTCGAAGGTATGCTCCGTATTATCCCTTTCGTACCCCTCCGGTGCGCGGCTCTCTATCGCCACATAGCTGCCGTAGGGTATGCCGGTTTTAACGGCCTTGCCGCTGCTATCGGTTATCAACGTATAAATTGGATTTTCCCGGGCCGCACCCTTCGCGGCGTATATTTTAAACTCCGCTCCGAGCAGGGGCTTGCCGTCTTCATCGGCCTTCTGTATCGTCAGCAAACCGGTCTTGGGCGTATTTTTCACGGTTACGGTGTTGCGCCCGCCCGCTGTTACCTCGAAGGGTATAAGCTCTTCGTTCAGCTCATAGCCCTCCGGCGCCACCGTCTCTTTCAGGTAGTATTTACCCAGAGGCAGCGTTACCGTGCCGGAGCCGCCGTTCAAAGTGGTTATCGTCTTGCCCTCTATGGGCTTCTCACCCTCATCCAGCACCTGAAATACCGCGCCGCTCAAAGGTTCGCCCCCGTCGGCGCTTACCTTTTTAACGGTAAACTCCTTCTCCGTCCGGGAATTGAGCCATACATCCGGGACGATGTCTATGTTTTTGCCTTCCGCCACAGCGCCGCCGATGCTCACATAATACGTGTCGTTGCTGCGCACATAGCCCTCCGGCGCTATCGCCTCCGTAAGCTCATATACGCCATACGGCACGTCCTCAAAGCTGACCCGCCCCTTATCGTCGGAAATGGCATACATCTGCTTGACGGTGGAATACGCCGTGCCGCTTCCCTCTACAAGCTTCAGCTTGAACACCGCCCCTGCGAGGCCATTGCCCGCGCCGTCGGTTTTTGTGAATTCGATCTTTCCCTTTTCGCTCCTGTTTTCCAGCTTAAGCTCAATCGTTTTGTTATGGTTTTCGGCGTCCACCTCAACGATTTGATCTTTTATTCCCACCATGCCCTTTGGGGCATTTGTTTCGCTGAGATAGTATGTGCCCCAGAGCAGACCGCTTACGAATATCTCTCCGCGTCCATCCGTAGTGAACTCGGTGTCTGTATCCTCAAGGCCGGTATAGGTATATTTACCGCCGCTTCCGCTTGCCTGTACAGCTTGGCCGCCGCTATCCTTCAATACAAACCTTATGCCCTCCAGCAGCTTCCCGTTCTCGTCGGTCTTGACTATTTTCAGCCCGGTCTTTATCTTAGTGTTGTTTATGCTGACCCGCGTTTCGCTGTTTTTTATCTCGAAATCCTTGCTCGCCGTTACGATGATGTAACCTTCAGGCGCCTTTATTTCTTCCAGAACGTATTTGCCCAAGGGAAGGTATTCGAGGGTAAAGGTGCCGTCACTGCCGGTAGTAAGTTTAGTCGCATTATCTTTATCGGTAAAAGAAACGAAGTTTATTCCATCGGCCGTTACATACTTCCCCTCGCCGTTCCTGATTATAAACTCCGCGCCGGGAAGCTTTGTTTTTCCGTCCTCGGCAAATTTTGTGACGGTGAGCTTCGTCCTTTTGTTTATAACATCCCCGACCTGTATGACGCTTCCATTGCTGCCATCGCCCTTTACTTCAACGTTAATGCTGCCGGCAGGAACATACCCCTGTGGCGCTTTGGTTTCCGTGATAGTATACCTTCCAAAGGGCAGGCCCTCAAATTTTACCACGCCGTCCTCATCGCTGCTTTTTGTTATTGAGCTTATGCCGTTGCCGCTTAACGTAAACTCAACGCCCAGAAGCAGCTTCCCGTCGTCGCCCTTCTTAACGAGCGTCAGCGAGTATTCCTTCAGCGTATTCTTTATTTCCGTCTTTACGTCCCAATCATTGTTCCCGCCTATGGTAAATTCGCGCACGGTAGTATCCAGCGCATAACCGTTGGGCGCGTTAATTTCCTTAACATAATACGTTCCGGCCTCCAGGTCTGCAAACAGCGCCTTGCCGTTTTTGTCGGTCTGCTGAATATCAATCGGCTTTTCGGCGGCGGCAGCGTCCTTATAAAGCCCGAACACCGCGCCCTGCAAAGGCTTATTTGCGCTTCCTTTCTTGATTATGCTTATGCTGCCATGTGTCCGCGTGTTTTTCCATGTCAATTTGACGCTCTTCCCGTAAAACTGGAAGTTATCAGGAACTGTCCCCTCGACATTCGCCGTACCATTGGCTTGTATATTTACAGTTACGCTTCCTTCCAGCTTGCCATATCCGGTGGGCGACTTTGTTTCGATTATTGTATATGTCCCCTCTGTAAGCCCATCGAATACCGCCTCGCCATTCTCCCCGGTGGTTTTCTTGACCCCTACGGGTAGCAGCGTAAACTCCGCGCCCTTCAGCGGCTTGCCGTTCTCATCCACCTTCTTTATGGTTATCGCACCCGAGGTGTACTTCTCGTTGGTCATCTCAATGGTGGCGTGGGCATTAGTCTTTTTTATGGTAACGCTCTGCGACAGAGTGTTTGCAAGTATGTATCCGGCAGGGGCAGTTATCTCTTTGACGTAGTATGTGCCGTATTCAATAGGACTGCTCGTCCAGCTTCCGTTTACGGTAGAAAAATCCGCGATCCGCTCATCATCGCTGCCTTCGTTTTCCTTCCAGAGCTGGAATGTACCGCCTCCTATCAGCTTATTACCCTCGCCATACTTTCTGAACGTTACGGAGCCTTTTTGCGAGTCCAGCTTGTTCTCGATGCTTACTGAAGCCGTACCTTTATTGACGTTGCCGCCCCCAACGGATACTATCGTAACAACATTGTCTTTTTTATTTATCACGACCTCTTTATCCGGCCCCGCAACATAGGCACTGCTCTCCGCAACGGTTTCGCGGAGGGTGCAAGTATTATCACCTTCACTCAGCTTATCCGCGCTGATATAAAGGATAGCATTTGAGATTTCGTCGTTTACAGTTGCAGCAGCTATCACACCTTTATCCCCAATGAGCTGGAAGATAGCTTCTTTTTCCTCGCCGTTGTCCTCCCAGGTCTTATTTACGGTCAGTTCCGCGTCGCGGCGGATGTAAACCACGTTGCTTTCGCTTATTTTATTCTGTGCTGCGCCGCCGGGCTTGATCTTATCCATATTGACATCAACGGTAAAGTCGATGGTATAAAATCCCTGTGCTATTGCCCCGTCTTTTATTTTGGTTATGGTTACGACATTATTTGTTACTGCAAGTGTAAAATATTGTTCCGCGTCCTTGCTATATACGACCGATTTATCCTTAAAGCTAAAGCAATCCTCCAACACGTCCGTAACTATCACCGTACCATTGGCAAAATTATTCTCGCCGTATGCGCTGATCTGTATTCGGAAGGTAACAGTTTTGTCTTGTTCTTTTATGTCTAATACGGTTACCTTGTTGTTGCCGTTCATTATATATTTGCTGGTAGTGACCGCGCCCGATGTATACCTGCGCGCCACCACCTGCGCGGTTCCGATTTTATCGTTACCAATCTCCATCTCTACCTTGTTGGTAACATCATTCACATTTCCGACAAGCTTGGCAAAATATCTTAATTCGATATTCGCAAGAGATGAATCCTCCCCCGGCACAAAGCCCTCTCCGCGAGAAAATGTGACGGAAAAACCTGTGCCGCTCTTTGATATTGTTATATTTCCAAGCGTATCATGCGTGCCTGTAAGGCTCCCCTCGTTTAGAGTTAATGCAACCCGCGAACCGTCTATATATAGCTTCATGCATTTGTCGAGACTTACATTGACCTCTCCCTTGACGTCGCACAGCGCCAGCGCGCCGTCGCTCATGTTGTCCGCTACCGCAACTCTTTGAGTATAATTTTTGCTTACGCCAAAGTTTATCCGGTAGGTTATCGGCTTATCCGGATCGTTAAGAATGTATATATTATTGTCCTTATCCGCTCCCGGCATATAGTTCGCAAACATTGTTTTCTGAAGATAGGGGGTTGTTCCCTCCGTTCCGGTTCCCGGCCCTGTCCCTATCTCGGTCTCAAACTCGTTCAAGCCGGCTATGCCTATGGATATTTTACCCTTTCCATCCCCGTCATAGCCGATAAAATTCGCTACCGTTTCGATATTAAACGATATGCTTACTGTTTGTTGGCTCTGGTCTATCTCCTTTAATGTCAATGTCAGCTCATGCTTATTCTGATCGTATTCGGCCTTTGCAAACCACTGCTTCCAATCCTTGTTGTAAGCGGTTTCCACGTCCTTGATATCAAGAAATTCCGGCAGCGCGACCGTTACCATGGTGCCTTTGTCGAGGTTGGGCGCTTTATTAAGGTCTGTGTCCGTTATCGTAACCGAAAACGTGCAGGTCTCCCCGTCCTCTACGATCGTCTTTCCGCCCGAGACCGCTATTATTATCCCGCCATCTTCAAGCTTATCGGCATTATCGGACATAAGATCGAACCCGCCTAAAAGCGTGGCGGTAAGCAGTGGCGCACCGTCCTCCACAATAGTCGGGCTTGCCGATGGGGCGTCGGCGGATCCGGCGTATTCGGGCGTGGGCGGCGCTGTGATGTCGTCCTCGCCTATTATTATATCCGACCCGGGCGCGCCGCCTTCTGCGGGCAGGTCATCGCCCTGCTGCGGTTCGTCCGGCCCCGCACCATCCTCCGGCATGTCGAATTCGTCCAGTATGACTATGCCCGGCTCCTCGTTTAAGGCCATGGCGGTGCTCATGAGCACCTGTCCGGCAAGCATGGTAAGCATAAGCAAAGCGGCGATCACGCGATTAAAATTTCTAAACTTCATATATTCTCCTCCCCATGATATCTTGTTTTAAAGCTGTATTGCCGCGTATATAAGCAGCCTATGCGTCCCTTCCCCCACCGGGGTGCATGTCACCAGAGTGAGCGCATACCCCTCGTTGTGGGCGCTGAGCACATTGAACAGCTCCTCCGGCGCGATTATCTCCTTGCCGGTGACGGTATACGTATAGGCATTTTCCGCCCCGGCGGAAAGGGTTATTTCGTCCCCCTCCTTAAGCTCGTCCAGCCTGTTGAAATGCCTGCCGTATTTTTTCATCCTGTGGCCGAATATGACGCAGTTTCCCGGCGCGCCCATTTCAGCCGATGAGGGCAGCCAGCCCGCGCCGCCCCGCAATGAGCGCCTGTCCGCGCCCTCCATTACCGCCATTTTCAGGTCTATCGCCGGTATGGATATGGTACCGAGGCCCACTGTCCTTCTCTCCTCGGCGCTTTCCTCCGCCTCATAACCGAGCATAGCGCCCATATCCTGCTCAAAGCCCGCCTCGTCCTCCTCGAAGGGCTCGTCCTCCTCGCCCTGCACCTTTGGAAGCTGCATATCGGGTATTTCCACGCCGCCCCCGCCTTCCTCTATCATGGAGATTATCTCCGCTTCCTTTGCCGCCCGCCTGCCGTCCATCACGCTTGGGCGTACCATAAAAAGCACTCCCGCCGCCATAAGCAAAAGCATGAACAGCGCGAACAAAACGCCTATCACCCTGTTATCCTTCATATATCGCCTCCATTCTTAAAACCATGGCGCTATGTTCATATTGAACCAGCCATAGCCCATGTCTATATAAGGGAGAAAGCCCATGTCCATAAGCAGTCCGGCTATGACCCATAAAGCGGCGAGTATCCCCGCCGAAAGCGCTATGGCGGCGGCTGTCTTACCTGCACCCCAGTGCCTTTTCGCCGGTGTAGCCTGAACGGGGATATCCGTCTGCAGCGGCTCCTCCCGCCTTATCTCCGGCTGGGCCGCAAGGGGCTTAGGGGCAGCTTCCTTCGCGGCGGCGTAAAAAAGCCTTTCGCAGGAGCGGCGCAGCATATCCGCCTGTATCTCCTCCGCCCTTTTGTAAAGCACCGCCTCCACAGGATCCCTGCTGTTTGCCATCTTTACCGTAATGTACAGGTCTATAAGCGCCTCCCGAAGCGCCGCTTTGGCGACCTCCTTATTTCCAGAGCGCTCCAAAAGCCGCATATATACCGGCTTGCCATAGGTCAGCACCATCGTCCTGAAGGCCTCGTCGTCCCCCGCCTTGATCCTGCATAGAAGTTCCCCTGATTTCACTCTTTTCCACCTTTTGTCAGTATTTTTTTAAGATATCCGCGATATTTTACCCCTCATAGCGGCTGAACATGGCGTCAGTGGCCTGCCTTATGCCCGCTGTGACCTCCGCCACCTTTTCCGGCGCCCAGCTATCCGGCGCGCCCCTGAGGAAGGAGGTCTTATCCACCCTGTTGTCGAATACGCCTATCGGCACGTGGTAGGTCTTGCCGTGCGCCCTTACGGTCACGGCGTCCTTTACCTCGCTGTTATTTATGAGGTACTCCATATCGTCGCAGCCGTAATCACCCAGCATGACCGCCATGGGCACGCCGTGGTGCAGGTTGGATCCGGGGTCGTTGGGGTCCGCCCTGTCCGCATTCTTGCGGCGGGACTCCTCCGGCGTGACCCAAATATAGAGTATGACCGCCTGCTCTAATATCTCCGGGCAGAACATGGGCAGAGAATACTGATAGCCGAAGGTATCGGTAAGCGGCATGGAAGCCCCATCCGGCCCGCCCCTTGCACACTCGATTATTATGGTTTTGTTCTCGAAGCTGTCGGGATAGCCCTTGTGCTTCTCATCCAGCATGGCCCGCGCCTCGGCCTCGAGCTTTTCCGCGAGCCTTCCGCGTAGCTCCGCCTTCAACAGCCCCATCCTCGGCCTTAGCCCCGCGGCCTCCGCCGCCCTGTCGATGCGGTCGAACAGCAGCCGCGCCGCAGAGTCTGTGCTTATGACGTTGCGGTTAATGAGGTCGTGGTAGTCCTCGTTTAACAGGTTGCAAAGCGTGCCCCAGTCCCTGCCGTCCTTAAACGGCTCCTCGCCGTGGTAGAATACCCGCTCCTCGCCCATCGCCTGAAGCTCATTGTCTATGCGGCGCATCATGTGTACGTATGGGAAATCGTCAAGCTGGAGGTTCTCGCCTATGTGGAACTCCTCCTGCAGCCTCTTTGGGTCTACATGGGCCATGAAGTTCCTTACCTCGGACTTGCCCGATGCGGGCAGCGCCTGCAAAAGCACTATGTTGAATACCTTGTTTTTCATGCCGTTTCCTCGCCTTTCAAAATTATTCAGTATATTACGTTGAGCCATTTCGTCCTGTCCACGGTTATCTCCCTGTGCCTGTCCACATAGCTTATTATAAGCTCGGCTATCTCCGTGGGAAGCTCCCCCACGGTTTCGCACTCGCGGTAGATGCCGTACCCGCCCGCGCCCGTCGCGCGGTAGCTGTTCAGGCATAGGGTAAGCTTTTTATCCTCCGGAAGCTCCTCGCCCCGGTATTTTATGGATACAACCCTGTCCCCTCTGGGTCTGCGTATATCCATAGTAACAAATATCCCGGATATATAGTCGTAGTTGAAGTGCTGCTCTATGGGCCTTAGGAAATCCTCGCTTACCGTGAGCCCGCCCCGCCCATCAAGGGCGAAATACTCCGCGCTGCGCTCGAGCGCCCGCTTGAGCTGCCCCCTGTCCACCGCTACGGTCTTTAGGGTGTTTGGGAAAACGTATGTGGAGATTATGTCGCGTATGGTGACCTCCCTGCCCAGCCCCTTCACGCTGTTGCCGAGGCTGGCGGCGGATATGTCCGCTCCCGTGGCCTCAAGCTGCACCTGATTGAAGAAGTTGGCTATAAGGCATCCCTTCGCCGCCATCTCGATATGCCCGGACGGCAGCAGCGGCGTATCCAAATGCCCGACGGGGGTATCGAACCATGCGGCGGCCGCCTCCTCCGCAGGCGCAAGCAGCCTCTTCGCCGCCGCGTTTTCCTCGCTTCCCGCGTCCACGAGGCGCGATACCGCGGTTACGCCCTCCCCTGCCGACACCTCCATGACTATATACCGGCTGGCCTTATCCGGCGGCTGGCAGGTATATGTGCCGAAGAGGCGCAGGTTTTCCGCCGGCATGTGCTGGTGCCCCGCAAGGAGTATATCAAAGCCCAGCTCCCTGCATATACGGTATCCCTGATTCTCTTCGGTGGCGGATAGCGTTTCCCCCGTAGCGGGGTCCTTTTCAAAGCCGCCGTGGTATATGCATATATTAAGGTCGGTCCCCGCCGCCTTAAGCTCCCGAAGGGCCTCCGCCGCCGCGCTGAATGCGTCCGTCACCGCGACGCCATTGAGGTTTTCCGGCTTTTCCCACAGCTTGACATACTGCGTGGTCACCCCGGTAAGCCCCACCCGCAAGCCGTTTGCCATGGTGATCACGGCTGTCTTTTCCACGCCCGCCACGCCGCTCACATTGGCGCAGAGGCATCGCCCGTCCAGCGCGGCAATGTATTCCTCTATCGCCTGCCTGCCGTAGTTGAAATCGTGGTTGCCCAGCGTGACGAAGTCGTAGCCGCCTATGTTCATAAGGCCGGCTATGAGCCTTCCAGCGTGCTCGCTTTTATTATAGAGGTAATAGGTTAGCGGGCTTCCCTGAAGTATATCCCCGCCGTCGATTATGAGGGTGTTGCCGTCCTTGGCAAAGCCCTGAATGCAGTTCGCAAGGCCGGAGGGCATGCTCCTCCCGCTCGCGTGATCCACCGGCGAAAGGCGCCCGTGTACATCGCTCGTGTAGTATATTTTAAGTCGTCTTTCCATGCTTTTAAGGGTATCTCTCCCATCACTAAGCGATGCCCCGCCCATGCTGCGGCGAGGCATCTCGATATGTGTCATTCCTTATGCTCCATGCGCCAGCTTCCTTCGTATCCGCGTGGATATGAATTCGATTATCAGCACCAGCACCATCAGCCCCCATACGAAGGCACCTACCATCGCCCAGCGCCTGCTGTTGAGGCACTGCACCAAAGAAGCGCCTATGCCGCCCGCGCCCACTATGCCGAGTGTGGTGGCGTCCTTCAGGTTGATGTCGAAGCGGTATATGGTGGTGGATATAAAGCTGGCCGTGAGCTGGGGTATAACGCCGTAGCGTATCTTCTGGAAGGGGGTGCAGCCCATTGCGTCCAGGCTCTCCAGTATGTGGGTATCCAGATCCTCTATGGCGGTTATGTACATCTTGGATATCATGCCTATGGAGCATACCGACTGGGTTATCACGCCGCAGGCGGCGCCGGGGCCGGTCACGCGTATCCACATCAGCGCCCATACTATGCTGGGTATGGTGCGTATCATCAGTATTATCACCCTGACCGCGTATGCCACCGGCTTGGGCATTATATTGAAGGAGGCCAGAAATGCGAAGGGCACTGCGAGTATCGCGCCGAAAAGCGTTCCCAGCACGGCTATGGCTATGGTCTGGAGCAGCAGATAGGGTACGTCCGTATCCCCCGTGCCGAACATGAGCTTGGTATCCGGGTTGAACACGCCGTGGAGCACGCCCTTGGCGACCTCCGTTCCCGTTACGGTGAGCCCGGTGAACTTTATGTCCTCTGCGGACCAGCCCACCATTACTACTATGAAAAGCACTATCATCAGGTAAAGCAGCCATTTTTTCGGCCTGTTGGCGTACATCTCCGCCACAGTCAGCTTCCTGTCCGCCGCCTGCTCCATTGCTTCTATGCTCTTTCTCTTTTTCTTTTCCATTCTGCCCCTCCCGTCAGCTCAGCTTCCTGCGGAGATATTCGCTGAAGAAGTCTATGGCGACAACCACCGCGAAAAGGGAAAGCAGGACCATTCCGAGACTGTTGTAATCCCGCCAGCCTATGCGCTCGTTTATGGTTATCCCCAGCCCGCCCGCGCCGACGTAGCCCAGTATGGCGGAGGCGCGCACGTTCATTTCAAAGCAGTAAAGGCTGTGGCTCAGGTATACCGGCAGTATCTGCGGCACGCAGGCGGACCAGAACGCCTGGAACTTGCTCGCGCCCAGCGCCTCCATAGCTTCAAAGGGGCCCATGTCTATGGTCTCTATGCTTTCAAAGAGCATCTTCGCCACTATGCCGAAGGTGAATATGGCTATGGCAACGGTGCCGGAAAATGTGCCTAAGGAGAATATCAGCGCGCAGACCAGCGCGATTATCAGCGTGGGCAGCGTGCGTATGAGGGCCAGTATAAACCTGCAAAGGCTCACCACCGGCATGCTGTGGTTGATGTTGCTGGAGGAGAGTATGGCCACCGGCAGCGCAAGCACGCAGCCTATCACCGTGCCCAGGATGGACATCTTTATGGTGTCTATAAGCGGGGATACCACCTTCGGGAAGAAGCTCCAATCCGGCCGCCATATCTTCTTCATAAGGTCCATCATCTTGCTGAACTTGTTTAAGACGACGCCCATATCAAAGCCAGTGGTCTTAAGCGAGATATACACCGCCGCCGCCAGCAGCAGCACTATGAGCGGCGCCCGGCTCCTGCGGCGCAGCACGCTGTGCCCGTTTGCAAGGGTTATCCTCTGGGGCTTGAATATCTTGTCGTATAGCGTTTCTTTTATAGTGACGGGGCTGTTTTCCATTTCCATAGCGTCAGCCCTCTATCTTTTTTATGTGGCGGAGCTCGCCCTCGCCCTCACCCATGGTGGGCACCTTAGTGCCGTTGTATACCTCGTCTATCTGATCCTGGGTTATAGTGCTGGCGGGGCCGTCGAATACTATCTCGCCGGCGCGTATGCCTATTACCCTGTCGCAGTATTTGAGGGCAAGGTCAACGTGGTGTATGTTGAGCAGTATGGATATCTTGTATTCCTTGTTTATGCGTACAAAGTCCTGCATGACCTGCTTCGCCGTGATGGGGTCAAGGGAGGCCACGGGCTCGTCCGCCAGTATTATCTTGGGGTTCTGGTTCAGCGTCCTCGCGAGAGCCACGCGCTGCTGCTGGCCGCCGGAAAGCTGATCGCAGCGGGTATAGGCCTTATCCAAAATGCCTACCTTGTCCAGGCTCTCGAGCGCGCGCATCTTCTGCTCCTTGGAGAATATGCCGAAAAGCACCTTAAAGAAGGGCATATCCGGCACGTCCGCCGTCAGCACGTTTTTGATAGCGGTGCTTCGGGATACCAGATTGAAGCTCTGGAATATCATGCCCACCTTGCGGCGGTATTTTCTCAGCTCCTTGCCGCGCAGCGTGTTCACGTCCACGCCGTCCACGGTGAGCTCGCCCTTTGTAACGTCGTGCATACGGTTGATGCAGCGCAGTATGGTGGATTTGCCCGCGCCGGAAAGGCCGATTATCGCCACAAATTCGCCCTGCTCTATCTGCAGGTTGATATTCTTAAGCGCCGTAAAGCCGTTTGGATAAGTCTTATACACATTTTTGAATTTTATCATGCTGCGACTCTTTCTATCTATCTTATTGAATGTATTAAGGGAAAAAGCGCCCTGTTTTGCCAGGGCGCTTTGATGTTGAAGTGTTTACTCGGAAACAGCCTTCAAAGCAGCGCGGGCGCCGTCGTAATCGGAATCGGTCGCCTTGGCGTAGCCGGTGTGGCTGTATACGTCGAATATAGCCTTGCCCTCATCGGTGTTGATGATGTTGATGAAGCAATCCTGAAGGGCGGCTACGATCTCGGGGGTGTAATACTGGCTGGCCTTGGAGATAGCAACGGTGTCGTTGTAGATACCCTCGGTAACGCCTATTACGTTGAGCTCGTTCCATATAGAATCCTTGCGGCCCATGCCCTGCTTGCCGGTCTCGTCCTTCTGGTCGGTGGGCAGCATCCAGCTCGCTTCATAGTCGTTGCGGCCGTCGGCATAGCATACGATGATGTCTACCTGCTCCGCTGCGGCATAGGAGAAGGCGGTGCCGTAGCCGGAATCGAGAGGTACTACGTTGGAGAGGTCAGAGATCTTCTTGCCGTCATAGTTGGCCATCAGCCACATGGAGGGGTAGATGTAACCGGCGGAAGAGGAGGTCTTCTGAACCGCCCAGCGTGCGCCGTCCAGATCTTCCCAGGTCAGGGCTTCGCCGTTGTTGACCTTCTCGGCCAGCTTCTTGCCGTACTCGGTGGGGGCGGCGTAGATCAGGGAACGATAATAGGTCACCTGGGGGCCGTCCTTCTTGGTGGCGTTGGCTTCGCCGTTCCAATCCTTAGGATCGGTGCTGTCGTTGGAGAGGCCGTTGCGGGTAGCGGTCAGCATAACGTCGGTATCGTCGGAGTAGAGGGCGTAGGTGCCGCCGGGCAGCCAGCCGATATCGATGGAGCCTGCGGACATGGCCTCGCCGGTAGCGTCATAGCTGGTACCGACAGTGATATCTACTTCGTCGATGTCGTAGCCAAGGTTGGACATTTCGGCCTTGACCAGCTCGGGCAGGTTCTGTGTGCCGGCGATTATGACGTCAGCATCCTTGGAAGGGACGAATTCCAGAGTCAGCTTGTCGAAGTGGGGCTTCTCAGCGACAGTCTCCTCAGCGGGAGCAGCGGTCTCTGTGGTCTCCTCCGCGGTGTTCTCTGCGGGGGCAGGCTGGCTGCAGGCGCAGACGGAGAACGCCATAACAAGGGCGAAAAGCAGTGCTACGGTCTTTTTCATGTTCCTATTCTTTCCTCCATAATATTTATATTCATGGCATTTTGCCTATGAATCCAGTAAAATCGGCATATTCCTATAATTTTAGCTGATTTATATAATATCATATAAGGCGCGTATTTACAATAGCGCACGCCTATTGCCGTCACTGCCTGTAAAGCATATTTTTTATCCTGCTTACGGCTATGTAGCCGTTGAGCACGGCCCATACGTCGCTGCCCTCGGGCGCCTCGTCCGGCCCCAGCAGCCTTGCGAAGGGCTTCAGCACATAGCCCTCGCCGTTTTCCGTCTTTTCGTAATTGTTCTCAAAGAAAAAGCTGGGCGCGGGCTCGGCGTCCCGTATTACGCCCCTGAGCTCGCTCTCCGGGCAGCCGGGAAAATTCACGTTCCATATTTCGCCGGAAAGCGGCTTTTCCATCAGCTCCTCCGCTATCGAGGAAAGGTGCTTCTCCGTTACCTCGCGGCAGCCGTCGTGGCACTCCGAAAAGGCTATGGCGGGTATTCCGTGCAGCACCGCCTCCATGGCCGCGCCCACCGTGCCGGAATAGGCTATGTCGTATCCAGCGTTAAAGCCGTTGTTTATGCCGGAAAAAACTATATCCGGCTTTACCGGCAGCAGCGACTTGAGCGCCACCTTCACGCAGTCCGCCGGGGTGCCGCTTATGCCGTATGCGCCCTTCACCGCGGCGGGGAACTCGCGCCTCATGGCGTTTAGCTCGTTGAATATGGTGAGCTTTTGGGACATGCCGCTGCACTGCCCCTCCGGGGCCACTACCCAGACGTTGCCGAAATCGGCAGCCATATTTGCCAGCTTGGCGATGCCCTGTGATTTTATGCCGTCGTCGTTGGCAATAAGTATGTTCATTTGTCGTTTCATCTATTTGCTTATGGTACTCCTTTTTTGCGCCGTTTGATTATATTACCACAGCCTATTTATATATACAACAGGCAAAGCAAAATTGCGGTTGTGAACTTTTTTCCCTGCCGGCACCGAATCGCGGCGTAAAAAAATCCCCTCTTGACAGGAATAGCCAGAGGGGTTATATTTGCAGTATAAACTGTATCAACAATAAGCACAGTTATTCCGGAGGTGACCTTATGCGTAAGATAATACTTTTTGCGGCCCTGCTCGCCCTGCTGCTCGCCGGCTGCGCGGCCCCAAAGACAGACCCCGGCCCCGCGGAAACCGAGGCCGAGACCGAAACCGAAGCGAAAGCCGAGGCGGAGGCCGATACAGAGGCGGAGGCCGCGGCGGATTACCACAGGATAACCGCCGAGGAGGCCTATGAGATGATGAACTCACAGGAGGTAGTGATAGTGGACGTCCGCACGCCGGAGGAATACGACGGCGGGCATATACCAAACGCCATACTCGTGCCAAACGAGAGCATAGGCGATGACATGCCGGAGGCGCTGCCCGATAAGGAGGCTACGCTGCTCATATACTGCCGCAGCGGCCGCCGCAGCAAGGAGGCCTCCGAAAAGCTGCTTAAGCTCGGCTATAAAAGCATATACGAGTTCGGCGGCGTCATCGACTGGCCCTATGAGCTCGTGAAAGAGGGATAGCCATGGACAGCTCCTTTAACCTTGCGGTACACGCGCTGGTATGCCTGAGCCACAGCGGGCGCTCGTTGAGCAGCGAGGCGCTGGCAGAGAATATATGCACCAACCCCGCCCGCGTCCGCCGCGTAATGGCGGGGCTGAAAAAGGCGGGCATGGTTGCTACCCGCGAGGGGCAGGACGGCGGCTACCGCCTCTGCGCCGACCCCGCCGGCCTGTCCTTGATGCAGGTGGCGGAGGCGGTCAACGCCTGCTTTGTGGGGTGCGCATGGCGCAGCGGGGATATCGACCGGGAATGCGCCATCTGCTCCGGCATGGCAGGCGTAATGGACGGGCTGTACCGTCAGCTTAACGGGCAATGCGCCGCATACCTTTCCCACATCACGGTAGCGGATATAGAAAACAGGCTCTTTGCCAAGGGCAGCGAATAGCTGCCCTTTATTGCGGCTTCCTGCGGAGCAGGCCGTACAGCGCCCAGGCTATGGCCATGTCCGCCCCGGCAAACGCCCCTATGACCGCCAAAATGACGGCGATGAGCTGCTGGGCGGAAATATAGAAATTCGTGTCACTCCAAATAAGGCCCGTAAGCGTCAGCAATACAAACAGCGCATATATCCCTAAAAAATATAGCGGTATCAGCTTGACGCAAAGGCGCGCCCTGCTTATGCACAGCAAAAGCTGGACGATGAACGCGCCTGCCGTTACGGAGAGCCCGACCCACAGCAGGGTATTTTGATATTCAAAAAACCGCATAGAAACACCTCGCCTGCTTTAGTCCATATCCATGCCCGCAGGCATACTTCCTTAAAGATCCGCCGCTCCTACCCCATGATGGCTATTTTGATATCAAGAGCTCCGCGATCTGCACCGCGTTGGTCGCCGCGCCCTTGCGGAGCTGGTCTCCGCAGCACCAGAGGGCTATACCGTTTTTCAGCGCTATATCCCTGCGTATGCGCCCCACGGCTACCGTGTCCAAGCCGCCGGTGAAGAGGGGCATGGGGTAGATGTGCCTTTCCATGTCGTCCTCCAAAACGCAGCCGGGTGCGCCCGCTATGGCCTCCCTTACCTCATCGACCGTAAGCTCGCGCTCTGTGACTATGCTTGCGGATATGGAGTGGGAGCGCATTACCGGCACCCTCACGCAGGTGCAGGTCACGCGCAGCTCCGGCAGGTGCATTATCTTGCGGCCCTCGTTCTGCATCTTCATCTCCTCCGAGGTATAGCCCTGCCCGTCCGCATCGCCTATCTCGGGTATGAGGTTATAGGCTATCTGGTGCCTGAACACCCTCTTCTCCGCGGCCTCGCCCCTTTGCAGCGCGGCTACCTGTGCCTCCAGCTCTATCGGCCCACCCGCCCCCGCGCCGCTCACCGCCTGATACGTGGAGACCACCATGTATTCTATGGGCGACAGCTTATTTATGGCGTTGACCGCCGTAAGGGCGATTATCGTCGAGCAGTTGGGGTTGCTTATTATGCCGTTGTGCTTCAATGCGTCATCCGGGTTTATCTCCGGCACCACGAGGGGCACGTCCGGATCCATCCTGAAGGCGCTGGAATTATCCACAAATACGGCTCCCGCCGCCCTTATCGCCGGCGCGAAGCGCCTTGCTATGTCGTTTTCCGCCGCCCCCAGCACTATGTCCGCCCCCTCAAAGGCGGTCTCGCAGGCAAGCCCAAGCTCCGCATTTCCGAACGGGGTATCCATCCTGCCGCCCGCGCTGCGTTCGCTGCTGAGCAGCCTGAGCCCGCCTATCGGGAACCTTCGCTCCCAAAGCACCCTTATCATCTGCTCGCCCACCGCGCCGGTGGCCCCCAATATCGCCACATTGTACTTTTTCATGTATTCGCTCTCCTTCCGGTCAATAAAGTTCGATAATGGCCCGCGGCCTATTTTTCCCCGTTGGGCTTCGCCCGCCAGCCCTCCATGAGCTCGCCGTTTTCCATTACAAACGGGCGCGCCGTATCCTGCCCCCACGAGACGTCGTATTTGCCCATGAGGTAATCGCTGAGCTCCGTCCTGTCGGCAAAGCGCAGCAGCCGGTACGGCTCCTGAAAGGCCACCTTCTCCACAAAGTAAAGTGCGCCGTCCTCCGCCGTCAGCAGCACGCCGACGTGCCCCACGAACAGTATGCTTTCCTCCTCCGTGGGCTTATCGTGGAAGAACACGGTGATGAGGCGTATTTTTTCATTGTCTCGGAAGGCCACGCCGCGGTACTCCCATTCCTTCTCGACGACCTTGACGTGGCGCTCGGCCTCGGTGGTGTCCTCGGCCTTCATGGCGGAATACAGCGCCCGGAACTCCGCAAGGCTGCTGCCGCCCAACGCCTCCGGGTCCGCCTTGAGCGCTTCCTCGTCCATAAAAAGCACGTCCTCGCCGGAATCTATCTCAGCATTTTCCTTAGCGGTGACGAGATCCCCGAACAGGCCCATGGCGGTTATCCTGCAATTATAGCCCGGGAAATCCCCGTTCTTCTCCGCCCATTCATCCTGCATATCGTAGGGGTCGTACTTGGTATAAAGGGGCTCCGCCTTCTCAAAGCCACCGGTGAGCCACTCCGCGCTCACGCTTTCATTGAACCTGTCCACCCGGCTGAAAAAGCCCCGGATACGGCCTTCGGACACCCCCGCGCCGGAAAGCAGCCCACGCAAAAGCTGCCGCGACGCATCGTCGTTAAGGTTTGAATACTCTATGCTCGTCAACGCCGGCCTTTCCTCCGCCGGTCTCTCCGCGTCCCCTTCGCTGCCATTGCCGCAGCCCCCAAGCGAGAGGGCGATGGCTCCGCACAGCAAAAGCGCTGCCGTTCGATATAACTTCATACTTGCTTTCCTTTCTAAAATGAATACCCCTCTATTATACCACACCCGCATAAAGCTGCGGTTAAAGGCGTTTGAAATGCCGATATGAAGGGGCAGCCCTTCGGCTGCCCCTTATACCTTTTCGCCCGTCTTACCCGCCGCTAAAGGCCGGCGCGGGCCGGTTTTTTATTATTTCGCCTTTGCAAAGCTGCTCTTTACCTTGGTCCAGGTATGCATCGCAAGGGCGATGGTTATTATGCCGTAGGAGATGAACATTCGTATGTACTCGCTTATGGCGGAATCCCCCACTATCTTGGTCGCGGCCAGAGGGGCGACTATGAACAGGAAGTGGAACAGGAACACGCCCAGAAGCGCCTGCTTGTTTGTGGCCTTGTATACGTTGGCCCCGCCCACAAGTATGGCTGCCACGGCGTAAAGGCCCACATAGCTCTGCTGCTGCACCGTGTTAAAGGTGCCGAGGTTCTGGAGGAATATGAGCTGGCCCCATGCCGCAAGGACCGTGGATATGCAGGTGGCTATTATCCTTATCCTGTTCACGTTTATTCCGGCAGAGACCGCCACGGTGCGGCTCTGTCCCACCGTCCTCATGTCCATGCCCAGGCGGGTATCCAGTATCCAGTTGTTTATTATGCAGAATAGCCATATCGCCGCGAAGGCCGCCGGGGCAAGGGTGACGGTGCGCATAACCTCAAACACGGGGCCTATATACGTGGAGGCAAAAAGCAGCGCCGATACGGCTACCGTGACGGCCGCCCTCTTCGCGTTGACGGGCAGGCCCCTCTTCCTTGCTATAAGCACCTTGACTATGAGGGTATAGAGTATAACGCATACCGCGCTTACGGTTATGGCGTCGTATATGTATATCCTGCTTCCGCCCATCATGGCGTTGAGCCCCGGGACGGCGGGCACGGCAAAGGTAAGGCCGAAGCCCGCGGCGCAGGCTGCCATCTGCGCTGCCGCGTCCTTTTTGGATATGCCCTTGTGCTTACCCTCGAATATGTACCTTACCAGCACGTACAGCGCGAGGGCGGCCAGGGCTATGCGGAGCACCACCAGAAGGCTCACGTCGTCCAGCGCGTATTTCATGCCGCTGCGGGAAAGGTCGAAGGCGTTCCTCAAGCCGAAGCCGCGGGGCAGCAGGTTCGGGTCGTTGTAGGGTATTATGCCGCCTATTATGTACAGCACGAACAGCCTGTACAGGCCGTCCGCGAGGAAGCCCACCACCAGGCCGGTTATCATCTCGGAGCCCTTGGTCTTATTGTATACCCTTCCCAGCATCCAGCCGAAAAGCACGGCCAGCGGCGTGCTCATCAGCGCGCAGAGCAGGAAGCCGCCTATCCCCCTAAAGCCCCAGTAGGCCACGAAGAATATGGCTATCTGCGCCGCCGTCGCGCCCACCACTATGCCGAAGTTCATGCCGAGGCCCGCAAGGCAGGGTATTATGAGCGCCAGCACAAGGCAGGTATTGCGCCCGAAGCGGGTCACTACCTCCCCGAGGACGTATGACGCCGTGGTGTCCGCTATGGCGAGGCACACCACGCACAGCAGCACTATCATCAGCACTACCTTATTGTTGAACATGACTTGCAGGAGGCTCGCCCCTATGTCCTTTTTATTCTTCACTGCCGGCACCTCCTTTTATCTTGGTCAGGGCATACAGTATTACGCTGTTCTGTATTATCTGGCGCATGGTATCGGATATGTCCGTGCCCGCCAGCAGCGCGTTGGATACGGGCGGCGTCATTATGATAAGCCCCTGATACAGGAAGGTTCCCAGTATGACGTGGCTTATCCTCGCCTTTGTGGTGGAGGCGCCGCCTATGAGTATTGCCGCCACGCACAGGAAGCCCATTACCAGCGGCGCGTTATACGCCTGCAGGAAGCCGAAGCCCTGAGTATACACTATTATCCCTATTGCGCCCAGAGAGGTGGAGAGCGCCACGCCTATGATACGCATTTTGTCCACATCTATGCCGCTCGCCCTTGCGAAGAGCGGGTTCGCGCCCGCGGCGGTTATGGCCTTTCCCGTCCTCGTCCTGAAGAATATCCATACCAGCAGGCACATGAGCAGGAAGAACACTATTATGCCGGTGGGGATGAATATGCCCTTTTCCCCGCCGATATAGAACCCGCCCGCCTCGTTGAGAAGATAGCCGAAGGCAGGCTCCATGCTCACCTGATTGCGCACGCCCTTGCCGCCCAGGGGCCACTTGATCTCGCCGCTGCTGAAGGGCGCGCGGAACCACAGTATGCACATGAGGTATATTATGGAATAGCCTATGTAGGTGGTCACAGTCATTTCGTTGCCCTTGACGCAGTTGAGCAGCTTTGCGTAGGCCACGCCCACGAACCACGCTATCAGCGCGCCGAGGAGCATGGAGAATATCATGCTTATCCACGGGCCGGAGCCGGGGAGCAGGCCGTTGAAAAAGGCGGTTATCTCCAGCTCTATCGCTATGAGCGTGCTGAGCAGCCCGCAAACTATGCCCAGGCTTATGCCGAAGTTCGGGCCCACGCCCGCCTTGATGGTAGGAAGCATGGCAAGCACCAGCACTCCCCACATGCCCCAGTACTTCAGGGTGCTGGAGAGGTAGGAATTTACGTCCACGCCTATGCAGAAGGCGAGTATCACTATACCTATAAAGAACAGGCCGACTATAAGGCGCGGCCAGCCGATGACGTCTATCACTTTTTTCATGCCTCAAGCCCTCCATTCTTCACGCCTGACATCGCAAGGCCGTATTCCACATCGGAAGCGTCGGGCGCGAGTATGCCCGTCAGCTTCCCGTCCGAAACTATGGCTATCCTGTCGCACAGGCTGCGAAGCTCGTTGAGCTCGGAGCTTACTACGATTATCGTAAGCCCCTGCTCCCGGTTCATGTTCACCAGCAGCTCCAGCACCAGCTTCTTCGCGCCTATGTCTATGCCGCGGGTAGGCTCGGACACTATCAGCAGCTTCGGTTCCATGGTGAGCGCCCGCGCTATGCATACCTTCTGCTGATTGCCGCCAGAGAGCCTGCCCACGTGCTGCATGGGGCCGGTACAGCGTATATCCAGCCTTTTTATCATTTCCTCCGTGTGCTCCCTCGCGCCCTTGGAGTCAAACTGGGTGATGAAGCCTACCTTTTTAAGGAAGCGCTTTTCTATCTGCATGGAGGTGAACACGGTGTTTTCCATTATGGGCTCATCCAGCAGCAGCCCCACCCCGCGCCTGTCCTCGGATACGAAGGCTATATGCTCCTGAAGCGCCGCGCCGAGCCTGGAGGGCTCTATCTGCTTGCCGTCAAATTCCACCGTGCCCGCGGCGGGGTACATTCCCAATATGCCGTTAGGTATGCCTATCTTGCCCTGTCCCGCCAGGCCGCCTATACCGAATATCTCGCCGCGGCGTATGTCCAGATCCACGCCGTGTACGTATTCCCCCGGCATATCCACCTTGAAGTCCCTCAAGCGGAGCACTATGTCGCCGTCGTCCAGCGTGCGCCCGTCCTCTATGCCGTCCACCAGCTTTTCCACCTTGCGGCCAATCATCATCTCCGCCACCTGCGCGGCGTTGGTCTCCGCGGTCTTGAGCCTGCCCACGAAGGCGCCGTCCCGCAGCACGGTTATGCTGTCCGTGACCTCTATTACCTCGTCTATGCGGTGGGTTATGAACACTATGGCTATGCCCTTTTTAGCTATCGCCTTCATGGTCTCCAGCAGCCTTTCCGCCTCGCTCTCTGTGAGCACGGCGGTGGGCTCGTCGAATATGAGCAACTGTATGCCGGTCTTGTCTATCTCGCGGGCGATCTCTATGAACTGCATATAGCCCACGGGCAGGCCGCGCACCAGCGTATGCTCGTCTATCTTCAAGCCTATGGTATCCAGCGCCGCCCTTGTGTCGCTGTCCATTTTTTCCTTGTCCAGCCGCTCCATGGGCTCGCCAAGGAGCTTGCTCGAAAGCGTCGGGCGGGATATTTCCCTGCCCAGCTTCACGTTTTCCGTTATGGTAAACCCGGGTATAAGCATGAATTCCTGATGCACCATGCCTATGCCCAGCTCCATCGCCCTCTGGGGGCTGGAAATATCGGCCTTTTCGCCGTTTATGTATATATTTCCCTCAAAGCCGCCGGTATTGTGTATTACCGGCATACCAAAGAGTATGTTCATCAGGGTGGATTTTCCCGCGCCGTTCTCGCCCATGAGGGCGTGTATCTCCCCGCGCGCCACGCTCAGGTCAACTCCCTTGAGGACCCTGTTCCCGAAGTACTCCTTGCTTATGTTTTCCATTTTCAATACTAATGGCTCATCCATTTAGCTTTCTCCTTCATACCGCGCTGCGTTAACGAACCGGAAGCACCCACCCGTAGGCAGGTGCTTCCATTTTTTTCAATCAATATGCCTCAATGAGTCTGCCGCCGCTTTAGAAATCATAGAAGGGGCAGAGTATCATGTAGAAGTTCTTGATCTCGCCGGAGGTCTCGTCGCTGTAATGATTGAGCTGGGTCTCCTCGCCGCCGATGGAGCGGCAGATCTCGACGAATGCGGGCTCGTCCAGCCTCTCGGTGATCTCGCCCTCGCAGTACTTCATGCCGTACTCAACGCCGGCGCGGATCATCATCATGTTGATGGGTACCTCCCATGTGGACATGCGGCCGCTGTTGCCATAGCCGGCAACGGCTTCCTTTATCTTCTCAAGCACATAAGGTACGTCGCCCTCGTGTCCCTCGGTGGAGATATTGAAGGCGGAGGGGTAGCCGTGATAGGGGCTGGGGCAGCACTGCTGGGGATAGATGGCGTTGAGCTGGGCGCACTGCAGGATGAGCGGCGCCTGCATGGAGCAGTTGGTGGAGAAGAAGGCGGTGTCCTTGCCGTACTTGTCCACATAGACCTTGATGTTCTCGGTTATCCATGCCTGCGCGCCTGTTACGCCGGCGTCGCCGGTGGGATCGGGAGCGGTGGCCTCTACATACTCTATGCCAAGCTCCTCACAGCGCTTCATAAAGCCCTCGCGGCGGGCGGCTATGGTAGCATAGCCCAGGTGGCGCTCAAAGGAAATATGCACAAAGGTCTTTGCGCCCATCTTGTTCGCCTGGTCGATAATGGTGGTGCCCATGGAGATCTCGTCCACCAGCATACAGATATCGGCGGCGGCGGATATTACGGCAGGATCCTCGGCGCAGACGCCGCAGATGAAGAGTATGTCATCGCGGGTCTCCTTGACCTTCTGTATGGCGGCGGTAGCGCCGGGCACGGCCTGTACGAATACGATCACCTTTACGTCGGGATCGGAGGCCATGTTGGTCACGGTGGCTATGGTCTGCTCCGTCTCGGTGGAGAAATTATCGGGATAAGTAGCGGTGACTATCATGTCGCCGTACTTCGCCTTCATGTTCTGGGCCTCCTGATATTCCTCCTCGCCCTGCGAAACCGTGCCGGTGATAATGCCTATCTTATACTTGGGCATCATCGCTTCCTCACCCATACCGTCAGAACCGGACATTTCCGCGCCGCCATCGGGCGCGGGTGCGGGCTCGGCACTGCGGCACGCCGCGGCGGAAACCGCCATTACGAGCACCAGCAACATACAAAGTAACTTTTTCATCTCTTCTCCTCCTGAATTTTTTTATTTTCCAACGCTTGCGTGCGGAGATATGCTTCCATCCCCCTGCCTCGCAGCGGCGTCAACGCGGTAGCGTCCCATGGTGAAATGCTTTTTCCCGCAGGAAATCAATATGTGTGCATTATTATACTTAAGTACGTATAAAATCTGTGTTAAGCCGGACGGCTTATCTCCTTATTCTGATATCTTGCGCGTCCGCACGGAGGCTCGGCAATATAAAAGGGGCGGCATAGCGCCGTCCCCTTTTGGTGTTTTGTGTTTATTTTGCCAGCCCCAAGAGCCTCGCGACAGCATACCAGAACGGCACATCGCCGGTCTTGGGTGGTATGACCTTCACGGGCACGGGCGTGGGGTCGGGGTGGTAGTGGCTGTGGCCGCCACCGCCGACATACGTCCATTGTGCAACATAGGTGACGTTACCGGTTACGGTGGCGCTCCATGCGGGCTTCCAGCCGTCAAAGCGATAGCCATAGCGATAAGTGCTTCCCTTAAATGTGGGGGTAGTATCTCCGGCCTTGAGGTCAGCATAATTCTCGGTAGCAAATATACTGCCGTTCATACCATCGCTGTAAGTGACGGTGTAGCGGGTCTGAACCTCATGCTTGTCGCAGACGACCCAAATACCCATCTGCTTGACTTCATCCACGGGCATCCACATTTTCTTTTCAGGGTCATACTTTACCTTGAAAGACAATCCCTCTGTGGTCTGAGTGGGGAGTACCCTGTGCATAATGCCTGTGTCGGTGCTGAACCGATTGCAATATACAGAGGGAATAAGGGTAATGGTACTCTCGTACATGCCATCATTAAGTTTGGGCTCCGTAGAGGTAAATCCTCCGTTGAGCAAACCGTAATATCTGCCGGATTGCTGACCGGCGGGAACGTTTGTGCAGAGTACCGCAACAATTTTATCATTCAGACCACCGATATTGTCGGTCGTGGGGTACATCGGCATCTCCGGCTGCTGGACTTCATGCTTGTCGCAGATGACCCAAATGCCCATCTGCTTGACTTCCTTTACGGGCATCCACATTTTCTTTTCAGGGTCATACTTTACCTTGAAAGACAGGCCCTCTGTGGTCTGAGTGGGGAGTACCCTGTGCATAATGCCTGTGTCGGTGCTGAACTGATTGCAATATGCCGAGGGAATGAGAGTTATTGTACTCTCGTACACCTTGTCCTCTTTATTGAACATCGGCTCCGTAGAGGTAAAGCCTCCGCTGATCAAGCCGTAATATCTGCCGGATTGCTGACCGGCGGGAACGTTTGTGCAGAGTACCGCAACAATTTTATCATTCAGACCACCGATATTGTCGGTCATGGGGTACATCGGCATCTCCGGCTGCTGGGCTTCATGCTTCTCGCAGTTTACCCAAATGGCCATCTTCTTAACTTCCTTTACGGGCATCCACACCTTCTTTTCAGGGTCATACTTTACCGTGAAGGACAGTCCCTTTGTGGTCTGATTGGGATTCAAAGTATGCTCGATTCCCGTATCGGTATTGTACTGATTACAATAGGCCGAGGGAGAGAGCGTTATGGTGCTTTCATACACATTTTCCGCATTTGCCTTTGGCTCTGTCGTGCTAAACCCGCCGTCGATCAGACCGTAGAACTTGCTCTTGTCGGGCGCATTTGCACAGACAACTCCGACGATATCTTTGCCCAATCCATCAATAGCATCGGCTGTGGGGTGGTCGGGCTTTGGCATCAGATGGTTACCATCGCAGGTAAAGTGTAGAGTTTTATTTTTGGGCATCGCACCGTCAAGCATCCACTTGTTTCCTTCATATTTCAGCTTGAACTGAATCGGAGTAGTGAAGTCATTAGCGTGGTTCGTATCTGGGGTATGTGTGCTGCCCGTGTCCTTGTTAAACTGAGCCATATAAACGGCTTTCTCGACAGAAATAATAACCGTCCAGACTTCCCCTTCCTTCATAACTTTAGAAGCGGAAAAGCCGTTTGGCAGTTGGCCGTACTGCTTGCTCTCGTTGGTCTTTGTGCAGGTGCAAGTGACCAAATCGTTGGGAATCGTAATGCCCTCTAAATCCTTTGTCAGGTCAAAGGTTGGCGCCTCCTCCGCCAGCGCCAAGCCCGGCAGCATGCAGACTGCCAGGGCAAGCACAAGTAAGAATGATAGTGTTTTTCTCATTGGTTATCCCCTTTCGCATTTTTTATTTTATAAACAACACAAAAAATACCGCTCCGGCGCTTTACGCCGTAACGGTATTCAATGTACGCTTATATTCCTTTGAACAGCCCCAAAAGGCCGGACTTACCCTATCCTGCCTGCCTGCCTGCCTGCCTGCCTGCCTGCCTGCCTGCCTGCCTGCCTGCCTGCCTGCCTGCCTGCCTGCCTGCC
>CAKTYU010000005.1 GCA_934633985.1 uncultured Clostridia bacterium
GCTGCGGCTGATGCCCATGATCTCCGCCACCTCTGACGCTGTGATAAACTGTGCTCTCATAGTACCTCCTGTTTCAAAGTGATCTGCCTCGGTCTGCGCATCTTTTGTTCATTCTCCTTTCTCTATTCCCTCCGAAAACGGAAGGGGCTGAACCAAACCGAGCTGGCACAAATGCTGAAAAAATCCCTCCGCACCGTACAGAAGTACGAAACCGGAGAGATTGAAGTGTCGATTGCCGTTGTCAATCAGATCGCAGACCTGCTGGACACGACCTCAACCTATATTCTTGGGTATGAATCCAGCACGACACAGATCAGGACGCTTGCCGACGTGATGGACTTCCTCTTTAAGCTGGAAACGGTAGAGGGCATCGACTTCAAGATCAATGTGCAGAAGCCGCCCCGCAGCAAACAATGGGAGTGCGCGGTTTCCTTTGATGGAAAGAGCACGGCGGAGTTCAATGCGGATATGTGCCTCTTTCTTGAACAGTGGGAGGACGAGCGCAGCGAGCTTCGCGCCTATAACTCCACGCAGGCAGCATATAAGCGCTGGAAGGAGCAGACTTTGGCATATTACGCCGCGAACGCAGTCAAATGCACAGAGCCGGAGGAACTTGACCGCGATGAGCGAATCGCAAAGCGGACGGAGTTTCTGGAAAAGGAATACGGCAAAAGCGAGAGTAACGAGTAAATAACCCCATCAAAGCCTGATTCTTGAGGGAAGGAGGTAAAAATGTCAGTAACAAAAGACGGCGACACCGGTCGCTGGATGTCCCAGATCCGCGTGACGGACTGGACGGGCAAGACCATCCACAAGAAGAAGCGTGGCTTTGCCACCAAGAAGGAAGCCCTGCAATGGGAACGTGACTTTATCAGCCAATCTACGGGCAGCCTCGGCATGACCTTCGGTGACTTCATCTCTCTGTATGTCAAGGATATGGAGCACCGCCTCAAGCCCTCAACCGTTGCCAGCAAGAAATGGCTGATCGACCTGAAGGTAACGCCCTTCTTCAAGAAAATCCCGCTGAACGAGATCAAGCCCACTCATGTGCGCCAGTGGCAGAACTCCCTGACCAGCTACCGCGATGAAATCGGCAAGCCCTACTCCCAAACCTATCTCAAGTGCATCAACAACCAACTCACGGCAATTTTCAACTACGCAGTCAAGTATTATGGACTGAAAGATAATCCGTGCCATAAAGCGGGAAGTATGGGTAAGAAACACGCCGATGAAATGCTGTTCTGGACAAGGCAGGAGTTTCAGACATTCATTGAGGTCATGAAAGACCGTCCCGCCAGCTACACGGTATTCATGACCATGTACTACACGGGGATTCGGGAGGGAGAGCTGCTGGCACTCACACCGTCGGACATCGACTTCGAGAAGAAGACCCTGACGGTGAACAAGAGCTATCAGCGCCTCGGCAAAGAGGATATTATCACCACTCCGAAAACACCGAAAAGCATCCGTACTATCCCTATTCCCGACGGCCTTTGCAACTGTTTGCAGGAGTATATGTCCCATTGCTACGGGCTGCAAAAGGACGACAGGCTCTTTCCCTACACCAAGAGCTTTCTATACCACGAAATGGAGTATGGCTGCAAGGCTTCGGGCGTGAAGCGGATACGGGTGCATGACATTCGACACAGCCACGCCAGCCTGCTGGTGGAGATGGGCTTCTCTCCGCTGCTGATCGCGGAGCGGCTCGGACATGAAAAGGTGCAGACAACGATGGACACGTACAGCCACCTGTACCCCAACAAGCAGGTGGAGGTAGCCAGACAGCTTGACGGCATCATGCCGTGAGCCTCTGGCTACAAAAATCGCTGTAAATGTAGCCAATTTGTAGCCACTAAAAAAGAAAAATCCTGAAAAACGCTGTATTACCAACGCTTTTCAGGATTCGGAAAACACTAAATATTTATTCCCACTCTATCGCGTCCACGCTGACGAGGTACTCCTCGGAGAAGTCCAGATAGTCCTCGGCGAGGCGCATGGCGTACATCTTGTAGTCCGGGTATTTGCCCTGGAGGGCGGCATAGAGCTGCTCGTAGGCAGCGTCGTCGTCGTAGTCCTCGTCCTCGGAGAGCTTGGCAAGATACCCTTGATCCACGGACATCATCTCGTCCACCAGCTCCTCCATGAGCCCGTCCTTGAGGAAGTCGAAATCCCCCTCCTTCTTGAACTTGTCCAGTATATAACCCTTCATCTCGTTAAGGTCAACGTCGTATGTCATGCTCGATATTCTCCTTTATAGATTTATTTAAGCCCGTCAAGCAGCCTTTCCAGCTCGTCCACGCTGGCCGCAAATTCCTTCAGCGCGTTGCCCACCACGCTGGGGCTCGCCATATCCACCCCCGCTATGCGAAGCTCGTTTATGGGGTAGTCGCTGCCGCCCGTGGTGAGGAAGCGGAGATAATCCGTTGCGTCGCCCGCGGCGAGTATCCCCTCGGCGATGGCCACCGCCGCGGAGTAGCCCGTGGCGTACTGGTATACGTAAAATGCGTTGTAAAAATGGGGTATGCGCGCCCACTCTATATCCTGAAGCTCATCCACCACCGCGCCCGCATAATAAAGCTCGTTCAGCCGCCTGTAAAGGGCGTTCATGCTGTCGGCGGTAAGGGGCTGGCCGGACTGCGCCATGGCGTGGGTCTCCTTCTCGAATTCCGCAAACAGCGTCTGGCGGAAAAGTGTGGTGCGGAAGCCCTCTATGAAGTGGTTGAGCAGGTACGCCCTGCGCTTGCCGTCCTTCTCGTTGGATATGAGGTGCTTTAGCAGCAGCACCTCGTTTACCGTGGAGGCCACCTCCGCCGCCATTATGGAATAGCCGTGGTTGGCGAAGGCCTGCGCGTGGTCGGACTTATAGGAGTGCATGGCGTGGCCCAGCTCATGGGCAAGGGTGAACACATCGTCCAGCCCGCCGGCGAAGTTGAGCAGCACATAGGGGTGTACCCCGTATACGCCGCAGGCGAAGGCGCCGGTGGTCTTGCCCTTGTTTTCGTATACGTCTATCCAGCCCTCGTTAAAGGCCATATCCAGAAGCCTGCCGTATTCCTCGCCCAGGGGGGCAAGGGCCTGCTTTACTATGCCCTTCGCCTCCTCAAAGGTGAACCTCATGCCCGCGTCCTCCACCATCGGGTTGTAGAGGTCGTACATGTGGAGCTCATCAAGGCCCAGCGCCTTCTTGCGAAGGGCGATGTACCTGCCCATGGCGGGCAGCGCCTCATGCACCGCCTCGATAAGGCTGTCGTACACCGCCACGGGCACGTCGTTGCCGTAAAGCGCGGCGGAAAGGGCGTTCTCATGCCCCCGCACGTCCGCAAAGTAGTTGTCGAACTTCACGCTGCCGCCGTACATCGCCGCAAAGGTGTTTATGTATCTCTTGAATTCCCCGAAGTATTTTTCAAAGGCTTCCCTGCGCACCCGCCTGTCCCCGCTCTCGCGGTATACACCGAAGCTGCCGTGGGTGAGCTGCGCCTCCTTGCCCTCCTCGTCGGTTATGGCGGGGAAGGTCATATCCACGCTCTCCAGCATGGTGAAGCTGTTGTCCGGCGTCTGCGCCGCGTCCGCAAGCATGGACAGCATCTTTTCCTGCTCCGGCGAGAGGACGTACCTGCGCCCGCGGATAAGGTCCGCTATCTGGTGGCGGTAAAGCTCCAGCTCCGGCGCGCTCAGGTACCCCTGAAGCGTCTCTATGGGCAGCGCGGCAAGCTCAGGGGTTATGTAGCTTGCGGCGGCGGCGAGCTGCACCATGAGCATAGCGGCGCGCTCGTTCATGGCCTGATATTCCGGGTCGCCGTTGTCGCCGGACTTGTTCAGCTCCGCATAAATGCATATAAGCATGGAGCGGCGCACTATGTCGTAAAAGCCGTCCAGCGCAGCCCTTGCGCCCTCCGGCGTGCCCATCGTGCCGGAGTATTTCCCCACCTCGGGTATGCTCTCCTGAAGCTCCTCAAAGGCCCGCTCCCAGTCCTCCTTAGCTCCGTATATGGGGGTAAGGTCCCACATATACCTCTTGTCCATATCCTTCCGTGCCTTGAGCTCAGCCGCCATATATTTTCTCTCCTTTTCTCCTCAGATGTATTTTATTATATCATAAAAAAGCTCAAAAAAGTGGCCTAAAGCCACTTCTTCAAGCTGCCGTTATCCGATTATGTCGAACTCCACATTGGGGAGCCGCCTTTGCAGGCGTGTCACTATGGTCTCGTGGTGCATGGCGTTCGGGCTGGTTCCCATTATTATCATATCTATGCCGTTCTTCTCGGCATACCCTACCAGCGCATCGTCCACATTGTCCGCCCTGAGGAGTATGAGCTCCGCCCCCGCGAGCTGCGCCGCGGTAAAGAGATACTCCATGGCGTCCCCCTCGAAGGGAGTCCCCATGAAATTGCGGCCTGTCTCCACGCAGTGTACCACGTGCATATCCGAATCCGCGCTCCTTTCAAGGCCCCGCGCGATGAGCTTATCGCAGGTCCTGGGCCCTGTGACGCATACCATTATATTGTGCTTCATCTATCGTCCCGTTTCTCCAACCGCAAAGCGGATGGCGTCCGCGAGCTTGTCCGGTATATCCGGCCGCTCCTGGTTCAGCGCAAGCTCGACCGCTTCCTCAGGCGTCCCCGCAACGGAAAAAATATCCAGGCAGGGCGCCGCCGTAAAGCCCTCCTTAACGCATCCCTCGAGCTGCGCTATGAGCTTTGAATAGTATCCTCTCGTATTTAATATCACCACGGGCGCCGCAAGGTAGCCGAGCTGGTTCAGCGTAAGCACCTCCATAAGCTCCTCCAGCGTGCCGTATCCCCCGGGCAGGGCTATGAAGCCGTCGCTCAACGCCTCCATCTTGGCCTTTCGGGTGTGCATATCCGGCGTCACTATCAGCTCGTCGCAGCAGGGGTAGGCTACCCCCGGCCTGTTGAGCTTTTCCGGTATCACTCCGGTCATCCTGCCGCCGCCGTCGTGTACCCCGCGGGCAGCCGCCCCCATGAGGCCGGTGCTGCCGCCGCCGAAAACAAGGCCTATGCCCCGCCGCGCCATAGTCTGGCCCAGCGCATAGGCGGCGTTAAGGAATTCACTGTCTATATTTGAGCAGGAAGCGCCGAAAACGCATAGCTTTTTCACGAAAACGTACCTGTGCCTCTCATATATCGCCGGCTCATTATACCATACCGGCCATATATAAATAAATAGCTTCCCTCGAAAGTTCACTTTAAATACACTTATTGCGTCAAATAGTGCAGCTTTTGCATCACGGCGGAGCCTGCCCGCCCCTTTTCCGCTTTTTTACCAGCGCCACCGCCACGCTCATGTCGTCGTCTGTTTTCCCCGCCTGCAATGCGAGGGCTATGAGCGCCTCCGCCATCTTTTCAGGATCTTTACACCCGTAAAGCCCCGCTATGCGCTCCGGCATGGCCTCGCCGAGGGCGTCCGTCACCCCGTCGGTGGCCATTATTATCCTATCCCCCTCGAGCAGCCCGACCTCGCTCCTTGCGGGCGCGGCGCACCTTATTATGCCTATGGGCAGCGTCTCCGCCCTGAGCTCTATCACCTCCCCGCGCCTCAGTATATAGCTCGGCGGCGCCCCCAGCTTCAAAAAGCGCCCCCTGCCGCTGCCATAGTCAAAGGCGAAGGCGTCTATGGTGGCGTACATATCGTACTCCCCGCTGCGCATCAGCAGCCTGTTCACCCAGTCCAGCGCCTCTATCTCGTTCACCCCTATGCTCATAAGGTCCCCCGCAAGCTCTGCGGCTGTCCGGCTCTCCCGGCGGGCGGCGGGGCCGCTCCCCATGCCGTCTGAGAGTATAACGAGCTTGCCGCTCCCCGTGTCCCGCATGGCTATGCTGTCCCCCGCCTCCCGCGCCCCCCGCCTCGGCCTTGCGGCGGTGCCGAGGAGCAGCGCATACCTCCGCTCCGTTTCCTCCGGCATATTGACAATCGCCTCGCCCATGCAGCGGAGCTGCCTTGCCGCAAGCAGCTCCAGCTCGCTTTCCGGGCTGGCCTCAAACAGGCTGGACACCCTGTCCAATACCTCCGCCGTCTCCTTCACCCGGCTTTTCAGGCTTTTCAGCCGCCTTTCCGCCTCCTGCTCCTGCCTTTCGAATAATCCGGTTAACTGACTGAGCTTTTTATTTGGTATTACGGCATACAGTATGGCGGCTATTGTCGCTTCGACGCCATGGGTCAGCTCGCAGTCGCCAAAGTATGCGCAAACAAGGCACACCCCTAAGAAGCCGCAGCAGACCCCCGCCTTTTTGCCCCGGCGCAGCGCCGAGGCGCTTAGCGCCCCTATTGTCACCGCGCCGGCGAAGGCCACGCTTCCGCCCCCTATGGCGGCCCCCGCCCCCGCCACGGCCGCGCAGGCCACGGCGTATATGCCCGCGCTGCCGCTCATTATGAGCGCAAAAAAGGCCGCCGCCACGCCGCCCAGGCTCACCCCCTTAACGCAGCACGGCGCGGCGGCGCAGCAGCAGGCCCCCGCCGTAAGGAACAGCGGCCCCATGTCCCGCTCCCCTATGCCCCGCCCCAATCGGGCCCGGGAGAGCGCCGCCGAGGCCCTATAAAGCGCCGAGGAGAAGAACAGGCTGGCGGATAGCTGCCCCAGCCCCGTCATGGCGGCGTCAAGGGAGCTTATATAAAATACGGGCGCAATGAGTATGCCGGCGGAGGCCAGCAGCACCGGCCTGTCCCTCCGCCTTTTTTTCGCTGGCCCGCCCCATATCAGGCACAGGGCGGCAAAGGCCAGGCTCTGCGCCAGCCCCGCCCAGCGGCGGGCGGCAGCGGCGCCTATAATCGCCCCTAAAAAGGCCCTGCTTCCCATGCCGGAAAGCATTCCCGCGCAGAGGGCGGCGGGGCCCAGCGGCGCAAAGTCCTCCGTGCCGCAGGAGGAGAGCAGGGCGCAAAGCAGCGCCCAGAGTATATCCGCGGCCCTTATATCCACCCCGGCCGCGTATTTTCTTATGGCCTGCCCCGGCCGCGCCATGCCCTCCTCGCCTCCCGTCATACAGTAGATAGCTTCAAGCATATAATAACCCTTGGGCCGCCCCTCCCTCTGTCGGTTTTGGGGCGCGCAAGGTGTCGCAACAAAACAAGTTATGTTTTGCCCCGCCTTCCCTTGAATAAAGGGGGCTTGTATGGTAGAATTTCGGTATCTACAATAATATATATCGAAAAGGAGTATGTCCCGATGACTAACGTATACGATATACTGGCCGAAAGAGGCTTCCTCAAGCAGTGCTCCCACCCGGAGGAGCTCCGCGAGCTGCTGGGCAAGGAAAGGGTAGCGTTTTATATCGGCTATGACCCCACAGCCGACAGCCTGCATATCGGTCACTATGTTGCGCTGATGACCATGGCGCACATGCAGCGCGCAGGCCATCTCCCCATAGTCCTCCTGGGCGGCGGCACCGCCTGCATAGGCGACCCCTCCGGCAAGAGCGATATGCGCCGCATGATGACCACCGAGGAGATAGACCACAACGCCGCCTGCTTCCAGAGGCAGATGGCGCGCCTTATAGATTTTTCCGAGGGCAAGGCCATAATCGCCAACAACGCGGACTGGCTCCGCGGCCTCAACTTCTTAGATTTCATGCGGGACATAGGCACCCAGTATTCCGTGAACCGTATGCTCACCTTCGAGTGCTACAAGCAGCGCATGGAAAAAGGCCTCACCTTCTTCGAGATGGGCTACATGCTGCTTCAGGGCTATGACTTCCTGGAGCTCAACCGCAAGTACGGCTGCGTGCTCCAGATGGGCGGCGACGACCAGTGGAGCAATATGTTGGGCGGCGTGGAGCTTATCCGCAAGAAGGAGCAAAGGCCCGCCTACTGCCTCACCACCTCCCTGCTCACCACCAGCGAGGGCAAGAAGATGGGCAAGACGGAAAAGGGCGCCCTGTGGCTCGACCCCAACAAGACCAGCGTATACGATTTCTATCAATATTGGCGCAACGTGGACGACGCGGACGTGGAAAAGTGCCTGCGCCTGCTCACCTTCATACCCATGGACGAGGTGCGCGCCCTCTGCGCCGAGGGCGGCGCGGCGCTCAACAACGCCAAGAAGGTGCTGGCCTACACCCTCACCGCACAGGTACACGGCGAGGAGGAGGCGGATAAGGCAAAGCAGGCCGCGGAGGCGCTCTTCGGCGGCGGCGGCGACCTTTCCAACATACCCACCGTAGCCCTCACCCCTGCGGATATAGAGGCCACCGGCCTCCGCGTCACCGACCTTCTGGTGATGGGCAAGCTCTCCAAGAGCAAGTCCGATGCGCGCCGCCTTATTGAGGCGGGCTCGGTGCTGGTCGCCGACGAAAGGGTGACGGACGTTTACGCCACAGTAAACGAGGCTGCGCTTTCCGAGGGCGTTGTCATAAAGAAGGGCAAGAAGGGCTTCGTGCGGGTAGTCAGGGCGTAGCTTTTGATGAAGCCCTATAAGAGCGTAAAGCAAGCCTCCGAGGTGGAATATACCGTAAACCGCTCAAGGTTCATAGGACGCTGCTTCCCCGTGGAAAGCGAGGAGGCGGCGCTTTCCCTGCTGGGCGATATAAGAAAAAAGCACTGGGACGCCACCCACAACTGCTTTGCCTACCGCATAGGCGATAACGCCGCCGCAAGGTTTTCAGACGACGGCGAGCCGGGCGGCACGGCGGGCAAGCCCATAATGGACGTGCTCACGGGCAAGGAGCTGACGGACGTGCTGTGCGTAGTCACCCGCTATTTCGGCGGCATACTGCTGGGGGCGGGGGGCCTCGTCAGGGCCTATTCCAAGGCCGCGGCGGAGGCCGCTGCAAGCGCGGGGACGGTGAGCTACCTTCCCGGCACGGTGCTGGATATACCCATGGACTATTCCCGTTACAGCGCGCTGGAGGGCTTTATACGCTCCAACGCAGAGGTAAAGGACGTCGCCTTCGCGGAAAACGTGGTGGTCACCGCCGCGGTGGAGGACGCCTGCCTCCAACGCTTCCTGAAGGAGATATCCGAGAGGTCGGACGGGCGCTGCATACCCGTTGCCGTGGGCGCGGGCTATATGAAAAGGGAGGAATTATGAATTTTCGTCGGTAATACTGGCGCATATTCGGATTGTATTATATAATTTAGGGTGAGCATATATGCTCGCCCATTTTTATTATGAATTTTTATACACGGGAGTTGTTTACGCGATATGAATTCAGAAATGCGCTGTCTGGGACCCAAGAGGCTGCTTGGGGCGGTTTTCTTCCTTGCGCTGCTGCTCATGCTGGGCACGGCATACGCCGCCGAGGTCTCCGCCTCCGTGCTGCCCGTGACCATGATATCCGCGGGGGACGGCACCGTTACCATCACCATAAAGAACACCAACGCCCCGGCGGAGGACGGCTCCGGCGCGGCCATAACGGATATATCCATAACCCCCTCCATACCCGACGTATACTTTGACACGGCGGGCGCGTCCATAGCCCCCGGCGAGAGCAAGTCCTTCTCCGCCGCCTGCTATTTTTCCGAGGAGATGCTAAACACCTCCCTCTCCTTCACCGTAAGCTACACCGAGGGGACGAAGGCCCGCAGCAAGGACGTATCCGTAAAGGTGCTCACCGCCAAGACCTCCTCCGTCACCCTCACCCGCTCCGCCAGCACAAAGCAGGCCTCCCCGGGGGAGGAGATAACCCTCACCTACCGCATATCCAACGCCGGCGACGCGCCCATAACCATAACCTCGCTGGTGGATAGGGAGATAGGCGGCAAAAGCTCCATTTTAAAGGAAAAGCAGACGGTAGAGGCCGGCGCCTCCGCGGAGATACAATACGTATACAAGATGGGCAGGAGCACCGTCACCTCAGAGCCCACCGTGACCTATAAAAACGCCGCCACCAAGGAGGAGGGGACCGCCGCGGCCTCCGCGCTGACCCTCGGCATGGTGAATTCCCGCATATCCGTGGAGGTCATACAGGGGGAGGCCGCCGCCTCGGGCGTGACCTTTACCCTTAACCTCACCAACAACGGCAACCAGAAGATAAGCGACATAAAGATAACAGACGATCAGGGCAACCGGGTCAATCCCGACGCCTTCGCCCTCGCCATAGGCGAAAACCGCCAGCTCACCTATAACGTGGTCACTGAGGAGGAGCGCTACGTCACCTTCAGCATATCCGGTGTCACCACCTCCGGCGACAAATACGAGGACAAGACCAAGAGCTACGTGGTGCGAAAGTATATCGACCCCGACCTGCTGGGCATACAGTTCACCGCAGCCGTGACGGAGACGCTGAACTCCGCAGGCTCCATAGGCGTGCGCTTCGATATAAACAACACCGGCTCCATGACCATGACAAACCTCGTAATATCCATGGAGGACGCATATACCGACGAGACCGGCGCGGAAAAGACCAAGCTCACCGAGATATACCGCACCGACGCGGTACCCTCCGGCAAATTCGAGGCCGAGCAGACCGTATACGTGGGAGAGCCCCGGGATCTCACCTTCGTGGTGCAGATGAACGACCCGGCGGGCAACCCCTATACCTACACCGCCCACATCAAGGCGGAGGTGCTGGGCGTCCGCAACGTACAGGAGACCGACGATGCGCAGAAGTCCGCCATAAGCACCCTCGGGGCGACCGTGGGCGATTCCATAAGCAGGGCGCTCACCATAGCGCTCATAGTGCTTGCGGTGCTGACCGCAGTATCCGTCGCAGCCATGGTGGTGCTCACCGCCCTTGAAAAGAAGCAGCGCCGCGAGGCCGCCCGCCGCCGCGCCGCCCGTGAGCGCCAGCGCCGCCGGGAGCAGCGCAACCGCGACAGCCTGAGCTGAACCGCCAAAAATACAAACAAATCAAAAAAAAGGGGGCCATACCCCCTTTTTTATTTCCCATACTCCCCCGCCGCGCCCTCCATTATGACGGTAAGTACGCCGCCCTCTCCCTCGCCGTATTCCAGCAGCAGCTTGGCGGCGGCGATCCTGTCCGAATCCTTGTCGCCGTGGGCGCATATATCCTTCAGGCAGCCCAGCGCCGCCTTTTTGTCCTTCTTGGATACCTCCATTTTTTACCCTTCTCCTTTCTTAAATATCGATCTGCATTTGTTAATTTTTACGGTATGCGTTGAAGCGCCCTCCGCTTTTGTGTTATGGTATTCTAAATCGAAGACAGATCAAGGAGGCGTACACATGCGTAAAGCCCTTTTTGCAATAATCACCGCCATGGCGCTGCTCCTCTGCGCCTGCGCAAGGCCGGCGGAGCAGCCTGCCGCAGAGGCGTCCGTCACAAGCTCCCCCACGCCGGAAATCGCCTCGGGCGACGGCTATACCGTGGAGACAAGGACTCTGTACTACCCCGAGGGCGCGGAGGCGGACACGGCGCGGTTCATGCTGGAGCTTAAGCTGCCCGTGTTCCAAGGCGCCGCAGACGAGGCCATAGCCGAATACGAGGAGGAGCTCAACACCCGGATAACCGCGGAGCTGCTTCCCCTTGCGGAGCGGGAGGGCGGCTTCATACCCAACATGAGGGTCGAGCCTTCCGTGTTCCGGGCGGAGCTTCCCAAGGAGGAATATACCAACGTGATGTTCTCGGAGACGGTCTCCTTCCTCGAGGACGGCGAGCCGGAGCGCGACCGCCATCTTATAGTGCTGGACTCCGACGGGAACGAGCAGAGCCTTGCCTCCGTATCCGGCCTTTACTCCCCGGAGGACACCGTAGCGCAGCAGATATGGAACATAATCGCCGGCGACGGCAGCTATTACAGCGACCTCACGCAGGAGGACATAGCGGAGCATCTCGACCTGTACAACGGCTTTTCCGTGGGGGACGAGGGCTATACCGTGTACCTCCCCGCAGGCACTGTTGCGGACGAGTCCATGGGCGAGCAGGAATTCAGCTTTAGCCAGAACGCCCTTTACCCGGACTTCGTGGGCGATGTGATCACCGCCGATGAGTATACCCAGATACTGCCCATGCTCAACGCCGCGGCGGCGGCCTGCGGCCCCGACTTTGCCAGCCTCAGCTTCGTACCGATAGGAGATCAGAGTGTGGCTTATTGCAGGGAATACTGGCTTCAGGGCCGGGATTCCCGTACCGTCACCCAGGAGGAATACCTCTCCGCATATAAGTTCCCCCTCTCATCATCTCTGCCGCCAGAGGAAGGCCCCGGTGTGGAGCTTAAGGATGACGGCACCGTGGAGCTCTCCCGCGTCACCCCCTTCTATGGCTTCCAGCCTGAGGACGCCATGCTCAAGGAGGACGGCACGCTCACCGTAACCGGCGTGCTTATGAGCGGCGCTCCCGGCACAGCCGACGCCGCGGCCGCCGCCTCTGCCGCCGCAAGCTTTATGAAGATAGGCGATGAATACTATCTGAACTCCTTTGATATAATGTAACGCATCTTCCAGGAAGCGGCTTAGCGCCGCTTCCTTTTAAATTTCTTCCCCGCCCTGCTCCCGCTCCTGGGCGGCCTTGCTCTCCGCCTCCTTCAGCTTTTTCGCCATCAGCTCCCGCACCTGCTCCTTTCCGTCGAATACCATCATCTCGAGGGCCACGTCGGCGGTTATCATGCCGCACTTGAGCATGCTGAGCATGAGCTCGTTGTGGGCGGCGACGGAAAAGCGGTTCTCCCGCTGCACCTTTACCGACACGGTGAACTCAAGGGGTATGTGGTTGCCGAGGGCGGTCTTTTTCATCAGCTTATTTGCCATGAGGGTATCAGTGCGGTTCTTCAGGCGTACCCTTCTTGGGAATATGCAGTATTCCCTCTCCACCTCTATCTCCAGCCGCACCGCCTGTTCAAAGGCGTCGTGTATGGCCCGCGCCGCCATGCGGCTGCGCTTGCTGCTCATCTCCTGCAAGGCGGCTATGGCGGAGGCCGCCGTCACGCCCCCTGCGGCCATGCCCCGTGAGAAGTCGTTTGCGCCGGATTCCTCCTTTATGCCGTTTCGCATGGAGCGTATATAATCCAGTATGTAGCCGGGCAGCGGCGCGGTAGAAAACCATGTTACGCCGTTGAGGTTTTCGCCCCGGTGCACCTCCTTTGACCAGTCCCTCAGGTCGTCTATATCAAAGCCTGACGCGCCCGTGACCAGCAGCTTATTGTGGCTCGCCATCAGGGCGTTTTTCAGCACTATCTGATCCAGCTTGTCCGAGTATAGCTGCTGGTTCTCGAACATGTCCACGAGCCCGAGGCCAAGGCAGCTCCCCCGCCTCGGGTATAGGGCCGTGACCACGAAGGGATACTCGCCGTGGGCGTAATAGCCCTCCGGCCTCTGCCTTGCGCTGCCCTCAAGCAGCACCCCGCCTGCCAGCTTCAGCATCCTCACTGAATACCTGTCGGTCTCCGTGTCGTATTCCCTGAGCCAACATTCTATGAGCATTATGCTGTCGTCGTCGGATACGGTCAGCAGGCTGTCCCGCACGGGCTTGAGCAGCAGGCCGTCCGCCTCCATCTCCCGCTCCTTGTCTGGGTAGTGCTGCTTGAACCATGCCCGGTGATAGGGCGCGAACTTGAACACCGCCCTGCCGTCCCCTATATCGGGGCAGAGGGGGTCGAACATTATGCTGCGCGGGTCAACCTGCCGTATAAACGCGCCCCCCATGCCGCAGTTGAGCCGCTTGTCAAAGCCTGCCTCCTGTATCATATAGCCCCCCACCAGCAGGTCGTGGGTCAGCTTTGCGTATTCCCTCGCATAGCCTGCGCGGATGTGGTTTTCCCTTATTGCGCCGGTCAAAAGCTCCGCGACCTCGCTGTATTGGGGGCTGTCCGCGGTGATCACCGCCTCCGGGCACTGATCCATGAGGTCAGCCCTTATGTTCTCTATGGTGGACTGTATTATGGGGGTGACGGGGCGGGGCTCATCGGGGTCGGCCGCCGGTATGTCGTGCCAGTGGTCCCCCCGGTACATCCTCTCGCACCTCTCCAGCCGCTCCCACTCCCTGCCGTAGGCGTTCCTGTACTCCTCAAACAGGCTATACATAGCCTGCACGTTGACGTTTTCCTGAATGGTCTGCATATCGCATCTCCTTTTTTTCTTATTTTTTCGCTTATTTTGCGAGGAAGCCCCGCTCCTCCTCCCGCTCCTCGCTGAAGGGGTCGTAGGCGGGGCCGCTCCTTCTCTTAGGCTCCGCCGGCAGGGCGGGGCGGGACATCAGCCCATAGCGGAGGGCTTCCGGCGCGTGATCCTCCCCCTGGGCCGCGTCCTCCCGGTCGCGCCCGTCGAATATCAGCCCCGGCAGCGTGCGTATGAGGTTTTCGCAGCAGGAGAATATCCTTAGCCGCGGCTCGCCGTCCGGGGCGTCGGCGAGGTAGCCCCGCACCCGCTGCCAGCCCGCCACGCGGGAATTGTCCGCCGGGGTCAGCGGCACGCCGGACAGGGAAAAAAGCTCCGCTATGCTCTCCCCCTCGAAGCCGCCGTTGGCCTTGAGCACCGCGCCGCGCTTCTGCCACATATCCGGCGAGGCCACGGTATAGGCTATGTCCTCCCCCTCCGATTCCTTCAGTATCCGCTCCGCCACCTCATCGGCCCGGGTATAGCGCAGGTACAGCTCCCGATAGGTGTATATCCTCCCCTCGCCGTCCGCCGCGTGCCACAGCACGGCGCAGGGGTCGTTGTAGCCCCAGTCTATTGAGCGGAACCTCCGCCACCAGCCCGGCAGCTCGAAGGGCTCTATCACGTGCCTTTCCCGGGAGAATTCCCTGAAAAACTGCCCCGCAAGCACGTCCCAATCCCCGTCCAGGTAAGCCCGGCGCAGCTCCTCCGGCAGGTTTTCAAGCTGCCGGAGATACTCCGGGTCGGCGGTCACCAGCGCCGGGTTGTCGTATATCCTGGCGGGTATGAAGGCGTAGTCCGCCGCCCGCTCCCCCCGCCTGTAAGCCCGGTCTATGAACAGCCGCTTTACCCAGCCGTGGCCCACGCCGCCGGGGTTGCAGGTATAGTACATGCGCGGCGAGAAGTCCCGCCGCACCGTCCTGTTGCAGGTGGTGAGGAACTGCATCTGCTCCTCGGTGAAGTGGGTGGCCTCCTCCAGCCCTATAACGTCGTATTCCTGCCCCTGATACTGGTAGACGTCGCCCGCGCTGTCGCAGTAGCCCAGCCGCAGCCTGCTGCCGTTGGGGAACTTAAAGACTCGCTCCGCCGCGTTGTATTTCGCGGCGCCCTTAAGCTCCTTGAGCAGCGGTATCACGTGGTTCTCCCGAAGCTCGGGCAGCGTCCGCCGCATGATGAGGGCGTTTAGGCCGGGGTAATTCAGCGCCAGCAGCACCAGCTTCCTTCGCATGGCCCAGCTCTTGCCGCCGCCCCTTGCCCCTCCGTATGCGGTGTGCCGCGCAGTGGAGCGGAAAAATTCCGCCTGCTTTGGGTTGGGCGTCCCCTTAAGCTCCAATATCATGCCCTTTCCTCCTTCCCTTAAATAAATTCTTTCGCGCAGCAAAAAAGGGGCGGATATTATCCGTCCCTTTGCCCCGCGGGGGCTTTTTCTCACCGTATTAAGTATAAACCCGCCGCCCTTGCCTTTCAACGACAGCTTCAAGGCGTTTTTAAGGCGCGTATTGTGCAGCTTTTTATAGTAAAGTACCTTTTTCGGTATGAGTTTGTTTTTTATTATTGACGCTTCCCGCCCATAGGTTGTATCATCTGGTTACAACGAAGCTCGAACAAACGTTCTGCCATTACTATTACCCAAAGGAGGATCAGAAAATGAATCATTCTGAAGCCGAAAACCACATGCTGAGCGCATCTGCGCTGGATATGTACTACGGCGGCGGGCATACGGACGGCAGCGCGGCCCAGGCGGCCATGGCCGCCACGGAGCGCAGGCTCTACGCCCTGCCCATAATACGCGAGAGAATAGAGGACAACCGCGAGGAGCTTGCGGAGCTGGAAAGCTGCGGCGTGGAGGCGCTGAGGCACCATTCCGCGTCCCTCGTGCGCCTCATACGGCCGGGTATGCGCCTTACGCCGGAGGAGGTACATTCCGCCCAGATGGCAGAGCTCAGGGCGCGGCTGGCTGCGGACGAGCGAGAGGCCCGCAAGATGCAGCACGCCCTGCGCTCCATAGGGGAGGACCCCTATTATCTCACCATAGAGCTGAAGTACTTCGACAACGTGAAGGACGCCGACGCGGCGCTGCGCCTGCGCTGCGACCCGGCGACGGTGCGGCGGAACCGGCGGCGGCTGGTACGCCATTTGGCGCTCAGGCTCTACGGCGTGGAGTGCATCTGAGGCGGGCAGAGGGCGGCAGCATGTATGCTGCCGCCCTCTTGAGTACCGAACAGAAAAGGCGTGCGGGGCTATCGGCGGCGGCGCATTTGAAACGTTTACCTTTTCTTAATTTTATCCGCCCCTCTATGCCGTTGACACACAGGCCCCGCTGGCATAAAATAAAGGCTGACGGAGTTTACTGTATTATTGGACAGGGGGTAAAGGATCTTTTGAGTGAAAATAAAATAAAGCGACGCTTTGGGGACCGTTACGAGGGCAGGAGGATACGCGGCTACAACCCCATGGACCGTGTAGCATGGTACATAATGCCCCACAGGAACGGCGCAACCAACCTCTTAGCTTACAGCGTGGAGGTCGCCGCCATGGAGGACTATATACGCCAAAAGCGGGCGGAGGGGCTGGACGGCTTCGGCATAACCCACGTGCTGCTGGCGGCCTATGTGCGCACGGTATCCCAGCGCCCGGCGCTGAACCGCTTCCTCTCCGGACAGAAGCTATACGCCCGCAACGAGATATGGGTCAACATGGACGTAAAAAAGGAGATGCGCACCGACTCCCCGGATACCGTAATAAAGGCGGTGTTCCCAAAGGACGCCACCGCCGCCCAGGTGTATCAGGTGCTTAATTCCACCATAAAGGCGGCAAAGGAGGAGACCTCCGCCTTTGACGACACCGCAAGGGCCCTCAACTACATACCCGGCATCGTTTTCCGGTTGGTTATGGGCATACTCAGGTTCATGGATTACTTCGGGCTCATACCCGCCCCGCTGATAAAGGTCAGCCCCTTCCACGGCAGCCTTTTCATAACCAGCATGGGCAGCCTGGGCATACCGCCGGTGTTCCATCACCTTTACGATTTCGGCAACGTGCCGGTATTTTGCAGCTTCGGCGCGAAGGAAAAGCGCCTCGAGGTGCAGCGGGACGGCACGGTGGCCGAGGTACACTACATACCCTACACCTTCACCACGGACGAGCGTATATGCGACGGCTTTTACTATGCCTCCGCCTTCAAGCTGCTGCGGGGCTACCTTAAGGATCCATGGCAGCTCGATACGCCTCCCGAAAGCGTGAAGGAGGATATAGCTTAACTGCTCAAAAAAAGGCGGCCTTCGGCCGCCCTTTTAAGTGCTTCGGTTTTTTTGCCCGCGCTATTTGCAGAGCTCCTTAAGCTGCTCCGCGACGTCGCCGTTGAGCGTTACCTTATATACCCCGCTTCCGGCATTCCATATCGCCTCGCCCTCGTCCAGCATCAGCGCATAGCCTTCCCTTGGCGCGTCATCGCCCTCGTATGGCTCCGCCGTTATGCCCGCCGCCTTCAGCCTGCTTTCCGCGTCGGCGCAGGTTCCTATCTCTATCTCTATGCCGCCGGTATCGTCGGTCTGCATGGCGAGCTTCGCCCCGTTCCCGGCTCCGCCCGCCGTGTCCCCCGCCTCCGCGGTCTCGTCCGCCTTCACCTCCGGCGCTGCAGTCGCCTCCATTGGGGCCTCCTCCGCGGCCTCCTCCGCGGCCTCCTCCATGTATCCGTCCGACATGGGGGTCATCATAGGGACCTCGGCCTTTTGCAGCATATCCCCTATCACCGCCGCGCCTATGCCCACAAGGGCAACCCCGCAGGCCGCCATAGCGCCGTAGCGCACGAGCCGCGACCGCCTTATGCTGCGCTTTTTTCCCTCTTCCTTCTGCTTTTTGAGAAGAGCGGCGTACATACTGTCAAAATCCACCCTCCCGTTTTGCTCCTCGCCTATGGAGAAAAGCAGCTCATCCAGCCTGTCAGTCATTCCTCTCACCTTCCTTCAAAAGCTCATAGAGCCTTTCCTTCGCCCGGAATATGCGGGACTTTACGGTCCCCTCGGCGCTGCCCTGCATGGCCGCTATGGTCTTGTAGTCCAGCTCCGAATAATAGTGCAGCATCACTGTCTCCCGGTATATATCCGGCAGCGCCTCTATCGCCCGCCTTACCCGCTCCCGCTGCTCGTTGGATATGGCGGCGGCCTCCGGAAGCTCGTATTCCCTTTCGGTATCCGGCTCCGGAAGCTCCTCTGCGGGGATCTCCCGCCTGAGCCTTCGCCCCTCGTCATAGCAAAGGTTGACGGCGACGCGGTAAAGCCATGACCTTATCTGCCCGTCCTCCATTTTGCTCAGCTTATCTATGTTTTTTATCGCCCGTAGGAATACGCTCTGGGCGATATCCATGGCGTCGTTTTCCCGCTTAAGCACGGAATACGCCGCCCAGTAAACCATTTTACAGTTTTCGCCGTATATGGCCTCAATGCTCTTGGGGGTCAATGCGCGCTTACCTGCCCTTCATCTGTATTTTAAACGTTTTGGCAACGCAAAAGGTTGCGTACATTATATCAGATCAATGGATATGAAAGCAATTTTTTCGGAGGGGCGCATATACGGCCCATATTATGTTATAATGGCGGTATGAGATTTTTCAGTAATATTAGGAGGATATCGCAATGGGCCGCATGAACCTGCTTAAAAACATAGTCAATCCCGCCGGAAATCAGGTGGAGGGCTTCTGCGTGGTAAAATCCGCCGCCATAAGGAGCAACGTAAAGGGGAGCGAATACCTCGACCTGGTGCTGGCGGACGCTGGCGGCGAAATATCCGCCAAGCTCTGGGATTACAGCATAGAGCAGCACGGCGTATACGAGCCGGACAGCATAATAAAGGTGCGCGCCACGGTGAATATATGGAAGGACTCGGAGCAGCTCAAGATCGACCGCATACGCCCCGCGCGGGATTCCGACAACGTGGATATGTCGGGCCTCGTGCCCTGCGCGCCGCTGCCGCCCCAGGATATGTACGACGATATAATAAAGGTCACGGAGGGCTTTACGGACGACGACCTCCGCATGCTCACCCAGTATATACTAAAGGAAAACCGGGAGGAGCTTTTCCGCTACCCCGCGGCGCTGAAGCTGCACCACGCCATGCGTGGCGGGCTGCTCTACCATACCCATACCATGCTCAGGGCTGCGGAGGCGGTCTGCGGCCTGTATAAAAGGCTCTACCCCTCACTGAGCTGCGAGCTGGTCTATGCCGGAATAATACTCCACGACATAGCCAAGGTGCCGGAGCTTACCGTGGGCGGCCTGGGCCTCGCTACGGGGTACAGCACCCCCGGGCAGCTCCTCGGGCATATCAACATGGGGGTCGCCCTTGTGGAGAGGGCGGCGGCGGAGCTTATGATAGACAGCTCCACCAAGGAGCTGGTGCAGCATATACTCCTTTCCCACCACAGCGTGCCGGAATACGGCAGCCCCAAGCCGCCCATGTTCCCGGAGGCGGAGATAGTCAGCCAGATAGACGTGCTGGATTCCCGCATGTTCGAGATGTTCGACGCCCTCGCCGCCGTGGGCGACGGCGAATTTACCGAGCGCCAGTGGGCGCTGGACAACCGGCAGCTGTACAAGCACGGGCATAAATAGGCGTTATCTCTGCTTTTTCTTTCTCTTTTCGAGAAAAGAGAACAGAAAAAGCAGCAAAAAAGAAAGAGAAAAGCTTACAAAAATCAAAACAATAAAGGAACGGTTCCCTCCGTTCCTTTTTATATTTTCCTGTCGGCTTTTCTTTCTCTTTTGCTTCTTTTCTCCTTTCTTTTCCCGAAAAGAAAGAGAAAAGAAGAGGAAAATAATAAGCCCTAAAACCCCTCGTCCCGGCCTGTGGTGTCCAGATCCGCAAATTTGGCGCTGCTGTCTATCCAGGCCAGCTTTACCGTGGCGGTGGGGCCGTTGCGGTGCTTGGCGACTATGACCTCGGTGGTGTTGTCCGCCTCCGCGTCGTAAACGGCGGGGCGGTACAGCAGCATTATCACGTCCGCGTCCTGCTCGATAGCGCCGGACTCGCGAAGATCCGCCATCATGGGCCGGTGGTCCGTGCGCTGCTCGGGCCCGCGGGAAAGCTGGCTGAGCAGCAGTATGGGGACGTTCAGCTCCCGGGCAAGTATCTTGAGCTTGCGTGTGGTCTCGGATATCTCCAGCACCCGGTTGTCGTACTTGCCGGAGGTCTGCATAAGCTGGAGGTAGTCTATCACCACCATATCCAGCCCTACGCGGGATTGCAGCCTTCTGCACTTGCTGCGTATCTCCGCCACGCTGCACCCGGCGGAATCGTCTATGTATATGTTCGCCTTTGAGAGCGGGTCCAGCGAGGAGGCTATGCGTATAAGCTCCGCGTCGGTTATGGCGCCGGTGCGGACGGACTGCATATTCACGCCGGAATCCGAGCATATCATGCGCTGCACGAGCTGCTCGCGGCTCATCTCAAGGCTGAATACGCACACGGTCTTTTTGCCCTTCAGCGCCGCGTTCTGGGCGAGGTTGAGGGCGAAGGCGGTCTTGCCCATGGAAGGGCGGCCCGCGATTATTATAAGGTCGCTGGGCTGCATACCCGAGGTGAGCCTGTCCAGATCCGCAAAGCCGGTGGTGACGCCCGTAAGCGCGCCGTTGAGCTTCATAAGCTCGCCCACCCGGTTGTAGCAATCAAGCACGGTCTCGCTTATATGCACCAGCGTATCCGAGGCCTTTTTCATGGATATGTTGAATATGGCCCGCTCCGCGTCGTCCAGCATCTGCTCAAGGCTCTTTTCGCCGGAGAACGCATCGGAGGATATGGCGGCGCTGGCCTCTATGAGCTGCCGCATGACGCTGCGCTCCTCCACTATCTTTATATAGTGGGCGGCATTGGCCGCGCTGGGCACATACAGCGAAAGCTCGGTTATGTACATCACCCCGCCCACGGCGGCGAGCCTGCCCATGCGGTCCAGCGCGTCTATGACGGTCACGCTGTCTATGGCCTCCCCCCTGTCGTATAAGCCCCTTAACGCCTGAAATATATCCTGATGCCGCGCAAGGTAAAAGTCGGCGGCGCAAAGCGTTTCCATGGCCTGCTCCACGGCGGCACGGGAAAGCAGCATACTTCCCAGTATTGATTTTTCCGCCTCAAGGCTGTGGGGCGGCGTGTTGGGTATGCGGGGTTCTTCCATATAACGTCCTCTCGCTCTTTTTCGCCTCTAATTCCTGCCGGTCTCCAGCGGAAGCACCTCGACCTTGAACCTGGTGTCGGTCTGCTCGTAGAGGTGGGCGGTTATGTCTATCACGCCCAGGGACTTTATGGGCTCATCCAGCTTTATGCGCTTCTTGTCTACCTCTATGCCGTACTGCTCCCTGAGCGCCTCGGCGATCTCCGCCGCGCCTATGGAGCCGAACAGCTTGCCGCTGCCCGCCTTGGCGTAGACCTTTACGGTCAGCCCCTTCATCTCGTCCGCAAGGGCCCTTGCGTTTTGCCGCGCCACCTCCTTGCGGTGTGCGTCGGCCTGCTTTTTAAGGTTGGCGGCATGTATGTTGTTGGCGTCCGCCGCCACCGCAAGCCCCCGGGGTATGAGGAAGTTCCTCGCGTAGCCGTCGTTGGCGTTGATGATGTCGCCTGCCTTGCCCTTGCCCTTAACGTCCTGTGTCAGTAAAACCTTCATTATTCCTGCGCCTCCTTTAAATAGCTGTTTATGCTTTCCGTAAGCCTGCTTATGGCCTCGTCCATGGTAACGCCCTTCAGCTGCGCGCCGGCGATGGACTGATGCCCGCCGCCCCCCAGCCCTTCCAGTATGAGCTGGACGCTTATATCTCCGAGGCTCCTGCCGCTTATGTATATGACCTGATCCCTCTCCGCCAATACGAAGGACGCCTGTATGCCCTTTATGTTCACCAGCTCGTCCGCCGCCTGGGCAGCTATGAGGTTGGTATCCCCCATTCCGGCGGGGCAGGCGGATATGGCTATCCCCTGCTCCATTATTATTGCGTTTTCCACTACCCTCGCCCTGTTGCGGTAGGTCTGCATATCGTCCTGGAACATCATCTTCACCGTGGTGTTGTCCGCGCCGTTGCGCCGCAGGTAGCTCGCCGCCTCAAAGGTGCGCGCCCCGGTATTGAAGGAGAAATGCTTGGTGTCCATGGTTATGCCCGCAAGCAGCGCCCCGCACTCGAAGGTGGTGGGCTTCAGCCCGTCGTCAAAGTACTGTATCACCTCCGTCACCATCTCGCAGGCGGAGGAGGAGCCTGCCTCAAGGTAGTTCAGGGTGGGGTTCTGTATTGAGTCCACCGCCCGCCTGTGGTGATCTATCACCACCGTCTTGCTCGCCCTTTCCAAAAGCTCCGCGCTGAGCAGCGAGCTTTTGCGCTGGGTATCCACTATTATCAGCAGCGAGGAGGAGCGCATCATCTGGGCGGCCTGCTCCGGCGTCCTTATTACATCCCTGTACGCCTTGTTTTCCCGCATGGCCTCTATCGCCCCGTCAATGCTGGCGTTGGATTCATCCAGCACGAAGTAGGCGGGGCAGCTTATGCTCTTGGCGCAGCGCATTATGCCAAGGCCCGCCCCCACGCAGTCCATATCCGGCAGCCTGTGGCCCATCACGAACACCGCGTCCGCCGTGTCCATTAGCTGATGCAGCGCCTCCGCAAAGAGCCGCGCCTTTACCCGCGAGTTTTTGGTAGTCACCTGCCGCTTGCCGCCGTAGAAGGAGTAGTTAGCCCCCCGCTTTATCACCGCCTGATCCCCGCCGCGGCCCAGCACCAGCTGCATACCGTTTCGCGCCGCCTCGTCGGAGGCGGCTATCCGGTCCGCCACGCCTATGGAGATGGAGAGGGTAACGGGCTGTCCGGTGCCGGTGTCTATCTCCCGCACCTCGTCCAGTAGGGTAAAGCGCTGCTGCTCGAGCTCCGCTATGCGCTTGGCCTCGAACACGAAGAAGAACTTGCTGTTGTCGTATCGCCTGTATACGCCGTCCATGGCGGTGATGAAGTCGCTCACCTTCCGCTCCACCTCGGAAAGCACGTTGTTCCGGTGGAACTGCCTGTCCGTCATAAGGTCGTCGTAATTGTCCACCTGTATCAGCCCTATGGTGGGCATCTGCTCCTCGTAAAGCCTTGAATAGTGCAGTGCCTCCGTCCTGTCCAGCCAGTATTGGAAGGTGAGCCGGGTTTCCGTGCGTATGCGCTGCACCGGCATACTCATAAGCTGGAACTGCCTGCCGTTATGCTCGATGGACTGGGCCTTGTTCGGGAAGCGCGGGTCCATATCGGGTATGAGTCTGCGTATGTCGTAGCCGGAATAAAGCTCTGCAAAGGCGTCGTTGCTCCAGAATATCTTTCCCCCGCTGTCAAACAGCACGCAGGGTATGGCGATGTGGGTTATTATGTTGCCCGCCGTGGTGTCGTTTTCCCGGAATATGTCGTTCATGGCGTATTTTACCGCCTTCTTGTAGGACAGCACCGAGATAAGGCCTATGCAAAAGCAGACGACGCACAGGGCAAACAGCACATGCGCCACCCATCTGTCGAGAAATGTCATATACAGCAGCCCGCAGGCCGCCGCCGCCGTTACGAAAAGAGGTATGAACGCGAGCTGCGGTTTTTTTTCCATAATAACCTCCCCCTCAAGGAAAAAGCCTTGCTCCGGTTTATTTCTGCATTCGCTCCATATAGCTCCTGCGAAGGCGGAACAGCCTGTCCACCGCCCCCATTATGCAGAGCCCGTAAACGCTGTACGGGAAAAGCAGCACCAGCGCCGTCACGGAAACGACGGTAAAGACCCTGCCGCGCAGCTTCATCTTTACCATGAACGCCATAAGGCACACGCCCATGAGCGAGTAGGGCCCCGCCACCGCACATTCCACCGCCGCGACTATGGCGGAATAGTTGTTTATCTTTAGCCAGGATATGATTACCGCGCCTATTACCATTATGATGCTGCCGCGGGTAAAGCCGCGGGAGAGCTGCCATGCGTAAAACCTTGCCATGGGCTTTACCTCGGCCCCCGCCGCGCTGCAAAGGGCCCGCGCAGCCACGGTATTTACAAGCCCCGCGCCCATGCCCATGCCCATCATGGCCACCATAGCCATATCCGGCGCCCTGTATTCTATCTGCGCCGTCATTTTTCGCAGAAGCTCGAGCCTTTCACCGTCCACGCCCATCTCCGCCGCTGCCTTTTTCGCCGCCCTGCCGAAGGCCGCCGCGACCTGCAAATAATGGCCGAAGGGGCCCTCCCCGTTGAGCAGCGCCGGAACGCAGGTGATTATGTATATGCCCAGCGCCGCGAAGAACGCCCCTATCACCGCCGCCGACCGGTAGGGCAGCTTATTTTTGAAGATGTAGGCCGACGCAGCGCCTGCGGGTATGGACATGACCAGCAGGCCGATTATGCCCGCATCCACCGCGCCCGCAACGTATATTATGCTCCCCGCGGCGGTCACGGCGGCTATGGCAAGGGCGCCGTACCCCCATACCGTGCCGGCAAAGGCAAGCAGCGCGGGCATCAGTATAAGGCCCACGGGGAAGATATACGCCATCGCCATGGCCCCGAGGCCTATGCCGAAGGAGGCGAGGGCTGATTTTATGTCAAGTGGCTTCAAATGCAATCCATCTCCTTGTATAGATAATCTATTATACAACTTATTTCCCTTTTTAACAACCGCGGGATATGCCGCCCAAAAGGGGGAAAAAGCCTTGATTTTCTGAAAAAAGCTATTGCGCGGCGGTTTTTTCGGTGATATAATACGAAGGCTAACGTGCTTCTTGCTCTGCCCAAGGCGCGGCAGGGCCACAAGACCATAAGGAGGTGAAAAGCGTGAACAAGTACGAGGCTATGTACATCGTTACCCCTGAGCTGGAGGACGAAGCCATAAAGGGCGTTATCGAAAAGTTCTCCGGCATCATAACCGCCAACGGCGGCGAGATCGAAAAGACCGATGAATGGGGCCGCAAAAAGCTGGCTTACCCCATCGACTATAAGACCGAGGGCTATTATGTGCTGGTGAATTTCGCGGCGGCTCCCGAGCTACCCCGCGAGCTTGAGCGTAACTTCAGGAATGACGAAAGCATCCTGCGTTACATGGTAGTTCGCCAGAACGGCTGATAAAACAAAAATTTTAGCTGAAAGGATGGTACCAATATGAACAAAGCGATCCTTATCGGCAACCTCACCCGCGATCCTGAGGTCAGGACGACCGGCAGCGGCACTACGGTATGCACCTTTACCATCGCCGTGAACCGCCGCTTCCAGAATCAGGCCGGGGAGCGGGTATCCGACTTTTTCAACATCGTAGCCTGGCGGCAGCTTGGCGAGCTTTGCGGCAGGTATCTCTCCAAGGGGCGCAAGGTGTCCGTAATAGGCGAGATACAGAACCGCAGCTATGATGCGAAAGACGGCACAAAGAGATATATAACTGAAATAATCGCGGATGAGATCGAATTCCTCACCCCCAGGAGCAACGAGGGCGGCAGCGGCGGCTATGAGCGCAGCGGCGCCGAGCGGCAGAGCGCGCCCGCCCCGGAGGGCTTTTCCGAGATAGAGGATGACGAGCTGCCCTTCTGACAGCAATAGAAAGGGCCTATCCAGCCAATGAAAGGAGATTCACAAAATGGAAGAGCGCAAAATGAAGCCCCGTCCCCGCAAATCCCGGCGCAAGGTATGCGGTTTCTGTGTAGATAAGGTGGAGCATATCGACTATAAGGATACCGCCCGCCTCCGCAAGTACGTAAGCGAGCGCGGCAAGATCATGCCCCGCCGCATGAGCGGAGTATGCGCGAAGCATCAGCGCGAGCTGGCAGTAGCCATCAAGCGCGCCCGCATAGTCGCCCTGCTGCCCTACGTAGCGGACTGATAAGACACTATACAATCCATTTAACTCCGAAGAACGTTAGCTAAGCCCGCCATGAAAATGGCGGGCTTTCGCAGCTTCAAAAAAAGTGGTCAGGGACCACTTTTTTTCAAAATATATTTACTTCGCCTCGGGGTTCTCCATTACGCCCACAAAGAGGGGTACGCCGGTCTCGGTATCCGCTATGGCGTATACGAAGGGCTTGTCGAAGGTCAGCTCGATGGGCTCGTCCACGGGGAGCGACATCTTCTCGGCTGTGACGGCCTCGGTGACGGCGGCGGCCTCGGTGCCCTCCTCATCAACGTCCACCCTCACCTTCTGGAGCACGGAGGATATGTACAGCGGGCCGTCCGCGCCCCTGCCCACGCCGGAAAGGTCGGCAAGGTCGGGGTCGAAGGCGTCCGTCATGCCCATGGCCTTCAGCGCGTCCTTAAGGTAGACGGAGTAGCCCGCGGCGAACTTGGGTATGCTCAGGTTCATAAAGGTATCCGCCTTGGCCGCGGCCATAAGCTCCTTCAGCTTTGCGCCGTTCAGCGAGGCGGCATAGCCGCGCGCGTCGCCATCCTCCGGCATAAGGGCCATAAAGGTCAGCCTGCCGTCGTTGTATCGGAGCATAGCGCCCTCCGCGCCGCCGGCCTTTATGTAGCCTTCGTAGGTCTCGTACAGGTTCATAAAGGGTACCGCCGCGGCGCTTCCGTCAGCCTTGGTGAAGTCCCTGTCGTATGTGTCCTCGGCGTTGAACTTGTTCATCCACTCCGCCTTCATGTAGAGGGCGTTGAGCAGCACGAGCACCGTATTTTTGTCGTACTTTTCATCGTGCAGCTTGGGTATCATGCCGTTGGTCTTGTCGTTCACCCACTTGTTTATGGCCTTGAGCGCCTCCTCGCCGGGCAGGTCGGCGGTGTACACCTCCGGCCCGAAGCAGGCCTTTACCGTCTTGAGCCATTCCTCCTCTATTGCGGCCTTGTCGTCGTCCGCCCATATCGAGTTGGCCAGGTCCAGCCTCGTGCCGCCCTCGAGCTTGGCAAGCTGGGCCGCTATGTCCGCGCAGAGCGCAGAGACCTGCTCCCAGTCCGCGCCTAAGATCTTTTCAAACTCGGCGCGGGTATTGCCCTCTGCCCCGGGCATGAGCATGGCAAGGCAAAGGTAGGCGGAAAGCGGGGATATCACGGGGTTTTCCCCCTCCTGGGCCGCCGCGTGCTGCATGAGCCCCGCCCCAAGGTCGCCTATCGCGGTATAGCCGCTTGCCGCGAGCAGCGTCATGTCCGCCGCCCCCACGCCGTCGGTAAGGTTCTTCACCCCGTTTGCCTGCGCGGCGCAGCCGGTGAGCATTACGGCGCACATCGTCATGGCTATGATCTTTACTAAGTGCTTTTTCATTTTTAAAATCATCCTCCGTATTGCGGTTTTCTGCATATTAGACGTTCAGCCCCGCACAAAGGTTGCATGTTATTTTATTATTTTTGTCAACTGATGGTATAATATACCAAAAAGCCTGCATGGGGGGGGGATATTTACATGAGCATACTGGACGATGCGCGGCTCATCATAAACGAGGCGATCGAAAGGGCACTGCCGGACAGCGCGGTGAAGGCGGCCCTCGGCTCCGTCAGCCTGCCGGATAAGGTAAAGCTCGTCAGCATAGGCAAGGCGGGCTGCCGGATGGCGAAGGCGGCATACGGCATACTGGGCGGCCGCATAGCTTCGGGCGTGGTCATAACCAAATACGGCCACTCCGAGGGGGGCCTCCCCGGTAATATCGCGGTGTACGAGGCGGGGCATCCCGTGCCGGACCATAATTCCGTTCGGGCGGCGGAGGCGGCCCTCGCCCTCGCCCGTGGCCTGACCCCAAGCGATACGCTGATTTTCCTCATCTCCGGCGGCGGCAGCGCCCTGTTTGAAAGCCCGTTAGTCCCCCTCGAGGAATTGCAGGAGGTAAACCGGCAGCTCCTCTCCTCCGGCGCGGACATAACCGAGGTGAATACCATACGCAAGCGGCTCTCCGCCGTAAAGGGCGGCAGGTTCGCGCAGGCCTGCGGCGGCGCCCGCATTATCGCCATAATACTTTCCGATATAATAGGCGACCCGCTGGATATGATAGCCTCCGGCCCCGCCTGCCCGGACAGCTCCACCGCCAACGACGCCCGCGCCGTAATAAAAAAATACGGGCTGAGGCTGTCCGAAAAGGCTCTCTCCCTTATGGACGAGGAAACGCCAAAGGAGCTTGAAAACGTCGAAACGATAGTCACCGGCAGCGTGTCCCGGCTCTGCGCCTCCGCCGCGGAAGCGGCAGAAGGGCTGGGCTACAAGCCCGTCATACTCACGGCCTCCCTCTGCTGCGAGGCAAAGGAGGCGGGCAGCTTCCTTGCCTCCGTTGCCCAGTACCACAGGGGCGGCGGCCCCACGGCCTTCATAGCGGGCGGCGAGACGGTAGTCCGCATTACCGGCAAGGGCCTGGGCGGCCGCAATCAGGAGCTTGCCCTCTCCGCCGCATCAGGCATAGCCGGAATGGAGGGCGTATGCATATTCTCCGTGGGCTCCGACGGCACGGACGGCCCCACCGACGCGGCGGGCGGCATAGTCACGGGGGAAACGAAGGGCAAGCTGGACGCTTTAGGTATATCCATACCCGAAACGCTTAAAAGCAACGATTCCTACAACGCCTTAAAGCGGGTGGACGGCCTCATATTCACCGGCCCCACCGGCACCAACGTGAACGACCTGTGCTGTATATTGATAAAATAATATATTCCCCTCTTTTTGAGGGGCTTCTTTATTTTTACAGCTTATATGCTATAATATACCTATAATAATTACTTTTGGAGGAGCTTATTCATGGAGCAGGATATACGCTACCTGACCTTGCTTTCGCGGGAATTCCCCTCGGTGCAGTCCGCCTGCGCGGAGATAATAAAGCTGGAGGCTATACGCAGCCTTCCCAAGGGCACCGAGCATTTTATGAGCGACATACACGGCGAGCACGAGGCATTCCTTCACATATTAAACAACGCCTCCGGCGCGATATGCGAAAAGATAGACGAGCTGTTTGAAAGCTCACTGACCTCCGAGGAGCGCCGGGGCCTTGCGGTGCTTATATATTACCCCGTGGAAACGCTCCACGGCATACACGAAAGGATCACCTTCGGCCTGAACGACTGGTACCGGGTCACGCTGCACCGGCTGATCGAAATGGCCCGCTACACCGCCTCGAAATATTCCCGCTCCAAGGTGCGGAAGGCGCTGCCCCATGACTTCGCCTACATAATGGAGGAGCTTCTCAACCCGCAGGATCAATACGACAAGCACACCTATTACGACAACATAATCCGCTCCGTAATAGACACGGACATGGCGGATCCCCTCATAATACAGCTCTGCACCTTCATAAAGCGCATGGCGGTGGATACGCTGCACATAGTCGGCGATATATTCGACCGGGGCCCCCATGCGGACGTCATACTGGATAACCTCATGGGCCACCACAGCGTGGATATACAGTGGGGCAACCACGACGTGCTGTGGATGGGCGCGGCGGCGGGAAGCCCGGTGTGCGTCGCGATAGCGGTAAAGAACTGCATACAGTACGACAACATGGATATGCTGGAAAACGCCTACGGCATAAACCTGCTCCCCCTGGCGGTGTTCAGCGACGTCACCTACAAAAACGCGCAGGTGTTCCGGCCCCGCTCCCTCCCCGCGGAGCACAGCCTGCCCCGGGACAGCGAGCTTTTCTCCCGTATGCACAAGGCCATGTGCGTCATAATGTTCAAGCTGGAGGGGCAGATAATAGCCCGCCGGCCGGAATATCAGATGGCTGACAGGGATATGCTCTCCCGCATAAACTATCAGGAGGGCACCATAGAGATAGAGGGCAAGGCTTACCCCCTTCGGGACAGCGACTTCCCCACCATCGACCCCGCCGACCCCAATAGGCTCACCCCGGAGGAGCAGGAGATAATAGACGGCCTCGTCTCCAGTTTCCGCCGCAGCGGAAAGCTTCAGGCCCATACCAGCTTCCTCTACTCCGTGGGCTCCATATACCGCAGGCACAACGGCAACCTGCTCTACCACGGCTGCATACCCTGCGATGGGGACGGCGAATTTATGGAGTTCTCCCTCTATTCCGACGCGCCCCTGAAGGGGCGGGAGTTCCTGGACTGGGCGGACAGGCTGGCGCGCCAAGGCTACTTCGCCCCGGAGGGCAGCATGGAGCGGCTGCGGGGGCTGGATTTCCTCTGGTTCCTCTGGTGCGGCAGGAATTCCCCCCTTTGCGGCAGGACCAAGATAACCACCTTCGAGCGGGCGCTCATAGAGGATAAGGCCGCCTATACCGAGCCCAAGAACCCCTATTACCTGTACTACGGCAGCGAGGATTTCTGCCGCCGGATACTGGACGACTTCGACCTGCACAAGCCCTGGAGCCGCATAATCAACGGCCACATGCCGGTAAAGGTCAAGGAGGGGGAGGACCCCAGAAAGGGCGGCGGCCGCCTGGTGGTCATAGACGGCGGCTTCTGCAAGGCCTACCAGAAGCAGACCGGCATAGCGGGCTACACCATGTTCTTCAGCTCCCACAGGATGCGCATCGCCGCCCACGAGCCCTTTACCACCCGAGAGGACGCCATATACGGCAAGAAGGACATAACCTCCCATTCCTTCATCATGGAGAACCTGCCCCGCCGGCTGATGATCTCCGACACCGACGCGGGCGAGGGCATAAAGCGCCGCATCGAGGACCTCAACGCACTCCTTGACGCCTACCGCAGCGGCGCAATAAAGACCGACTCCACGGGAAGGATATAAGAGCATCAAAAAAGCGGCTTAACGCCGCTTTTTTAGCTTACTCGCTACTACTTCCTCTTCCTCATCGCCATGGAAGCCCGCCTCGTCACCTTGCCCTTGAGCCGCAGGAGGCTGTCCTGGGCGGCGGCGTAGCGGTGGGTCTTGTCCTCGGAGAGCAGCATGGAGAGGGACCTTTTGAGTATGTCCTTTGTCTCCTCGTCCTCGAAGGCGCCGTTTATGGCGTTCATAAGGCCGATGGGATCCCGCTTCAGGTCGGTTATGGTGCGGGCGTTGGTGCTCCTGCAGAAGGCGAAGAGCTTGTTGACGAACTGCTCGCGAAGGCCCATATCCATGTCGTCCACCCATGCCCTGAGGGTCTTGTCCTTGCGCTTGCTGCTGCTCTTTATGTCCTCAACGTATATGAATTTCGTGCCCATGAGCTCCCATGAGAAGCCGTCGTGCTGCCATACCCCAACGGCGTTGCTCTTTACCGCGTGGTACTGGTCCTCGTGGTCCAGCAGTATACCCACTATGTCCGCCTCCGGCAGCAGGGTGGTCATGCGCCCCCGTATGCGGCTGTAGTTCTCCAGGGCTATCTGGCTCGTGGGGAAGCCGGGGCCGTCGTTGTTGTATACGGCGGTTATATGCTCCTGCACGGCGGGCAGGCAGTATGCCGCCGCGTACACCGCAAGGTTGCCCCCCTTGGAGTGGCCCGTGATTATAAGCTCCCTGTTCCAGTCCGCCGATACCATGTTGAGGTAGCTGGCTGCGTCCCGCTGGGCGGGGACGGGGAACATATAGCACATATTGAAGTTTTCCTTCCAGCCTATTATGGAGTCGTCGGTGCCCCGGTAGGCTACGCAGCGTATGCGGCCCTCTATGGTAAAGGTGACTGCGCTGAACTGCTCCTCCTTCTCCTCGCTCAGCTCCGAAACGTAGCCGGAAAGCACCACGCCGCCGAACCTTTCGCTGTTTGCCGCCGCCATGAGCAGGTCGTGTATGGTATCCGGCACTATTACGCCCAGCCTGCCCTTGCTGTCCGGGTATTTCAGGAAGTATTCCTCCGCCGCCCGCTTCAGGGTTATGCCCTCCACCACGGTGTTGGGCACTATGTTGGAATAATCTATATACGCAAGCTCCGCGAATATCAGCCCGTCTATCTCGTTGAAGGGCTTTTCGGAAAAGGCCAGATCACCCCTCCACCTTATATAATCCATTATATTAGCCATGTATATACCTCCCTTCCCCATAAGCGGCCGCCGGCCGTTTATGTAACTATTTTTCTATTTCCCGCTGCTTCCGAGGCTGCCCGTCATGCGCTGGGACTTCATCTCCATAAGCTCGTCATAGGGTATCTCGGTTATTTCCGTCTCCGGCACCGGCAGCAGCACCGCCTGGCACACCGCCTTAGTGATGTAGTACACGTTGAAGCGCTCTCCCCGCTCCTTCAGCCCCTCCAGGTATTCCCTTGCCGATTCCTTTGCAAAGTACAGCGGGACGGTGTTCAGGTTTGTCATGGGCACGAACCATTCCCCCCGGTAGCCGGAGTCTATCACGCCGCAGCGCTTGCCTATCCCCCTTGAGCCGGTGGAGCCCCGCTCCTGTATCTGGAAATAATACCCGGGCTCAAAGGCGCTGGCTATGCCGGTGGGCAGCAGCTTGGTCTCGTGGGGCTCGAGGCGTATATACTCCCCGTCAAAGGCGAGGAATATATCGTATCCCGCGTCCTCCCCCCTCTTTGAGGGTATCACCCCATCCGGCCTTACCTTCGCAAACCACAGCTTTACCATGTGCTTCTCCTTGTTTTTGTATATTTATATTATAAAACAAACCGGAGCGGTTTACCATACCGCGCCGGTCATTTTGCTTTATGTGCTTATTTTTCGTCCCTGTTCTTTTCCCGAAGATGCTCGATGAGCGCATACACCAGCCCTATGTCGCCTTGGGTAAGGCCGGAAACGCTCAGCGCCGCGCCCTCCTTCCTGCCCAGCAGATAATCTGTGGACACCCCGAATATATTCGCAAGCTCTACTATGTACTGCGTGGAGGGTACGGATATGCCCATTTCCCATGCGTTCACGCCGGAGCGGGTTATGCCGAGCTGCCTTGCAAGCTCGGTCTGTGTCATTTGCTTTTGCTCCCGCAGCGTTTTTATTCTTTCAGCTACCATACCGAATATCCCTTCTTTTCAGTATGGTACGATAACCTTTAAGATATTTCATTATCATTATGATATTTGCAATTGACAAACGGCTTGACAAGGGCTATGCAGCCGCAATATAATCAAAATATCGTCAGGTCGCGTTTTTTACGTTCATTACAATATAATTATTACAAGGGGGAAAATATGAAAAAGCTATTGGCATTGGTCATCGCCGCGGCTCTGTGCGCGGGGCTTTGCGGCTGCGCCTCTACCGTGAAGATAGACGCCGACGTCCACCTTATACCCTCCATAACCGACGGCAGCGAGCCCGACGCGGGCCTGCCCGGCGAGAAAGGCGAAAATGGCGAGCAGGGCTACGATGGCGGCTCCGGCACAAGGGTCACCAGCGCGGAGGATATAAAAAAGGCTATTGAGCAGACAGCCGAGATCAGCCTTGCGAACGACCTGATCCTCTCAGAGCCCCTGAAGATAACGGCCGATACCGTAATACACGGCAACGGGTATAAGGTGAAGCTCGATAGTGACATAAAAAATCCAATTTTTAACGGCGGCAAAAATAATCTGACCTTGGATAATATAACGCTGGACGGTCAGAACAACAGGGTTTATGATTATTTCGGCGCAATCAACGGCGGCGAGGGTTCCTCTTTGACGCTTAGCAACGTGACCATTGAAAATGTGGAGGCGGAGAGAATAATCCGCGCCGTTAGCGTACAGAGCGTAAATCTTACAAATGTAACAATCAGAAACAATAAGACAAGCAACAGCAAGGACGGCGCATACGGGCTGCTTTTCACCAACGTGGAAAACATGACGCTGAAAAACGTTTCAATCACTGATAACAATATCGGAAAAAGCCTTATCATGGTATGGGACAATGATATGATATGGGGCAATGATAAAGTGAACGCATTGACCGCCGAAAGCCTGACGATAGAGAATAACACTATCGGTGAACATATCCTTGCGACATTGGGAACAGATTGCAGCGACACCATTACGCTCACCTCCGGCTCTATCAAGGGAAATAATACAGCGGGCATCTACATGGTCGGCAATCTGACGATAGGCAAGGATATGAATGTCCAATGCAGCATCACGCTCAACAACGACAGTGATGGAAGCGTATGTACCCTCGCCAACGACGGCACTATAACAGGCGATATTGCCTCGGCTGACTGGGCGGCAAAGGATAGTGGGCTTCCCCACTACACCGGAACCGGAACGCACACCGGAAGCAAGAATAACATAACCGACCTGGCGGCTCTCGTGCAGCCGTAAACAATACTTAAAAAGAGGGCTTGCGCCCTCTTTTTTTATTGCTGCTTTTTCTTCCTGCCCTTTATCATCCCCACCGCTATGAGGGCGGCTAAGGCGGCGAGGCCGCCGCCGATTATCATGGGCGCGCCGCCGCCCTTGGGGGGCAGGTACGCAGGCGCGCCGGTGCTCACCGGGGCGGGCTGCTCCGCCGCGGGCGGAACCTCCACAGTCGGGTCGTCAAGGCTTATCCAGAGATTGCGGTAGCCGTACCAGTAGCCGATAAAGCCCCATCTGCGGCCCTCCCCGTCGGTATAGGTCGTGTCCACGGTTATCTTGTCGCTGCCAAATGCGCCGAGGCTTAGGTCAAAGGCCTTCCTCTCGGAGCCGGGGTAGTCGTAGAATATTATGGTATCCCCCGCCCCCTTGGCGGCGTCCACCTCTGCGTCCTCATGCTTTATCTCGTCCTTATGCTCCCCCGCAAACTCCACCCAGTCGTATTTTACCTTGAAGTCATAGAGGTTTATCCAGCCGCTGCCGTCGCTTATCAGCGCCCACTGAGCGCCGTTCCCATCGGTATAGAGCCACTGGCAGACGGTCTCCTCGCCGTTGCTCAGCCGGCGGCGCTCCCCCCTGTCCGGCGCGCCGTATACCGGGGCGGAGCCGCCCTCGCCCGCGGCTATGTAGGTCCTGCCGGCCTGATAGGTGCATTGGTCGCTGTGCCTTTTGTAAAAGCTGTCCTCCGGCTCAAGTATCACGTCCGCAAGCGCCATACAGGGCAGGAGCAGCATTGCCGCCGCAAGCAGCGCGCAAAAGATCCTTTTCATATTATCCGTACCTCCTTAAAATATCAGCTTTATCACAAGCCCCGTCCCAAAGGAGAGGGCGTTCATGCACAGGGAAAAAAGCATGGGGCGGGCTATTTTGGCGGCGCGCCTTTTGTAGGCGTATCCCTCCGCCAGCACAGCTAAAAGCTCCGTCACGGCGGCCGCCGCCGGGTAAAGCCCCGGCCTCAGGGCCTTCGTCAGCAGCGAAAGGTATACCACCGCCGGGTTGGTCATAAGGTTTGCAAGGGCGATGAGCCCTATATCCTCCCTCTTCTTCAGCAGCAGGGCGGCGGAAAGCTCTATCAGCTCCGTAAGCAGCAGCGATAAGCCCATGGCGCGCAGCATCACCTTTTGCCCACCCCCACCCGTATCAGCATTATGGAGATCAGGCAGATCATGGCGTAATCCTGCCCGCTGCCGGAGGCCCCGGAAAAGGCGGGCAGCATGCCGAGGAAAAGCCCCAGGGTGAGCAGCCCGAAGGCGGTGGCCCTGCCCTCCCTCAGTATATCCCTTGCGGCGTACAGCGTTACGGGCATGGACATATTAAACAGCAGCAGCCCCAGCGCCCCCGGCAGCGGGAATGCGGAAAATATCAGCGCGGCAGCGGCGGCGCTCAGCGTGACGGTGGCGGAGCGCACCTCCCCGAAGCGGTCCGAGGCAAAGCCGCCTATGCACTTTCCGCCCACCACGCACAGCGCGGCTATCCACGCCCACGCGCCGGCCCTCCACGGGAAGGACATTATCACCCCGCCGTAGCTCCTTAGCGTCACCACCGCCAGCAGGCTCATAAGCCGCAGCCACTGCTCCCGTCCCCGGGGCAGCTCGGGGCTCCCCGGCCCTGCGCCCTCCCTGCAAAGGGCCATTATAGCCGCGGCGCAGGCGAGCATGAGGCAGGCGGCGAAGGCGGCAAGGCTCCGCCCCGCCCGCGAGGCCAGCGCGCCGAGGAATATGCCCATTGCCCCGGGTGAAACGTATATGCCCAGGTATTTTGCCCCCTCCGTCACCGCCATGACGTCCGCGCCGCCGCCTATATGGAAGGCCGCGTTGCCCAGCCCGCATACGACGGCGGTGAGCATGGGGGAGGGCAGCAGCCCGCCCAGGGCCACCATAAGGCAGCCTATGGCGGAAAAATATCTGCCGCCGCCATATCTGTCCGCCAGCACCCCTATTGGGAGCTGCATGGCGAAGGCGCAGAAGTTGTATATGAGCAGCGCCATGGCCTTATCCGAGGCCGCCCGGGCCGCAGGCAGCACTAACATTGCGCAGCACAGGTCCACGGCAAAATGCGCCGCCGAATACGCCGCCACAAGCCTTTTTTCGCCCTTTCCCAGCATAGCCCACCTCCGATATCCTTATATTTATAACGCAATTATACCAGAAAAGGTTGCGCCGCACAGCAAATGTTTCCATCCGTATTGACGGCGGTATTGCACGGAAGGTAAAATCATATGGGACAGCCGGTAAATAATTACAAAAAATAACAGGAATGAAAGGACGCACGCACTATGATAACTTTGCTCACAAGGCAAGATATGGCAAAGGTGTTCACAATGGCGGAGGCGGTACAGGCGGCCAAGGACGCCCTCGCGCTCTATTCCGCAGGGGACACGGACATACCCCTCCGCGCAAACCTGCCGGTACCCGCATATAACGGCTCGGCATTGTACATGTACGGCTATGCCCCCGGCGCATCCGCCCTGGGCGTAAAGATAGTTTCAGTATATCCGGACAACCCAAAGCGGGGCCTTCCCAGCGTCCCCGCCACCATGGTTTTGATGGACGACTCCACCGGCGCCGTCTCCTCCCTCATGGACGGCACATACCTGACGCGGGTGCGCACAGGCGCTGTGGCCGGCGCGGCTACAGACCTTCTCGCCCGCAGGGACAGCAGGGTTTTCGCCCTCTTCGGCGCGGGAGGGCAGGCGGCGGGCCAGCTTGAGGCGGTTCTCACCGTGCGGGATATAGAGCTTGCCAAGGTATACTGCCGCAGCTTTGAGCGGGCGGAGGCCTTTGCCCGCTCCATGAGCGAAGCCTTTGCGGGCAGGTTCAAGACGAGGATTATCGCCGTACATTCCCCTGAGGAGGCGGTAGCCGACGCGGACGTCGTTACCGCCGCCACCACCGCCACCTCCCCCGTGTTTGACGGCAGGCTCCTCAAGCCCGGCGCCCACGTAAACGGCATAGGCTCCTTCACCTACGACATGGTGGAGATAGACGCCTATACCCTCACCCACGCGGGAAAGGTCTATGCGGACACGCTGGACGGCGTTCTCGGCGAGGCGGGGGACATACTTCAGCCCATAGACCGGGGCGAATACAGCAGGGACCGCATCACCGGCGAGCTGGGCCAGCTCATAAACGGCGATACACCCGGCCGGGAGAGCGGCTCCGAGATAACCTTCTTCAAGTCCGTGGGCTCCGCGGTGCTGGATCTCGTCACCGCACGGCGCATCTACGCCAAGGCCAGGGAGATGGGGATAGGATTAAAGGTCGATATGTAACGCTTCGCAGAGGCGGCCCTTCGGCCACCTCTGCGGCATAAAAAAGGAACGGCGGATACCGTTCCTTTTTTCATCCTTTCTTTACCCTTATAGCTTTTCTTTATCGCTTTAGCACCACCTCAAAAAAACCTTTAAATCGCTCCCGGTACTGTGGAAAAGCCATAGCCGCCATGTTAGAATTTGGCTGTAAGAAAATTCTTACAAAATTTAACGAAGTATTTCCTTTATCGCGGAAATCGCCGCGTCCACGTCACATTCGGCGTTGGCATAGCCCATGCTGAAGCGCACCGTCCCCTGGGGGAAGGTTCCCAGTGTCCTGTGGGCGCTGGGCGCGCAGTGCAGCCCGCAGCGGGTCATTATGCCCCGCTTGTCCAGCTCGTATGCTATTTCCGCGTTGTCGTGGCCGGTGAAGTCTATGGACACCACGCCTACCCGCCTGTTGATATCCTTTGTCCCCGCAAGGCGCAGCGGAAGCCCCTCGAGCCCGGCGATAAAGCGGCTCGTGAGCCTTTCCTCATGGGCGCGGAGGGCGGAAACGCCCTTGTCCAGTATAAAGCCCAGCGCCGCGTTAAGGCCGAATATGCCGGGGATATTCAGGGTGCCGGATTCAAACCTGTCCGGCATATAGGGGGGAAGCTGCTCGCTGTCCGAGGCGCTGCCGGTGCCGCCGGCTATCAGCGGCTCTACCTGCTTGGCAAAGCCCTCCTCCAGCATCAGCACCCCTATCCCCTGCGGGCCTAAAAGCCCCTTGTGGCCGGGCGCGCACACGGCGGAAAGGCCAAGCTCCTTCATGTCCACCGGGTAATGCCCCGCGGTCTGGGCGGCGTCCAGTATAAGCGGCAGCCCCCGCTCCCTGCATATATCGCCTATCTCCTTTATGGGGAGCAGCGTGCCGCAGACGTTGGAGGCGTGCATCACTGCGACGAGCCTGGTGTTGGGCCTTATGAGGGGCAGCATATCCCTGGGGTCGGTCACGCCGCTGCTGTCCGCCGGTATGCGGGAAAGCTCCACGCCCTGCCCTTCAAGCTGGCGCAGGGGCCGCATCATGGCGTTATGCTCAAGGCTGCTTACTATTACGTGGTCGCCGGGCCGCAAAAAGCCCTTGAGCAGCATGTTAAGCCCCGCCGTCATGCCGGGGGTGAACACCGCATGGGTGATGTCCTCGGTACCGAAGAGGGCGCAAAGCCTCTCCCGGCACTCCATGAGCACCGTCTCGGCCTCGCTGGAGGCCGCGTAGGTGGAGCGGTTCACGTTGGCGCCTATGTTGTTTATATAATCCAGCATGGCCTCGCCCACTCCCGGCGCCTTGGGGAAGGAGGTGGCTCCGTTGTCGAGATATACGGACATTGGTGATTACCTCACAAATTTATTTTGCTGATAAGGGGGTGCGTCCCTTTTCAGATACAGTTTATCATACCTATGGCTTTTGTCCACAGGTGAAAAACAAAAAGGAGTTATTGTTATGAAAAAGAACCTTCCCGTATTGCTTACCGGCGTAGTGGTCGGTATCGCTGCGCTGGTGCTTACCGCCTGCGGCAACCCCGCAAACATGGGCTTCTGCATCGCCTGCTTCCTGCGCGATATAGCCGGCGCCCTCAAGCTGCATTCCGCAGCCGTAGTGCAGTATGTGCGCCCTGAGATCGTGGGCATAATCGCCGGCGCTGCCGCGGCCGCCCTCATCAAGAAGGAATGGAAGGCCGTAGGCGGCTCCTCCCCCTTCACCCGCTTCATACTGGGTATCTGCGTGATGATAGGCGCGCTGGTATTCCTGGGCTGCCCCCTGCGCATGGTCATCCGCATCGGCGGCGGCGACCTGAACGCCATAGTGGGCCTCGTGGGCTTCATCGCGGGCATCTTCGTGGGCACCATCGCCCTCAAGAAGGGCTTCTCCCTGAAGCGCAACTATGCTGAGCCCTGCATCGACGGCGCATGGATGCCCGTATTGATGATAGTGCTTCTGGTGCTGGCCGGCCTCGCGCCCGCCCTGTTCGCCTGGAGCGAGGAGGGCCCCGGCTCCATGCACGCCCCCGTCATACTGGCTCTGGTGGCCGGCATAGTTGTGGGCGTACTGGCCCAGCGCAGCCGCTTCTGCATGGCCGGCGGCATACGCGATACCATCATGTTCAACCAGTGGGGCCTTACCCTTGGCTTCGTGGCTATCATAGTCACCGTGCTCATCGGCAACCTGATCCTCAATAAGTTCAACCTCGGCTTCACCGATCAGCCCGTAGCCCATAACGACGGCCTGATGAACTTCCTCGGCATGGGCATCGTAGGCTGGGGCTCCGTGCTGCTGGGCGGCTGCCCCCTCCGTCAGCTCATACTCACCGGCGAGGGCAACTCCGACTCCGCCATAACCGTGACCGGCCTTGTGTTCGGCGCGGCTATCGCCCATAACTTCAGCACCGCCTCCTCCGGCAAGGGCCCCGGCGCAAACGGCGTCGTAGCCGTCATCGCCTGCTATGCGGTCCTCCTCATAGTGACCCTCATCAACGTAAAGGCCAGCAAGGAATAACCCTTAGAAACCTGACAAGAAAAGAAGAAGCGGCGCCAAGCCGCTTCTTCGGCAACAGAGAAACCCCTTGGGGTTGTTAAGGGGCCGCAGCCCCTTAAAGTTAATTCCGGCTTTGACGGCGACAAGGTGAATTGACCCGAAGGGGCAAGAGAAGGCCCCCTGGGGGGGTACGTCAAAACGGATGAAAACCGTAGGTTTTCGCACTCTGCGTGTTTTGCCGCCCGGGGGGCCGCCGCAGCGGGTCAGTTCCGCCCAGTCCCCCGGGGCGGAACCTCATATTTATGCCATAGGCAAAACACGAAAAAAACTCGCAGAAGTGACCTTCGGTCACTTCTGCGAAAGAATTATTGTACTTTTATAGGAGGAAATGATATGATAGACGCCAGAGGTCTCGCCTGCCCGATGCCGGTGATAATGACCCAGAAGGAGATAGCCAAGAGCTCCCCCGCCACGCTGGAGGTAATGGTGGACAACCATTCCGCAAGGGAAAACGTAAAGCGTTTTGCCGAAAGCGCGGGCTATGCCGTATCCGTAGCCGAGGAGGGCGGCGACTACCGCCTCACCCTGACAAAATAGTATTACTCGCAAAATGGTATTCAGCCATTTCTGCGAAGCCCGTAAGGAGTAACCATGCCCAGCTACATAGCCACCTTCCATACCCACCTCGCCGCCATGCGCAGCCTTAAAAACGTAAAGGGGCGCGCGGCCTCGGCGGCGCTTTCCCCCGTGCCCCGGAGCCTTAGCTCCTCCTGCGGCACCTGTATGCGGTACGAGGCTGAGGAAACGCTGCGGGAGCTTATGGACAGGGATCTGGAGTCCATAGCCGAGGCGCTGGGCGGCGAAAAATACCGCGTGGTATACAAAACAGAAGAATGACAAAGCAAAAAAGTGGCTTAAAGCCACTTTTTTAATATGCTGATTTTAGAACTTTCTCCCTCCGCCCCCGTGGGACATTCCGCTGGAGGATCTGTGTACGGTGCTTACGCTGCCGCCCCCGCCGGAGCGGGCGCCGCCGCCGGTGTTGTTGTTGCGGGGTATCACCCGCGTGGTGACAAACTTATTTACAAGCTTTGAATCGTTTACCCGAAGGTCGAGCCTTGAGTTTGCCTGCCAGTCGTATTCCGAGGGGAGGTATTTTTTGGCGTAGCTCTTCCTTATGGAGCCCTTGGCTATGGCCCCGGCAATAAGCCCTATAAGGCCGCCTCCGCCCCCTATCGCGGCCGCCCCCGCCGCCCGCTCCGCGGCGGTCCTTTGCCTTTCCGGCGCAGGGGTATAGCTGCTGCCGTATTCCCAGGGCTCCAGCTCCTCGCCCGTCTCCGCGTCTATGGCGGTGTGGTTATCCGCAACGCCCATCACTATAAACCTCTCGGCGTAGTCCAGCGCGGCGGAAAAGGCCCCCATGTAATCCCCCTCCGCAAGGCAGTCCATCTGGGCGTCGAATATCTCCTCCCGCCGCTGGTCGTCAATTATGTCTATCATGTCCCCTGCGGTGGAGAGGTAGGTCTCCCGGTTGTACATATCTATGCAGAACAGCGCGCCGGTGCGGTTATCCCCTATGCCCATGCCGCTGCTTTCGTAGAACTCATCGGCAAACTCCTGCGTGCTCATAACGCTTTCGTCCTCCACCGTGACTATGCCTATATCCTGGCCAAAGGCCGATGCGATGCCCTCTATGCGGCCTTGCAGCGCCGCCTCCTCGTCGTCGGTCAAAAGCCCCGCAAGGTCGAACACCCTCTGCTCCCCCTCCGCAAGGGCCCCGGAGCAAAGCCCCAGGCACAGCGCGGCTATTATTATGGCGGTCAACAGCTTTTTCATACCAGCCCTCCTATCAGCGCGCCCATCACAAGGCAGGCGGCGGCAACTATCCACATGAGCCTGTTGGTCTTTTTCCTGCTCACTGGCACCCTTCCGGCGATCCTTCCGGTCTGGCCGTTCATGGCGAAGTAGTAAAGCTCGCCCTTGTAGCGGTAGGTCATCATCCACGCGGGCATGAGGGCATACTTCCATTGGGAGCTTTCCCCCTCCACCGCCATGCTCTTGCCGCTTACCGGGCCGTAGCCCGACAGCGTCCCCTCGAGCTGCCTTTGGGCGGTGGAGCGTATTATGCTGTTCGCCTGCGGCTCGACGGCGCCCCTTTCAAGGTCGCGCTGCTCCGCCATGAAGCCGGATAAAAAGCTCATGTTAAAGTCCTTGAGGCCGGACATATCGTAAGGGTATACGCCGTTTAAAAGCTCCGCGTCCTCGCGGCTGAGCGCCCTTAGGGTTATCTCCCCCAGCTTCACCTCGCCGCCCCGCGTAAGGGCGTAAACGCTGGTCTCGGTGTACTCGGTGTTCCCCACCGTCCATACCCTTACGGAGCTTGCCTTGGCGGTAACGGTGGCCTTTATGTCGCCCTCCACCAGCCAGAAGGGGAAGTAAACGCCCGTGAGCTTTTCCAGCTGCATATCGCTGAAGAAGCCGTCGTCTATGTATTTTTTGGACCTGCACCAGCTTATTAGCTGCTCCTTTACCTTTTCCTTTGGTATGGAGAAGGGTATCACCTTATCCGGCGCCATGCCGCCGGAAAGCCTTCCTTTTAATATAACGGGATTGTGGCAGTAGAAGCAGAAGGTCGCCGCCGTGGTGTCGTCGGTCACCACCTCCGCGCCGCAGTTAGGGCAGGTGTATACCAGCGCGTGGCCGTCAAAGGCGGCGCTTTCCCTTTGCTCGTCTATTATCTTCCGGCTTTTCAGAAGCTCGTTTAGCTGCTCCTCGGTGTAGCTGCTGCCGCAGTAATCGCAGCCGAAGCCGCCGGTATCCGGGCGGTAGGTAAGGTCCGCGTCGCAGTTGGGGCATTTATATGTGATGGTGGACATGCTTCACCTCCTGATGAGTATATCGGATATATTTTATTACATTATGCAAACGGGGGCAAGTGCTTAAAAAACGTTCACGCCCCCTATTTTGGCCGGCGCAAGATTAAAGTTTTTTAATTTTTCCGCCCAAACCGCTATTATTTCACATATTTGTATGATATAATCCATAAATGGATTTATACCGATTTTACGGGAGGGACAACAACCATGGCTGAAAGGATAAAGAGGGGCGACCGCAAGGACGGGATATGGCTCAGGGATCTTGACCCCCTGCACGGCTTCATGCCCTACCTTTACCCCAACAGGGCCGACAACGAGGCCTTTATACAGGAGCAGATAGACATAACCGCCCTGAACGAATACCTGAAGAAAAAGACCGAGGGCGACCCCGGCTTCAAGTACACCTACCTGCACGCCATAGTGGCGGCGCTCATACGCACGGTGACCCTGCGCCCCAAGATGAACCGCTTCATCTCCGGCAACAGGATATACCAGCGCAGGTGGATAACCGCCGCCTTCATGGTAAAGCGGCAGTTTGCGGACGAGGCCTCGGAATCCATATTCTACAAGGCCTTCGGGGACGAGGACAACATAAACACCATACATGACAGCATAAAGGAGCGGGTGACCTCCTTCCGCAAGGGCTCTGCCGAGGACAACTCCACCGACAAGATGGGGCTTTTGCTCCGCCTGCCCCCCTTTATGATGCGGCTCGTGATGAAGCTGCTCTTCTCCCTGGACCGCAGGGGCAGGGTGCCTGATTTCCTCATAAAGGAGGACCCCAACCAGGCCTCTGTGTTCATCGCCAACCTCGGCAGCATAGGGCTGCACGCGGGCTACCACCACCTGACCAACTGGGGCACCAACTCCATATTCGTGGTCATAGGGGAGAAGCACCTTGCGCCCTTTTATAATGAGGACGGCTCCATGGAGCTGCGTGAGGTCATAGACATAGGCATTACGCTGGACGAGCGCATAGCCGACGGCTACTACTACTCAAAATCCGTAAAGCTCTTCAAGCACCTGCTCACCCACCCGGAGCTTTTAGAGCAAAATTCTAACGAGGAAGTTGATTATTAAAATGAGCGAAACAGCATACGCTTACAGCTACATAGACGAGAGCCGCGTGACCGCCAGGGCCCCGTGGCTGACGAGCTACGACCCGGAATGTCCCCCCCACCTCGACTACTTTATGGGTACTCTCGAGGAGGCGCTGGAGTGCATGGCGGAGAAGTACCCGGGCTATATCGCCTACGACTTCATGGGCAGCTCCACCACCTATAAAAAGGCGGTGGAGGACATTCACGCCTGTGCGCGGGCGCTCGCGGCCATAGGCATAAAGGAGGGGGACAAGGTAACGATATGTATGCCCAACGCCCCCCAGACCGTCACCATGTTTTACGCCATAAACATGGTGGGGGCCATAGCCAACATGGTACACCCCCTATCCGCCGTAAAGGAGATAGCCTTCTGCCTTAAGGATTCCCAGAGCGTCGCAGCCATAACGCTGGATCAGTTCTACGGCAAGTTCGAGGAGGTGCGCCGGGAGGTAGAGCTTCCCACCCTCATAATAACCTCTGTGGCGGACGCATTATCCCCCGTGATGAAGCTGGGCTACAGGCTCACGGAGGGGCGCAAGGTAAAGCGGCCCGAGGGCGACGACTTTATCTGGTGGAGGGACTTCTTAAAGCGGGGCGAGGGCAGGGCTGACTGCCGCCGCCGCCGCGGGCCCCACGACCCCGCCGCCATACTTTACAGCGGCGGCACCACCGGCACCATGAAGGGCATAAGCCTTTCCAACCTGAACTTCAACGCGCTGGCGGCCCAGATAATCGCCACCAACAGCATATTCCGCCCGGGGGACAAAATGCTCGCCATAATGCCCATGTTCCACGGCTTCGGCCTGGGCGTGAGCATACACTCCATGCTTGCAAGCGGCGGCCACTGCATACTCATACCCCGCTTCACCCCCAAGAGCTATGCGGAGCTGCTCAAAAAGAAAAAGCCCAACTTCATAGCGGGGGTACCCTCCCTCTTTGAGGCGCTGCTCAGGGTGCCGGAGGCGGAGGCGCTGGAGCTTTCCTGCTTAAAGGGCGTATTTTCCGGCGGGGATTCCCTTTCCGTGGAGCTTAAAAAGCGCTTTGACGCCTTCCTTGCCTCCCACGGCGCCACCATAAGCATACGCGAGGGCTACGGAACCACCGAGTGCGTTACCGCAAGCTGCCTGACCCCCATGCACAAGGCGAAGGAGGGCAGCATAGGCCTGCCCTTCCCGGATACCTATTATAAAATAGTAAAGCCCGGCACCACAAAGGAGCTTCCCTACGGCGAGGAGGGCGAGATATGCCTTGCGGGCCCCACGGTTATGCTCTGCTACGTTAACCACCCCAAGGAGACCGCCGACACCATGCGCGATCACGGGGACGGCCTCTTGTGGGTACACACCGGCGATCTGGGCATGATGGACGAGGAGGGCTTCGTGTACTTCCGCCAGCGCATAAAGCGCATGATAGTCACCAACGGCTATAACGTATACCCCTCCCAGATAGAGAACGTGCTGGAAGCCCACGAGGCTGTGCATCTTGCCTGCGTGATAGGCGTAAAGGACCCCATAAGGGTGCAGCGGGTAAAGGCCTTCGTGATGCTAAAGCCCGGCTATGAGGGCAGCGAGGAGCTGAAGAAGGACATATTGGAGCATTGCTCTAAGTACGTTGCAAGGTACGCCATGCCCCGGGAGCTGGAGTTCCGCCCGGAGCTTCCCAAGACGCTGGTGGGCAAGGTGGCCTACCGGGTGCTGGAGGAGGAAGAGGCGGCGAAGGAGCGGTAAGGGTAGAAAAGCCCGGCAAATAAAAAACATAATACTAAAAAGGAACGGCAAGGGCCGTTCCTTTTTAGCCTGGCAAAGCCTTTTGCCGGCAATGCCGCAGATGCTTTTTACTCGTCCCGATTATCCACCGCGTAAACCACGCAGGCGATCCCGGCGATCATGGAAAAGCATATCGCCCCGCCCCAAGCATCGCCGAGGGCAGCGCCTATAAAAAATCCCGCCGCGCCGGAAAGCGCCATAACGATAAGCGAAACCGCCGTCCTAAACTTCCTTGCTTCTGATCTCATAACATTTTTCTCCTTGCCTTGTCAGTTTTCAAGGGCTTCTGTCCAGTATTCCGCGCCGTATATGTCGGTGAGCCGGAAGGTGGAAAGGGCCTTTTCCCCGGCCAGCTCCACGTTGGCTATGGTCAGCTCCCCCTTTACCGTCATACGGTTGCCCAGCATGTAGCTGTCCATATACTTCCCGTCATAGCTGTAATAGTCGCAGAGGAAGTCCAGCGTATCGCCGGGCTTTATGTCGATAAGCCCCTTCATCACGGTGTCCGTCTCATCGCCGTATACCGTCCGCGCCCCCGCCACGGTCCCGTAGGGGTCCTCGTCGGTGAACACCAGTATCAGGTCTGCCCGCTCGCCGTTTAGCAGCGCCGGCACCCTGCCGGTTATGACGTAGGAATCGCCGTCCACGTCGTTGGACAGGAGCTCATAATGCACCACCTGCCCGTTCAGGGCTATCCAGGTCTTGTCGTAATCCAATATCAGGTCGCGGTCATCGTCAAATTCGTAGGCGTTGTCCGTGCCCAGGTCTATATAGCCCTCTCCGTCGTCTATGAACACGTTGAGCGCGGCGTCCTGCACCAAGTCCCATTCCCCGTCCGTGAGCTTCAGCACCTTTTTGCCGTCCTTGTGCGTGGCGATGAGGCGGGAGGGCTCCAGCCTGTTTTCCCCATAGAAGCCCGCCGCCGCGGCCATGGCGTCCCTGTCCAGCCACGCCGCCTTTTTGTTCCTTACCGAGCGCAGCCCCGCGAACATGTCGAACAGGTCGTAATAGCTGGAGCCGCCGGAGGAATAGCTGCCGGAGGAGGAGTAGCTGCCGCTGCCGGAGAGGGCGGCGGAGAGCAGCTCTGAAAGCATATCGGCGCTGTTGCCGCTGCCGCTCATATCCCCGAAGAGGGAGGTAAGGGGGGAGCCTGAGGAGCCGGAGGTGAGCTGCCCGCCCGCAGCCACCGAGGCGAAGCTCCTTATGCAGTCGGTGTATGCGTCGTCCATGCCTATCTCATCGTATATATCCACCATGCTGTTCATGGAGGACAGCTTGCGGTAGGGGAAGTATATGGACAGGCCGTTGGCGTTTGCAAGGGAGCGCGACACGCGGTTGTACTTTATGCAGCCGCGGAGGGCCTCTGAAAGGGCCCTTGCCTCCGGCGTGCCCATGTTGTCCGCAAAGCTTATGAGGTCTATCTGGTTTATGCCCGATGAGAACTCCTTTGCCCTGCTGCGCGCATTGGCTACCACGGTATAGCTGTCGGAGTCTATGAGCTCCGCCGTGGAGGTGGCGAACCTGTTAAGGGCCGCCGGCACGGTGCCTGAAAGCTCCGCAAGGTCTACCAGGGAAAGCGTGGTCTGGTTTGAGGAGGACTGCTGGCGGCAGGCCGCCGTGTAGTCGTCTATTATGGTCTTGCCTATGGATACGGTATCCATGGAGGTGTTTTTGCTGAGCTGGGTGAGCCAGTTGGTATAGTACCAGCCGCAGCCCGGCTCCGTCTCCTCGCTGGCGATGAAGTAATCCGCGTACTGCTCGGCAACCATGGCGGTCTCCAGCGTCGCCATAAGGCAGGCGTCAAAGCCTATGAAGTCGAAGGTGCAGCCCGCGTCCCTCAACGCCTTATTGAACACGTCCAGCGTCATGGAGTCCCCGGGGAACTTCTGGTCGTAGCCGTAGCCCGCGTTTGAGCCGCCGCCGTGGTCCCACATTATGAGGGCATAGCGGTCCGCGGGGAAGTTATCCTCGCAGTATTTTATGAACTCCGTAAGGGTGGCGGCCTTTGTCATGGCCTTTTTGCCTATATCCGCCTCAAGGCGCAGTATACCCTCGTTCTTTATCTGGTATATCTGGTTCACCTTGCTGCTTATGACGGTGTTCTGCCACTTGGAGGCGCCGCCGGTCTCCACGATTATATTCACCTTATCCGAAAGCCCGGCGTGGAGCATCTCGTTTATGTCGGAGGTAGCCATGCCGTAATTGCTTTCCAGGTCTGTGCCGCACATGTATACCATCACGGTATATACGTCCCTGCCGCCGCCCCGTATCTTGGTGCGCTTTTCCCTTGCGAGATTTGATACGGTGGTATCCGCCGCCGCAGCCTGGGTCTGGGCGAGCTGGGGCAGGGGGGTCGGGGTGGCCTCCGCCTCGATAAGCTGTATATCGCCGTTTGCGTTGTCCTCGTCTATGTCCCATGTGAGGTACTGCACCAGCATATAGCCCAGCGCCAGTATCACTATGAGGATAATTATGCGGGAAAGACAGCCGCCCCTGCGCCTGCCCTTGCCGCCGCTGCCCCCGCCTCCGCTCCGTCCCAAAAGGTACGCTATCAGCAGGGCGATAAGGCCCATATTGCCGCCGCCCCTGCCCGTGCCCCTGTCGCCGGAGCTGCCGGAGCCGCCGAAGCCGCCGCCGGAGCCCACCGGCCCTGTGCCGAGGCCGCCGCCCCGCCTGAATACGCTGCCGCTGCCGGATACGCGCTTTTGCCGCCCTCCGCTTCCGGGTGTTCTTTGCATATAGTTTATCCCTCCAAGGTTTATGTGTGCAGGCTGCCTGTCTTTTCCCCTGCGCCCCCGGCGAAGAAGGCGTAAAGCCCCGGCAGCGCCGGCGAGAAGTCTATGTATTTTTGCATGAGCTTAGTGTAAAGCCCTATCAGCGTGCCGGAGAGCAGCGAGCATACCACCGTCCCCGCGCCTATGGCCTTAAGCCTTCCGAAGAATATGAGCGACAGTATTATCGAGGAAAGGCAGCAGCCTATATCAAAGCCGGTCTTTACCCTGTGCAGCCTCCAGCCCGTGCGCTCCACTATGCCCATCACGAACAGCTCATACACCTGCAGGGGCAGGTAGGTACGGAAAAAGAAGGCCACGCCCAGGGAGTTGGTCAGCATCCCCGCCGCGAAGAACGCTATGCGCTGGGCCATGGTATCCGCATGGGCGCCCCGCAGCAGCCATATCATGCCGTCCAACGCCACGCCGAACACAAAGGCGGAGAAAAACGAGAGTATGTTCCTCCAGTCAAAGCGGCGCACTATTATATAGTATCCTATCAGCAGCAGCCCCTGAAGCATATAATCCGCCATGCCGAAGGTCAAAAAGGGCACGGCAAGGGAAATTATATAGGACTGTGAGGTGACCATGGACATGCCAAGGCCCCCCTTTTCCATGAGGGCCACCCCAAGGGCTATAAGGAGCGTCCCCAGCACAAAGGCCGCCTCGCCCCACCTGCAAAACAGCTTTTTATCCGGCGTATTTCGGTTCACGCTATATCTCCCTCGTGTATTCCCTGAGCCATACAAGCTCCTCCTCCCTCATGTGGGGGGCGAGCCTTGCGTAGACCTCCCTGTGGTAGGCGTTGAGCTGCCGCCTTGCGGCCTCCGTCAGGGTATCCTCGTCTATGGCGTCCAGATCTATGGGCGCAAAGGTGATGGGCCTGAACTCGAGATAGCGGGAGTCCGCCTCCACGCACTCGGTAAGGTTCTCATGGCGCACGCCGTATTTGCCCTCGATATATATGCCCGGCTCGTCAGAGGTTATCATGCCCGGGGCGAACTCCGCGTCCTCGGACTTCACCCGCCGCTGCCAGCGTATGCCGTTGGGCCCCTCGTGTACCGAGAGCATATACCCTACCCCGTGGCCGGTGCCGTGGTTGTAGTCCATGCCCCTGCTCCAGAAGGGGGCGCGGGCTATGGCGTCCAGATTGAAGCCGGCGCAGCCCTTGGGGAACCTGAAGGTGAGCAGGGCGAGCATGCTTTCAAGGACTATGGTAAAGGACTGCTTTTCTTCTTTTGTCAGAGGCCCCAAGGCTATGGTGCGGGTTATGTCGGTGGTGCCGCCCATGTACTGCCCGCCGGAATCCACCAGCAGCAGCCCCTCCGGCCTTACGGGTATATCCGTCTCGGGCGTGGCGGAATAGTGTACTATGGCCCCGTGGGGGCCGTAGCCCGTGATGCTCTCAAAGCTGGGGTACATATACCCCTCCTGCTCCTTGCGGAAGCCCTCCAGCACCTCGGCGGCCCGCATCTCGGTGTAGCCCTCCCCTGCGTGGGTCTTTGCCCAGCGCATGAAGCGGGTAACGGCCACGCCGTCCTTTATGTGGGTCCTGCGCATGTTCTCCAGCTCCACGGGGTTCTTTACCGCCTTCATGAGCTGCACCGGGTCGGAATCCTCCACCCGGCAGCGGGACAAGCCCTGATACAGCCTGTAATTCAATACGGAAAGGGCGCACATCACCCGGGTGGCCTCGCCGTATCTGCCTATAAAGTCGTATATGCCGTCATAAGGGAGTATCTCGGTATCCAGTGCCCTCAGGTGCTCCGCTATGGGGGCGGCCTTTTCCCCGTCCATGAAGATATACGCCCTGTCCTTTTCTACTATTGCATAGGAGAGCGCCACGGGCAGGTACTTCACGTCGTTGCCCCGTATGTTGAACAGCCACGCTATATCCGCAAGGTCTGTGAATATGCAGGCGTCGGCGGCGCACCTTTCCATCTCGGCGCGCACGGAGGCCAGCTTGTCATGGGCGGATACCCCCGCAAGCTCCGTGGGCAGGGCGTAGGCGGGCTCCCTCGAAAGGGCGGGCCGCCCCTCCCAGCAGCCGTCTATCAGGCTGCGGCAGTCCTTCAGTGTCACGCCGCACCCTTCCAGCTCTATGCCCTCCTGTGCGGATATGGTGCGAAGGTCCGCCCCCAGCACGCCGCCCCTTATGTTTTTCTCTATAAATTCGTTTACCGTGGGAACGTCCGGCTCCCGCATCCTAAAGAGGTCTATGCCGCTGCCCTCAAGCTGCCGCTCCGCCTGTATGAAATACCTTCCGTCCGTCCAGAGCCCTGCGCCGCCCTGCCATACCAGCAGGGTGCCCGCGCTGCCCGTAAAGCCGGAAAAGTGCTTGCGCGCCTTAAAGTATTCCTCGGGATATTCCGATCCGTGAGGGTCTGCCGAGGGTATCAGCAGAAAGTCTATACCGGCGGCCTCCATGGCCCTCCTGAGTTTTTCCAGCATACAAAAAAGCCTCCTGTCATCTTATTTCGTCAATATTACAGTTTACACCACGCCGCGCATTTTTTCCAGATGCTATGATGATATTGGTGAGGATATGTGCTATTATATAAAATGAAACAGTATTGCGCAAAAGGACTTACGGAGCAGGTAAAAATGAGAATTTCTGTAAACGCTGACAACCGGGAATACAACGTACACATAGGCCCCGGAATGATAAATGAGGAAGGCCTTTTTTCGGGCCTGCGAAGGGCGGCGGTGGTGACGGACGAGACCGTTGCGCGGCTGCACCTGGACGCCCTGTTGGGGACGCTGGAGCGGGCCGGGGTAGAGGCGAGCAGCATAATACTGCCCCCGGGCGAGGAGATAAAGAGCCGCGACAGGCTCTTTGACATATACTCCGGCCTTGCGGACAGCCTCATAGGCCGCTCGGACGCGGTGATAGCCTTCGGCGGCGGCACGGTGGGTGACGCGGCGGGCTTTGCGGCGGCCACGTACCGGCGGGGGGTGCCGCTTATACAGTGCCCCACCACGCTGCTTGCGCAGGCGGATTCCTCCATAGGCGGCAAGGTGGCCATAGACCACCCCAGGGGCAAGAACCTCATAGGGGCCTTCTATCAGCCCACGCTGGTGGTGACGGACACGGCGCTTCTCTCCACATTGCCAAGGGAGCATATAGCCTCCGGCATGGCGGAGGTGATAAAGTGCGCCGCCCTGTCCTCAGGCGACCTGGGGGACGTGGGGGGCGACATGACGGGCAGGGTATACGGCGCCGCCATGATAAAGGCGGGGTATGTGCAGGCCGACCCCAAGGATATAGGCATAAGGCGGGAGCTGAATTTCGGCCACACCATAGGCCACGCGCTGGAGCGGGCCAGCGGCTTTGAGCTCCTCCACGGCTACGGCGTATCCATAGGCATGGCGGCCATGGCCAGGATAGGCGAGGACATGGGGATAACCGAGCCCGGCACGGCGGAGCGGCTGACAGCCGCCCTAAGGGCGGCAGAGCTTCCCACGGAGCTTAAAGACATAGACGAGGCGGCCTTCCGCGCCGCGATGCTGCTGGACAAAAAAGGGGACGGGGAAAGCGTCAACGCCGTGTTCCTGAAAAAGCTCGGGCAGGCGGCCATAGTCTCGACGCCTATACGGGAGCTTTGCGACAGGGCGCTGTCCCCGGCCCGATGAGGCGGTTCTGGGGGCGGCCCAGCGGCGCGGTATCCGCCATACCCTCAAAGAGCGCCGCCCACAGGCACATGATATGCGCGGCGATAGCAAGGGGCAGGAGCGTGCTGCGCGGCCTGCCGGAAGAAGCTGCCCTGCCGGAGGATCTCTCCGCCACCCTCTCCTGCATACGGGCAATGGGGGCAAGGGCCGAATTCAGGCGCGGCGCGCTGGAGATAACCGGCGCGGACTCACATCCCGGCCTTCTCCGCCTCGACTGCCGGGATTCCGGCACAACATACCGGCTGCTTTATCCCCTCGCCCCGCTGCTTTCAGACAGCGTTGAGTTCGCCCTCTCCCCCTCCCTTATGGAAAGGCCCATGGAGCCTGTAATATCCCTGCTGAAGAGCAAGGGGGCGGCGGCGGATATGCTCAGCGTCCGCGGGCGCTTCGGCCCGGGGGATTTCCCCATACGCGGGGACGTTTCCTCACAGTACATAAGCGGGCTGCTGCTGGCGCTCACGCTCCTCGGCGGGGAGAGCCGCATAATACTCACCTCCCCCCTTCAGGGCAGGGGCTATGTGGAGCTGACCCGCGCCGCCCTCTCCGCCTTCGGGGGCGAGACCCATTGGATAGGGGACGGCGCGATACTTGTAAAGCCCGGAGGGCTCAAGGCGGCGGAGGCGGCCATCGAGGGGGACTACACCCACGCCTCGCTGTTCCTTGCGGCGGGGGCGGTATACGGCCCGGTGACGGTCTCAGGGCTCGACCCCGGCTCACTTCAGGGGGACAGGGCCATGGCGGATATACTCAGGCGCATGGGAGCGGCGGTGGATATACGGGGCGGCAGCGTCACGGTATCCCCGGGGGAGCTTTCCGGCATTGATATAGACATATCCGAAACGCCGGATCTGGCCCCCGCCATAGCCCTTACGGCGCTGGCGGCAAGGGGGCGCACGGCGGTAAAAAACGGCGCGCGGCTGCGCTTTAAGGAGTGCGACAGGATAAGCGCCATAGTGACGGAGCTCAAGGCGCTGGGGGCGGACATAGCCGAAAGGCCGGACGGCTTTGAGGTTATCGGCGGCAGGGCGCTGCACAGCGCCGAGTGCCGCTGCCACGGCGACCACCGCATAGCGATGCTGCTGATAATGGCGGCGGGGCTCTGCGGCGGCATAGGGCTCGAGGGGGCGGAGTGCGTAAAAAAATCCGCCCCGGGGTTTTTCGATGAATACCGGCGGCTGGGAGGGGTAATAAAATGAAGCCATGGGGAAGGGTCGATCTGCGCATATACGGCGGCTCCCACGAAAAGCGGATGGGCCTTACCATGGAGCTCCCTAAGGGGATACGCCTGGACGGGGAGATTATTTCCCGGGACATAGAAAGGCGCAGGGGCGGCGGTGCGGGCGCTACCTCCCGCAGGGAAAGCGACGCGCCCATATACCTTTCCGGCCTTTGCGGCGGCGTGACCACCGGGGAGACCCTGCGGGTGGAGTTTGAAAACTCCGACGCAAGGCCGGAGGATTACCAAAGGACGGCCTTCCTTCCCCGCCCCTCGCACTGCGACTACCCCGCCTATATAAAATACGGCAGCATACCGCCTGGGGGCGGCATGTTCTCGGGGCGCATGACCCTGCCCCTGGTGTTCGCCGGGGCTGTGGCGCGGCAGCTATTGCTGCAAAAGGGTATCGCCGTGGGCGGGCATTACTCCCGTATAGGCGGGGCTTCGGATACCCCCCTTGACCCCCTGTATACGGACGCCGATACCCTTGCGCGGCTTAGGGCCTCGGACTTTCCGGTGCTCAATGCAGCGGTGCGCGGCGCGATGGAAAAGCAGATAGCGGAGGCGCGGGCGGCGGGCGATTCCCTGGGCGGGGCGGTGGAGCTTTGCGCGCTGGGCCTGCCCGTGGGCGCGGGCGGCCCCCTCTGGGAGGGGCTGGAAAGCTCCATAGCCTCCATAATGTACGCCGTGCCCGGGGTAAAGGGCGTAGAGTTCGGCGCGGGCTTTGGCTTTTCCGATATGTGGGGCAGCGCCGCCAACGACGGCCTGAGGATGCGGGACGGCAAAATAGCCCTTGAGGGCAACCGCTCCGGCGGCATAAACGGCGGCATGGCAAACGGCGCGCCGCTGCTGCTTCGGGCGGCCTTCCGCCCCACCCCCTCCATAGCCCTCCCCCAGCATACGATAGACCTTAGCTGCGGGCAAAACGCGGATATCGCCGTAAAGGGCCGGCACGACGCCTGCATCGCCCTAAGGGGGCTTGCGGCGGCGGAGGCGGCGCTCTGCCTTGGCATATTGGACTGCATGGAGGGGCTATGATATACCTCATAGGCATGATGGGCTGCGGCAAGACGGCAAAGGGGCGCGCCGCGGCGGAGGCCCTTGGGCTCCCATTTTACGATACTGACAGCATTGTGGAGCGCCTTTTCAGCATAACGATCCCCGAAATTTTTAAGGAATACGGCGAGGGGCGCTTCAGGGAGATGGAGCAAAAGGCGCTGTTTTCCCTGGAAAATCTGCCCTGCGGCATAGTCTCCACAGGCGGCGGGATAGTGTGCCGTGATGAGAATATACGATTTATGCGCCGGACAGGTGATATAATTTGGATATTCCGCGACATAGAGGAAACCGCGGCGGATATAGACATAACGGGCAGGCCCCTCCTTGCGGACGGGGCGGGCAGGCTCAATGAGCTATTCGCACAGCGTCGGCGGCTCTATGCCGATGCCGGCGAGCTCTTTTGCGGCGACGCCGAGGAGCTTGCCCGGCTGATCTATTTAAAACTAAAGGAGATAAAAACCTGATGACAGCAAAACGCATGACTCGAATAGCCCTCTGCGCGGCGCTTTTAGCCCCCTGCGCGTGGCTATCCGTGCCCACACAGCCCCCCTTTACCATGCAGACCTTCGGCGTTTTCCTGACGCTTTTACTGCTGGGCGCAAGGGACGGGGCCATAGCCATAGCGCTGTACATACTGCTGGGCGCCCTGGGCGCGCCGGTGTTTGCCGGCTTTAACGGCGGCATGGGGGCGCTTCTCGGGCCCACCGGCGGCTACATAGCCGGCTTCCTGCTCCTTTGCCCCATATACGGCCTGCTCTGCCGCAATAAGGCGGGGCTTTGGGCTAAGGCGCTGGCGCTGTTCCTCGGCCTGCTGGCCTGCTATGCCTTCGGCACCCTATGGTTCGTAAAGGTTTACAGCAGCGCCAAGGGCCCCATAACGCTTCTTGCCGCCCTCTCCAAGTGCGTATTCCCCTTCATTGTGCCGGATCTCGCCAAGCTTGCGCTGGCCCTCTGGGCGGGAAAAAGACTGGAAAAGTATGGAAAATAAAAAATATCCCACGGCCCTGCCGTGGGATATTCCAGCCGCTGCTGCGGCTATTTTTATTTAATAAAACGTTGCGACCTCCTGCTCCGGCTTTTCGGCGGGCTCTAAGGAGAGCACGCTGAGCACCGGTCCCTTGCGCCCGTAAAACCTGCTGAAGCGAAGCTCTATCCTGGCGGTAATAGTGGCCCAGGTGCGGTTCTTCAGCTTGTTTGCGTCCGGCCATTTGCATACCAGGCCGCTGTACTGTATATCCTCCACGCAGCAGGTCATTATGTGGCGGCCCGCCACGAACATATTCTCCGGCATCCTGGCGTTTTTGGCTATGAGCGCCTTGAAGCGCACGGTCTTGCCGGAATACTTTTCCATCTCCTCGGACATATCCCTGTACCAGAGGGCGTAGTCGCCGTCCTCTATTACTATGGGGTCCGCCTCCACGTCAAAGGGCAGCGGGTCCTCCGTCTCGTCGTATTCCACCCTTCCGTCCGGGTATTCGTATGCGATGTTCACACGGCGGGAAACGCCGCGTATTATCTTGTGTATCTCGTCCTTGTCCAGCTCCGGCGCGGCGCGGTTGAGCACTATAAGCTCGGCGGTCATCAGCTTATCCACCATAAGGCTCCTCATGTTGGCGTTGTAGCTTAAAAAGCATCTGGCGTCCGCGAACATGAACTCCTGATAGACTATCCAGTTTTCCGGCATGGCCTGTGCAAGGTCGTTCAGGCTCCACATGCCGTTGTACTCTATCATCACCCGCTCGGCCCTTGCCTTTTTCGCAAGCTCGCTCAGATGACCGGCGTTTATCTGCTCCGGGGAGTCTATCTCCTCGATCAGTATGTTCTTCCCGCCGCCGGGGAATTTTGAGGGGTCCAGCTCCTCGATTCCCTCCTCGCACTGCAAAAGCAGGGTATTCTCGCCGGAATTAAATCTTTCGTCCTCCAGCGTCTCCTGAAGGAAGCGGGTCTTGCCCCCCTCTAAGAAGCCGGTGAACATGTATACTGGGATCTCCTTCATAAAGCGCCTGCGCTTCCCCTCGTCACACTCCGAAAAGCTCTGAAAGGCCGGCCTCGTTGAGCTTGGAGCCTATGACGCACAGCCTGCCCATGACGGAGGCGGGGCCCTTGCGTATGCTTATCTCACCCGGCACATAGTCGAAGTGCAGCCAGCAGCCCTCGCCCCTGACTATGCCCTTGGCCCGCAGCACCGCGCCGAACCTCTCCGCGTCGTCCAGCGCGGAAAGGGCCTCCCTCAGCTCCTCCTCGGTAAAGCCCTTGGGGGTCTCCCTGCCCCAGCTCATAAACACCTCGTCGGCGTGGTGGTGATGATGCCCGCAGCAGCCGTGCTCGTGCTCGTCCTCGTCATCATGGTGATGATGCCCGCAGCAGCCGTGCTCATGGTCGTGCTCGTCCTCGTCATCATGGTGGTGATGCCCGCAGCAGCCGTGCTCATGGTCGTGCTCGTCCTCGTCATCATGGTGGTGATGCCCGCAGCAGCCGTGGCCGTGCTCCTCCTCGTCCTCGTCATCGTGGTGGCGGCTCTCACTTGCCAGAAGCTCAAGCTCCGCCTCCAGGGTGTTGCGCTTTTCCATGGCCTCCAGTATCTGCGCCCCGGTCAGCTCGCCCCAGGGGGTGACTATAAGCGAGGCGTTGGGGTTGTGCTCCCGCAGAAGGTCTATGTCGGTATCCAGCTTGTCGCCGCTTATCTCGCCGGTGCGGCTGAGTATTATGGCGTTGGCGTGCTCCACCTGATCGTTAAAGAACTCGCCGAAGTTCTTCATGTACATCTTGCACTTGTTGGCGTCCACCACCGCGGTAAAGCTGTTTAGCTGCAAGGCGTCGGAGCCCACGTCCTGCACGGCGCGTATCACGTCGCTGAGCTTGCCCACGCCGGAGGGCTCTATGAGTATGCGGTCGGGGGCGTATTCCTCCACTACCTTTTTCAGCGCCCTGCCGAAGTCGCCCACCAGGCTGCAGCATATACAGCCGGAGTTCATCTCGGTGACCTCTATCCCCGCGTCCTGCATGAAGCCGCCGTCAATGCCTATCTCGCCGAATTCGTTCTCTATGAGCACCAGCCTTTCGCCCTTGTAGGCCTCGGCTATGAGCTTCTTTATAAGGGTAGTCTTGCCCGCGCCCAGAAAGCCGGAAAAAATATCAACCTTAGTCATTTGCTTTTACATCTCTTTCCCTAAGTTTTTTCTTATTTGAAAAGGGCAGCCCCTTCCCAACTTTGTATTATAGACCAGCCCACGCCGATTATTCAAGCCGTTTTGCCCAACTTCACAGCCTGTTGACAATGTTTCTTGAAGATAAGCTCAGATGTTGGTATTATTATTGTGCAAATACACAAAAGGAGCCGTTCCCAATGAAATCCCCTCTGGAAGAAGTCACTCATACAGATAACGTAAAGCTTTCCGACGACGGGCGCTCGGTGGTGATAATCGATCAGACACTGCTGCCCAACAGGCTGGAATACATAGCGCTTACCACGAAGGAAGAGATGTTCGAGGCAATAGCCATGCTCCGCGTGCGGGGAGCCCCGGCCATAGGTATATGCGCGGGCTACTGCGCCTACTGCCTTGCGCTTCAGGCCCCGCACGATTCCTTCGACGATTTCTACGACCACTGGGCGGAGGACTGCCGCTATCTCAGCCGCGCCCGCCCCACCGCCGTAAACCTGAGCTGGGCCCTCAACCGTATGCTGGACGCGGCGGAGGATCATCGGGATATGCCGGTGGAGACCGTGCTTTCGGCCCTTAAGCGGGAGTGCATCGCCATACATGAGGAGGACATGGAGATGTGCCGCAGGATATCCGAGCACGGCCTTTCCCTGCTCCACGATGGGGACGGGGTGCTTACCCACTGCAACGCGGGGCCCCTGGCCACCTCCCGCTACGGCACGGGGCAGGGGCCGCTGTTCCTTGCGAAGGAGCGGGGCATGGACATAAGGGTGTTTGCGGACGAGACAAGGCCCCTTTTGCAGGGCGCGAGGCTCACCAGCTTTGAGCTGCAAAGGGCCGGCGCAGACGTTACGCTTATCTGCGACAACATGGCCTCCATGGTGATGAAGAACGGCTGGGTGCAGTGCTGCATGGTGGGCTGCGACAGGATTGCCGCCAACGGGGATGCGGCAAACAAGATAGGCACCAGCGGCGTAGCCATACTCGCAAAGCACTACGGCATACCCTTTTACGTGCTGGGCCCCACCTCCACCATAGATATGGAATGTCCCTCCGGGGAGGATATAGAGATTGAGCTTCGGGACGGAGATGAGATAAGGAGCAAATTCTTCGCGGAACCTGTGGCGCCCCGGGGCGTCAGGTGCTACAACCCCGCCTTCGACGTGACGGACCATTCGCTTATCTCCGCCATTATCACGGAAAAGGGCATATCCCGCCCGCCCTACTCCGAGAGCCTTAAAAGGCTGTTCGAATAAAAAAGAAGGAGCAAACGCTCCTTCCTTTGCTTTTACAGGTTACAGGCCCATCTCTTCCTTTACTTCCTTGAAGCACTTCACGGCGAAGTCCAGATCCTCCTTGGTGTGCCCTGCGGATATCTGGGTGCGTATGCGGTCCCTGCCCTTGGGCACCACGGGATAGCAGAAGCCTATCACGTATACGCCCTTCTTGAGCATCCTTCCGGCGAACTCGTTGGCTACCTTGGGGTCATAGAGCATCACGGGCACTATGGGATGCTCGCCGGGCAGCAGGTCAAAGCCGCACTTTTCCATCTCGGCGCGGAAATAGCGGGCGTTTTCGTGTACCTTGTCCCTGAGGGCTGTGCTCTCGGTGAGCAGGTCTATGGTCCTGCAGGCCGCGGCGCATATAGCGGGGGCCACGGTGTTGGAGAAGAGGTAGGGGCGGCTGCGCTGGCGCAGCAGGTCCACTATCTCCTGCCTTGCGGCGGTGTAGCCGCCGGAGGCCCCGCCCAGCGCCTTGCCCAGTGTGCCGGTGATTATATCCACACGGCCCTCTACGCCGCAGTATTCGGCGGTACCCCGGCCGTGCTCGCCCATGAAACCTACCGCGTGGCTGTCGTCCACCATCACCAGCGCGTCAAACTCGTCCGCCAGGTCGCATATACCCTTCAGGTTGGCGATGTAGCCGTCCATGGAGAACACGCCGTCGGTGGCGATGAGCTTTATTTTGCAGCCGGAGTCCTTGGCGTCCTGAAGCTGGGCGCGAAGGTCCTCCATATTGTTGTTCTTATAGCGATACCTCTTGGCCTTGCAGAGCCGCACGCCGTCTATTATGGAGGCGTGGTTCAGCTCGTCGGATATCACCGCGTCCTCAGGGCCTAAAAGGGTCTCGAAAAGGCCGCCGTTTGCGTCGAAGCAGGAGGAATAGAGTATGCAGTCGTCCATCTTTACGAAATTGGCTATCTTATTCTCCAGCTCCTTGTGCAGCCCCTGGGTGCCGCAGATAAAGCGCACGGAGGAGAGGCCGAAGCCCCATTTGTCATAGCTGGCCTTGGCGGCCTCTATAAGCTCCTGATTGTCGGAAAGGCCAAGGTAGTTGTTGGCGCACATGTTCAGCACGTTCTTCGCCTCGGTGGTGTCTATGCGCGCCTTCTGGGGGGTGGTGATTATGCGCTCGTTTTTATAGGTGCCGGATTCCCTGATGCTTTGGAGCATCTCGCCGTAATGCTTAAGTGCGGATTTCATATACATTTCCTTTCTGCGTTTTTTCGCCGCGCCTTGCTTATTTCGTCCAGTCCAGAACCACCTTGCCGCTCCTGCCGCTGTTCATGGCCTCGAAGCCCTTGTCGAAGTCGCGGTAGCTGAAGCGGTGGGTTATCATGGGGGTCATGTCCAGGCCGCCCTCCACCATGGTTATCATCTTGTACCAGGTCTCGTACATCTTGCGGCCGTATACGCCCTGAAGGGTGAGGCTGTTCCATATAACCTTGTTTATGTTTATCTCTATGTCGCCGGGGTGTATGCCAAGGAGGGCGATCTTGCCGCCGTTGCGCATGTTGTCTATCATGGTGTTCAGCGCCGTCACGTTGCCGCTCATCTCCAGGCCCACGTCAAAGCCTTCTACCATGTGCTGCGCGCCGTATACGCTCTCCAGCTTATCATGGGCCACGTTTACCGTGGCGGTGGCGCCCATCTTCCTTGCCATCTCCAGCCGGTAGTCGTTAACGTCCGTCACCACTACGCTGCGGGCGCCGTTGCGCCTGCATATAGCGGTGGCCATCATGCCTATGGGGCCTGCGCCGGTTATCAGCACGTCCTCCCCTATCACGTCGAACATGAGGGCGGTATGTGTGGCGTTGCCCAGCGCGTCAAAGAAGGATACCACGTCCTCCGGGATACCGTCTGGTATGGGCACCACATTGCTTGCCGGTATGCAGAGGTATTCCGCAAACGCGCCGTCACGGTTCACGCCCACGCCCTTGGTGTGGCGGCAATACTGGCCGTTGCCGGCGCGGCAGTTGCGGCAGTGGCCGCATACGATATGCCCCTCGCCGGATACTATCTGGCCAATGTGGTATGCCGTTACGCCGGGGCCCAGCTCGGCTATCTCGCCCACGTACTCATGGCCTATGACCATGGGGGGCTTGATGGTCTCCTGCGCCCACTGGTTCCAGTTGTAAATGTGTACGTCGGTGCCGCATATCGCGGTCTTGTGGATCTTAATAAGCACCTCTCCCATGCCGGGCACGGGCTTTGGAACCCTGGTGAGCACAAGCCCTTTTTCCGGCGCCGCCTTTACCAATGCGTCCATCATTTCCATTTTTTTACCGCTCCTGTTTTATAAAATAAGATTTGTCGGGGGAACTGACCTTCTCTGTGTCCGTATTCAAAGGACATCTAATAATAGTATATATCAAATTTCGCAGTTGTAAAGAGGGTAAAGCATGTTTTTATTTGTGCGTATTCTGCGGACTGGCGTGTTTTTGCCTCCTTCGTGGATTTACAAAGTCTTAATGGCGCAAAGCCTCGGTATGTGATATAATAACCGCAAGTATATACTATAATTTCATTTCCGCATATTCTGAAAGGAGATATGACAACATGGGTCTTTTGCAGGCAGGAATAGGCGCCATGAGCGGCGTGCTGGCCGATCAGTGGCGCGAATACTTCTATTGCGACTCCATGCCGGAAAACGTCCTTATGACCAAGGGCGCAAAGCGCACCGGCGGGCGCAATACCAACACCAGGGGCGAGGATAACATCATCACCAACGGCTCCATAATCGCCGTGAACGAGGGGCAGTGCATGATGATCGTGGAGCAGGGCGCCATAGTGGAGTTCTCTGCGCAGGCGGGAGAATTCGTGTGGGACAATTCCACCGAGCCTTCCATATTCTACGGCAACCTTGGCGACAACCTCAAGTCCACCTGGGAGATATTGAAGAAGCGCTTCACCTTCGGCGCAAACACCGCCAAGGACCAGAGGGTCTACTTCTTCAACACCAAGGAGATAATCGGCAACAAGTACGGCACCGCCAACCCCGTCCCCTTCCGGGTGGTATATAACAACATAGGCGCGGGGCTGGAGCTTGAGGTATCGGTAAAGTGCTTCGGCGAATATTCCTATAAGATAACCAACCCCATGCTGTTCTACAAGAACGTATGCAGCAACGTCACCGGCAGCTACACCCGTGACCGCATAGACGGACAGATGCGCTCCGAGATGATGACGGCGCTCCAGCCCGCCTTCGCCCGCATAAGCGACATGGGCATAAAGTACAGCTCCCTCCCCGGCCACACCACCGAGCTGGCCCAGTGCCTCAACGAGGAGCTTTCCGCAAAGTGGCGCGACCTTCGCGGCATCGAGATGGTCTCCCTGGGCATAAGCTCCATAAAGGCCAGCGACGAGGACGAGCAGCGCATCAAGGAGCTTCAGCAGAGCGCGGCCCTTCGCGATCCCACTATGGCGGCTGCATATCTGGCAAGCTCTCAGGGCGCGGCAATGCAGAACGCCGCAAAGAACGAGGGCGCAGGCGCCTTTGCGGCCTTTGCGGGCATAAACATGGCCCAGGGCATGGGCGGCAACGTGGGCAACCTGTTCCAGATGGGTCAACAGCAGCAGCAGCCCGTTCAGCAGCAGCCCGTTCAGCAGCAGCCCGTCCAGCAGCAGCCCGCCCAAGGCGGCTGGAAGTGCGAGTGCGGCGCGGTGAACACCGGCAAGTTCTGCATGGAGTGCGGCAAGCCCCAGCCCAAGGCTGAAGGCTGGACCTGCGCCAGCTGCGGCGCGGTGAACAAGGGCAAGTTCTGCATGGAGTGCGGCGCAAAGAAGCCCGACTCCGCACCTCTTTACAAGTGCGACAAGTGCGGCTGGGAGCCTGCGGACCCCAAGAACCCCCCCAAGTTCTGCCCCCAGTGCGGCGACCCCTTCAACGACGAGGACATAAGGAAATAAGGACGATGCTTTTGTGCAGGGAGCGGGTCTCGCTCCCTGCGTTTTAGCTTTTACGGAGGTACAATTTGCGCCGCAGTGACAGAGAGATAACCGACATAAGCACAATATTGGAGCTTGTATCCGAGTGTAAGGTCTGCCGCCTCGCCATGACAAACGATGGCGTTCCGTACATAGTGCCGCTGAGCTACGGCTATGAATACGCAGACGGCGCGCTTACCCTCTACTTCCACAGCGCAAGGGAGGGGCGCAAGATAGACATACTTAAAGCCAACCCCCTCGTCTGCGCCGAGCTGGACGGGCGGGGGGCCCTCGTGGAGGCCGGCAGCCCCTGCTCATACGGCTACGCCTTCGCAAGCGTCATAGCAAACGGCAGTGTGGAGTTCCTCGAGGACGAGGAGGAAAGGCTCCGCGCACTGGGCATGATAATGAAGCATCAGGCGGGCATAGACGTGGCCTTTACCCCCGCCATGGCGGAGGGGGTATGCCTGTATAAGCTGAAAGCCTCCGATTTCACCTGCAAGATGCGGACAAGGTAACGCAACATACCGTATAGGCACATACATACGCAAGCGCCGGCAGAAATGCCGTAAATATACTTTTTTTCACCAATAAAGACCCACTCTATGAAAGGCGGCACAAATGATACGCTGCGGCTTTGAGCAGGGTGCGGCCCTTATGGGCTGCACCGCTGTGCAGAACATCTTCATATTGGAATACATGCCCAAGGCGCCGGAGCTTTACTGCAAGGTGTACCTGTTCGGGCTGATGCAGTGCGGCTGCCGGAGGCTGGAAAACGCCGACCTCTGCGCGTCCCTCGGCATCGACAGCGCCAAGGCGGTGGAGGCCTTCCTGTATTGGCAGGACATGGGCCTTTTGCGCATAGTGGAGCAGGAGCCCTTGAGCGTGGAATACTTATCCGTCCAGGGCGGCCCCGTCACCGGCGGCACCCGCAAGTACGCCCCGCTCGTTTCGGCGCTTCGTCCGGTATGCGGTGCGCGGGTGCTCACCCCCGGCGAGCTTTCAAAGATAATCGATTGGATAGAGGTATTCGGCCTGGAGGAGGCGGCGGCAGTGATGCTGGTGCGCCGCTGCATGGAGCTGAAGGGGCCCTCCGTCAAGATACAGTTCATGGACAGGATGGCCCGGGAATGGGCCAAGGACGGGGTGCTTACCGCCGGGGACGCGGAGCAGCGCATAAAGCTGGACACCGAGCTTCAGGGCGGCGCAAGGGCCATACTCGCCCGCTGGCGCAAGGGGCGCATGGCCACGGAGGACGAGCTTGCGCTTTATAAAAAATGGACGGAGGAGTGGGGCATGACGCTGGACGAGATACTTTCCGCCTGCCCCGCCGTTACCGCCTCCGATAAGCCCACCTTCGCCTACCTGAACGCCATACTTGAGGGTATGCGCATGGAGGGCGGGGTGCAGGAGGCCATGAGGTCCGCCGCCCTTACGGAGGAGCTGGCCAAGGAGATATACTCCCGGGCAGGGCTGAAGGGCGCGCCGGGGCGCAGGGAAAAGGAGGCCGTCAGCACCTGGACAGCCTCATGGCACATACAGCCGGAGGCCATACTGCTTGCGGCGGAGAGCTCCGCCGGCAGCAGCCGCCCCTTCGATAAGACCCGCCGCCTTGTGGAGCAGCTTCACGAAAAGGGCGTTACCACCCTGCAGCAGGCGCGGAGGGCCATGGAGGAGATAGCAAAGCAGCCCGCGGCCGAGGGCAAGAGGCAGCCCTCCTACTTTATGAATTACGGCCAGCGCAGGTATTCCGAGGAGGAGCTCAAGCGCATAGGCGTTACCCTCCTTGACGGGGAGGACGACGCATGAAGCCTTCAAGCGAGCTTATATACCAATACCGCATGAGCCGGGAGAGGGCGGAGCGTCAGGCGGCGGAGCGCCGGGAGGCCGCCTATACCGCGCTGCCGAGGCTTAAGGAGATAGCCGAGGAGCGGCGGGAGGCCGCCTTTGAGGCGGGGCTCGCCATAATGGGGGGCAGGGACGCGGCGGAGCTTCGCAGCAAAGTTGAGCTGCTCAACGAGGAGGAGCAAGGGCTCCTGCTTTCGGCAGGTCTGCCGCCAGACTATATGTTGCCACACTATCGCTGTAAGGCCTGTAACGACACGGGTTATGTGGGGGATACGGTAAAAAAGCTATGCCCCTGCATGAGAGCTCGCATTTTGGAAAAAATGTACGCCACCTCCGGCATCGACCCTTTACAGAGCTTCGCCCTGTTCCGCACGGACATATACCCCGGCGACCGCCAGAGGCGCATCGCCCTGAAGGCAAAGGAGCTTTGCCAGGGGTACGCCGCCTCCTTCCCCAAGTGCGACCCCATGGGCATACTCCTCATGGGCGGCACGGGCCTCGGCAAGAGCTACCTGCTCAACGCCATAGCCCTCGAGGTATCCTCCCGGGGCCACGACGTATACAAGACCTCCGCCTACAACCTCATAGGCGCCTTTATGGAGAGCATACGGGGCAGGGGGGAGCCGCCGGACGCGCTGGCCCCCGCCCTTCTCATAATAGACGACCTCGGCACGGAGCCCATGATAAACTCCGTCACCCGGGAGACGCTTTTTTCCATACTCAACGAGCGCCAGTGCGCCAGGAAGGCCACCCTCTGGGCCACCAACAGGAGCCTTGACGACATACTGGACAGCTATGGCGACAGGTTCTTTTCCCGCCTCGTCGCCCCCCGCGAGACCATGGTGCTGCCCCTGGAGGGGGACGACCTCCGGCTGAGGCTAAAGCAGCCCCCACATAAAAATTAAGGAGCGATACGCCGTTTAATGCTTAGACCCAAGATGAGACCCCTGCTTGCCCTCTGCGCCCTCTGCGCCCTGCTCATATCCTCGCGGGCGCAGGCCTTTACCGCAGTATGGATGAGCGACACCCAGAACTACCACGACGAGCATAAGCCGGTGTTCGACGGCATGACCCGCTGGATAGCCGACAACAGGGCCGCCCTGGATATACGCTTCGTGTTCCACTCCGGCGACGTGGTGGGGCGCTGGAGCTCCGATGAGCAATGGCGGCAGGCCCGCGATTCCATGGGCGCGCTTAACTCCGCCTCCATACCCTTCCTTGCGGCCTGCGGCAACCACGACATAGGCTACCGCATGGATTACGCCAACTTCCTGAAGTATTTCCTTAGCCTGCGCCCCGCCGGCCTGTCTCAGGAATACGGCGATACCGGCAGCCGCTACGAGCTCTTTTCCGCCGAGGGGCGCAGCTATATATTCATGGCGGTGGCCTTCTCCAACAGGGGGCCCGGCGAGGACGAGGCAAACTGGATAAACGGCGTGCTGCGCCGGTATTCCGACAGGGACGCCATAATAATCACCCACAGCTACATAAAAAAGAGCGGCGCCTACACCACCCAGGGCAAGGCCATATTTGAAAGGATAGTAAAGCCCAGCCCCAACGTATTCCTGGTGCTTTGCGGCCATTGCCGGGACATATCCGAAAGGAGCGCCGAGCTGGACGACGACGGCGACGGCAGGCCGGACAGGACGGTGTACGCCGTGCTGTCCAACTTTCAGGGCGGAAGGTCAGGGGGCGGCGGGTATATGCGGATAATGGACTTCCGGGAAAGCGAGATATACCTGTACACCTACTCCCCCTATTACGACTCCTTTGAATACCCGCGGGGCAAGACCGAGACCACGGTGCCGCTGCCGGATAAAACGATAAAATAAGGTACCATCATGGAAGAAGAAAAAGGCATATTAACCGAATCAACCCAAGAAAAAAGCTGTCCGGAGGCCCCTGAGGAGGCCGAGCTGATAGACAGGGCCGTGGAGCAGGCGGCGGAGAGCGCCGCCGGTGAGGACGGCTTTTTCGGCAGGTACGTATGGGACGAGGAGACCGGCAGGCTATACGAGATAACAGAGGGCGCCCCAAAAAAGTGGGGAAGGCTGCTGCCGCTGCTGCTGCTGCTCCCGGCGGTGACCGCCCTTGCCGCAGGCATAGCCCGGGGCGCTTCGCTGCTGCCGCCGGAGTGCTATAACGGCGCGTCCATACTCTCACAGAGCGCAGAAGCAGCGCCCATGGAGGGACATACCGGCGGCGGGGGAGCCGGCGCCGCGGCGGAGCCGAGCCGGGAGGAGGAGGGCTACACCCCCTGCGCCATAATAATAGACGGCAGGGAGCGGGGAGTGCTCGCCAGCGCGGAGGCGGCGGAGGCGCTGCTTGAGGAGGTACAGGCCTACTTTGACGGCAAGGTCACGGAGCAGGGCGAGCGCACCACCGAGCTTTACGGCGAGGCGGAGTTAGAGCCCCGCCCGGACGCGGCGCAGGAGGACATATCCAGCTATGACGAGCTTTATCAGGCGTTCACCTCGCAGAGAAGCCCCATAAAGGTGATTACCACCGTTACGTCGAGCGAGACCAGGGAGCTTCCCTTCGGCACAAAGACAGAGAAGGACCCTGACCTCGTGACCGGCACCGGCATTACCCTTTCCCTGGGCAGGGCGGGGAGCAGGACCACCATAAGCCGCACGGTATACATAAACGGCGAAAAGAGCCACAGCCGCAGCGGAAGCGAGACCGTAACGACGGAGCCCATAGACGCGGTAATACTCCGGGGCACGGCGAAAAAGAGCGAGGGCGAGCCGGGCAGGCGCGAGGGCAGGGAGGGCAGGAGGCCCGAAGGCCTATCCTTCGCTTCCCCCATAGCGGGCGGCGAGATAATTTCAAACTACGGCCAGAGGGACGGCGTGCTGCACCTCGGCCTGGACTACGCCGCAAAGGCGGGCGAGCCGGTACTGGCCTGCGAGGGGGGCGTGGTGGCCTGCGCCATGCAGCGGGGCGGCTACGGCAATATAATAGAGATAGACCACGGCGAGGGCTTCGTCACCCGCTATGCGCACCTTGACAGCCTTTCCGTCTCCCTTGGGGACAGGGTGGCAAGGGGGCAGGCCATAGGCATTGCGGGCTCCTCCGGAAGCTGCGGCGAGCCCCGCCTTCACCTCGAGCTCCGCATAGACGGCATAGCCTACAACCCGAGATACTACATAGAAAAATAATACCCGCCCGGGCGGCCCTCCGTCCGGGCCATATTGTCTTGCCAAAAATGCCGCTGATATAGTATAATTATCAGGTTAGAGAATTACTTTTTTTCGGGAGCATAAATGGCGTATTACAGAATTAACGGCGGAAAGCGCCTTGAGGGTGCGGTGACTATAAGCGGGGCCAAAAACGCGGCCCTTGCCATAATACCCGCCGTCATACTTTCGGGCGAAAGCTGCCTCCTGGAGAACCTGCCGGAGATAGAGGACGTGCGCATAGTGGAGGAGATACTCTCCAGCATGGGCGCGGCTATTTCCCGCACCCCGGACGGCAGTATGCGTATAGACCCCTCCGGCATAAGCACCTTCAGCGTCACCGGCGAGATGGTCAGCTCCATGCGGGCCTCCTATTACCTCTTGGGGGCGCTGCTGGGCCGGTATAAGAAGGCGGAGATAGCCCTCCCCGGCGGCTGCGCCATAGGCCAGCGGCCCATAGACCAGCACATAAAGGGAATGCGGGCGCTGGGCGCGGATATAGTCATACAGGGCGGCTCCGTGAAGGCAAGGGCGGATAGGCTCAGGGGCGCGGAGATATATCTGGACGTGGTGAGCGTGGGCGCCACCATAAACATAATGCTGGCAGCCGTGGCCGCCGAGGGGCAGACCATAATCGCCAACGCCGCCAAGGAGCCCCACGTGGTAGACGTAGCCAACTTCCTGAACATGATGGGCGCAAACGTAAAGGGCGCGGGCACCGACCTCATACGCATACAGGGCGGGCGCAGGCTCCACGGCTGCACCTACGCCATAATACCCGACCAGATAGAGGCGGGTACATTTATGATAGCCGCCGCCGCCACCCGTGGCGACGTGATAATCAACAACGTCATACCCACCCACCTTGAGGCCATATCCGCAAAGCTCATGGAGTGCGGCGTGGCTGTCTCCGAGGGGGACGACGGGCGGGACTTCTTCATACGGGTAGCCGCAGACAAGCGCCCCCGGGCGGTAAACATAAAGACGCTGCCCTATCCCGGCTTCCCCACAGACCTTCAGCAGCCCATGATGGCGCTGCTTTCCACGGCCCAGGGCAACAGCTTCATACTGGAAAACATATTCGAGAACCGCTTCAACCACGTGCCGGAGCTGGCCAAGATGGGGGCGAGCATATCCATAAGCTCCCGCACGGCCACTGTGGAGGGGGTGGAGAGGCTTTACGGCGCGCCCCTTTGCGCAAGCGACCTCAGGGCGGGCGCGGCGCTGGTGGTGGCCGCCCTCGCGGCGGAGGGTGAAAGCACCATAAGCAACATACACTACATAGACCGGGGCTATGAGTTTCTCGAGCAGAAGCTCCGCGCCCTGGGCGCGGACATAACCCGCGTAGAGGAATAAAAAAAGGAACAGGACAGGAGAATCTGCATAAAATGGAAAACAAGCTGCGCATCGCCGCCGCAATAGCGGCAAGGACCGGACTGGAGCAGGATCAGCTCAAGGACTGGCTGGAGACCCCGCCCGACCCCGCCATGGGCGATTACGCCTTACCCTGCTTCCGCCTGGCAAAGGCCATGCGGAAGGCCCCGCCCGCCATAGCCGAGGAGCTTGCCGCGGGCATAGGCCATATAGAGGGCATAGCCCGCGCCGAGGCAAAGGGGGGCTATCTCAACTTCTTTGCGGATAAGACCGCCTTCGTGCGGGATACGCTCGATAAGGTGCTTTCCCTTGGCGACGGCTACGGCAACGGGGACATAGGCGGCGGAAGGAACGTATGCGTGGAGTATTCCTCCATAAACATAGCAAAGCCCTTCCACATAGGCCACCTTCCCAGCACCGCCATAGGCAATTCCCTTTACAGGATATACAGGGCGCTGGGCTACAACGCCATAGCCATAAACCACCTTGGGGACTGGGGCACCCAGTTCGGCAAGATGATAGTGGCCTATAAAAAATGGGGTGAAAAGCCGGTGCCCCAATGCACCGTGCGGGAGCTGGTAAGGCTTTACGTCCGCTTCCACGAGGAGGCGGAGACCCACCCCGAGATGAACGACGAGGCCCGGGCCTGGTTCAAAAAGATCGAAAGCGGCGACAAGGAGGCCGTTACCCTCTGGCAGCAGTTCAAGGATCTGACTCTTAATGAGGTGGGTAAGGTATACGACAGGCTGGGCGTACACTTCGACAGCTATGCGGGCGAGAGCTTCTATGAGGACAAGATGGGCGCGGTCATAGACGAGCTGCGTCAGAAGGGGCTGCTCACGGTGGACAAGGGCGCGACCCTCGTTGACCTTTCCGCATACGATATGCCCCCCTGCATAATACTCCGCTCCGACGGGGCCACCCTATACGCCACAAGAGACCTTGCGGCGGCCATATACCGCAAAAAGACCTACGACTTCGTAAAATCCCTCTACGTCGTGGCATATCAGCAGAACCTGCACTTCAGGCAGTTCTTCAAGGTGCTGGAGCTTATGGGCTGCGACTGGGTGAAGGACTGCGAGCACGTGAACTTCGGCATGGTATCCATGGAGGAGGGCACCCTCTCCACCCGCCACGGCAACGTGGTATACCTTGAGGACGTGCTGGACGCCGCCGTGGAAAAGACCGGCAAAATAATAGAAGAAAAGAGCCCCGACCTGCCCGATAAGGACGAGGTGGCGGCGGCGGTGGGCGTCGGCGCGGTGGTGTGGAGCATGCTCTACAACAGCCGCATAAAGGACGTGACCTTCTCATGGAAAAAGGTGCTCAACTTTGACGGTGAGACGGGGCCATACGCCCAGTACACCCACGCCCGCTGCTGCTCGGTGCTGCGCAAGGCGGGGAGCTATGACGTCAACGCCATGGATCCCTCCTGCTTCGCCGACGACGCCACGGCGGCCCTCGCCAAGGCCATAGCGGCCTTCCCGGCGGCGGTGAAGGGGGCGGCGGAAAAGAACGAGCCCTACATGGTGGCCCGCGCCACTATGGAGGTCTGCACCGCCTTCAACAGGTTCTACTTCTGCAACCACATAATCACGGAGGATGCGGGCGTATCCGCCGCCCGTCTGGCGCTGACGGACGCCGCCAGGATAACCATAAAGAAGGGCCTCTACCTCGTGGGCCTGCAGGCGCCGGAACGTATGTAAGGCGCCGATACTGCCTTTTTGCCCCCGAAAGCCCCAAGGGTTGTTAAGGGGCCGCAGCCCCTTAAATTTATTCCGGCTTTGACGGCGTGTACGTCAAAACGGATGAAAACCGGAGGTTTTCGCACTCTGCGGGTTTTGCCGCCCGGGAGCGCAGCGAGAGGCAAAACGCGAATAAAGCTCGCAAAGGTGGCCTTTAGCCACTTTTGCGAAATTAGCATTTAGGAGGAAAAAACAATGCTGGATATAAAACGCATTCGTCAGAATCCCGAGGCACTGGTGGAGGCCATGCGCAAGCGCCGCAATAAGGGCGCGGACGTGACGGCCCTTCTGGAGCTGGACGCAAGGCGCCGCGAGGTGATGCAGGAGGTAGAAAAGCTTAAGGCCCGCCGCAACGAGGGCTCCGCCAGGGTTCCCGCCATGAAGAAGGCCGGCGAGGACACCACCGCCCTCATGGCCGAGATGAAGGAGCTGGGCGCGCGGGTAAAGGAGCTGGACGACCAGATAGCCAAAATGGACGAGGAGCTCCAGTCCATGCTGATGAGCGTGCCCAATATACCTCACGAGTCCGTGCCCGAGGGGGCGGACGACAAGGCCAACGTGGAGGTGCGCCGCTGGTCAGAGCCCGCCGAGTTCGCCTTCGAGCCCAAGGCGCATTGGGACATAGGCGAGGATTTAGGCATACTCGACTTTGCCGCCGCAGGAAAGATAACCGGCGCCCGCTTTACGGTATACAAGGGCTTAGGCTCCCGCCTGGAGCGCGCCGTAATAAACTACTATCTGGACACCCACACGCAGAACGGCTATACCGAGATATTCCCGCCCTATATGGTGAACCGCGCCTCCATGACCGGCACGGGCCAGCTCCCCAAGTTCGAGGAGGACGCCTTCAAGGTGGCTGACACGGATTACTTCCTTATCCCCACCGCCGAGGTTCCGGTGACAAATATGCTCCGCGGGGACATAGTGGACGGCGATAAGCTCCCCATAAAATACTGCGCGTACAGCGCCTGCTTCCGCAGCGAGGCGGGCTCCGCCGGCCGGGATACCCGGGGCCTTATACGCCAGCACCAGTTCAACAAGGTGGAGCTTGTGAAGTTCACCAGGCCGGAGGACAGCTATGACGAGCTGGAGTCCCTGACCCGGGACGCCGAGAGGGTGCTTCAGGGCCTGGGCCTGCCCTATCATGTGGTGACGCTCTCCACGGGCGACCTTGGCTTCTCCAGCGCCAAGACCTACGACATAGAGGTATGGATGCCCAGCTACGGCAGGTACGTGGAGATAAGCTCCTGCTCCAACTTCGAGGACTTCCAGGCCCGCCGCGCCCAGATACGCTTCCGCCGGGAAAAGGGCGCAAAGCCGGAGCTGGTGCATACCCTCAACGGCTCAGGGGTGGCGGTGGGGCGCACAGTCGCCGCCATACTGGAGAACTACCAGCAGCCCGACGGCACGGTAAGGGTGCCGGACGCCCTCGTAAAATACATGGGCTGCGAGTACATCGGCAAATAATTGAGCTAAGCAGGAAGCGGCCTCATCGCCGCTTCTTTTTTTATTTTCTTATGAGCCTTCTGTACTCCGTGGGCGGCAGGCCGTATGCCTTTTTGAATTGGGCGGTGAACTTGCTCTGGCTCTCGTAGCCTACCTCGTTAGCTATCTCCGCCACGCTTTGGTCGGTATCCTTTAATAATTCCGCCGCCCTTTCCATACGGTGTTCCTTTATGTGGGCGGCTATGGAGCTTCCGTATTCCGCCCGAAAAAGCTCCTTCATGGTGGAGGGGTTCATAAGGAACATCTTGGAAAGCTCCTCTATGGTTATCCTGCCGGAAAGATCCTCGGTAAGCAGGTCGTGGAGCCTGTGTATGGTATCTATCTGCTCCCGCGGGTAGCCCCGCCGGCCCTGCCCGCACCCCGCGTCCGGGTCGGGCAGCTGCGGCACCGCCGCCTCCCTCGGGCAGGCTATCTCCATGGTGCGCTCTATCACGGTATGCAGCAGCCGCGCCTGCTCCGTGTCCGCCGAGCGGTAGAAAACCTCCTTGCCCGCCCTCCGGCTGACTATGAGCCCGCTGGTCTTGAGCTGCCGCAGGTGGTGGGATACCGCAGGGCTGGACATATCCATAAGCGCCGAAATATTCAGCACGCACTCCTCGCAGTGGCATAAAAGCCAGAATATGCGTATCCTGCTGCTGTCCGAAAGCTGGCGGAAAAGCTCCGCCACCGTCTGAAAATCCTCCGCCCTCTGCAGGCGGTCGGAAAGCTGCCCCGCCCCGCCGCGGTGATCATGTGGAAGCTGCGCCATTCCCTATACCCTCCCTTGCCTCTGCTCCGTTTGGCAGTACTTTTCGCCCAAAAGGGAGCTTGGCGGGCTCCCCCGTTGACTTCAGGCCCTGTTGAGATTATACTTCAAGCATAACAATTAAACAAGTGCTTAATCGTTTGAGCGTTAAAGCCACGTGAAAGGAGAAGGGACGATATGAAAAAGACCTACCGCATAGAGGTGGACTGCGCCAACTGCGCCAATCTCATGGAGGAGGCCGCCAATAAGACCGAGGGCGTAAAGAGCGCGGTGGTGAACTTTATGGCCCAGCGGATGACTGTGGAGTTTGCGGAGGGCAGCGAGGAAAAGGCCGTTATAAAGGACGTCCTGCGCGCCTGCAAGCGGGTGGAAGAGGACTGCGAGATATATATTTAACGCCCAAAGAGGGGGCATAGCATGGATAGCATGACTAAAAAACAGAAGAAGATGCTCGCCCGCATAATCGCCTCGGCGCTGCTGCTCGCGGCGGCGAAGCTGTTCAAGGCAGGCGGCTGGGCGGGGACGGCGCTTTACGCCGCAAGCTACCTCACCATAGGCTATGACATACTGCGCAAGGCGCTGCGCGGCGTCGTGAACCGCCAGATGTTCGATGAAAACTTCCTCATGGCGGTGGCCACCGTGGGCGCGATAGCGCTGGCGGTATACGAAAAGACCTACGACTTCGCCGAGGCGGTGGCGGTAATGCTCCTGTACCAGATAGGCGAGCTTTTCCAGAGCTGCGCCGTGGGCAAGAGCCGCAGGAGCATCTCCGCCCTTATGGACATACGCCCCGACTATGCAAATATCGAGAGGGACGGCTCTCTTGAGCAGGTGGAGCCTGATCAGGTGCCGGTGGGCAGCATAATAGTCGTCCAGCCCGGGGAAAAGGTACCCATAGACGGCGAGGTGGCGGAGGGAGCCTCCTCTCTGGACACCGCCGCCCTGACGGGCGAAAGCCAGCCCCGGGACGTTATGCAGGGGGACGAGATAATAAGCGGCTGCATAAACCTCACCGGCGTGCTTAGGGTGCGCACCACCAAGCCCTTCGGCGAGTCCACCGTATCGAAAATACTGGAGCTTATGGAGAGCTCCGGCTCCCACAAGTCCCGCTCCGAGAGCTTCATATCGAAGTTCGCCCGGGCGTATACCCCCGCCGTGTGCTATGCCGCCCTTGCCCTGGCGGTGCTTCCCCCCGTGATAAGCCTTATCATGGGCGAGCCGGCTCTCTGGGAGACCTGGATATACCGGGCCCTGACCTTCCTCGTAATAAGCTGCCCCTGCGCGCTGGTGATAAGCATACCCCTTAGCTTCTTCGCGGGGCTGGGGGGCGCCAGCAGGGAGGGCATACTCATAAAGGGCTCCAACTACCTTGAGGCGCTTTCCAAGACCGGCATAGTAGTGTTCGACAAGACCGGCACCCTTACCCGGGGCGTGTTCGAGGTCAACGACATACACCACAGCGCCATCCCCGAGGAAAAGCTCATAGAGCTTGCGGCCCTTGCGGAGTGCGCCTCCTCCCACCCCATAAGCAAGAGCCTGCAAAGGGCATACGGCAGGGAGATAGACCGCCACCGCGTCACCGGCATACAGGAGATAAGCGGCAACGGCGTCGTCGCCCGCGTGGACGGTGCGGAGGTGGTGGCGGGCAACGCAAGGCTGATGCAGCGCCTCGGCGTGGAATACATGGAGTGCCATAGCGCCGGCACCATAATACACATCGCCATAGACGGCAAATACGCAGGGCACGTGGTGATCTCCGACGTGGAGAAGCCCACCTCCCGGGCGGCCATAGCCGAGCTGAAGCGCATAGGCGTGAAAAAGACCGTGATGCTCACGGGCGATATAGGCAGCGTGGCAGAGTACATGGCGGATAGGCTATGCATAGACGAATACCGCAGCGACCTGCTGCCTGCGGACAAGGTCGCGGAGGTGGAAAGGCTGCTCGGCGAGACGGGCCGGAGCAAGCTGGCCTTCGTCGGGGACGGCATAAACGACGCGCCGGTGCTTTCCCGTGCGGATATAGGCATAGCCATGGGCGCAATGGGCTCCGACGCCGCCATAGAGGCCGCCGACGTGGTGCTCATGGACGACGACCCCATGAAGATAGCCAAGGCCATAAGGATCTCCCGAAAATGCATAGGCATAGTATGGCAGAACATAATATTCGCCCTCGTCGTAAAGGCGCTGTGCCTGCTCCTTGGCGCGCTGGGCATAGCAAACATGTGGGCGGCCATCTTCGCGGACGTGGGCGTGATGGTGCTGGCGGTGCTCAACGCCATGCGGGCGCTGTATGTGCACGGCTTATAGCTTTCGCGGACTTTACCTCTCGCACAAAACCCGGCAGGTAGAAATGTTCATAAATCCTTGCTATAATAAACTTAACAGCTTAATTAAATTACTCAAGGAGAGGAGGGCGACTGTATGAAAAAGCTGATAGCGTTCGCTTTAACGTTCATTTTTGCGTTGGCCTTGGCTGGCTGCAACAACATAGCTGCCGATGAACCGAAAATGTATACTTCATCAATGCAGGACGATTTTCCAAACGCTATACCAGCAGAGGTAAATGACAACATCATTCAGAATTGCACAGTTTTTTCAGAAAACCTGGGCTATGAAACTGGCGAAATGAAAAAAGCTGTTTTACTTGGCGAGGAATGGTTGAAATCTGTGTATTGCGAAGATGATATGAAGAAGGAACTAATTGACAGCAGCGATATTGTTGTTATTTTTGAGAATATCCGTTGTGTTGTTGACGCTGAAACCGAGATCGTATTAGGCACTATCCCATTTGTATAAATAAGTAATCCCCCAGTTATATGGTAAATACCCAAAACGCGGGAGGGACGGCCCTTGACCGTCCCTCCCGCTTTGCTTTTTCCCTCCTACCTCCTGTTATTATAGTCCTCGTCTATGCGCTCCTTCCATTCCGTGCCCAGGGGCGCGCTGCACCGCACGGCGGATACCGTTTTGCTGAGCACCTCGTAGTTTAGCCGCGTGCCCTCGCTGTCGGAGCGGTAGTTCACCGCCCTGTCCGCGCCTATGCCGAACCGCCCCGCGGTCTCCACGGCGTCTATATTCGCGCCGAGGAACAGGAACTCCCAGCCGTGCTTCTCCTTCTGCCGCTCTATCATGGCCTTTACCTCGTCGCTGCCATAGCTCCTGCTGGCGTTCTCCATGCCGTCCGTCGTGATGATAAAGAGCGTATGCTCCGGCACGTCCTCCTGCCTTGCGTACTTGTGTACGTTGCCTATGTGGCGTATCGCCCCGCCTATGGCGTCCAGCAGCGCGGTGCAGCCCCCCACGGCGTACTCCTTTTCCGTTATGGGCGCCACCTCGCCCACGGGCAGGCGGTCGTGTATCACCTGGCTCCCGTTGGCAAAGAGCACCGTGGATATCAGCGCCTCCCCCGCCTCCTGCTTCTGCTTCTCTATCATGGAGTTAAAGCCCCCTATGGTGTCCGCCTCCAGCCCGCACATGGAGCCGCTCCTGTCCAGTATGAATACTATCTCCGTCAGACCCTTTTTCATTTTTTCATCCTCCTTATATTAAAAATATGGCTGTCCGGCGCTTCAACGCTTCACCTTACAGCCATATCTTACATCATTATCCGCGCCGCCCGGTCGCATGGCAGGCGACATATTAAAAAGGAGGCGAAAAAAAGCCCCGCTACGTCTCCGGCACGAACATCAGCAGGAAGCTTATCCAAAGCAGCCCGCAGCAGAGCCATATCCCCCGCACGCCCAGGCAGCCCGAAAGCATACTCCCAAGCCCCGCGCCTATGCCGAATACGAGTACGACGCCGAAATAGGTCAGGGCCTTTCGGAGTATCGCCCTGTCCCGCCCCTTGAAATAGGCACAGAGCGCCTCTACGCCGGAGCGCATATTGCCTATGCACATGGTGCTGGCGTAAACGTGGCCATGCAGCTTGTGGAAGGCCTGCACCTGCATGGCGCACACGAAGGACACCAGCGCGTTGGCGAGGGCGTCCGCGCCGGAGGGCAGAAAGCCCACCGCCAGCAGCAGCGCTATCTCCCAAAGCAGTATCATCTGCCGCCAGTGCAGCCCTTTGCAGTGCTTCAGCCGTATATGCATCGCCTCCGTCGCCGCCGTGCCCATTATAAACGCCAGTATGGGTATCAGGTATTTTACCGCCGTCTGCCATTCCCCCCGGAACAGCGCCCCGCTGAGCAGCACTATGTTGCCCGTCTGGGCGTTGGCGAACACGCCGCCCCGGCAGCAATAGGTATAAGCATCCTGAAGGCCCCCGGAAAGTATTATGAACACCGCCGCCCGAAGGCTGTCCGACGTCTGCCTGTGAAGGTCGCCGCTATACATTCTTTCTCCTTTTGCGCGGTCAGTTCTGCATACGTATCTGCTCGCCGGCCTCCGGCTCGTATGCGATGAGCTCTTTCCCGTCCAAATTTTCCCTGTGCATATCCACGCCGTTTATGCGGTGGTTGCCGTAGGTGTTGTAGTAGTATATGCCCCTGTCGGCATTGCAGCAGGAGGTGTATAGGGTTATCTCGTACTTGCCCCCCTCCAGCTCGCAGCAGCCCCTCTGCTGGTCCACGCTGCCGAGAATGTGGAAGAACTGGCTCACGCTCTCCTCCTCCGAGTCCCCGGATAGCGAGTTCAGCTTTACAAACGCGACGCGCACGAACCTGGACTGGGAGGAAAGGTCCCCGGGCAGCCCCATGCCGCCCATGCCACGGCTGTATTTATCCAGCTTCAGCCCCCTGGCGAAGGCGCTTTCCCCGTCCGCCGCCCCGAGGCGCCTGTAATTGTTCAGGTTGAACATCTGATAGTCAAAGGGCGGGTTGTTGGTGAGCACGCCCACCGGGTTTTCATATACCCTGAGCCCCTCCCTCAGGGCCTCTACGGTTATACACTCCTCCCTGTCCGCGATTATCCAATGTAGCTGGGCCACGGGCAGCCCCTCCGTAAAGGGGGTATCTATGAGGTTTAGCCGCGCCAACGCCCGCCGCGCCTCCTTTACCGTGGCGCACCTGCCGAGCAGCCAGGGTATCAGCTCGAACTGGGCGATGTTGTCCCTGCCCTCCGCGGGCTTGTTGTAGCAGGCGTTCCCCACGAAGTTCAGCCCCGCTATGCACAGCCCCTTTTCGTTCACCGCGTCGTAATACAGGGGATAATCCTGCATGATGCACGCCATGCCTATCATGGCGTAGTGGTTCTCCAGCCTGCCGCCGCCTCGCAGCTCAAAGCCGTAGCCCCTTGGGGTGATGACCACCTTATCCCCATAGGACACCTCGTAATCCAGCGTCCTGCCGAAGTAAAAGTCCTTTGTCTTATAGGTCGCAGCCGTACACATGGTTTTCCCTCCCGAGTTGTATTTTTTTACGCCCCTATCAGGCTCTGGTCGAAGGCGAAGAGCGCCTCGTTTATCTCGAATACGTTGTAGTTGCCCCGCTCGATGAAGTAGGCGACGATTATATCGAACTTGTTGGAGCGGGAGAGGGCGAAGCCCGCCTTCATTAGCATGTCCTTCACCTCCCCGAGGGGAAGCTCCAGGGCGAGGGCGAAGGCTATCACAGTGGGTTTGGAGGGCCTGTACGACCTGTCCGAGCGTATCTTGGAAAACAGCTTGCGGTCTATGTTGGCCTTTTTGTAGCACTGGGCGTCGGTCAGGCCCCGCTCGTCTATCTTTCGCAGCAGCATTTCTGAAAAGCTCTCGTCTATCTGCCCCAGCGCGTCGTCCAGGGAGAGCTTCTTCCCCTCGTCCGCCGGGTATGCGGGGGCGCTCTCCGCCGCGTCCTCATAGCAGACGGGGACGGCCCAATCCGGCCGTCCCGCCATGCGGGCGGCGCTCAGCCGGCGGAGCTGCTCGGAGCGGCTGTCGGTATGCTCCTCAACGTAGTTGTCGTCTATGTACTCGGCAATGTCCGAAAAGAGCTTTTCGCCTATGCTGTAAGCCCTCTTGTCGAATATGACGAGGTACACCGTCATCTCGTTTTCCACCAGAAACGCGCCTATTGCGTCTATGGCTACCCTGAGCGCCTGATCCTTCGGGTAGCCGAAGGTACCGGAGGATATGAGCGGGAAGGCGACGGACTCGCAGCCCCTTTCCCTTGCGAGCTCAAGGGAGGCCCTGTAACAGGAGGCCAGCAGCTCCCGTTCCCCCTGCTTCCCGCCCCGCCAGCGGGGGCCCACGGTATGTATTACGTACCTGCAGGGGAGCCGGTATCCGCCGGTGAGCTTCGCCTCCCCCGGCGCGCAGCCGTTGAGCGCCCGGCACTCCTCCAGAAGCCCCGGCCCCGCGGCCCGGTGTATGCAGCCGTCCACGCCGCCGCCGCCCAGCAGCGACTCGTTTGCGGCGTTGACTATGGCGTCCACACCCATCTTGGTTATGTCGTTCCTGACTATTTGCAGCGGCATGGCAAGCCCTCCTTTATTATATTATCAGATGGGCATGGGCGTGCCCGCTATGGCGAACACTATCCCTATACCTATCGCAAGCCCGACGGCGGCTGCGGCAGCGGCTGCTTTTCCGCTAAACCGCCTGCCCGCCGCCCTGTAAGCTATCCACGCGCAGCCAACGCACGCGGCGGCGGCCGCCAGCGCTATGCCGCAGGCCTTCCACAGCCACGAAAGCTCATAAAATATACTCATAATCCTGTCCTTTCCTTATTTGGTCTAAAAAATCCTGTCATTTCCCACTGCGCCCCCTGCATATCAAAAACGAGAACAGCATGGCGGCGCAGCCTATCAGGAGGTAGGCCGTCCCGTACAGCAGGAAGGCGGGGTCGCCCCCATCAAAGATCAGCCACACGCCCGCCAAAAAGAGCAGCGCCGCGGCGATGGGCGACGCCCAGAGCCCCCTTACATCCCGGCCCGCGCACGCCCCTGCGGTAATGGCATAGGCGGGGTTCACGGCGAAGAACAGCGCAAAGCAGGCCGCCATTCCCCCGTCCCCCTTTATAAACGTCACCGCCAGCCAGGGCAGGGCCAGCATTATCGCCGCCGAGGCTATGAGCCATGGGGCCATCCTTTTCATATTCATAGGCTTACTCCCTTCGCATATCCCTTTTCGGGAAGCTCTCCTTCATATATTATAGACGAAATCCGCGGGAAACTGAATAAGGAGTTTTCCCGCCCCCGGCGGTAAGGGATAAAGGGGGAAATAAGGAACAAGCACGGGAGAAGGAGGGATTCGTCCGGCGGCACTGGGGCAGGTAAATTAAGAAGGGGAGGGATTCGAAATCGGTCATCGGCGCGATTTTGCCCTTGCGGGAGATAACAAGCACGGGAGAAGGAGGGATTCGTCCGGCGGCACTGGGGCAGTGCCGCCGCCAGCCCGGGGAACTAAAAAACCATTCACTGGATGGTTTTTTTCCCGCCACAGGCGGGCCGTTCCCTTCTCATCCCTCCTTCTTTTATGCAGCACGAAAAAGAGACCGCAAATGCGATCTCTTTTTCGTGGCGGAGAAGGAGGGATTCGTCCGGCGGCACTGGGGCAGTGCCGCCGCCAGCCCGGGGAACTGAAAAGCCATCCACCGGATGCCTTTTCCCCCTCCCGGGGACGTTCCCTTCGAATCCCCCCTTCTCTTTGAATCAGGCCAAGAAAAAAGACACCCCATGGGTGCCCTTTTTCTTGGCGGAGAAGGAGGGATTCGAACCCTCGCGCCAGTCACCCCAGCCTACTCCCTTAGCAGGGGAGCCCCTTACAGCCACTTGGGTACTTCTCCACGTGTGTGTCGTTGGCGCTATGTTGAATCATCTGGCGGAGAGAGAGGGATTCGAACCCCCGGTGCCTTGCGGCATCACTGGTTTTCAAGACCAGCTCCATAAACCACTCGGACATCTCTCCATATTCAAGCCCCATAATTATAGCAAAGGTTGCCCCCGCTGTCAAGCAGATAGATCTACCCGCGAATGTATATTTCCGCGCCGGAGGGAAATACTACCTTACAGCACGACAGCGCGGGCGGCGGAGCCGCCAATCTGCGCAAAAGGAGCGATTTCCATGACTGACGAAAAACAAAGCCTTAAGGATAGGCTCAGGGAGCTTTTGGAGGAAAAGGGCGTGTATATAGTGCTGCTGGCGTCGGTGGCCATAGTCGGCGTCGCCGCGGCAGCCGCCTATTGGCCCAAGGCTAAGCCGGAGCCGGAGCCGCCCGCAGAGCCCTCCCCCGCGCCGGTCTCCCAAAGCGAGGATGAGACCCTCGGCGAGGCGCTGCTATTTACCCCGGCCCCCGCCCCCACAGCCTCCCCCTCGGCGCTGCCGGATATTACCCCTAACCCCTCCCCCTCGCCCGCGGCTGCCCATGAGCCCGCCCATGACAAGGCCCCTGCGCCGCTTAAGGGCAGGGTGCAGTGGCGCTTCGCGGTAGATGAGCTCATCTATTCCCGCACTCTGGATCACTGGACCACCCACCGGGGCATAGACATTTCCTGCGCCAAGGGCGCGGAGGTGCATTGCCCCTGGAACGGCAAGGTGGAGGAGCTCTACGAGGACGACAGCCTGGGCGTCACCGTGCGGGTGAGCCACGGCGGCGGCATGGAGTCCCTTTACTCCAACCTGCGGAAGGGCTGCCCGGTCAAGGCGGGGCAGCGGCTCAACGCCGGCGACCTTATAGGCTACGTGGGGGACACCGCGGTTTCGGAGTGCGGCGACGGCGCCCACCTCCACTTCGAGGTGAAAAAGGACGGCAAGCCCGTGGATCCCGCGGAGTACGTGACGGTGACGGAATAGCCGGGGAGTGGGCGGGGAAAGCCGATGCAAAAATCGCCCGCGCCAATGCCGGCCTTAGGGCTGGCTAAAGCGCGCCGCCCCCGCCCCTATTCATACACCTCTTTCTTCAGCACGCCGATGTAGGGCAGGTTGCGGTAGTGGCCCGCATAGTCCAGGCCGTAGCCCACCACGAACTCGTCGGGTATGTTGAAGCCCACGGCGTCCGCGCCGGAGCCGCTCCCGTGGCGGGGCTTATCCAGCAGGCATACCGTCTTCATGGAGGCGGGCTTCCTCGAGGCGAAAAGCTCCTCAAGGTAGCGCAGCGTAAGGCCGCTGTCTATTATGTCCTCCACTATCACCACGTGCCGGCCGGTTATGTTGGAGTCAAGATCCTTGATTATACGCACCACGCCCGTGGACTTGGAGCTTGCGCCGTAGCTGGATACCGCTATGAAGTCCATGAAAAGGTGGCAGTCCATCGCCCTGCAAAGGTCCGCGTAGAACACCGACGCGCCCTTGAGTATGCACACCATAAGCGGCTGCCTGCCCCGGTATTCCTCCGCAAGCTCCGCCCCCAGCTCCCTCACCCGCGCCTCTATCTGCTCCCTTGTGAAGAGCACCCTCTGAATGTCGTTTTCCGGCGTAGTTATCCGCATTTTTACCTCTCCTTATTATGTAAATTCCAATATTTTCGCCTTACCTGCGGCCATATAAGAGTCTATCGGAAAAGCGGGCCGCTGTCCAGCAAAATCGCTATTGCTATTTACCCCCTTATTTGTTATTTTAATACCATCAGTTCACTTATTTTGACAAAAGGGGTCAATATATGCGCTCGGAAAATTTAAATATCAGGGCCGCCGCGGGCAGGGCCGGAGCTTCGAAAAAATTAGATATCAGGGCCGCCGCGGGCATAACCGGGGCTTACGTGGCATACATGATGGGCTCGGGCTTTTCCACGGGGCAGGAGATACTCCAATACTTTGCCTGCTACGGCATGGCGGGGCTTTTCAGCATACTGCTTTGCATGGGGCTGCTCATATTCGCCGCGGTGTCCTTCATCCGGGCCGGATACCGGGAGCAGTTCAAAAAGCCGGAGGACGTATACGTATACTACTGCGGCAAAAGGCTGGGCAGGGCGTATCACTATTTCACCACGGTATCCATTTACCTCTGCTTCATAGTTATGGTGGCGGCGGCGGGCGCGGCGGTGGAGCAGCATTTCGGCATATCCCGCATAGCCGGCGCGTTAGCCATAGGCGCGTTGGCCTGCGCCACGGTGATGCTGGGGCTGAATAACCTCGTAAGCATCTTAGGCCATATCGGGCCCTTTATGATACTCATGGTGATACTCATGGGCGTGATAACGATATGCCGCTCGAACCTCACCGCGGCGGCGGAGACCATCGCCAGAATACCCGAGATGAAGCTGCTGCGCGCCTCTCCGAGCTGGGTGCTGGCCTCGGTCAGCTATGTGGGCATAAGCGTGGTATGGCTTGCAAGCTACCTGACCTCCATAGGCGGGCGGGCTAAGAGCATAGCGAGCGCCTCTGTGGGCGCGGCGGGGGGCGTTATCGCCTTTTACATAGGTATGCTGCTCATATACTTCGCGATAATGCTGAACATAGACGAGCTTGCGGGGGCGCAGATACCCATGCTCATATTGGCGGGGCGCATAAGCCCCGTGATGAGCGGGGTGTTCTCCGTACTCATCGTCACCGGCATATACACGGCCTCGGTGCCGCTGCTCTGGCAGACCGCCTTCCGCCTCGCTGAGGAGGGCTCCCTCCGCTTCCGCCGCATATCCGTACTCCTTGCCGCCCTTGGCATAGCGGCCAGCCTGCTGCTGCCCTTCAACCGCCTTATGAACATAGTTTACGTGCTCATAGGCTATCTGGGCTTCCTGCTGCTGGCGTGCATGGTGCTGAAGGCCGCGAAAATAATAAAATAAATAAAGGAGAGTAAAGTATGAAGCGCCTGATATCAGCCTTTATCCTTCCCCTGCTCCTGCTCACCGCCTGCAAAAGCGCCGAAAAGCTCGACCCCGGGGACTATACCTTCCCGCCGGAGGAAGTGAGGGAGATGGAATGGGCGCTGGATGAGGCCGGGCTTGACGGCTACAAGGCGGAGGACGCCCGCATGACCACCGACAAGGTGCCGGACGACATCGCCATAATGCGGCTCACGAAAAAGGGCTGCGAGACGGTCGTAATGGTCAATATGCGGCTTTTTGGCGGCGTGGAGCGGCAGTGCGGCATCAGCTTCGGCTATAATCAGAAGCCGGGGGACGAGGAGCAGCTGAGCGCCTTTGTTTCAGACGACTACCCGCTTTTCTGGAGGCTGGCGGGCATAGCCCTTGAAGCGCCGGAGGCGGTGGAGAAGCTGCAAAAGGACTGCGCCGAATATTTCACGACCCCGCCCGAGGATGCCTCACAATGGAAATGGAGCGGCGGCGAGGGCGAGCTTTCCTGCACCGCAAGCTATTACTTCCACCCCGGCTTTGAGCTTTGGCTGCCCTCGGAGATAACGCTGAATAAATAAACGGCACGCAAAAAGAGCCCCCCTCGGGGCTCTTTCTATTTTCCTTATCCGCTTTTACTTGTCCGCCTTTAATCCCTTGGTGCAGCCCCGGACCATCTTTGTGAGGGCGAAGAGGGCTATGACGTTGGGGATGACCATGAGCTGATTGAACATGTCGGAAAGCTCCCAGACCAGGTCGTTGGAGGCGAGGGTGCCGAGGAAGATGAACACCAGCGCTATCACGGTGTAGATCTTATAGGACTTGTCGCCGAAGAGGTACTGCATGTTGATCTTGCCGAAGAGGTTCCAGCCCAGTATGGTGGAGAAGGCGAAGAAGAACAGGCAGATAGCCACGAACATATTGCCGAAGCTGGCGCCGAATACCGTGCCGAAGGCGCTCTGGGCCAGGTTTGCCTTGCCTATGGTATCCACCACAGCGCCCATATAGCCGTTAGCCAGCACGCCGTCGGGGGTATACATGGTGGAGATTATCACCAGGGAGTTGAGGGTCAGCACCACGAAGGTATCGATGAACACGCCTATCATGGCTACGCAGCCCTGATCGTGGGGCTCCGCTACGTTGGCGAGGGCGTGTGCGTGGGGGGTGGAGCCCATGCCCGCCTCATTGGAGAACAGGCCGCGCTTTGCGCCCTGGCTGAGGGCGATCTTCAGCGCCGCGCCAAAGCCGCCGCCGATTATGGCCTGGGGCTTAAAGGCATACTTGAATATCATGCCGAAGGTGGCGGGTACGTACTTGATGCGCGCAACCAGCACCGCAAGGCCGCCTAAGAGGAATATGGCCGCCATTATGGGCACCACCTTCTCGGTGACGGAGGCAAGGCGCTGCACGCCGCCAAGGAATATGAAGCCGCAGATAGCCACCAGCACCACGCCAATTACCCAGCTGGGTATGCCGAAGGCGGTGGAGCAGGTGGAGCCTATGGAGTTGGACTGCACCATGCAGCCGAAGAAGCCCAGCGCAAGTATTATGGCTATGGCGAAGAAGCCCGCAAGGAACTTTCCGAAGCCGCCCTTAAAGGCCGTGGTTATGTAGTATACGGGGCCGCCCTTTATCTGGCCGTCCTCGCCCTTTATGCGGGTCTTTTGCGCCAGCACAGCCTCCGCGTATATGGTAGCCATGCCGAAGAAGGCTATTACCCACATCCAGAATATCGCGCCGGGGCCGCCGGTGAGTATCGCGCCGGAGGCGCCCACGATGTTGCCCGTCCCTACCTGGGCGGCGATGGCCGTGGCAAGGGCCTGGAAGGAGCTCATGCCGCTCTCATGCTTTTTGCCGTTGAGGTTGAGGTTGCCGAATACCTTCTTCATGCCCTCGCCGAAGCAGCGCACCTGCACGAAGTTGGTCTTTATGGAATACCAGAGGCCCACGCCGATAAGAAGTATCACCAGAACATAGTCCGAAAGATAGCTGTTCACCGTCTGAACAAAATGCAGAAGATTATCCATTACTTTCTGTTCTCCCTGTGTTTTTTATTTGCAGTTTTTCCTGCATTAAAATAATAAACTATTGTATAGTTTTTGTCAATCTTGTTTATTTATTATCTTAAAAGTAAATCCTTCGGCCCTTATGCCCTATTTGCGCCGCTTTTGCCACCGTGCCGCCATTTTTTATACGTTATCGGCGCAATTCCTGCGTCATTAAAAATAACACCTTAAATAATATATTATCGTTTATTATAACCAAAAATAAAGAGCCCCCGCCGGGGCTCTAATAAATTTATATGGGCCGTATGCCTTAGAAGGCGGCTATCACAGCGCCCTCGTACTTTTCCTCCATGAACTTCCTTGCGGTGTCGCTCTGGAGGGCGGCAAGCAGCGCCTTGGTGCCGTCGTCGTTCTCGTGACCCTCCTTTACCACCAGCACGTTGGCGTAGGTGTCGGCGGCGATGGAGTCCTTATCCTCTATGGCAAGGGCGTCCTTTACCTTGAGGCCGGCCTGAATGGCGTAGTTGCCGTTGATGACCGCCGCGTCCACATCCTGAAGGGAGCGGGCCAGCTGGGCGGCCCCTATCTCCTTGATGCTGAGGTTCCTGGGGTTCTCGGCTATATCCAGCACGGTGGCGGTAAAGGTCACGCCCTCCTTGAGCTTGATAAGGCCCTGGGCCTCCAGCAGCAGCAGTGCGCGGGCTTCGTTGGTGCCGTCGTTGGGTATGGCGATGGAGCCGCCGTCGGGTATGGCGGAGAGGTCAGAGGTCTTGCCTGCGTAGATGCCGAAGGGCTCATAGTGTACCTTGCCCACGGCTACCAGATGGGTGCCGTTCTCCTCGTTGAAGTTCTCGAGGTAAGGGGTGTGCTGGAAGTAGTTGGCGTCCAGATCCCCCTGCTCCAGGGCGGTGTTGGGCAGCACATAGTCGGTGAACTCTACAACCTCCAGGTCATAGCCCGCCGCCTTCAATTCATCCTTTACGGCGTTGAGTATCTCTGCGTGGGGGGTGACGGATGCGCCCACCTTGAGCTTGACGGGCTCCGCGGGGGCGGCGCTCTCGGTCTTTTCGGGGGCTGCGGTGTCTGCGGGCGCAGCGTCCGCGGGGTCAGCCGCAGGCTGGGCGCAGGCCGCGAAGGACAGCGCCAGTACAAGGGTCAGTACGATTGCGATCAGCTTTTTCATTTTGTTTTCCTCCTGAAAAATTATAAAAATTTTTATATATCAAGCCTGACGGCTCAATTATCTATCTTCTTCTCTTATCCGACTTCACTACCAGCCTGTCGCCGATAAGCTGTATGAGCTGCACCAGCAGCACCAGCAGCACCACGGCTATCCACATCATGTCGGGCTGGAAGCGGTGGTAGCCGTAATTTATGGCTATGGCCCCAAGGCCGCCGCCCCCCAGCGCGCCTGCCATTGCGGAATAGGAAAGCACGGTGGTGGTGACTATCGCCGCGCCGTTCAGCAGCGACGGCGTGCTCTCCGGCAGCAGCACCCGGGCGACTATCTGAAGGGTCGAGGCGCCCATGCTCTCCGCCGCCTCTATAACGCCCCGGTCTACCTCCTTAAGCGACCCCTCCACCATGCGCCCCACATAGGGGGCCGCCGCTATCACCAGCGGGGGTATGACCGCCGTGGAGCCTATGGTGGTGCCCACCAGGAAGCGGGTGAGCCCCAGCACGCACACCATGAGTATGAGGAAAGGGACGGAGCGGAGTATGTTCACCGCTATGTCCAGCGTCCTGTAAAGCACCGGCCGGGGGCTTATGCCGTCCGGCGCGGAGGTGGTCAAAAGCACGCCTATGGGAAGGCCCAGCAGATAGGATATGGCGGTGGATACAAAGGTCATGTACAGGGTCTCCAGTATGCCGTCGCCAAAGAGCTTAACGAGCTGCGGATCAAACATGGTATGCCTCCTCCAAATACTGTACCCCGTGAAGATCGAGGTATTTTTTCATCTTGTCCCCGATGTCCCGGTTTTCCGGAAGCTGTATCAGGGTGTAGCCGTGCATCTTGCCCTCTATGGTCTTGGTGTCCGCGAAGAGTATGTTCACCGGCGCGCCGCATTCCAGCACCATGTCGCATATTACCGGGCTGGAGGTCTGGGTGCCGTCGAATATTATGCGCAGGCACCTTTCCCCAAGCACCTCCTCGCCCAGCCTGCCGCTTGCGTAGAGCAGCTTCTTAGCTATGTCCGTCCGGGGGTTCATAAATATGTCGGATACCTCGCCCACCTCGGCTATCTGGCTGTGGTCGATTATGGCTACCCTGTCGCATATCTCCTCTATCACGCTCATCTCATGGGTTATGACCACTATGGTTATGCCCATGGTGCGGTTTATCTCCTTGAGGAGCGAGAGTATCGCCCGGGTGGTGGTGGGGTCAAGGGCGGAGGTGGCCTCGTCGCAAAGCAGCACCTTTGGCCTTGGGGCCAGCGCCCGGGCTATGGCTACCCTCTGCTTCTGGCCGCCGGAGAGCTGGGCGGGATAGGCGTTTTCCCTGTTGTCCAGCTCGACGAGCTTTAAAAGCTCCCGCGCCCGCGCCCTGGCCTCCCTCCTGCTCACCCCCGCTATCTCCAGCGGGAAGCAGATATTTTCCAGCGCGGTCTTTTGCATCAGCAGGTTGAACTGCTGGAATATCATGCCTATGCCCCGCCTGGCGCTGAGCAGCTCCTTCTTGTTCAGCGCCCCCAGCTTTTTGCCGTCCACCGCCACGCTTCCCTCGCTGGGATGCTCAAGGTAGTTCATGCAGCGCACCAGCGTGCTCTTGCCCGCGCCGGAAAGGCCGATTATGCCGAATATCTCCCCCTCCCTTATGGAAAGGTCGATGTTCCTCAGGGCGGTAACGGCGTCCGCCTTCAGGCCGAAGGTCTTTGTCAGCCCCCTTATGGCTATCATTTCTCTTGCTTCCATTTGGTTCCCCCCATTTTTTAACGAGTATTGCATCAAAAAAGCCGCAAGCTCACGCGCTTACGGCCTATAATCTAAAATAACGCCTTTAACTGCAAAAGGCTTTATCGCAGGCAACGCAAGCGCTCTCCATGCCCGAGGGACATGGAGCAGCACATCATCATGCCGTACATAATAGCAGCGTTATTTATCATATATGCTCTCCCTTCCCCTTTGCATGGGCCGTCTGCCCTGCCGGAAATATCATTTTTCGGAATCATAACATGGATAAGCGGTTTTTGTCAACTGTTATTTTTATGGCAATTTTGCAATGCCCCGCTTTTTTCAGAAAGCTCCCCATTATAGGCCGAAAAGCCGCTCTGCGTTTTCCTCCGCCGCTCTTTCCATCTCACCCTCGCTTACCCCCTTTATCTCCGCCATTTTGCGGCATATCGCGGGTATGCTGCCGGGGTCGTTCCTCTCCCCCCGGTGGGGCTCCGGCGCCATGTAGGGGCAGTCCGTCTCGGTGAGCAGCCTGTCCATGGGGGTGGCGGCGCAGGCCGCGGGGCCCTTTTTGTTGTTTTTGAAGGTCAGCGCCCCGCCGAAGGCTATGTATAGCCCAAGGGCGGCGCAGCGCTCCGCTATCTCCGCGCTGCCGGAAAAGCAGTGCATCACTCCCCTGAGCCTGCCGTTATAGCTCTCCAGCGCCTCCATGCAGTCCCCGTAAGCGTCCCTTACGTGCAGCGACACCGGCATATCCCGCTCTATGGCCATATCGAGCTGGCGGCGGAACAGCTCTATCTGCTTTTCCCGGTGGTAGGGCTTCCAGTAGTAGTCCAGCCCTATCTCCCCCAGCGCCACGCACTTGGGGTGGCGCAGGTATTTTTCCAGCGCGGCTATATCGCTTTCCGTATAGCTTTCCGCAAACTCGGGGTGAATTCCGAAGGCGAGGTATATGCCGTGGTTTTTCTCCGCAAGCTCCGCCGAGGCCTCAAAGCCCTTTGGGTCGCAGGATATCTCTATCACCTTGCCTATGCCCCTCTCCGGCAGCCCCTCTATAAGCTGCTGCCTGTCCCCGTCGAAGGCGCTGTCCGTCAGGTGGGCGTGGGTGTCTATGTACATCTAAAACTCCTTCTTTATGCTGCGGGTGAAAAGGGCGGTGAGCTCCTCCCTTGGGTCCGCGCCGCTGTACAGCACCTCATGCACCGCCCGGGAAATTGGCATATCCACGCCGTACCTATCGCAAAGCGACATCAGCGCCTCCACGGTATAGTAGCCCTCCGCAAGCTTGCCGTAGTTTTCCCCCCTTACGAAGGCCTCGCCGAAGGCGCGGTTGTGGCTGAATTCCGAAAACACCGTAGCCTGATAGTCCCCTAAGTGGCAGAGGCCGTATGCGGAATGCTCCACGCCGCCCATGGCGGCGATGAGCCGGGCCACCTCCCGGGTGCCGCGGGCCATGAGCGCCCCCTTGAGGTTGGTTAGCCCCATGCCGTCCAGTATGCCCGCCGCTATGCCTATTACGTTCTTGGCGGCGGCCCCCACCTCGTTGCCTATGAGGTCCCGGCCGTAATAGAAGCGTATGAGGCTGGAGCCGAACTGGGTAACGAGCCGCTCCTTGAGCTCCTCCGAGGTGCCGTCTATCACCATGCAGTTGGGTATGCCCGCCACGAACTCCTGAACGTGGCCGGGGCCTATCCAGACGGCCACCCCGCTTTGGGGCAGGTATTCAAGGGCTATTTCGGAGAGCCGCTTGCCGCTGCCCTGCTCTATGCCCTTCATGCAAAGCACTATGTCCCCCCTGTAGCCGTGGCTGGCTATGTCCGCCGCCACCTGCCGGAAGGACTGGGCCCCCACGGATACCACTATAAGCTCCGCGCCCACCGCCTCCTCCATGCCGTATATGAGCTTAACGCTCTCCGGAAGCGTCACCGTGCCGTTGGTTCGGGTGCTTTCAAAGCGCTCCATGTGGGGGGAGCCCCGCCGCCCGTAAAGGCGTACCTCATGCCCCGCCCTGTCCAGATACCACGCTATGAACGAGCCCCAGCGCCCGCAGCCTATGACCGTTATCCTCATGCACTTTTTTCTTCCTTTACAAGTCTATTATCTGATAATTATAGAGGTTGGCGTATATGCCGCCCAACGCCATGAGCTCCCTGTGGCTGCCCCGCTCGGCTATGCCGGAGGGGGTGAGCACCACTATCTCGTTTGCGCTCTTTATGGTGGAGAGCCTGTGGGCAACGATTATGCAGGTGCGCCCCCTGGCAAGCTCGAAAAGCTCCTGCTGTATCTCCATCTCGGTCTGGTTATCCAGCGCGGAGGTGGCCTCGTCCAGTATGAGTATGCCGGGATCCTTCAGAAATACGCGGGCTATGGATATGCGCTGCTTCTGCCCGCCGGAGAGCTTCACCCCCCGCTCGCCCACCTGGGTGTCGTAGCCCGCCTCCAGCGTCATAACGTGGTCGTGTATGCGCGCCTTTTTTGCGGCCTCTATGACCTCCTCCTCCGTGGCATCCAGCTTGCCGTAGCGTATGTTGTCCGCTATGCTGCCGTCAAAGAGGAACACGTCCTGGGCCACCATGCCCACGTTGCGCCTGAGGGACGCCCTGGTAAACTCCCTTATGTCCGTGCCGCCTATGGTTATGCGCCCCTCCTCCGGGTCGTAAAAGCGGGGTATGAGGTTGCAGAGCGTGGTCTTGCCGCCGCCGGAGGGGCCCACAAGGGCCACGGTCTGCCCCGCGGGTATGCGGAGGTCGAGGTGCTTTATCACCCGCTCCGCCCCCTTGGCGTCGCTGTTTTTATACCTGAAGGACACGTCCTCAAAGGCTATGTCCCCTGTGAGCCTGCCCGCGTCCCTTGCGCCGGGTGGATCCTCCTCCGCAGGCTCGTCCATTATCTCCGTGAACCGCTTAAAGCCGGTGGCTCCCGCCTGAAGCTGCTCGAACATGTTGACGATCTTCCGCACGGGGGTAAAGAAGCTGGATACCATTAGCAGAAAGGCCGCGTACTCGCCGGCGTTTATGCTGCCCCTGAAGAAGAACAGCCCGCCGAAAAACAATATCGATATGTAGGCCACGTCCATCAAAAGCTCCGCCTCGGTAAAGAACCGCGCCATGGCCCGGTAGTATTTGCTCCTTATGCCGGTGAACTGCCGGTTCAGCGCGTCAAAGAGACGTACCTCGTGATCCTCGCCGGTGTAGGCCCGGGATACCCTTACGCCTGATATGGCGGTGCCCACGTTGGCGTTTATCTCCCCCATCTTTACCCGGGTCTCCTGAGAGGCCCGGTTGAGGCCCAGCCGCGCCCGCGCGGTTATGAATACGGTGCAGGGCAGCACTATGAGGAGCAGGAGCGCAAGGGGGGCGCATATAGTGGAAAGCCACGCCACCGCCCCTATGAGCATCACCACGGACAGGAATATATCCTCCGGGCCGTGGTGGGCAAGCTCGGATATCTCCTGAAGATCGTTGGTCATGCGGCTCATCAGCACGCCGCTCTTGTTTTCGTCGAAAAAGCTTATGGGCAGCTTTTCCAGGTGGTCGAACATCTCCCGGCGCATATCCGCCTGTATCCGAACCCCCACGATATGCCCCCAATAGTCCACTATGAAGGTCATTCCCGCCTTTAAGAGGTATATGCCCAGCATAACGCAGCACCACAGCACCAGCCTGCCCATATCCCGCTCCGGCACATATACGTTGATTATGTCCTTTGCTATTATGGGATAAAACATATTGCACGCCGATATTATCAGCGCGCAAAGCATGTCCGTATAGAAGAGCCTTCTATGTGGCTTATAGTAAGAGGCAAACCTTTTGAGCATATCTCTCCCCCCGGGGGGCCTGAAAAGGGCCGCCCCTTACGCTACTATGTCTCCCTGATGGGTTATGAGGCTGGCGTCGTATACCCCCTCCACCCGGAGGAACTTCTCCACGAAGCCGGTCTCGTTCTCCTTTAGGCGCAGCTCCATGGTCAGCTCTATGCCGCCGGGGCGCACCACCTTGCTCTTCAGCCTGCCGCCGGGGAGCTGCCGGGTCATCTTGCGTATGGCGTCGCCTGCGGCCTCGCTGTAATGGATTATCAAAAGATAGCTCTGTGCGCCGCCCTTGCCCTTTGCGCCGGATATGAGCAGCACGAATATGCCTATCATTATGCCCGCTATGACCGCCACGTCATAGAACTTGGTGCCCACGGCGATGCCCTCGCCCACCGCCCAGAAGATAAAGGCGGTGTCCAGCGGGTCCTTTATGGCGGTGCGGTAGCGGACTATGGACAGCGCGCCCACCATGCCGAGGGAAAGCGTAAGGCTGTTGTTTATGAGCATGAGCATCAGCGACGTGACTACCGTCATCATTACCAGCGTCATGCCGTAGGTGCGGGAATACATGACCCCGCTGAAGGTCTTTTTATATATGAACCATACGTAAAGGCCCATGAGCAGGCCTACTATCAGCGTAAGGATAACCTGTACGGGGTTCATGGTAATGGTCAAGAGATCGGAAAAGCTGGTCATGTGGTCCTCCTAAAATTCATACTTTCTGCATATACAGTATTTGCTCACGGCGCTGCGGGCGTGGGAATCTATCTGCAATAGCTCCCTTATGTAGCTTGGCAGGTAGTTGTTGAACTTTATCTCCAGCACCATGTCGCCGTCGGTTATCACGGGGAAGGTGGGCTGGGCCATGTCGAACATGTCCGTCCCCCTGTAAGCGGTGCGTATGTCCTTATCGAAGGTTATGCGCACATCCTCCACGGGGTAGACGTATGCCTCCCTGGTATAATCCACTATCACCCGGGGGCGGAGGCATTTTGTGGCGAACTCCGCGAACATCCGCCGGGCGAAGGGCTCCCTGCGGGAGAGGAGAAAGGCGTAGTCGCCCCTTATGAGGCTTTCGCACTCCCCGCGGCTAAGGCGTATGGACTGCTTGGCGATATAGCTGCCCTCCTTGTGCTTACATTCGAGCTTTATCACGTCGTCGCTGCCGTTGTACGCCCTTATGCGGAACTTGTCCCTCTCGTCCACGCCGGACAGCTTTTCCCAGAGGGCGTCGTCTGCGGGGCTGTCGAAATACAGGCTCCTTATAAAGTATTCCCCGCCGCTTTTCGCGGCGTTCTCGTCCTGCTGTATGCAGGAGCGCAGCCTTCGGGAGAGTATCTCATAGTCCCTTTGGTTTATGTAGTATTTCAGCTCGTGGCGGTACTGCACCGGCCGCTTTTTAGGCCGCGCCGGCCTTCTGGCCCTTTCCATTTTAGCCGAACACCTCCTTCATGTAGGTATCGCTGAGGCCCAGCACGCTCCTTAGCTGCCGCTTTATCTCCTCCGGCCTCTTCTGTGCGAAGTCCTTCAGCTTGCTTATTTCGCTCTGGAAGCCCTCATAGCTGCCGAGGTTGGTGCGCGGCTGCCTGACCCCCATAAACGTATCCTTATTGAACTTTTCCCGCTCCCGCTTTATCTCCGGCTCCACATAGCCGTAAAGCTGGTCTATGAGCGCACTCACCCGCTCCGGCGCGAAGGCGGTATTCAAGAGCTCTGCGAAGCGGCGGCAGAAGCTGTCCCTCCAGCCCTTGTTCTGGAGCATGGCGGCAAAGAGCTTTGCGGAGCATACGTCGGCGGGGGTCTTGCCCATGCGGAAGGCCAGCGTCTCGTGGCTTGGGCTCTGGAAGCCCCAGCAGAAGTCGTAGAATATGAACTTCCACTTGCCGCCCTTGAGACGGTAATACTGGAAATTGTAGGTGTCCGTGTTGCCGTTGTATATCTCGGCTATCATGTAATCCCGGAAGCTGTCCACGTCCATTCGCTCCGCCACATAGTTGTAGGCCTCGGCGGAGGAAAGGTCGTGGCTGGTGGCGTATTCGTAAAGGCTTACCCAGTCCGAATTGTCGCCGTAGGTGCGCTGCTTGAAGCCCTTGCCTATGGCCAGGTCCACGTTGTTTTCCGTGTTTTCATGCTGCGCCACGAAGAAGCGGTTGCGCTTCTCCTTGAGGAAGTATACCCCCCAGTATTCGCCGTTTAAATAAAGCACCGTGGGGCGGTAGGCCTGATAGAGTATCTTTACGTCGGTGCCCTCCAGCAGGCCGCTGGCCAGCTCGTCCCTTATCTTGCTGCGGTTCTGATCCTGCGCGCCGGCCCGCAGCACCACCGCCTTGTATTCCTTATAAGGGCGGTTGTCGAAGAAGGGGTACTCCATGGAGCCCTTGCCGTATTCCTTGCGGGCTATTACGTTAAAGCCCTTCTGGGCCCTGCCCCTTCCGAAGCTGCCCGCTATCCTTATGCCCACGTTCTGGGTGAAAACCTGCTTCCCGTTATCGTCAAAGAGGGCGAAGGCCGCGGGCTTTTCCCATATAGTATCCACCTGCTCCTCGGTGGCGAATTTCGCCTGATAGTAGGTGGCGGATTGCAGGGTGTCCGCATAGGAGGCGGCGTCCGGGTCGAACTTATCGCCGGTGGCGTATATGCCGGTTTTGCTGTTCCAGAGGTTGTCCGGGTCGGTAACGAGTGTCACTACCGGCAGGGCGTGGTCAACCCCGTCGCCTTTGAAAAGGTAGGTGGCGGTTGCCGCGTCCCCGGGCAGGAAGCCGTCGCGAAAGGCCGCGGCCCGTATGACGGTGTTTTTGCTAAGGGTCAGCTCGCCGCCGTATACCTCTGAGCCGGCGTTGGGCGCAGTGCAGTCGGTGGTGTAGCGTATGGTCTCCCCCTCCCCCGCGGTAATGGCCACGGTGACGGAGCCCTCGTATATTCCGGGGGTGACGCTGAAGGCGGGTATCTGGGTTATGCCCTCATACCCCTTGCCGTTCTGGGCGCCGGGGGTGGGCTCCGCATAGTAAAAGCGGTTGTCCGAGCCGTCCCTGCCGTAGCTCTGGCCGGACCTCATACGCCCTGCGGAGAGCTTGTCTATGAGCTTTCCGTTGGGGTCGAAAAAAAACAGCGTCTCGCCTGTGGAGCTTATATTGAAATTGAGCTTAAGATTTTTTTTTTGCGCCTTGTCGGCGCTGCCGGTGGCATAGAGCAGCAGGTATTCGCCCGGCTCTATGGATATATCCGGAAACACCCACTTGGCGGGGTTCTTAGGGTTGTTGGACAGGCCGTAGCCCGCAAGGCTCACGGCGCTCCCGGTGGAGTTGTGCAGCTCCACCCAGTCCGTGGCCACGCTTCCCGTGGAGCCGCCGAACTCGCTTATGTACACCCCGCTGAGGGGCAGCCTGTTGGCGGCGTCAAAGGCGGAGTAGCCCGCGCCGGTGTTTGGGTAGCCGGGGCTGGGCTGGGAATTGGGCTGGAACTCGTCGGTGCCGTCCGGCATGCGGGCCATGGAGACGTCAGTCTCCTGGTTTTTAAAGGAATAGCTGTCTATTATCCTGCCCGCCCTGTTGGCGATCACCACATCCTCCCCGTAGGAGCGGAGGCCGAAGGGGGCGTGGAGCTCGCCGTTCTGCAAGCCCTCGTTGCCGGAGCAGAACACCACAAGGTAGCCCTTGGCGGCTATTTTCGTGCCGTCCGGGAACCGGTACTTCATGGGCTGGGAAAGGTTATCCGATATGCCGAAGCCGGATATGTCCAGCTCCGCGTCGGTGGAGTTGTAAAGCTCTATCCAGTCGGAATAGCTGCCGAAGCTGTCGCAGAGGGTGGTGGCGTTGCTGGCCATGAATTCGTTTATGTATAGGCCTATGTCCTCGGTCTCCTTGAGGCTCGCCTCGTACTCCGCCATGCCAGCCTCGGTCTTTGGGTAGCCGGGGCAGGGCTTTGCCTGTATCCATGTATCCCCCTCACGGCGCAGCACCATGCCGGATTCCGTGGAGGTGAGCACCGCGGTGTCCAGCGGCCTGCCGGAGGGGTCAAACAGCACCGCCTCCTCGCCCGCGCTGAGCTTAAAGGGGGCGTGCATGTCGTCCTCCGCCTCGCCGCCGCACCATACCACCACATAAGCGCCGGGCTCCAGCGCCGTGCCTGCGGGGAACACGTACTTCGCCCCCTCCAGCAGGCTGTCTGAAAGACCGTAGCCGGATATGTCCGCCCTTTCCGAGGAGCCGTTGTGCAGCTCGATATAATCGGGGTAGCCGCCCAGGTTGTCCGGCACGGAGCCCTTGTTGGAGATCATTATCTCGCTCAGCGTAACGGCGTCCGCCGGGGCCCTTGAGCTGCCCTCCTTGAGATTTATCAAAAATACGGCCAATATCGCGACGAGCGCGGCGCTCATCAGTATCGACCCGAGCATTTTCCTGTTCAATTCGCTTTCCTCTTTTTATATATATCGGCACATAGCCACGGTCATTATACCACAAAACCGCAGATAATGCTATGAAGGAATGGTGAATAAAAAAGCGGGATGCGATAGACAAAATTCTGCATGAGCGTTATAATATCTACAAGTATAATACATAGGGCAATCGGCGGTCAGCACACCATCCGAAAGGAGGTGTGTAATATGATGAAATTCCTGATGATGCTTTTCGCATTACTGCGTGAGTTCAAATCGGTGACAATCACCATAAAAAAATAACCGCCCTGCTGCAACAAGGCGGTAGTTCCCATTAGGGAATAGATGCTTCAATGTGGCTGACCGTTTCGGTCTTACCCTATAAGTATTATACCCGTATCGCCTGCGTATGTCAATGCGTGGGCGGTATTTTTATGTTTAAGCCTCCGGCTGTATTGCGGGTATATACTCCAGCGTGGCCGCGATGACCTTCTCCGCCTTTTCCTCGTGGAGCAGGTGGCCGGCGTTCCGCATGGTGGCAAAGCCGGCGTAGGGCATCGCCGTGTGGTAAAGCTCTGAGCCGTCGCCCCGCCGCCACTTGTCCTCGCTGCCCTGGAGCATGAGCACCGGCGCCTCCAGCGAGCGGAGCCGTGTTATCACGCCCTCGTCGTCAAAGTTGTGGAAGGAGGCTCGCAGCGCCCAGCGGGATTCCCTGTCGGATATGGTCTTGTAGTATTCCCCGACCATCTCCGGCCCCATCATCTGGGCGAGGTCAAAGTAGCACTCGGAAAGCACCTTCTCCACCGTCCTCACGCCGTAGAGCATGGAGGCGATGCCGCCGAACAGGCTGCTGTCCAAGAGCTTTATGGGCATGGGCATCTCCGGCGAAAGGCCGCCGGGGGCGATGAGCATCATCTTGCCCACCCTGTCAGGATTGTCCAGCGCAAAGCGCAGCGCGTAGGCCGAGCCCATGGAAAAAGCCATTATGTGGGTGGACTGCACCCCTATGGCGTCCATGAAGAGCCCTAAGGCCATGGCCTGCTCCTCCACGGTATAGTTGAAATTCTCAGGCCTTGAGGAATAGCCGTGGCCCAGCAGGTCCACCGCTATCACCCGGTAATTCAGGCTCAGCCGGGAGAACATATTGCGCCATGTGTAGAAGGACTGGCCTATGCTGTGAATAAGTATCAGCGGCTCGCCGTTGCCCTCCTCGATGTAGTGTATGCGGGCCCGCTCCGTGCTGGGCTCCTCCGGCTCGGGCTCGAAGTATTCCTCCTCATCCTCCTGGGGGCGGGGGGCGTTGTAGGCCTTGGGCGCGTCGTCGAACATGGCGGCTACCCGGCGGGATTCCTCTGCGGCCGCCCTGCGGCGGGACCGGGCCAGCTCGGCCTCGTCCTCCTCGTCCAGCTCCTCGTCGTCAAATTCGTCCTCGTCCCCGGCGCGCTTCCTGCCGAACAGGCCGCCCCGGCGGGACCTTCTGCGCTCCTCCTCTTCCTCGGCGTCCAGCTCCGCCTCGATCTCGCTGTCTATATCGTCATAGTCGTCGTAATCGTCCTCATCTGCCCTCTTCCGCATAAAGGCGGCCTTCTTTTCCTTCTTTTCCTTCTTTTCCTTCTTTTCCGGCTTTTTCTTGGGCTTCCTTTGGGGCTCCTCATCCTCGGGCCGGGCTATGGGCAGCTCTATATCCGCAAAATTGCCTACGTATTCGGTGTTAACGAACTTTTTAACTTCCAGCGAAATAGCCACTTATATCCTCCGTTCAGGGTCTTGGGGTCCTTCGTATGCACATACGTACCCTTATAATTTTCATACCTAATCAATCTATTTTACATTTTTCCCATGGGTATTGCAAGTGTATATAGGGCAAAAGGGCAAAACTGTCACGATTTGTTTACCAAATCCCGGCAGATCTTAAGCAGGGCGGCCCTGTTGTTGTCCTGCGGGCGCTTGGCGCAGTGCCTTAGAAGCCCCGCCTTTACCCGCCCTATCTCGGGCGAGGGGGGTATGCCCAGGCTTTTCGCTATGTCCTCCCCCGTCACGGCGAGCTGCCGCTCCTCAAAGGGCGTATCCGCCGCTATCATGCCCTCCAGTATGCGCTCCCACCTGTCCGCGGACTCCACCGCCCCCCTTATATGGCCGCTGCCGTGAACGTCCGCCCGGCGGAGAGCTATGAGCTGGCGCGAGCGCCCTATTCCCATCTCCTGAAGCCACAGCCGCAGGGTATCCTCCCTGGCCTCTGTGCGCAGGTCGAACATGTGGGCGCCTATGAGCGCCGACACCTCCCTTACCGTGCCGGCGGGGTATCTCAGCCTTTCCAGTATGCCCCGGGCAATCTCCGCGCCCAGTGCGTCGTGGGTGTACATGCAGCCCGTGGCCTGAAGCGCCGCCGGCTTGCCCACGTCGTGGAGCAGCGCCGCAAGGCGAAGGGTAAGCTCAGGCTCTATGCAATCCGCCGTATGGAAGCAGTGGCGCAGCACGTCGTATTTGTGGTACTGCGGCTTTTGGGCGACCCCCCGCCCCCTTGCAAGCTCCGGCATTATCACGTCTATGGCCCTCAGCTCGTCCAGCATCACAAGGCCCCTGTAAGGCCCGCCGGCAATGCCGTATTTCGCGTCGGAGAGCAGTATCCTGTCCAGCTCCTGCCGTATGCGCTCCGGGGATATGTCCGCAAGCCCCGCCGCGCAGGCCCTTGCGGCCTCCAATGTGCCGCTCTCCGGCTCAAAGCCCAGCTCCGCCCCGAAGCGGGCCATGCGCATTATGCGAAGGGCGTCGTCCCCCATTATGACGGCGGGATCCTTTGAGGTGGCCCGGAGCAGCCTGCCCTCAATGTCCCTCATGCCGCCGGTGGGGTCTATGAGCTCGCCGGTGAGCAGGTTTTTATATATGGCGTTTACGGTGAAATCCCGCCGGAAGGCGTCCTCGCTTATGTCCCTTGAATACTCTATCCGCTCCGGCCTGTGGGCTCCCCCCGCCGGATACGTGTCCCTGCGGAAGGTGGTGTGCTGGAACGCGCCGCCCATGAAGCGCAGCTCCACCATGCCGAAGGGCGCGCCTATGTCTATGTGCTTTATGCCGTTATTTCCGCACAGCTCAATGACCTCCGCGGGGGTCATGTCGGAGGTCACGTCGTTATCCGTTACGGGCAGGCCGAGGAGGGGGTTCCGCACCATTCCCCCCACACCGTACAGGGTATGCCCGGCGGCGGCAAACAGCTTTGCGAGGCGTATAAGCGGCATATATCAGATTCCTTTATAAAATAACATAAAAGGGGGCAAGCCCGCCCCCTTTTGCTTTGCTTATTCTTCCGAATCAGGCTCTACGTGGGGAACTATTGCGACGGAGGCCACCCGGTCCTCGGTGCGCATAAGCCGCACGCCCTGGGTGTTTCGGGATATCTCGGATATCTGCTCCACCGGAAGCCTTATTATGGTGCCCTCGGAGCTTATTATCATCACGTCCTCCTCTATGCCGGAGGCGCCCACCGCCTTCATGCAGACTAAATCGCCGGTCTTTTCCGTCAGCGCCATGGCGATTATGCCCTTGCCGCCACGGGTCTGGGTTCGGTAATCCTCCTCCGGCGTGCGCTTGCCCATGCCGTTTTCGGATATGGAGAGTATGGCCGCGCCGGGGCGTACCTTCTCCGCGCCCACCACGCTGTCCCCCTCCTCCAGCGTTATGGCCTTTACGCCGGTGGCGCTCCTGCCCATGGGGCGCACGTCCCCCTCGCTGAAGCGTATGCTCTTGCCCTTCCTTGTGCCGACGATTATCTCATCATTGCCGTCCGTCATTATGGCGGCTATGAGCTCGTCCCCCTCCCTGAGGTTTTGGGCGATCATGCCGCCCTTTCGGATATTGTCGAACTCGCCTATGGAGGTCTTTTTGATTATGCCGTCCTTGGTTATGAGGTTGAGGTACTTGCCCTCCTCCCAAAGCGGGAACAGCGTGGTCACCTTCTCGCCCTCTTTAAGGTTCAGCAGGTTGACTATGGCGGTGCCCTTTGCGGTGCGGCCCGCCTCGGGTATCCGGTAGCACTTCATGCGGAACACCCGGCCCATATTGGTGAAGAACATTATCTCGTCATGGGTGCTGCACCCGAACAGATGCTCGACGAAATCCTCCTCCCGGGTGGTCTGGCCGGTTATGCCCCTGCCGCCCCGGTTCTGCGCCTTGTAGGTGTCCATGCTGGTGCGCTTGGCAAAGCCGAAGTGGGTGAGGGTGACGGTCATCTCCTCTGGCTGAATTATGTCGTCCAGCTCTATATCCTCGGTTATCTGGGCTATCTCGGTCCTTCTGGGGTCTGCGTATTTGCGGCGGACCTCCAGTATCTCCTCCCGGATTATGCCCAGCAGCTTATTCTCGTCCGCAAGGACGCTCTCATAGTAGGCTATGGTCTCTATGAGGCCGTCCCTCTCCGCCTGTATCTTGTCGTGCTCCAGCCCTGTAAGGCGGCCGAGGCGCATATCCAGTATGGCCTGGCTCTGCCTGTCCGTAAGGCCGAAGCGTATATTCAGCCTTTCCTTTGCCTCGCTCTGGGTCTTGGAGGTCTTGATTATGTCCACGACCTCGTCTATATTCGCCATGGCTATGAGCAGGCCCTCCAATATATGAAGCCGCTCTTTGGCCTTTTCCAGATCGTGCCGCGTGCGGCGGGTCACCACCTCCTCCTGGAACCTCAGGTAGTGGTACAGCGCCTCCTTTATGTTGAGCACCTTTGGCTCGCCGTCCACAAGGGCCAGCATTATCACGCCGAAGGTATCCTGAAGCTGGGTGTGCTTGTAGAGCTGGTTCAGGACTATGTTGACGTTCACGTCCTTCTTTATCTCTATTACAACCTTCATGCCGTTGCGGTTGCTCTCGTCCCGCAATGCGGTTATGCCCTCTACGCGCTTTTCATGCACCAGCTCCGCTATCTTTTCCACAAGGCGCGCCTTGTTCACCTGATAGGGAAGCTCCGTCACCACTATGCGGCTCTTGCCGTTGGCCATGGGCTCTATCTCGGTCTTTGCCCGGACGAGTATCTTGCCGCGCCCCGTCCTGTAAGCCTGCCTTATGCCCGCCGTGCCCATTATTATGGCCCCCGTGGGGAAGTCCGGCCCGGGCAGGTAGGCCATCAGCTCCTCTATGGATATATCCCGGTTGTCTATGAGGGCCACGTATGCGTCTATGACCTCCCCAAGGTTATGGGGGGGTATGTTTGTGGCCATGCCCACGGCTATGCCGTTGCTGCCGTTTACCAGTAAATTCGGGAAGCGGCTGGGCAGCACGAGGGGCTGCGTCAGCGTCTCGTCGAAGTTGGGGCCGAAGTCCACGGTGCTCTTGTCTATATCCGCAAGCATCTCAAGGCTCATCTTTGACAGCCGCGCCTCGGTATAGCGCATCGCCGCCGCGCCGTCCCCGTCCACGCTGCCGAAGTTGCCCTGCCCCTCAACAAGAAGGTATCTGGTGTTGAAGTCCTGGGCAAGGCGCACCATGGCGTCGTATACCGAGCTGTCGCCGTGGGGGTGGTATTTGCCCAGCACGTCGCCCACTATGCGGGCGGACTTATGGAAGGGCTTATCCGGGGTGAAGCCCTGCTCTCCCATGGAATACAGTATGCGCCGGTGTACCGGCTTGAGGCCGTCCCGCACGTCCGGCAGCGCGCGGTTTATAATTACCGCCATGGCGTAGGAAATGAAGGACTTCTTCATCTCCTGCTCTATATCCAGCGGCGTTATGCGGGGGTTTTTGGTGTTCTCGTCCATTTATAGCTCCTTTATACGTCCAGATCCACTACCAGCCTGCTGTTCTGCTCTATGAACTCCCGGCGGGGGTCAACCTTGTCGCCCATCAGCGTAGAGAATATCTCGTCCGCCCGTATGGCGTCCTCAAGGTGTACCTGATACATCATGCGGTTGTCCGGGTCCATGGTGGTCTCCCAAAGCTGATCCGGGTTCATCTCGCCCAGGCCCTTATAGCGGTTGATAAGCGGCTTGGGGTCTCGCCCTATCTCGGAGAGTATCTTATTGAGCTCCCCGTCGTCGTAGGCATACCATATATTCTTGCCCCTTGTGATCCTGTAAAGGGGGGGCTGGGCGGCGTATATGTGCCCGTGCTCTATCAGAGGCCGCATGTGCCTGTAAAAGAAGGTGAGCAGCAGTATCCTTATGTGGGCGCCGTCCACGTCCGCATCAGTCATGCACACTATCTTGTGGTAGCGGAGCTTGCTCTCGTCAAACTCGGTGTCTATGCCTGTGCCGAAGGCGGTTATCATGGAGCGTATCTCGTTGTTGGCCAGCATCTTGTCGAGGCGGGTCTTTTCCACGTTGAGTATCTTGCCCCGCAAGGGCAGTATGGCCTGAAACTCCGGGTTGCGCCCCATCTTGGCGGAGCCGCCTGCGGAGTCCCCCTCCACTAAGAATATCTCGCACTTCTCCGGCTCGCTGCTGTTGCAGTCCGCGAGCTTTCCGGGCAGGGGTATGTTCTCGAGGCCGGTCTTTTTGCGGGTGAGGTCCCTGGCCCTCCTTGCGGCCTCCCGCGCCCTGGATGCGGTTATGCACTTGTCGATTATCAGCTTTGCGGTCTGGGGGTGCTCCTCGAGGTAAAAGCCCAGCCCGTTGCCCACCACGCCGTCCACCAGCGCCTTCATGTAGGCGTTGCCCAGCTTGGTCTTGGTCTGCCCCTCGAACTGGGGCTCGGTGAGCTTTACGCTCACTATGGCGGTGAGGCCCTCCCGCACGTCGTCGCCGGAGAGGTTGGGGTCGCTGTCCTTCAGGAGCCTGTATTTCCTGGCATAGTCGTTTATGCCGCGGGCAAGGGCGCTGCGGAAGCCCTGAAGGTGGGTCCCGCCCTCCGCCGTGTTTATGTTGTTGGCGAAGGAGAACACGCTCTCGTTGTAGTCGGTGTTGTACTGCATGGCCACCTCCACGGAGGCCACCTGCTGCTTTGCGGGCTCGTCCCGCCTGCCCTCGAAGTACATCACGTCCTCGTGCAGCACGTCCTTATTCTTGTTCAAGTGCTCCACGAAGGAGATTATGCCCCCCTCATAGCAGTATTTCTTGCTCTGGACGGGGTCTGTGCGCTCATCTGTTACGGTTATGGCCACGCCCTTGTTCAAAAAGGCCAGCTCCCTCATGCGCCCCCGCAGCGCGTCGTAGTTATAGTCCAGGGTGTCGAATATCCTGTCGTTTGCAAGGAAGGTTATGGTGGTGCCGGAGCCGGCGTCGCCGCTGTATGCGCCCACCTGCTCCACCCCCGTCACCGGGTCGCCCTCGACGTATTCCTGGCGGTACACCACGCCGTCCCGCCGCACCTCGGCGGTAAGCCTGCTTGAAAGGGCGTTCACCACGGAAAGGCCCACGCCGTGCAGGCCGCCGGACACCTTATAGCCGCTGCCGCCGAACTTGCCCCCCGCGTGCAGCACGGTGAGCGCCACCTCCAGCGCGGATTTATGCATCTTCTCGTGGTAGCCCACGGGTATGCCGCGGCCGTTATCCCTTACGGATACCGAGTTGTCCGGGTGTATGGTCACCTCGATATGGGTGCAGTAGCCCCCCATGGCCTCGTCTATGGCGTTATCCACCAGCTCCTTTACGAGATGGTGCAGCCCCCGCACGTCGGTGGAGCCTATGTACATGCCGGGGCGGCGCTTTACCGCCTCCAGCCCCTCCAGCACCTGTATTTCGTTTGCGTTGTAGCTTTCGTGGTTGTTGTGTTCCATTCTCGACTTCCTTCTTTAAATATCTTTAAAATATCCTCTGCGTTTTTTTCATCCCTGCTCCGGCAGCAGCTCGCCGCCCCTGCAGCGGAATACCCTCATATTGCCCAGCCCCGCCCGCTTTAAACCCTCGAGGCTGGTGCAGGTCAGAAAGCACTGGCATTCCCTCATGCTCTCCATCAGCAGCTGCTGCCTGCCCTCGTCCAGCTCCGAGAGCACGTCGTCCAATATCAGCACCGGCGCTTCCTCCCTTAGCTCCCTTATGAGGGCAAGCTCCGATAGCTTTAAGGAAAGCGCCGCCGTGCGCTTCTGCCCCTGGGAGCCGAAGGTGCGCACGTCTATGCCGGAAAGGGCTATGCCTATATCGTCCCGGTGAGGGCCCCGCGTGGTGAAGCCCCGGCGCATATCCTCCGCCCTGCTCTTTTCCAGCGCCCTCAGCATTTCGCCGCCTATCCCCTCCGGGGAATCCGGGTCTATGTCCGGCTGGTAGGCCACCTCGAGGCTTTCCCTGCCCGCCGTTATGCCCCTGTGCAGGTCGTAGGCTATGGTGGAGAGGCCGTCTATGAACTCGCACCTGTCCATGACTATATCCTCGCAGAGCGAGGCGAGCTGCTCGTCCCACGCCTCCAGCATACCGGGGGGTATCCTGTCCGGCTCCTTCAGCAGGGCGTTGCGCTGCTTTAGCGCCGAGTTATACCTTTGCAGGCTGTAATAGTAGGCGGGGTGGGTCTGGGAAAGCTCCATATCCATAAAGCGCCGCCGCTCCGCCGGCCCCTCCTTTACTATGGAGAGATCCTCCGGCGCGAACATGACGACATTCAAAAGCCCCATTAGCTCGCCTGAGCGGGAGGCCATCTGCCGGTCTATGAATATTTTTTTGCGCTCGCCGTCACGCAGCTTTATCTCGATGAGGTGGCTTCCGGTGCCGTTGGTGAGCTCCGCCCCCACGTACCCTCCGGCGCAGCCCCGCATGATAAGCTCCCCGTCCCGGGAGGTCCTGTGGGAGCGGCCGAAGGCGCAAAGAAAAACCGCCTCCACGCTGTTGGTCTTTCCCTCCGCGTTGTCCCCCACTATGGCGTTTATGCCGGGGCCGGGGCGCAGATCGAGCGCGGCATAGCTGCGGTACTGGTTTAAGCGCAAGCGGTTGATTTCCATCTTTTCTGCTCGCCCGTAATACAAAATTTTACCTGCTTATTTTAACATAAAATCCTGGATTTTTCAATGCTTATTATTATAATAAGAAGAAAGCATTGCAAAAAGTGAATAAATATACGCAAACTGCATAATGGGGGCGCCATAAAAATATTTGCGCCGCCGCGGAAATATAGTATAATAAAGCAATAAGGCACTTCACAGGTGACATCATATAACCTATCATTCCAAGGAGGGACGAATATGCGCTTTACAGTCGATACGGCCGAGCTTAACGCCGCCGTCGCCACGGTCTCAAAGGCGCTGGGGGTAAAGTCCTCGGTGGGCATATTGGAGGGCATATATGCCGAGGCCATAGGCGATACGCTGCTGCTTAAGTGTACCGACCTTTCGCTCCAGATAGAGGCCACGCTCAACGTGAACATTCAAAAGGACGGGGCCTGCGTGCTGCCGGGGCGGCTCTTTTCAGAGCTGGTGCGGCGGCTGCCCGCGGAGGAGACGCTGCTCTCCGTGGACAAGAGCACGCTGCTCATAGAGAGCGGCAGGGCCACCACCACCATGCAGGTGGAGAACGCCAAGGAGTACATCTCCATGCCGGAGATAAGCCGGGAGTTCTCCATCGCCATATCCAAGGCGGCCCTTAAGAACATGGTGCGCCAGTGCATATTCGCCACGGCGCAGGACGATTCCAAGCCCATACTGCGGGGCGTGCTTATAGAGTTAGAGGAGGGGCGCATGAGCATGGTGGCGCTGGACGGCTACCGCCTTGCCATGCGCACAGAGCCTGTATCCGTCTCCGGCGAGGCAAGGTGCGTGGTCATACCCGCCCGCGGCCTTTTAGAGATAAGCCGCATACTGGACGACAGCGACGAGATGATAAGCATGGTGTTCTCCGCCACGCACGTGATGATAGACATGGGTCACACCCGCATAATCACCCGGCTCATGGACGGCGATTTCATACGCTACCGCCAGATACTGCCCCAGGGCTGCACCACCCACGTCCGGGTCAACCGCACGGAGCTGCTGGACAGCATTGAGAGGGTGTCGCTCATGGCCCGCGAGAGCAAGAAGAACCACGTCAAGTTCTCCTTTGAGGATGGGCAGGTGACTATCACCGCCAACAGCGAGATAGGCGCCAGCAAGGAGATAGTCGCCATAGACCGCATGGGCAGCGATATAGACATCGCCTTCAACGCCAGGTATTTCAGCGACGTGCTGAAGGCGCTGGACGACGAGTACGTGTGCCTTGACATGAACACCAACATAAGCCCCTGCGTGGTCAAGCCCGAAACCGGCGACGAATATTACTACCTCATACTCCCCGTAAGGCTGTTCGCCGGGAATTGACGCTTTATTCCTTCTTTCCCTCTTCTTTCTCTTTTCTTTTCAGGAGAAAAGAAAAGCAGAAAGAAGCAAAGAGAAAAGAAAAGCCCAATAATAGATAATAGAAACCTACAAACGAGAACAGCAGCAGACAATAGAAAACGGCAATTTTAAAGGAACGGAAAACCGTTCCTTTTGTATGTCGAAAAGGCTGCTTTCAGCCGCTTGTCAGGCACTTTTAGCTTTCGCTTGTCACCTTTATGTGTATATCCACCCCGTTTTGCAGGTCCTCCTGCTCCACCTCCACGTTCATGCCGGATTCCCGAAGCACCGCGATGGCCGAGTTTACCGTGTTCATAAACAGCCGGTAGTCCCGCACCTGCCGTATTATGGCTGGGCGGGGGGCGGCGCCGGGGCGCTTTTCGTCGTACATTTTATCCAGCGTCTTTTCCACCAGCCTTTCGGTGTCCTTTACCGACAGGCTCTTTTCCGCGCTGCGCTTTATGACCGCCAGCTGCGCCTCCTCGTCCTTCAGCTTCAGCAGCGCCCGGGCGTGGCGCTCGGAAAGGCCGTTTTCCCGCAGGGCCGCCACCACCTCCGGGGAAAGGCGCAGAAGGCGCAGCTTATTGGCGATGGAGGACTGGCTCTTGCCCAGCCGCCCCGCAAGCTCCTCCTGCGTCAGGCTGTAATTGTTCAGCAGCGCGTAATAGCACTGCGCCTCCTCCATGTAGTTCAGGTCCTCCCTTTGGAGGTTTTCAATGAGCGCTACCATGGCGGAGGATTCCTCCTGCATGGAGTCCTCCACTATGCAGGTCACGGTCTTCATGCCCAGCGACCTGCAGGCCCGCAGGCGGCGCTCCCCCGCCACCAGCTCATAGCCGGAGCCGCTGCTCCTCACCACCAGCGGCTGGATCAGCCCTACCTGGCTTATGCTCTGGGCAAGCTCGGCTATGGTCTCGTCGTCGAATGTCACCCTGGGCTGGTTGGGGTTAGGGACTATTTTTTCAACGGGTATTTCCAGCAGCTTGCGCTGGCTTTCCACAGTACGCGGACGAAGTGTAAATTCAAAGGACATTATGCGCTCTCCTGATAAATTTGTTTTTTCTAAAACGGCCGCCGGCCATTTTCGCGAAAGCCTATAACGGCTTTTTGTCAACGGTTCCCGCCTTGCGGGGGTAGGCCCTGGGGGTGGGCCTGCGCTTGGTGAGTATTATCACCCGGCGCTCCCCCCATTCCGCCGGATACTCCCTTATCTCGCCGGTGCAGCACAAAAGCTCCAGCGCCCTTTCGGCCTCCTTCAGCTCCTCGGCGGCCTGGGGGCCTTTATACATGAGCGACCTGCCGCCCACCTTTACGAACGGCACGGTGTATTCGGCAAGGGGGGACACACGGGCTACCGCCCTTGATACGGCTATATCGAATTTCTCCCTAAGGGCTGGGTTCCTGCCCCCGTCCTCCGCCCGGGCGTGTATGCAGTCCGCATTTATATCCAGCTCTTTGCACACCTCCCTGAGGAAGCCTATGCGCTTGTTGAGGGAGTCCAGAAGCGTCACCTTAACGTCCGGCCTTGCTATGGCTATGGGCAGCCCGGGGAAGCCCGCGCCGGTGCCCACGTCTATAAGGCTTGCCCCCTCCGGAATAAGCTCCAGCGGCAGCAGGCTGTCCCCGAAGTGCTTTTTAAGCGCCTCATCCTCGCCGGTTATGGCGGTGAGGTTCATGCGGCTGTTCCAGTCTATGAGCATTTCATAATAGCGGCATAGCTTTTCCGCCTGCGCCTCGGTAAGCCCCGCTGCCGGCATGGCCTTTATTACGGTCTGTATATCCATCTATTTTCCCTCCAAGAGCTTTAGCTGTATGAGAAGCACGCCTATATCCGCCGGGGATACCCCGCTTATGCGGCCGGCCTGGCCTATGCTTCTGGGGCGTATGGCGGCGAGCTTCTGCCTTGCCTCCAGCCGCAGCCCCTCCATGCGGGCGAAGTCCACCCCCTCGGGTATTAGCATGTCCTCCTGCTGCCTGAGCCGCTCCACCTGCTGCTTCTGCTTTTCTATGTAGCCCTCGTAGTGGGCGGAGATCTCCACCTGCTCCCGGGCCTCCTCTGAAATATCCGGAAGGGCGGCTGCCCGCATAAGCTCGGTATAGCTTATGCCCTCCCGCCGCAGCACGTCCATGAGCCTTGCGCCGCTTTTGAGGCCGCCCCCGTCCTTTTGGGCGAGCAGCTCAAGAAGCCCCTCCCCGGGCCGCGCCGGCCTGCTCAGCGCGTCCATGGCCCTTTGTATGTCCCTTTCCTTTTCCATCAGCCTTGCGTAGCGCTCCTCGGATATAAGCCCCGTCCGCCGTGCCTTTTCCGTTAGCCGCAGGTCGGCGTTGTCCTGCCTTAGCAGCAGCCGGTATTCAGCGCGGGAGGTCATCATCCTGTAAGGCTCGTTGGTGCCCTTTGTGGCGAGGTCGTCCGCCAGTACGCCAATATATGCTTCCCCGCGGGAAAGTATGAAGGGCTCCTCGCCCTTTAAGTAAAGGGCGCAGTTTATTCCGGCGTATATGCCCTGGGCGGCGGCCTCCTCATAGCCGGAGCTGCCGTTTATCTGCCCCGCAAAGTACAGCCCCGGTATGGCCTTGCTGCCCAAGGTTATATCCAGCGTATTCGGGTCTATGCAGTCGTACTCTATGGCGTAGCCCGCCCGCATTATTTCCGAGCGCTCCAGGCCGGGTATGGTGCGCAGCATTTCCACCTGAACGTCGTAGGGAAGGCTGGTGCTCATGCCCTGCACGTACATCTCGTCCGTGGAAAGCCCCTCCGGCTCTATGAACAGCTGATGCCTGTCCTTATCCGCGAACCGCTTTATCTTGTCCTCTATGCTGGGGCAGTACCTCGTCCCCGTGCCGGTCACAAGGCCGGAGTACATGCTGCTCCTGTGGATATTGTTCAGTATTATCTCGTGGGTGCGGGGGTTGGTGTAGGTGAGGTAGCAGGGCTCCTGGGGCCCTTCGCCCCTGCCGCTCAAAAATGAAAAGCGGGGCGAGGGTACGTCCCCGTGCTGGGGCTCCATTTTATCGATATCCACGCTGCGCCGGTTTACCCTTGGGGGGGTGCCGGTCTTGAAGCGGCGCAGCTCAAAGCCTATTTCCTCAAGGCTCGCAGACAGTGCGTTTGAGCGGAGCATTCCCGAGGGCCCCGCCTCCGAAACGTAGTCGCCTATGAGTATGCGGCTTTTAAGGTATACCCCCGTTGCCGCCACTATGCCCCGGCAGCGGTACTCTATGCCGCCCCCCGCTATTATGCCGGACACCCGCCCGTTTTGCAGCAGTATGCGCTCACATTCGCCCATCCTGAGATCCAGCAGCGGCTCCCGCTCCAGCGCCCGCTTCATGCGCTCGTGGTACCGGCGCTTGTCCATCTGGGCCCGCAGCGAGTGGACGGCGGGGCCCTTGCCGGTGTTGAGCATCCTTATCTGTATGAAGGTATCGTCCGCCGCCGCGCCCATCTCGCCCCCCAGCGCGTCTATCTCCCGCACCAGATGCCCCTTGGAGGTGCCGCCTATTGCCGGGTTGCAGGCCATGAGGGCCACGCTGTCCAGGTTCATGGTAAGGCAGAGGGTCTTTAAGCCCATGCGGGCGCAGGCCAACGCCGCCTCGCAGCCCGCATGGCCCGCCCCCAGCACCGCCACGTCGTATATACCGCCCAAATATGTGTTCATTCGCAAATTACCTCTTGTTTTCTTCCGTGGTATATTATAGCAGAAAAACCGCGTGCGGGAAATATTTTTATTTCCCGATGTTTATAGTATAATATACTTATTATTCTGCAAAGCATATTAGGAGAGGATCGAATTATGGCGGACACGGTTTACGCCCTTTCCACGCCGGTGGGCGGGGCGATAGCGGTCATACGCATCAGCGGGCCGGACACGCTCCCGGCCCTTCGCGCGGTATTTTCCGGCGAGATAAGGCACAGGTACGTGGCCCACGGCAGCATCACCGGGGCGGACGGCGCGCCATTGGACGACGCCATGGCGGTATATTTCCGCGGCCCCAACAGCTACACCGGCGAGGACATGGCGGAGCTTTACATCCACGGCGGCTATGCGGTATCCAAGGGGGTGCTGTCCCGGCTTTCCGAGCTTCCCCTCCGCCCCGCGGGGCCGGGGGAGTTCACCCGGCGGGCATTTATGAACGGCAAGCTGGACCTTGCCCGCTCCGAGGCGGTGATGGACTTGGTGAACGCCTCCTCCAGCCGCTCTGCGGCCTCCGCCTTAGAGCAGCTTCAGGGCGCCCTTTCCCTTCGCATCAAGGCGGTGGAGGAGGCGCTGCTGGACCTGCTCTCCGGCATAGACGCGGCGATAGACTACCCGGAGGAATTAGAGGAGGACGTATTCTCCGCACTGCCCGCCTCCATAGCCGCCGCCAAGGCGGAGGTGGATTCCCTCATATCCGGCGGCATGGCCTCACGCATGGTGCGGGAGGGGGCGCGCATAGCCATACTGGGCAGGCCCAACGCGGGCAAGAGCTCGCTTTTCAACGCCATGCTGGGGGAGGAGCGGGCCATAGTCACACCGGAGGAGGGCACCACCCGGGACATACTGGAGGGGACGCTGCTTATAAACGGCATAGCCGCCCGGCTTTTCGACACGGCGGGCCTGCGGGAGGCGGACTCCGCCGCGGAAAGCATAGGCATATCCCGGGCGCGGGAGATAGTGGATAAGGCGGATCTTCTGCTCGTCGCCATTGACGGCGGCGGCGAGGCGACGGACGAGGAGCGGCGGCTGCTCTCTTCCCCCGGACGAAAGCTGGCGGTAATATGCAAAAGCGACCTTTCGGACGGGGCCGCCGCCTTTGCCCTTGCAGGGGAGTACGGCGTGGAGGCCATAGGCGTAAGCGCTGTCACCGGCGAGGGGGTAGGGGCGCTCATAGACCGCATAGCGGAGCTCATAGCGCCGGAGTGCGAGAGCGCCCTCGTCACCAACAGCCGCCACATAGCGGCGCTGCGGGAGTGCGCCGGGGCGCTTTCCGCCGCCCTTCAGGCAGCAGAGCCGGACTGCATAGCCACAGACCTTCGTTCAGCCCTCCTCGCCCTGGGCGAGATCACCGGCAGCGCCGTGGACGCCGAGGTGGTGGACAGGATATTCTCCCGCTTCTGCGTGGGGAAGTGACGGTAATTTTATTTGCTTCTTCTTTCTCTTTTCTTTTCAGGAGAAAAGAAAAGTAGAAAGAAGCAAAGAGAAAAGAAAAGCCAAAGCTAATATTAAAAAAGGACGGCTCCTGCCGTCCTTTTGTTGTTATCAGTTATTCGTCCATGTTCTTGGGGTAGATGACCACTCGGCGGTTGGGCTCCTCGCCCTCGCTGCGGGTGGCCACATAGGGGTTGTTTTGCAGCGTGGCGTGCAGCACCCGCCGCTCGTATGGATTCATGGGCTCCAGCGTGCGGGGCCTGCCCGTGGCCTTTACCTGGTTGGCTATCCGCTTTGCAAGGCGGGCCAGCGTTTCCTCCCGCTTTTCCCGGTAGCCCTCGGTATCTATGGATATGCGGGTGTAGCCGTCCTGCTTGCGGTTGCGGTTCACCGCAAGGCTGGTGAGGTACTGCATGGCGTCCAGGGTCTCTCCCCTGTGGCCTATGAGCATACCCATGGTGGACTTGTCGATGTACAGGCGCACGCCCTCGTCGCTGACGTTTGCAAGCACCGTGCCCTCTACCTCCATGCGCTCCAGCATTCCCTTTACGAACTCCGCCGCGGGGTTGCCCTCCGCCGCCTCCTCGGTAAAGCCCTCCGGCGGCTCCTTGGCCTGATAGCGGGGGCGGTTATCCCGCCTGCCCCTGCTTCGCCTTTCCCGGCGCTCCCTGGGCGGCCTTTCGGCTGTCCCCTGCGCCTCCCGCTCCGGCGCTTCCGCCTGAGCCTCCTGCGGCTCGCTGGGCTCTGCCGCCGCAGGCTCCCTTTCCTCCCGGGGGGCCCGCTCGCGGCGGCCCCTGCCCCGGTCGTTCTGCCTCTGGTCCCTGCGTTCCCGCCGCTCACGGCGCTCCCGCTCCTGATATTCCGGCCTGAGGTATTCCGGCAGGGATATGTCCTCCGGCTCCCGCTCTATGAGCTTTACTATGGCGGGCCTTGCGCCTATGCCCAGTATGCCCTTGCTTTCGTGCTGTATTATGTCTATTTCCACCTCGTCGATGGATATTTCCAGCTCCTTAAGGCCGTTGAATATGGCCTCGTCGATGGAGCGGCCTGTGGCCTGTATGGTCCTCTGCATTATTTATTTCCCCCTTCCTGGGCGCCGCCCCGGGGGAATTTCTTATTGAGCACAAGGTTCACCAGCACCATGAACACGCTGGTGAGTATCCAATAGATGGCGAAGGCCGCGTTGTAGCTCAGGCAGAACCACAGCGACATCAGCGGGAACATCCACATCATCATCTTGCCGGTGGAGGCGGCGGGGTTGTTGGGGTCCTGTGTGGGCTGCCCCTTCTGCATTATCCAGTTGGCAAGGAACTGGGTGCCGCCCGCTATGATGGGGAGTATGAACCAGCCGTTGTTGTGGCCGGCATAGACCTGCAGCAGGGGCTGCACGGCGGTGTTGTAGGCGTCTATGGCCGCCTGCGTATTGAGGAAGTGATAGGCTCCGCCCTCCTTGGCGGCGATGCCGAGCTGCACCAGCTTTTCCCATACCTCGGGGTTATTCTGCAGGTACAGCAGCCTGTTCAGATCCTTTATGTTGGCGAGGAACTTGCCGCCCTCCTGTATCACCGGGGAAAGGCCGTTGTCCGGCTGCCATATATTGTTTACCCAGAGGAATTTAAAGCTCCTGAGCAGCTCCTCGGCGTTGTCCGAAACCAGCAGCTTTATGGTCTCCTCATAGCCCCAGAAGCGGAAGGCGGCTATAAAGCAGAAGAACAGCGGCATGGTTATGAGCAGCGGCAGGCAGCTCCCCCACATGGAGACTCCCCTCTCCTTCATAAGCTTCTGGCTCATCAGCTGGGCCTTCTGGGGGTCGTTTGCGTATTTTTTCTGTATCTTAGCGAGCTCCGGCTGTATGCCGTTCATCTTGGCCTGTGACTTGCGGGTGGCTATATCGGAGAATATGGTCAGCCCCCTGAGCACTATGGTGCATATAAGTATGGTGAAGAACACGCTGTTCACGTTGGAGTATACCCATTTCATACCCTCCAGGAACCATGTAGTCAAAAAGAAATCGCCTTGCATCGAATTCCCTCACTTTCGTATATTCAAATAGGAAAAAGCAGATGAAACAGTAGTTACTTGCCCTTGTACTCTATCCTCTTGGGAGGCACGGGGTCTACCCCGCCCTTTGAGAAGGGGTTGCACCTCAGCACCCGCCACACGGCGAGGCAGAGGCCCCTCCATGGGCCGTGGATGCGTATCGCCTCAAGGGCATAGGCGGAGCAGGTGGGCCGGTAGCGGCAGCAGGGGGAGAACCGCGGGGATATGTACCTCTGGTAGCCCCTTATAAGGCCCTCCATGAGCCGCTGCGCCCATTCCCTCAGCATTGCCGCGCCCTTTTCCCTTCGGCGCGCCTTTCGCCCGCCATAAGGCCGGCCTTGGTCAGCATACCCTCCATGGCTGCTGAAATCTGGTCAAACTCGGCGTCCTTTACCGCGTCCCGCGCAATGAAGATAATGTCATAGCCCGGCTTAACGTCGGGTATAAAGGGACGAAAGGCTTCCCTGAGCCTGCGCTTGATGCGGTTTCGGGTGACGCTGTTGCCGAGCCGCTTGCTTACCGAAAAGCCCACCTTTACCATGCCCGTTTTTGACTTATTGTATATCATAACGAGCATTTTGGAGGGCAGGGACTTGCCCTTGCGGTATACGTACCGGAAGGTCTTGTTCCTTTTTAAAGAAAAACAGCGCTTCACCCTTGTGCGTCCTTGGCTGCGGATCCGTGAGATCGTGCGGTGGAGAAAAAACTCACGGCAAGCTCAGCTTGCCGTGGCAACTTGTCAAAGCGTATCTATTACGCGGACAGCCTTTTCCTGCCCTTGAGCCTTCTGCGGGCCAGAACGTTGCGGCCGTTCTTGGTGGACATGCGTGAGCGGAAGCCGTGAACCTTCTTGCGCTGCCTCTTCTTGGGCTGATAAGTCTGGAGCATCTTTTGCACCTCTTTCCGTTTTAAGGTATTTATACCACCTTTGTGGCATATTAAGCCGGAACGCCTATGGCGCCCAGGCCATTACGCAAACCGTCAGTTTTAGATTATATAAGAAATATGCCCCGTCTGTCAAGGTAATACGCGGTTTTTTTGAATATTTGCCCCCATTAAAAATTATTATTCCGCCGCCCCACTACATATTGTGTATACTCGCCCTCACCCATCACAAAGTGTAAAAAATTGGTGTTTTTGGCGTATTGATAAACCGCGCCGGATTTGATATTATTGTTACACTAAGGGTTCTACGGCCTGCCCGCGTTCCCCTTAACGGTATATTTTCTCTGTAAAAAAGCCGGCACACGGCTTTTTGCTATGTTTAAGGGCTTTACCAACGCATTTATCAACATGTTGACAGCTTTATCAACATTATGTTGGCAACTATTTATTTTCGGGGGAGATCATGGACGACTTTTTAGATTGCAAGCTAATTTGGGAAAAGGCGCAGCCTGAGATCAGGGAGGGCATGACCGAGATGAGCTACGGCCTGTGGATATCCGCGCTGGAGCCGGTCTGCATACTCAGCGATATGCTCATACTCCAATCCGCCAACGAGGTCACGCTGGACACCCTGAAGAGCCTTTATTCCGACCAGATAGCAAACGCGCTTTCCCATGCCTCCGGCGCCAACCTCCGCCCAATGTTCATCTGCGGCGACGAGCGCCCCAAGTACGAAAAGCTCATGGCGGAGAAGAAGCGGCGCAGCGAGTCCCTGCTGGACCCGCGCTTTACCTTTGACACCTTTGTAATAGGCGGCAGCAACAACATAGCCTATGCCGCGGCCAAGGCGGTGGCGGCACAGCCCGCAAAGGCCTTCAACCCGCTGTACATCTACGGCGACGTGGGCCTGGGCAAGACACACCTCATGCACGCCATAGGCAATAAGATAAAGGAGGACAATCCCTCCGCCCGCATAACCTACGTCACCAGCGAGACCTTCACAAACGAGCTGATACAGTCCATTCAGGACAACACCAACGCCCAGTTCCGCAGCAAGTACCGCAGCGTGGACGTGCTGATGATAGACGACGTGCAGTTCATCGCGGGCAAGAACACCACCCAGGAGGAGTTCTTCAACACCTTCAACACCCTGCACACCAGCGGCAAGCAGATAGTCATATCCTCGGATAAGCCCCCCAAGGAGATACCCGCCCTTGAGGAGCGGCTCCGCAGCCGCTTTGAGGGGGGGCTCATAACCGACATACAATCGCCGGACTACGAGACCCGCATGGCCATACTGCAAAAGAAGGCGGATCAGGAGAACATAGTCATAGACCACCGGGTGCTCTCCCTCATCGCCACCAAGGCCAACGCCAACATACGCCAGCTCGAGGGGGCCTTTACCCGGGTGGTGGCCTTTTCCAAGCTCCTCGGCACCCCCATAACCCTCTCCATGGCGGATTCCGCATTGAAGGACATAATCGAGGACGTGCAGGAGCGCCGCGTCACCGTGCCCATGGTGCAGCAGGTGGTGGCGGACTTTTACAATGTGTCGGTGGACGCCATGACCTCCTCCCGCCGCACCGCGGACGTGACGTACCCCCGGCAGGTGGCCATGTACCTGTCCCGGGAAATGACCGACCTCTCCCTCAAGGCCATAGGCGAGCAGTTCGGCGGCCGGAATTACTCCACCATCATCTCCGCCTGCAACAAGATCGAGGACGACATGCTCTTCGACCCGGAGCTTTCAAAGGTGTTTAAGGACCTCAAAAAGCGCATAAAGGGGAATTGATATAACTTGCTTTACTTCCCCTTCTTTCTCTTTTCTTTTCGAGAAAAGAGAAAGAAGCAAAGAGAAAAGAAAAGCCAACGGGAAATATATAAATAAAAAATTAGAAAACGATAAAAAAGAGCGGTTTTTATGCCGCTCTTTTGTGTGTTGTGTCTTATTTCTTTCCGAGGTAGGCTTCTTTTATGCTCTCGTCGTTGAGCAGCTCCGTGCCCGTGCCGGTCATGGTCACGTTTCCGGTCTGGAGCACATAGCCCCTGTCGGCGATCTTCAGCGCCGCGTTTGCGTTCTGCTCTATCAGAAGCACCGTCACGCCGTCGTCGTTTATGCGGCGTATTATGGAGAATATGTCCTTCACCACCAGGGGCGCAAGGCCGAGGCTGGGCTCGTCCATCATTATCACCTTGGGCTTGGCCATGAGCGCCCGGCCCACCGCAAGCATCTGCTGCTCGCCGCCGGAGAGGGTGCCGGCCTGCTGCCAGTGCCGCTCCTTGAGCCGCGGGAACAGGCTGTAAACGTGCTCTATGTCCTTCTCGATGGCCTCCCTTTCCTCCCTCAGGTACGCCCCTATTCGGAGGTTTTCCAGCACCGTCAGGTTGGGGAACACCCGCCTTCCCTCGGGGACCAGCACTATGCCCCGGTTCACTATGTCGTGGGTGGCGGCGTGGGTTATGTCCTTGCCCTCGTAGCTTATGCTGCCGGAGGCGGGGTTGACGACGCTCATTATGGCCCGCAGCGTGGTGGATTTGCCCGCGCCGTTCGCGCCTATGAGGGTGACTATCTCCCCCTCGTTCACGTCGAAGGATACCCCTTTAAGCGCCTCTATGCCGCCGTAGTTTACTTTAAGATCGCGTATTTCAAGCAGGCTACTCATCTTCATCCACCCCCAGGTATGCGTTTATGACGTCGGGATTGTCCTGTACCTCGGCGGCGGTGCCGGAGGCTATCATGCGGCCGAAGTCCAGCACGTATATGCGCTCGGCAATGGCCATTACCAGGTCCATGTGATGCTCTATCATCAGTATGGGTATGTCGTATTCCTGCCTTATCTGGCTTATGAATTCCGTTAGCTCCTTGGTCTCCTGCGGGTTCATGCCCGCGGCGGGCTCGTCTAAGAGCAGCAGCTTGGGATCGGTAGCCAGGGCGCGGGCTATCTCCAGCCTGCGCTGGAGGCCGTAGGGCAGGCTTCCTGCTATGTCGTCCTTTAGGTGCTCCAGGTGCTGCTCCTGCAGGAGCGCCATGGCCTCGTCCCTCATGCGCCTTTCTTCCTTGGCGTTCAGGCGCAGCGTGGCTGTGAACACGTTCTGCTTTGCCCTCATGTGCTTTGCTATGAGCACGTTGTCGAACACCGTAAGGCTCCTGAAAAGGCGTATGTTCTGGAAGGTTCGGGCTATGCCCAGCTTGGTTATCTGGTCCGGCGTGGGGCTCACCACGTGGTTGAACTCCGGGTAGAGGTCGCCGGTGTAGAGCTTTTTCATCTTGCCCTGAGGGTGGTTGCATACCATGGTCTTGCCCATGAAGCTGACCCTGCCGTTGGTGGGCTCATACACGCCGGTTATGCAGTTGAAGGCGGTGGTCTTGCCCGCGCCGTTAGGGCCTATGAGGGCGACTATCTCCTTGTCGTTTACCTCCATGGAAAAGTCGTTCACGGCCACGACGCCGCCGAACTGCATGGTTATATGGTCGAGGCGAAGTACGTTCTGTGCCATATTACTTGCCCTCCCTCTGGGTTTTTTCGATGAATTTCTGCCGCTTTTTGAGTATCCTGTCAAAGTTCAGCTCACGGTCGCCCATTATGCCCTGACGGTAGAACAGCACCACCGCCATTATGATGACCGAGAACACCACCTTGCGGAAGCCGGCGCGCAGGAGGGGCACCTTGAAGGAGCCGATGTAGGTCTCGGCGTCCAGGAAGCGCAGCCACCACTCTGAGCAGGCTATGAACAGGAAGGAGGCCAGTATGGAGCCGGTGACGGAGCCTATGCCGCCTATTACCACTATGAGCAGTATCTCGTAGGTCATGGCGGACTTGAAGGCCAGCGCCTGAACGGTGGTCTGGAACATGGCCAGCAGCGCGCCGCCCACCCCCGCGAAGAAGGAGCTTATTACGAAGGACAGCTCCTTATGCTTGAACAGGTTTATGCCCATGGCCTCCGCAGCTATCTCGTCGTCCCTTATGGCCTTGAAGGCGCGGCCGTAGGAGGAGTTGATGAGCAATACTATCAGCAGTATGCATATACCCGCCACGGTAAAGGGGAACAGGGTGGAATCGAAGGTGGGGAACTTTCTCAGAAGGTTTGAGCCGTTGGTGACGGGGCCCAGGGTGTCCCACTGGAAGAAGGCGCGGATTATCTCCGCAAAGCCCAGTGTGGCTATGGCCAGATAGTCGCTCTTCAGCCGCAGCACCGGCAGGCCGATCAGGAAGGCGAAGAGGCCGGCCACCAGCCCCGCCAGTATAAGCGCGGGTATCACGGGTATGGTGAACTGCACTATGCCGCCGTCAAAGTACTGATATACGGCGTCCCTGTACTGTACGGGTATGGTGAATATGGCGTAGGTGTACGCGCCTATGAGCATGAAGCCCGCCTGACCCAGGCTGAACAGGCCGGTGAAGCCGTTGAGCAGGTTCATGGAGACCGCCACCAGCGCGTATATTGCGCCCTTTTTAAGCACTATGAACAGCATGGAGTTGGAGGCTATGACCTTTTCCAGCACGAACACCAGCGCGTATATGGCTATTATGAGGGCGATGGTTATTATGTTGCCTTTGCTTAGCTTTTTCATTGTTCTATCCCCCTCCTTATACCTTTTCGTTGGCCTTCTCGCCAAACAGGCCGGTGGGCTTTACGATGAGTATGATTATGAGCAAGGCGAAGGTAAAGGCGTCGGAGAAGGTGGTCCAGCCCAGGCCCTTTATTATGTTTTCGCAAATACCTATTATAAACGCGCCTATCACCGCGCCGGGTATGCTTCCTATGCCGCCGAACACCGCCGCCACGAAGGCCTTAAGGCCGGGCATGGCGCCGGAGGTGGGGATCACCGCCGCGTAGTTGGTGAAGTAGAGCAGCGAGCCCACAGCCGCAAGGAAGGAGCCTATTATAAAGGTAGCGCTGATTACGTTGTTTATCTTTATGCCCATGAGCTGGCTGGTCTCAAAGTCCTTGGAAACGGCCCGCATGGCCATGCCTATCTTGGTCTTTTGTATGAAGGTCACCAGCGCTATCACGAGCACAAGGGTAAGTATGGGTGTGATTATCGTCACCACCTTGGTGGTGGCGGTGCCTATGGTCACGGTGTTGCTTATCCAGGGTATGGTGGGGTACATCTTGGCCAGGCCGCCGGTGACGTACAGCGCCACGTTCTGGAGAAGGTAGCTCACGCCTATGGCGCTTATCATTACTGACATCCTGGGCGCCGTGCGCAGGGGCTTATAGGCCGCGCGCTCGATGAGGAAGCCTATGAGCACCGTCAGTATGATGGTGAAGGGTATCGCCAGATACAGCGGCATCCACGTGACCGCGTATATCATTATAAGTCCGGCGCACATGAACACGTCGCCGTGGGCGAAGTTGATAAGGCGCAGTATGCCGTAAACCATGGTATAGCCTATGGCGATGAGGGCGTACTGTCCGCCTACGGATATTCCCGCCAGAAGATAAGGCAGGTTAGTATTTATAAAATCCATTTAAGATACCTCCGGGGTGGTGGAGTTTTGCGGAAGGGAAAGTGTCAGATCTGTCTGCCATATCACAGGGGGCGGCGGTCTCCCGCCGCCCCACTGCTCAAGTCCTTAGTTTAGTCCTTTAGCTTTTTAGTTTACGCCCTGGATAGCCACGAACTTCCACTCGCCGGTGGCGGTGTCAACTTCCTTAACGAAGGCAGCGTCGCGGATGGCGTCGCCGATCTCGTCGAAGGCGATGGCGCCGGTTACGCCCTCATAGGTGGTGCCGGGCAGGGCCTTGAGCACGTCGGCGGGGTTGGTGGAGCCGGCGTTCTTCAGCGCCTCGAGGGCGGTGAAGTAGGAGTCATAGCCCATGGCGGTCACGGCGGAGATCATGTCGTTGCCGCCGTTGTTGGCCTTGGCGGTAGCGTCGCTGTTGATCCACTCCTTGATGCCGGATACGAAGGCCTGGGCGGCCTCGCTCTCCGCGCCCTCATCGAAGAAGGTGGTAACGCAGACCTTTACGTCCTTGCCCTTGGCAGCGCCGGTTATGACGTTGGAATCCCAGGTGTCGCCGGCCAGGATAGGCATGGTCATGCCGTTGCCCGCAGCCTGGTCGATGATCAGGGCAGCAGCCTCGGTGGATACGGGGGAGAAGAATACCTCAGCGCCGCTGTTCTGAGCGGTGGTGATGTAGGAGGTGAAGTCGGAGTTGCCCTCGGGGAAGGTCTCCTCAACCACCTCGCCGCCCAGGGCCTTGAAGGCCTCTACGAAGTAGTGGCACAGGCCGCCGGAGTAGTCGTCGCCCAGCTTGGAGAGGCAGTATGCCTTCTTCGCGCCGAATTCCTTGCTGGCGAAGTTAGCGAGAACGGTGCCCTGGAAGGGATCCAGGAAGCATATACGGAAGTAGCAGTCCACGCCGTTGGTCACCTGGGGGTTGGTGCAGGTGATGCCTACCGCGGGGATGCCCGCCTTGTTGAATACGTCGCCTGCGGCGATGGATACGCCGGAGCCGTAGGAGCCGAGGACTATGGATACGTTCTGGGCTACCAGGTTAGCCGCCGCGGTGGGGGCCTTGTCGTTGGAGCTCTCGTTATCCACTATGACCAGCTCTACGTTGTAGGTCTCGCCGCCGATCTCGACGGTGGGCTGTACCTTGTTGGCATACTGTACGCCGAGGGTCTCCTGCTTGCCGCCTGCGCCGTTGTCGCCGGAGGCGGGCTCGAATACGCCGATCTTTACGACCTTCGCGCCGTCTGCGGGCGCGGCGGCATCGGTACCCTCAGCGGGCGCCTGGGTGCCGGCGGGCTGGGAAGAACATGCTGCTGCAGAAAGTGCCAGCACTGCGATAAGGAGCAGGGCTACGAATTTCTTCATGATTTTTTCCTCCATAATTATATTTCTTTTTGTTTATGGCATATATGCTATATGCCTGAGCCATCGGCTTTTTTTGCCGACGGTACAAAACGATTACAAAGATTATAAGGTAAGGCGCATCCTTTTGCAAGAAAAAAGTTTGTAATGTGGAAACAAATGTCCGCGTTCTGCGGACGGCGGCGTTGCTTATCGGCTTTTAACGAAAATAAAATTTTTTTCGATTCAAGTTTATCCTTAAAATGCGGACAGTTGTTTTTGCGGTGCTAATAGCTTATAAGTTTTATCGACGCCTTTATCTTACTATATAAATTATGCTTTTGCAATACCTTAACCGAATATATTAAGTTCTACCTTTCTTTTTAAGTCCGTCACAAGCGGACATCCATAATTTTTTTAAGTGTTTTTCGCTGTAAAAGATTTTTTAGGCGCAGAGTGGGTATGCAATGGCGCTTATGAGAAGAAGCGGCCCTGCCGTTTGGCACGGGCCGCTTCCTACAAGGATGGAGATCTTGGATGGAGCTGATTATTTCTTGCTGCCTTCGCTCAGGCGCACGCCGTTGAAATACTCGCGGGTGAGCTTGATGACTATGGGCGACAATCCTAACAGGCCCACAAGGTTCGGGATAGCCATGAGGCCGTTGAGGGTGTCGGCGATATCCCATACCAGGGAGAGCTCGGTGACGGCGCCCAGGATTATCACGAGGCAGAATATGATCTGATAAGGCTTGATGACCTTGGTGGACTTGAACAGGAACTCCGCGCAGCGGGTACCGTACAGGCACCAGGACAGTATGGTGGAGGTGGCGAAGAGGGTGAGGCCGACGGAGATTATGACGCCGCCCGCCTTGCCGAAGGTGGTGGCGAACGCAGCTATGGTGAGGGGAGCGCCCGCGGCCTGGCCGTATTCTATGGGAGTGCCGGACATGAGCACGGCGAAGGCGGTAAGGGTGCAGATGACGATGGTATCCGCAAATACCTCGAACACGCCGTAGCAGCCCTGATGCACAGCGGAGTCGTTATCCGCAGCGGCATGGGCGATAGGAGCGGAGCCAAGACCGGCCTCGTTGGAGAACACGCCGCGTCCGACGCCTCGTTTGATGGCGGCGGAGATGGTGATGCCCACGGCGCCGCCCAGCACGGCGGAGGGGGTGAAGGCGCCCACGAAGATGCCGCGGAGCACGTTGCCTATGTTGCCTATGTGTGCAAAGAAGATTATCAGTGCGGAGACTATGTAGATTACCGCCATGAAGGGGACCAGCCTTTCAGTGACCTGGCCTATGCGCTTGAGGCCGCCCAGCAGCACCAGCGCGCAGAACGCCGCCACTATGATGCCGATTATGAGGTTCGCAGCGTTGACGTTGATGGGGGTGAAGGAGTTGATGGTGCCGGAGATAGAGGTAACTATGGAGTTGATCTGGGTCATGTTGCCTATGCCGAAGGCCGCAAGCATTCCGAACAGTGCAAACAGCGTGCCCAGCCAGGCCCAGTTCTTGCCCAGGCCGTTCTTGATGTAGTACATGGGGCCGCCTACCCAGTCGCCCTTGTCGTTGCGCTCGCGGAAGTGTATGGCCAGGGTGACCTCAGCGAACTTGGTGCACATTCCGAACAGGGCGGATACCCACATCCAGAAAACCGCGCCGGGGCCGCCGAGGGCGATAGCGCCGGTAACGCCGGCGATGTTGCCGGTGCCGACCGTCGCCGCAAGGGCGGTACACACGGCCTGGAAGGGAGTTACGGCGCCCTCGCCGGCTTCCTTCTTTTCAAAGATCTTGCCGATGGTGTTCTTCATTATGTAGCCGAACCACTTGAACTGTATCCAGCCGCAGCGGAAGGTGTAGTACACGCCGGTGCCTACCAGAAGGATCATGCCCGGCCAGCCCATTACGATGCCGTTAAGGAAGGAGTTTACTCTTATCAGTGTTTCCATCAATAATTAGTCCTTTCTTTTTTTATTGAAAACCATAAAAATCAAAATTGGATAATGCGACGCGTTTTCCTGCAGGACAGAGGTTTTTTTTATTCAAATCCATTAAAAAAAAGTAAATGCAGCTTCTATTCACGCTAAGATTTTAGCACGGAACATAAAAATAGTCAATACATTTCTTCACAGCGGGGACATAAATTATTGCGAAAAAAGCCTTATTTTTGTAGGTTATTTAACAAATCCAACGCCCTTGCCCCGCCCGCCGTGGCTTATAAAGCGCTTAGCGCGGTCATTTCGCCGGGGCGGGATATTGAAGGAACGGGAAACGATTGATGCATACTTAACAAAAAATGGAATAAGTTCTATCTTTAAAATATCTGATTTTACAGGACGGGCGGGGGACGAAAAAAAAACCGCGGAGGCGGCCCTTGCCTCCGCGGGATGCTGCTTACTGCTCCTCCTATATCTTACAAAATAATTTAGATATTTTACTTTAAGGCAAGTTGAGGTGACTTTTGCGGCAAAGCGGGCAAATTCGGGGCGGCGGTTTCCCGCAAAAGCGTTGATAAGTGGTGTTGACAGTGCGCCGGTAAAATGTTGACGGGCGCAAAGGGCGCTTTTTGCGCGCCGCGCCTGCCTCCTGAGGGGCAAAAAGCTATCCTCAAAATGTGGATAACCCCTGTTGATATGCTGTTGACGGCATGTTGACTCCTTCCCGCCGTTGAAAGCGTTGGAAAGGCGTGCCTTTTTCAATGGGAAATCAACCGGTTATCAATGCCGTATCTTCAGGCCGCGGCTAGGTTTTTTGGGGTTTTCAACGTTATCGGCACGCCTATTACGGATACTACTATATATATGTATTACAATGAGCTAAGGAGGGGGTGCGCCATGCCGCTTATCTGATGTAGTCGTAGGCTATGCGCTCGGTGCCGTCCTGAACGTATATTATGCCGCAGGCCCTGAAGCCGAACCTCGTTATGGCGGCCTGCATGGGAAGGTTGTCCCGGTGGGTGTCCACCCGGAGATAGTCCATCCTCCGGGCGCAGTAGCTAAAGCAGGCGTCGGATATGCCGCGGGCCCTGCCGTTGGAGGCCAGGCGGTGTATTGTCCCATAGGGCCGGCCGCAGCGCCATGCGCCGTCCCTGATGAGCTTGTAGTTGGGCTCCTCCCCTATTATAAATGAAAAGACGCCCACGGGCTCGCCGCCCTCGGTCATAAGGTAGCTGTTGCCGCCGGTTATATCGGCCCTTATCACGTCCTCGCCGGGATAGCCGTTTATCCATTGGGAGGTGTTGCCGGAGCTCACCATAAAGCGCTTCGCCGCGGCGATGATCTCCATTATTTCGGGTATGTCCGCCAAGGTGCTCTTTCTTATCTCCATATCCTATCCTTTCAAAATAAGTCTTAATTAAAATAATATATAATATATAACTCTGCATCGCCTACCAAATATTTTAAAGCAGCGTATATATAATTCAAAGTCGGCTTTTCTCCCGAAAAAAGAAGGTGCTATTTTTTTATTGAAGTCGGCTTTTCTCTTTCTTTTGCTTCTTTTCTGTTCTCTTTTCTCCTGAAAAGAGAAAGAAAAGAAGGCATAAATACTTTACTTATGATACGGCTCGTTGTTTATGATCTTGAAGCAGCGGTAGATCTGCTCCAGAAGCATTATCCGGAATATCTGATGGGAGAAGGTGGGCCTGCCGAAGCAGAGCGCGAGGTCGGCCCTTTGCAGCACCTCGGGAGAAAGCCCCAGCGACCCGCCTATGGCGAAGGCTATTTTGCTGCCGCCGGAATTCATTATGCCCTGGACGCGGGAGGCAAGCTCCGGTGAGGATAGCTGATCGCCCTTCAGGTCCATGGCTATAAGGTATTCGCCCGGCGCCACGCGGGACAGTATCCTCTCCCCCTCCGCCCGCTTTACCCGGCCCATCTCGGCAGGGGAAAGCTGCTCCGGCGCCTTTTCGTCCGCGACCTCGATAATATTGACCTCCGCAAAGCGGGATATGCGCTTTTTGAACTCGGCGCAGGCCTCGGCATAGAATTTCTCCTTGAGCCTGCCCACGCATATCAGCTTTACCGTCATACCTCAAACCTCCCAGTCACCCTGTCCCTGTGGGCCACCGCGAGGGAAAACTCCGATTCGGGTATGTCCTCGCTTAAAAGCTCCGAGCGCACCGTCTCCAATGCGAGGCTCTCGAAATTGTTGTCCCGGCTGAGATGCCCGAGTATGGCACGGCGCACACCGGAGGAATATAACCGGCAAAGCGCCCTGCCGCAGCTTGCGTTGGAAAGATGGCCGGTGTCCGAGAGTATACGCCGCTTGGTAAGGTACGGGTAATTGCAGGAGCCCACCAGCTCCTCGTCGTGATTGGACTCTATTAAAAGTATGTCAGACCCGGCGGCGCAGGACAAAAGGCGGCTGTCTATATGCCCCACGTCCGTCATCACGGTTATCTTTTCGCCGCCGCAGCCTGAGAAGGAGTAGCCCACAGGCTCCGCCGCGTCGTGGGGTATGCTGAACGGAAGCACCGATACGCCGCCTATAAAGAAATCCCGCCCGCTCTCGAATACCCGCACGCACCTGGGCGGGATTTCGCCTATGAGCGGCTCCATGGCCTGCCATGTGGCGGCGTTGGCGTATACGGGTATCCCGTAACGCCTGCAAAGCACGCCTACGCCGGCTATGTGGTCGGTGTGCTCGTGGGTTATGAGTATGGCGGAAATATCCTCCGGCCTCTCCCCTGCGAGGGCGAGGGCCGAGGACACAGTGCGGGCGCTCTTGCCGGCGTCCACCATGAAGAGGCCGCCTTGAGCGCCTATGAGGGTGCAGTTCCCGGAGGAGCCGCTGAACAACGGGCTTATATACATATACTTATCAAAGCCTGAAGGCTATGCCCGCGGCGGCGGCTATGGCGATGAACGCTATGGGGTGCAGCTTTTTCAGCCCCTTGAGGTTCGTAGCGGCCAGCAGCAGCGCGAACAGCACGAGATGGCGAAGGTCTATGCAGCCGAACAGCGTGCTGCCGGAAAGGGCTATCACCATCACGGAATAGCAGGCCGCGGCGATAAGCCCGGTAGCCGCCGGGCGAAGGCCTGAGAAGGCGTCGTTCACATAGGTGTTGCTGCGGAACCTTTGCAGCGCCCTGGATATTGCCAGTATCACTATGTAGCTGGGCAGCACGAGGCTCAAGGTGGCGATTATCGCCCCCGCCACGCCCGCGGCGTTGTACCCCGCAAAGGTGGCGGTGTTTATGCCTATCGGCCCCGGGGTGGACTCCGCCACGGCTATCATGTCCGCAAGCTGCGCCTTTGTGAACCATGTGTATTTATCGGTCATGGCGGAAAGGAAGGGTATGGTGGCAAGGCCCCCGCCCACCGCAAAGAGCCCCGTCTTGAAAAATTCGTAAAATAGCTGAAGGTATATCATTTGCGCCTCCCGAAATATCCGCAGGCTATGCCCACGGCCCCCGCCGACAGCACTATCGCCACTGGGGACAGCTTTAAAAATACAGACGCGGCGAAGGCCAGCGCGCATATTATTATGGAGACGGGCTGCTTGAGGTTGCCCCTGACGAGCTTTATCACGGCGTTGAGTATCAGCACCGCCACGGCTACCCTTATGCCGTTAAAGGCGTACCCCACGGCGGGGAGGCTCGCAAAGCTGGTGAGCAAGGAGGCTATTACGAGTATTATTATTATGCTGGGGCATATAACGCCGAACGTGGCTATGGCCGCCCCCAATGCCCCCCGCTCCTTTGAGCCTATGAAGGTGGCGGTGTTTACGGCTATGACGCCGGGGGTACACTGGGCTATGGCGAAGTAATCCAAAAGCTCGTCACGGGTGGCCCAAGCGTGGCTCTCCACACATTCCATCTCCAGCATGGGCAGCATCGCATAGCCGCCGCCGAAGGTGAATAGCCCTATACGGAAAAATGAGGCGAAAAGCTCGCCGTAGGTGGTTTTTCTGTTATCCATATTTTTATATTCTGCCGAAGTATTTTTGAAAGGCCCTTTCTATGCAGTCGTCTATATCCCTGCGGAAGGCGGTGAAATCCGAAAGGAGCCGCTCCCCCTCCGCCGTAAGGCTTGCGCCGCCGCCGTGGATTCCCCCGGTGTGGGAGATGAGGAGCTTGCAGCCCGTGAGCTCCTCGCTGCGCTTCATTATGCGCCAGGCCTTGGAATAGGCCATGCCTATATCCTTTGCCGCCGAGGAAAGGGAGCCGGTGCGCTTTATGCCCTCCATGAGCATGGCTATGCCGGGGCCGAAGCATTTTTCCCCGTCCCTGCTGAGCCATACGCTATACACGGGCCTTACGTCCTGGTGCTTCACAAATATCACTCCCTTATGAGAATATCGTATATGCCGTTTAGCTCGTCCCGGGAATAGTATTCTATTATTACCCTTCCCTTGGTCTGGCTGCCCTGTATGCTTACGCGGGTGCCCAGCCTTTCCCTGAGGCTGTCCTCCGCAAACTTCAGGTCGGTATCCACAGGGCGCTCCGGCTTTTTCTTTTCCCGGGCGGGCTGGAGCATGGCCTTTGCTATGCGCTCCGCCTCCCTTACGGATATGCCGCCCTCTGTTATCCTGTCCGCAAGCTGGAACTGGAGGGGCTTTTCCGGAAGGCTCAGTATAACCTTGGCGTGGCCGGACTGTATCCTGCCGTCCTTTAAATACTGCTGTATCTCCTCTGGAAGGTTGAGCAGGCGCAGCGAATTGGCTATGGAGGGTCGGCTCTTGGAAAGGCGCTCCGCCACCTCCTCCTGGGTCAGGTCGTTTTGATCCATCAGGAAGCGTATGGCCGCCGCCTGCTCTATGGGGTTAAGGTCCTCGCGCTGTATGTTCTCTATCAGCGCCACCTCCATCACCTCATAGTCGTCCATCTCCCTTATCACCACCGGCACCCTTTCGAGGCCCGCTATGCGGGCGGCGCGGTAGCGGCGCTCTCCGGCGACTATGGTGTACCTGTCACCGGATCTCCTCACCACGATGGGCTGCACTATGCCGTGGGTCTTTACGGAGCTTGCCAGCTCGTATAGCTTTTCCTTGTCAAAGCTCTTGCGCGGCTGCGATGAGTTGGTGTCTATGAGGTTTACGTCTATCTCCTTTACGCTGTCCTCAGGGGGCTGCTGATAGTCCCCAAGCAGCGCGTCCAGTCCCTTTCCGAGTCCCTTTTTTACAGCCATTCGTCAATTCTCCTTATCTATAAGCTCGTTGGCAAGCGCCCTGTACGCCTTCGCCCCGGAGCAGCGGGGATCGTAAAGGGTTATGGGCAGGCCGAAGCTGGGCGCCTCGCTAAGCCGCACGGAGCGGGGTATTATGGTGTCGTACACCTTATTCTTAAAGAACTTCTTTACCTCGTTCACCACCTGCCCGGAGAGGTTGGTGCGGGCGTCGAACATGGTGAGCACCACGCCCTCCACCTGAAGGTCGGTGTTCAGCCGCTGCTTGACCAGCTTTACCGTGTTCATAAGGTCGGAAAGGCCCTCCAGGGCGAAATACTCGCACTGTATTGGGGCCAGCAGGGTGTCCGCCGCGGTAAGGGCGTTTATGGTGAGCAGGCCCAGGCTGGGGGGGCAGTCTATAAATATGTAGTCATAGCCTCCCCGGAGCTTGTCCAGCTCCCGCTTGAGTACTGTCTCGCGGGCCATCGCCCCCACCAGCTCCACCTCGGCGCCGGACAGCTCCTTGCGGGCGGTCAGCACGTCCAGCCCCTCCACCACGCTGTGCTCTATGGCCTCATTGGGATCGACGCCGTTTATCAGCACGTCGTATACGCTGTGCCTGACGCCCTCTTTATCTATGCCGAGGCCGCTGGTGCTGTTGCCCTGGGGGTCTATGTCCACGCAAAGCACCCGCTTGCCATGCTGGGCTACGCAGGCCGAAAGGTTGACGGTGGTGGTGGTCTTGCCCACACCGCCCTTCTGGTTAGCTACGGCGATTATTTTAGCCATGTATCCTCCTTTTTTCGCGCAGATGGCAAAGCCATCGTAAAGCTCGGTGCGAATTTACCATATTGATTATAATGCATTTAGGTGGAATAAACAACATTCGGTTGATGTTCCACGTGGAACAATTTTCGCGTTTTATTTTAATTGTTCCACGTGGAACATTGGTATAAGGGACAAAAAAAGGCCCTAAGGCCCTTTTTATCATGCTGCTTTAAGCGCGGATATAGGCTTGTGTAAGAAGCAGGTCCTCCGCTATATCCATGGCCGCCTCAAGACATTCTGCCGGCACGTACAGGTCGGCTCCCATGATGGCGCCGCCGCAATATATCCCGCCCGGCCCCTTTTCCTTTATAAAGTGAGGTATGCCTTTCTGCTTGAGGACGCCCGCCACCAGCTCCACGTCGAGAAGAGATGCGTTTTTCATCAGCAGCTCCACGGTCTTTTCCATAGGTATCCCTCCTTTTAGGTTTTATTATTTATTTCATTATAACATAAAAAAAGTGGCTTTTGCCACCTCTTAATACTACAAGTAAAACTCTCTGGGTTGTTAAGGGGCCGCAGCCCCTTAAGGCATAAATCGGATTTGGCGACACAAGGTGAATTGCCCCGCAGGGGCAAGAGAAGGCCCCCTGGGGGGAGTGCGGCAAATCCGCAAAAAGCACTTGCGAAGCAAGGCTTTCCCTGCATTCGATGCTGTCCGCGCCGCAGGCGCAGGCAGAGAATGAAAAAAACTCGAGTAAATGGCATGAGCCATTTACTCGAAAACCTATTGCCCTATTTTTATCACGAACACCGCCGGCATGAGACCGCCCGCGTCCGTCCTCACCTCCGTGACTAAGCGCAGCCCGGGCCGCTCACGTATGAGCTTTTTGAGCAAAGTGTACTCCATGGTGTAGAGTATCGCCACGCCGCCGGGGCGGAGCCAGCCGGGAAGGCATTCCAGTATTCCGGCGTACAGCCTTTCGTTTGACTTATGGCTGCCCACGCGGTTGCCGAAGGGCAGGTTGGCCACTAACTCGTCGTAGGGCCGGTCCGCCGCAAACCGTATGCAGTCGTTGTGTACGAACCTGGCTATGCTTCCGGCGGCCTTGGCGTTTGCGCGGGCTATGTCCACGGCCTTGTCGGAAATATCCACGCCGGTGAGGGCGGCGCAGGGGTACAGCTTTTCCCGCTCTATGAGGAAGGTGCCGCTGCCGCAGCAGGGGTCCAGCACCCTGGCGTCCTTTCCGCCCAGGAAGAACTCCGCGTATTTCAGTATGGCGGCGGCCGTGGCGGGGTGCATGCTGGCGGGCAGCGCCTGAAGGCGGTAGCTGAACCTTTCGTCCTTTATGGTAAGCAGCTTAGCGTACATGAAGGCGCCGCCGTTGCCCTTTATCTCCACCCTTATCTCCACCTCGTAGTTGTTGGGGCAGTTGAGCAGCGTCTCGCCGTCCATGGCCGCTATCATCCTGCGGGCTATGGATAGCCTGTCCACGTTGCCCTCCCCCCTTATCTCCAGCCGGTAGCCGAAGGGGGGCTTGCCGGTATGGCAGGCGGGCAGCAGCCTTTCGAGAAAGCTCTTTGCCTTTATGCCCATGGACTTTGGGTCGGGGTTTGAGTTGGCGGATATCTCGATGAGCGCCTCGGTAAAGCAGCGGCAGGCGAAAAGCCCCATCATGTCCTCCGTATGCACGTGTACGTCGCCGCGGTGTACGGCGGACACCCTGAAACCATGCTCGGCAAGCTCCCGGGCCAGAGGGTCGGATAGCTTATCCGGGGAACGCAGCTCTATTTCGCATGGCCTGGGAAGCGCGGTAAATTCGTGCTTTTCAAAGGTGAGGAAGCTCCGCGTGGCGGTCTTGTAGGCCTCTATATCCGCCTCGAAGTGTACTCGCTCCTCCTCGCTTGCAGGGGGCTGAACCCTGTATGCCGCAAGGGCCTCCCTGGCCTCCTCCCCGCCTATTGCGCCTAAGGCCAGCAGCATGGAGGGGCGCACGTAGCGGGTCTCCTCCGCTAAGAGGGCCTGTTTCAGGTATTTCACGTCCGAGGGGGACTTTAGCTGCCCCATGAGCACCGCGGCGTTCTTTCGCAGCTTGGGGTGCTTTGAAAGCAGGGCTCTTTGCAGCGGCTCCCTTTCCCCCAACAGGCCGTTTAGCTGCCTGGCGTATTTTTCCTGCCGGGCGCAGCGGCACAGGAAGGCGCAGGCGGCGGGGTCGCCCTCGCAGAACAGCTCGTATGCGAAGGGGAAGGCCTCCTGTGAGTAGTGCATCATGTGCTCCGGGCCGTTGGGCAGGGAAAGCCTCTGGGCCACTACCTCCCTGGTGAGCGCCCTGTGGGCGGAGGGCCGTCCGCCCTCCCTGCCCCTGCCGCCTTTGTGCATAGTCATCTTTTCCTCCCTTCGGCTTCCTCGTCTATGACCTTCAGCACCCTGTCGGTGCCGTCCGCCGTGGCGTCGCCGCTCATTGCGGAAATAAAGCTGAGCCTTTTATCGTAAAGCCTGCTTATGCCCTCTAACAGCGTATCCGGCGTGAGCTCCCCCTGATCCAGCTCCATGGCGTAGCCCTTGCGGGCAAAGTATCCGGCGTTGAGTATCTGGTCCCCACGGGAGGCGGAGAGGGGCAGCGGTATCAGCAGGGCGGGCTTTGCGAGGGCTAAAAACTCGAATATGGCGTTTGCCCCGGCCCGGGAAAGTATTATATCCGCCGCGGCGAAAAGGTCGGGCAGCTCCTCTGAGATGTACTCGTACTGCACGTAGCCCGGTTCCTTTACGGAGTCGTCCCTCTTGCCCCTGCCGCAGAGGTGTATCACGTCAAAGGTCCTTGTCAGGCGGGGCAGCGCGGCCCTCAGCGCCTCGTTTATGGCCTGGGCGCCCTGGCTGCCGCCCATGGTGAGCAGTATGGGCCTTTCGCCGGAAAAGCCGGTGAAGTCCAGCCCCCGCCGCCTGTCGCCCCGGTAAAGCTCCGGGCGTATGGGGGTGCCGGTGTGTATGCCCTTTTCGCCCACGTATTTCAGGGTATCCTCGAAGGTCACGCACACCTTGTCCGCGAATTTCGCGGTTATCCTGTTTGCGAGGCCGGGGGTGTAGTCGCTCTCGTGGGCGACTATGGGGGCTATGCCCTTCGCCGCTATCACCACCGGCACCGACACGAAGCCGCCCTTGGAAAACACCACGTCCGGCCTCACCCTGCGCATTATGCCCTTGGCCTGGAATATCCCACCTATCACCTTAAAGGGGTCGCTGAGGTTTTTAAGGGAAAAGTAGCGGCGGAGCTTGCCTGCGGATATGGCGTGGTAGGTAACGCCCTCGAGGCTCCCCACAAGGCCTTTCTCTATGCCGTCTGCGGTGCCTATGTAGTGTATTTCATAGCCCTCCGCCCTGAGCTTAGGCAGCAGCGCAAGGTTGGGCGTGACGTGGCCGGCGGTCCCGCCGCCCGTCAAAACGATCCTCTTTGACATATTCATTTTCCTTTTACTTATTATATTATGTTTATATTATGCCGCGAAAACGAGCCTTGCCTCAAAAAATTATATCACCCCGCCGCGATTGCCGCAAGGCGTATGCTGTGGTATTATTAAAGAAGCTATTTTAACGGGAGGGAGCGCGCATGAAGCCGTATTTAAAACTGAAGGATATGAACCCCGGCGAGGCGCTGCCGGCCGCCGCCGCCATGACCCTCAGGCTGGGGGGCTTCTCCCGGGGGGCGGAGCTCATGGGGGAGCTGCTCTCGGATACCCTTGCCATGAACCTCCCCGGCGCACTGGGCGCGTATCACAGGCTTACCGAATACATGCTCTCCTCCCCTGCGCGGCGGGTTACGGGGGATATGTGGCGGGATCAGCTTTTATACGAGATAATACAGAGGGAGCACCCCTTTGCCCTCCTTGCCGCCCGGGGCATACGGGACGAGGCCCAGCTTGCGGCCATGGGGGAGCGGCTGGCTATAATGGGGGAGCTTTCCACCCTTACCTCGGAGCGCATAGCACGGCTCATAAGCGAAAGGGGCAAAAGCTCAAGGGCGGGCGATTCCGTTGCAATGAAGTCCACCGCGATATGGTCGGGGGGCAGCATATCAAGCCTTCCGCGGCGCAGCATCGAGGAGGAGCAGGCGGCGCAGCTCCCGCTGGAATTCACCCCTTGGAAATACGGCGAGGCCGGCCTTACCGACAGCTTCGTGTCCGATGAGGCGCTGGAGGAGATGTACCATCGCTTTTTAGAGGCTGAGGACTGGGCGGAGCTCACCGAGGATATCTGGAACTTCTTCGCCTCCTACGGCACGGGGGAGTTCTTGCGCCGCCGCTTTTTCAGGATGCAGGGCGGCGTGCTGCTGCCCCTTGAGGAGCCGGAGGCCATAGTCCCGCTTTCCGCCTGTGAGGAGCAGCACAGCCGCCTTATGGAAAACACCATACGCTTCATGCGGGGCGAAAAGGCGGTGAATACGCTGCTGTTCGGCGGCATGGGCACGGGCAAGACGGCCCAGGCGGCGTCGCTGCTTCAGGAGCTTCCGGAGGTCAGGATGATAATAGCCCCTGAGGGGGAGCTTGGGCATATACCCGATCTTTTGGGCAGGCTTTCCGGGCAGCCGCTGAAGTTCATACTGCTGCTGGACGACATAGCGGCGGATGGGGAGGGAATAAGGCTGGTCTCCTCCGCCACCGCGGGCTTTCGGGCGGTGCCCTCCAACATACTCATATACGCCACCTCCCGGGAGGAGGGCGGGCCGCTGCCGGGGCGCATAGCCTTCCGGTATCCGGCCCTCAAGGAATTTACCGGCATGGTGTCGGAATTTTTAGAGGCCATGGGCAGGTATCCAGACCGTCAGGCCATACACAACGCGGCGCTGGACTATCAGGTGGACGCCCGGGAAAGGCTGACCGTCACCGGCGCGCTTATGATCGCGGGCGAGATAGAATGACGGATTTAATATTTGGCGGCTTTAAGCCGCTTTTTTCTTTGCTATATTGAAAACTCTATGCTAAAATATAATTTGGCAAAATGTAAGTAAACGCTATCTTTCAAGGAGGGATACTTATGAAGATATACAACACCATGACCCGCAAAAAGGAAGAGCTGGTGCCGCTGGTGCCGGGGGAGATAGGCATGTACGTATGCGGCCCCACGGTATACAACTTCATACATATAGGCAACGCAAGGCCGCTGGTGGTGTTCGATACCCTCAGGCGGTACCTTGAATACAAGGGCTATAAGGTAAAGTACATATCCAACTTTACGGATATAGACGACAAGCTCATACGCCGCGCCAACGAGGAGCATACCACCGTGCCGGAGCTTGCGGACAGGTATATAAGGGAATACAGGCAGGACGCGGAGGGCCTCTGCGCCGAGCCCGCCACCTGCAACCCCCGGGCCACCGAGCACATACCCCAGATAATCGGGCTGGTGGAGGCGCTGATCGAAAAGGGGCACGCATACCCCGTTGCAAACGGGGACGTGTACTTCTCCGTCCGCTCCTTCCCCGGCTACGGCAAGCTCTCCGGCCAGTCCATAGACGACCTTGAATCCGGCGCCCGCATAGAGCCGGGCGACCTAAAGCGGGACCCCTTGGACTTCGCCCTCTGGAAGAGCGCCAAGCCCGGCGAGCCCGCATGGGACTGCCCCTGGGGCAAGGGACGCCCGGGCTGGCACATAGAGTGCAGCGCCATGAGCATGGAGCTTTTAGGCCCCACCTTCGACATACACGCGGGCGGGCAGGATCTCATATTCCCCCATCACGAAAACGAGATAGCCCAGAGCGAGGCCGCCACAGGCAAGCCCTTCGCAAGGTACTGGATGCACAACGGCTATATAAACGTTGACAATCAGAAGATGTCCAAGTCCCTGGGCAACTTCCGCCTTGTGCGGGACATAGCCAAGGAGTTCGACCTTGAGGCCGTCCGCCTGTTCCTGCTCTCCGCCCAGTACAGGAACCCCGTCAATTTTACCCGTGAGCTTATCGAGCAGGCCAACACCGCCCTCACCCGCCTGCGCACCGCCCGGGAGCGCCTTGCGGAGGCCAAGGAGGGCCCCGCCACCGCTGAGGATGAGAGCTTCTGCGCCTCACTGTCCGAGCACGAGAAAAAATTCTGCGACGCCATGGACGACGACCTGAACACCGCGGACGGGCTGGGCGCCCTGTTCGACTATGCGCGGGCGGTCAACACCTTCGTGACGGAGCCCCGGAGCCGGGAGGCGCTGGATAAGGCCGCAAGGCTCTTTGACGACATGACCGGGGTAATGGGCGTCCTCCAGCATAAAAAGGCCGAGGAATTCCCAGAGGAGGCGGTAGCCCTCCTGAAAGAGCGCGCAGAGGCGAGGAAGAACAAAAACTGGGCACGGGCGGACCAGATCCGCGAGGAGCTGAAGGCCATGGGCTTCGCCGTGGAGGACGGCAAGGAGGGCGCAAAGCTCAAAAGGCTGTAACGGGCGAGCCGCGGCGGATTTTTGAACAATATTTTAAATCGTGGCCCCATGCCTTGAAATAAGGCATACCGGCTGATAAAATCAGGAGGAAATAAAGCATTGGGAAGCGATATGTTTTCGCTGTTCAGCCTTTTTATAGGCGCGTACCTCATATATGCCGCCATAGTCGGGCGCGGCAAGCTGTATGAGAACGAGTACCTGAACTGTCCGAGGGAGCAATACGTCAAGGGGCTGCGTATACTGGCCGCCGTGTCGGGGGCGCTGCTCACGGTATCCAACCTTCTTGAATACCTGGGCGTGATAGGATACGGCTCCCCCCTCGCCATCGCCCTCTGGGCGGCGGGCTTTGCAAGCCTGATCGTTATGATGGTATACTCCGCGAAAAAGACCGACAGAAAGGCCGCGGCGGCAGGGCGCAAGACCTCCGCCACGTCAGGAAAACAGGGTCACGACCCGCTTCGCGCCGCCTTCGTGTTCGACGACGAGGAGGACGCGCCCCAAAAGGACGAAAAATAAGAACTCATTCTGAAAGGAAAGCGTTATGAAAAAGACTATTATCCGCATCGTAGCAGTGGCCATGCTGGCGCTGATGGTGCTGACCGCACTTCCCGCCTTCGCCGCGAGCATCGTCGGCACGGCGGCGGCCCAGACCCCTGTCTACAAGGACACCAAGGGCAAGAAGGTCGAGCTTTACGTAAGCGGCCCCGTCACCATAAACAGGCAGGATAACAAATCCGGCATGTACAACGTCACCGTCAGCTATGACGGCAAGACCTACACCGGCTGGGTATACCCCTCCGCCATCTCCGGCATAGGCTATGACAAGAGCACCGGCGGCACGACCTCCGGCTCCACCTCCGGCTCCACCGGCGGCACGACCTCAGGCGTTACCGGTACCTATACCGCCACCATCGCCACCGGGGCGGCCATAAACGTCAACGGCACCAACTACCCCGTAAGCGTAGGCGGCAGCATCAACGTCAACTACCGCGACGCGGCCGGCACTCAGGTTCACGTGACCGTGGGCTCCGTCTCCGGCTGGGTAGCCGCCTCCTCCCTCTCCGGCTTTAAAAAGAACGGCTCCTCCATAAGCCTTTCCGACCTGCCCACCAACGGCGGCAACACCATGGGCGGCACGACCAGCCCCGCCCCCACCCCCTATGTAAACCAGAATCAGAACCAGAACACCGCCAGCGGCACCTTCACAGCCGACCTCGCCGCAGGCACCACCATCACCAATAACGGCAAGACGGTAGGCATCGTACAGAACGCGGGCAACGTCACCGTAAACTACCGCGACGCCTCCGGCTCCCAGGTATACGTCACCATAGGCAACGTGGCGGGCTGGGTACCTGCAAGCGCCATCTCCAACCTCAGGAGCACAAGCTCCGGCTCCATCAACGTAGCCAACCTGCCCACCAGCGGCGGCACTGCCGGCTCCACCGGCGGCACGGCCTCCGGCGTGCAGTCATACGATACCCCCAAGAGCGCCGTATCCAAGGACAAGAACATATACGTCCGCTCCACCGCCACCAGCTCCACCAAGGGCGCTACAAAGCTGCGCAATATGCGGGGCAAGACCTTCACCGTGCTGGGCACTGACAGCACCGGCAGCTTCCTGTATGTGGAATACAACGGCACCCGGGGCTTCGTCCGGGCCCAGGACTTCACCTTCACCGGCGGCAACGTGGTAGAGCAGAAGCCCAACAACAACAATAACAACAATAACAACACCACCGGCGCCACCGGCGGCAACGTGACCTCCAACAACACCGGCATGGCTGCCATAGGCACCCCCGCAGGCAAGGGCACCGGCTCCAGCTCCGAAAAGTGGGGCAGCATCACCATACCCGGCGCGGGCACCTACCCCATCTACGGCAACTATATCGGCGAAAAGAAGGGCAAGACATACTATTACTATGACTATGTGCTCCGCAAGAGCTACTACTACGTACACACCACCACGGCCCAGGGCTCTCAGGTAGCGGTGGTAATGGGCCACAACAACCGCAAGAAGGTAGGCACCTCAAATTCCTACTTCCACAACCTGCACCACATCCAGAACGCCATACTGGGCAAGTCCAGCTGCGAAAAGTGCAAGGCGAGCTGCTCCGGCTACGGAAAGTCCATCTCCGCAAACTGGGAGGGCAGCAGCAGCTGGGAGGTAGTGGCCTTCTTCGAGGTACCCAAGAACAAGGCGTATAAGAACATACTGCCCCAGATGGCGCAGCCCTGGAACTACACCACCGCCCAGTACCTCTCCAACGTGAAGTCCTATGTGAACACCTTCTCGGGCAAGAGCTGGGCAAACACCTCCGCCCTTACCGAAAACGGCAAGTACATGATGCTCGTCACCTGCGGCGACAGCGGCGACAACGACAGCATCGCAAAGCTCTACATGCTGCTCAAGGCGGTAGGCTAAAAAACAGCACAAAAAAGCCGCCCCGCATTGACATGCGGGAGCGGCCGGGATATAATAACAGCAGGGCAAGACCAAAGCGGTCGGCCTGATGGTTTAGGTTTCTAAGTTATAGAACCGTCACCGTGCAGGGTGGCGGTTCTGCTTTTATTCTCTTGCCACTTCACTATTTTACATCTCTTATGTTATAATGTATCTTGGCGTGGAATAGGCGCCGGAAGGAGTAATTTAATGAAGAAATGTTCTGTCGGCGGTCAGGCCGTTATGGAGGGCGTGATGATGAAGGCCCCCGGCGGCATCGCCATGGCGGTCAGGGACGCAAAGGGCCGCATAATATTGGATTATAAAGAATATACCACAAGGGCGAAAAAGGGTACCTTCCTCGGCCTCCCCATAGTGCGGGGCGTGGTGGCCTTCGTGGAGAGCCTCACCATAGGCATGGGCACCCTTACGAAATCCGCCGAGCTCATAGGCGAGCCCATAGACGAGGAGCCCACAAAATTCGAAAAGTGGCTGTCGGAAAAGCTGGGCAAGTCGGTGGAAAAGGTTGTAATGGGCCTTGCGGTGATACTGGCCGTGGCGCTGTCCGTAGGCCTGTTCTTCCTGCTTCCCCAGTTTATAAGCAGCCTTATTTTTCGCGGCAGCGCCGCCGCCTCCGCCACCAAGTGCCTTGTCGAGGGGCTGGTGCGCCTTTGCGTATTTATATGCTACATACTCTTCTGCGCCAGCGTCAAGGATATAAAGCGGGTGTTCATGTACCACGGGGCGGAGCATAAGACAATAGCCTGCTATGAGGCGGACGACCCCCTCACCCCGGAAAACGCCATGAAGCACAGCCGCCTCCACCCCCGTTGCGGCACAAACTACCTTTTCCTCGTTATGGCGGTATCCATAGTGTTCTTCGCCGTGGTGGGCTGGAACGAGAGCCTATGGCTCCGCCTCCTTTCCCGCATAGTCTTTCTTCCCCTTGTGGCGGGTATAAGCTACGAGGTGCTGAAGCTCGCCGCGAAGTACGAAAACATCTTCACAAAGATAATCCGCGCCCCCGGCATGGCGCTCCAGTACATCACTACCAAGGAGCCCACCGAGGACATGCTGGAGGTAGCCATAGCCTCCTTCAAGCTTGCCATGTCGGATCCGAAGGACGCCATGGAGCTGGTAAGGAAAAACCGCGAGGAAACGGCGGATAAGGCGGAAGCATGACCGCGCTGGAATACGCAGACAGGCTGCTTTCCCCCGTTACTGAGGAGCATAAAGCAGAGGCGCGGATAATTATATCCGAGCTTACCGCCCTGCCCATAGGGCGCATAAATATAGAAGCCCCTCCCCTCTCCGCCGGGCTGAAGGCCGAGATCGAAAGCATTGCAAAAAGGCGGGCGCAGGGCGAGCCCCTTCAATATATACTGGGCAAATGGGAATTTATGGGGCTGCCCTTTTATACAAGGCACTGCGCGCTGATACCCCGTCAGGATACCGAGACCCTCTGCGAGGAGGCGCTCAAAATAAACGGAAGGGGAAAAACGCTCCTCGATCTCTGCTGCGGCACCGGCTGCATAGGTGTATCGCTGGCAAAGCTTGGGGGCTTTGAGGTGACCTTTGCCGATATAAGCCCGGACTGCCTTGCGCTTACCCGGGAAAACGCCGCCCTCAACGGCGTATCGGGCAAATTCCTGCTGACGGACATGTTCTCTGATATATCCGATAGCTTCGACCTTATCTGCGTAAACCCGCCCTACATACCCACCTCGGAGCTTGCCTCATTGCAGGCCGAGGTGAAGCGGGAGCCGGTGCTTGCGCTGGACGGCGGCGCGGACGGGCTGGACTTTTACCGCCGCATCGCCCGGGATTATGCTGCCCACCTGAACCCCGGCGGCACGCTGCTCATGGAGGTGGGCGCGGGGCAGGCGGAGGACGTGGCGGCGATGTTCCCGAAAGCGGAGATAATAAAGGATATTTGCGGAATAGAAAGGGTGGTGGCGGTGAGAGGATGAAAAGGCTTTTACCTATCGCGCTTTCGATGATGCTCCTCACCGGCTGCGCCGTGGGCGCGGCGCTTCCGGCGGAGCCGGAGATAACGCCCTCCCCTTCACCCACTTTCTCCCCCTCGCCTTCCCCATCCCCCTCGCCGGAGCCGGAGGTGTATCGGGCCAGCGTGGGCATAGTGGGGGACATACTGATGATGACGAGCCAGATACAGGGGGTGAAAACCGCCGAAGGGTACGACTTCAGGCCCAGCTTTTACGCCATGGAGCCCCTGTTCTCCTCCGTGGATATAATGGCGGGCAACTTCGAATGCACCCTTGCGGGGGAGGCAGCGGGTTATACCCAAAGGCGACCCGCCGCGCCGCCACCAACCGAGGATGACCCCAACCCCAAGCAGCCCTACCAGACCTTCAATGCGCCGGACGAGCTTGCGGCGGATCTAAGGGCAGTCGGGTTCGACCTGCTCACCACCGCCAACAACCACTGCCTGGACAGGGGCAAGGAGGGGCTTTTCCGCACGATAGAGACGCTTAGAGCCGCCGGGCTTGCCCAGACCGGGACGTATTTGAGCGAGGAGGAGCGGGACGCCCCCTGCATAATGACGGCGGGCGGCATCACCTTCGGATTTGTCGCCATGACCGAGAGCGTGAACAGCTATGACGCAAGGCTGGGGGGCGACGGCTGGGCCGTGGGGCGGGTATCCCAGCGGGAGCGCATACAAGGTGAGATAAAGGCCTGCAGGAGCGCCGGCGCGGAGGTGGTGATAGCCTTCCCCCACTGGGGCGAGCAGTATATGGACAGCCCGGTCAGGCGGCAGAGGGAATACGCCCAAACGCTTGCGGACTGGGGCGCCGACGCTGTGATAGGCAGCCACCCCCACTGCGCCGAGCCCTTTGAATGGATAACGGCGGAGGACGGGCGCAGGGTACCCGTAGCCTACTCCATGAGCAACTTCATATCCAACATGGCGGGGCAGAATACCGAGTACGGCCTGTTTCTGCGGCTGGATGTGAAAAAGGACGGGGGCGGCGTAAGCATCGAGATGAGCTACCTGCCCACCGCCTGCATAATACAGAAGGCCGGCGGCAGGCGGCTGCATCAGCCCATACCCTGCTGGGCGGAGGAAGCAAAGCGCACCGGCGTTGAGCCGCTGAGCGAGGGCGAGCTGAAAAAGACCCAAAGGGCATTCGACCACGTTGTGAAAATATGCGGCCTTGAGGACGCAGGGCTTATAGAATGGACGGAGGAATATGATAAACAAGCTTAACGCACTGAAAAGACGCTACGAGGAGCTGACCGCAGCCCTCTCAGCCCCAGACGCAATGAACGATCAGGCCGCCTGGCGGGAGATGGTAAAGGAGCACAGCCAGCTTGAGGAGATAGTGGCCGCCTTTGACGAGTACACCGCCGCGCAGCAGGCGGAAGCGGACTGCAAGGCCATGCTGGAGGAGCACCTCGACCCCGAGATGAAGGAAATGGTGCACATGGAGATGGCTGAGCTTGCGGAAAAGCAGCGGAAGCTCATAGAAGATATGAAGATAATGCTGCTGCCCAAGGACCCCAACGACGAGAAAAACGTAATATTGGAAATACGCGCAGGCATAGGCGGCGACGAGGCGGCGCTCTTCGGCGCGGATCTGCTGCGCATGTACCAGCGCTACGCAGAGCGCCACGGCTATAAAATGGAATACATGAACGAAAACACCACCGAGGCAGGGGGCGTAAAGGAAGTAGTGCTTAACATCATAGGCAGGGGCGCCTATTCAAGGCTCAAGTTCGAGAGCGGCGTTCACCGCGTCCAGCGCGTGCCGGAGACGGAATCCCAGGGCCGCATACACACCAGCGCGGCCACGGTGGCGGTAATGCCGGAGGCTGAGGATGTGGAGGTGGAGATAGACCCAAAGGACCTTCAGATAGACACCTACCGCTCAGGCGGCGCGGGCGGACAGCACGTAAACAAGACGGAATCCGCCATACGCATCACCCATATACCCACCGGCATAGTGGTCCAGTGCCAGGACGAGCGCAGCCAGCACAAGAACAAGGACAAGGCCATGAAGGTGCTCAAGTCCCGCATATACGAGCATTTCCTCAAGGAAAAGGAGAGCGCGGAGGCCTCCGCCCGCCGCAGCATGGTGGGCAGCGGCGACCGCAGCGAGCGCATACGCACCTACAACTTCCCCCAGGGCCGGGTGACGGACCACAGGATAAACATGACCCTCTACCGGCTGGAGGCCTTCCTTGACGGGGACATGGACGAGATGATAGACGCGCTGATACTTGCGGAGCGCACAGCCCAGCTCACCGGGGAGGCGGAATAATTGGAGACTCGGTACTTCAATGCCGTCAAACAGCCCGAGGCAGGCACAAAGCTGGGAGGCAGCGTAATACGCTCAGGGGGCCTGGTGGCCTTCCCTACCGAGACGGTATACGGCCTCGGCGCCAACGGCCTTGACGGTGAGGCGGTAAATAAAATATTCGAGGCCAAGGGCCGGCCCAACGACAACCCGCTGATACTGCATATCGCAAAAAAGAGCGACCTGAAGGATCTGTGGAAGTCGGTTCCGGAAAGGGCAAGGCTGCTGATGGACGAGTTCTGGCCCGGGCCGCTGACCATGGTATACCTGAAAAGCAGCAGGGTGCCGGAGGAAGTCACGGGGGGTCTTGACACCGTCGCCGTGCGGATGCCCGACAACAGGACGGCGCTGGCCCTCATACGCGCTGCGGGGGTGCCCATAGCCGCACCCAGCGCAAACCTTTCCGGCAAGCCCTCCCCCACCGCCGCGGAGCACGTGGCGGCGGACATGGACGGGAAAATAGACGTGATAATAGACGGGGGCCCCTGCGCCATAGGCGTGGAGTCCACCGTGCTGTCCCTCATGGGGGATACCGCCACGATACTCCGCCCCGGCGGTATTACCCGGGAAATGCTGGAGGCGGTAATAGGCCCGGTGAGGCTTTCCCCGGCGGTGCTGGCCCCTTTGGGTGAGGGGGAAAGGCCCGCCTCCCCCGGCATGAAGTACAGGCATTACGCCCCGGACGCCGAGGTTATAGTGGGCACGGGTGCGCTGCCCAACATGGCGGCAAAGCTCATAGCCGAGTACGACAGGCGGGAGGCGGAGGGGCTGCGCTGCATAATTTTTGCAACGGAGGAAACTCGCCGCTTCTACCGCGGCAAAAGGTATGCTATAATAGGCGAGAGAAAAGACCCCATAACCCTCTGCGAGAATTTATTCGCGCAGCTTCGCGCCTGCGAGGGGGAGGCGGACGTCATACTCTGCGAGGCCACGCCGGAGACAAGCCTTGGCCTTGCGTACATGAACCGGCTGCTCAGGAGCGCCGGGTTCAAGACTATATAAGCACAAAAAAGGAGCCTGCAATGAAGATCGCCATAGCCGCCGACCACGGCGGATACAAGCTGAAGGAAGAGCTGATACCCTACATCGAGGAGCTGGGACATTCCGTGGCCGACCTCGGCACCAATACCGCCGACAGCGTGGATTACCCGGATTACGCCGCCGCCTGCGGGAGGGAGGTAGTTTCCAAAAGGGCGGATATGGGCATCGTTATATGCGGCACGGGCATAGGCATATCCATCGCCGCCAACAAGATAAAGGGCGTAAGGTGCGCCCTCTGCACAGACCCTGTTATGGCGCGGCTCACCCGGGAGCACAACGACGCCAACATGCTGGCCATGGGCGCCCGCATAATAGGCGGCGAGCTTGCAAGGGGCATAGTCAGGGCATTTCTCGAGACCGGCTTTTCCAACGGGCAAAGGCATATTAAAAGGATAAAAAAGATATCCGAATTAGAGGGATAAAAATAAAAACCCGGTTTTATTCAAAATACCAACCTACAAACCGAAAGGAGCAACATACTAAAATGGGCAAACTCGTCGTAATCGATCATCCTCTGGTGCAGCATAAGCTGACCCTGCTAAGGGATAAGGCCACCGGCACAAAGGAGTTCCGGGCCTTGGTGGAGGAGCTGGCGACGCTGCTGGCATACGAGGCCACAAGGGACCTGCAGCTTGAGGACACAACGGTGGAGACCCCCGTGGCATTGGCCCACACAAAGGTGCTGGCAGGCAAGAAGCTGGCCATAATCCCCATACTCCGGGCAGGCCTGGGCATGGTGGACGGCATGATGAACCTCATACCCGCCGCAAAGGTGGGGCATATCGGCCTCTATCGCGACCCCGAGACCCTCATGCCAGTGGACTACTACTGCAAGCTCCCCTCCGATATATCCGAGAGGGATATAATAATAGTAGACCCCATGCTGGCCACCGGCGGCAGCGCCAACGCCGGCATAGACGTGGTAAAGCGTGCGGGCGGCAAGAACGTCAAGCTGGTCAACCTCATAGCCGCGCCGGAGGGCATAGAGGCGGTGCAGAAGGCCCACCCCGACGTGGACATTTTCGTGGCCCACGTGGACGAGCGCCTCAACGACCACGGCTACATAGTGCCGGGCCTTGGCGACGCGGGCGACAGATTATTCGGTACAAAATAAAGCCCCTTGGGCAGCTTCAATTCTTGACTTATTCTTAACTTAGGAGAAACCTTATGACGAAAAGGACACGGCTGAGGCTGGCGGCGCTGGCCATTGCGATGCTCACGGCGCTGCCCCTTTCCCCCGCACTGGCGGAGGGCTACACCCCCTACCCCGCGCCCAAGACGGCGATATCCGAGGACGGCACCATATACCTCCGGGCTGCGCCCACCGGCGACACCGAGGAGGCGGCGAAGCTGAAGCACATGGAGGGCAAGCCGGTAAAGGTGCTGGGCGAGGACAGGTCCGGCAAGTACCTCTACATAGAATACGACGGCAGGCAGGGCTTTGTGCGGGCAAAGGACTTCGAGCTTACGGACAAGGCCGCCCCCACCCCTACCCCCACCCCCTTTGCCGGCGGGCCTAACGTAAGCTACTATTACGGCGCGGCCAAGACCGGCACGGCCAGGGACAGCGCCATATACATGCGCACCTCGCCGGAGATACCCGCGCCCCCCGCCGATACCGACTCCAACGTGGCCAGGAAGATAAAAAAGGCCAAGGGCGCCTCCTTTGCGCTGTTAGGTGAGTCCGGCGACTGGTACTATGCGGAGTACGGCGGCGTTAAGGGCTTCGTAAAGAAGGCGGATTTTGCCCTGCAGGACGCAGCCGCCCCTACCCCGACCCCCGCCGCCGGGAGCAGCGGCTCTGGCAAGCTGAACCGGGGCACCAGCGGCTCCACCGAGGTGGGCCACGGCGCCGCCAGCGAAAAGTGGGGCAGGATAAAGATACCCGGCTCCGGCACCTACACCATATATGGCAACTACACCAACAGCGCGGGCACCAAATACTACTACGCCGCCGAGAACCTCAAGGGGCATTACGAATACGTACATACCCTCACCGCCAAGGGCTCCCAGGTACATTCCATACTGGGGCATAACGTGCGGGGCAAGGGCAAGTACTTCCACAAGCTGCACCACGTTCAGAACGCCCTCATAGGCAAGGGCAGGTGCGAGGGCTGCGGCGGCTCCTGCGGCGGCAGCAGGACCACAAAGATAACCATGGAGCTGGACGGGTATAAGACCTGGGACATAATGTGCCTTTACGAGATCGGCCCAAACCAGAGCACCGGCATACTCGCCTATAACGCCAGGCCCTGGGGAACCAGCGCCTCCAGCTATGTCAGCACCCAGCTGAGCTACGCCGCGGACAAGGCCAACAAGGGCTGGGTAAACCCGAACGTGAGCTTCAGCGACGGCGGCAAGTACGCCATGCTCATAACCTGCGGCGACAAGTTCGAGAGTAGCAGCAACGCCACCAGCAAGCTGTACGTGCTGCTGAAGGCCCGTGATTGACGCATTTTAGACGAGGAAGCGGTTTTATGGCCGCTTCTTCGGAGTTTTTGGGAAAAAATGCAACAGCGCGGTTCATAAGCTGCATTTGTGGTTTTTATAACAAAACGCATAAAATGCCTATTGCGGATTTTGAGTTTATAAGATAAAATAATATACAGCTTATAAATTCGGAAGTTTACATTTTTAATCGTGATCACCGCCCTTTACGGCGTCTTAACAAGGTTATTAAAGCTGACGCTTTTTAATATATAAATTATATGAAAAGGAGGTATGATGCATTGCCGACAATTATCGAAAGCATCACAAAGGCCGAGGCTGCGGGCGCTGAGCTTAAAAAGCAGGCCGCCGCAAGGGCCAAGGAAATAATCGACGATGCGGAGGCGCGCCGGGAGCAGGCCCTTAAGGAGGCCCATGAAGAGGGGCGCGCCGAAATACAGCGTGCAAGGGACGAGGCCGAAAGGCGGGGCGCCCTGATAGCCGATGAGCTGGCTGCCAAGGCGGATGAGGACGCCGAGCAGGGATGCAGGGCCGCCGAGCAAAAGCTGCACGCCGCCGCGGAATACATCGTGAAAGAGGTAGTCAAGGCATGATAGTACCAATGAAGAAATTGACGCTGGCTGCCCTATTGGAGCACCGGGAGGCCATATTGGAGGCGCTCCAGTCAATTTGCGCGGTACAGCTCATCTCCGTAGGCGAGGGCGGGCAGGCCGCCTCCGATGCGGAGGGCAGGCTCCAGCGGCTGCAAAGCGCCGACGAGCTGCTGAAGCCCCTTGCAAAGAAGGGGGGCCTCGGGCCAAAGCCGGAGGCCACGCGGCAGGAGCTGGAGGCGGAGATACAGCCGGCGCTGGAGCTTTGCGCCGAGCTGGAGGGGCTGCAAAGGCGCATCTCCCAAAACGGCAGCGACACGGAAAAGCGCAGGCAGCAGCTCAACGCCCTGCTTCCCTGGGCGGAGCTGACGGACCCGCTGGAGAGCGTGCGCTCCACCGCGAGCCTCAGGGTGATGACCGGCACGGTGCCCATGGAGAGCGCAAAGGCGCTGATGGAGACGGAGGCCCTCGTACAGCTCTTCGGCGGGGACAAGGAGCGGGCGGCCTTAGTGGTATGCCCGAAGGAGCAGTACCCGGAGCTTGCCCCCGAGATAAGGGCGGCGGGCTTTCAGGAAAAGGGCTTTGGCGACATAAAGGGCACGGCCGCAGAAAACATCGCCCGTCTCAGGGAGGAGATAGCCGCCCTTGAGAAGGAGCGGGCGGAGCTCGAGGCGGAGCTTACCGCCTTCGCGCCCAAGCGTGAGGAGATATGCCGCGCGCTGGACGGCGCCGCCATAGACCGGGACAGGGAGCAGAGCAAGGAGGGCCTTGCCCACACGGATACCGCCTTTTTGCTCACCGGCTGGGTGCGCGAGGACATGACGGAGCAGGTGCGCCGGGAGATCGAGAGGATCACCGACGTGTACTACCTCGAAATAGAGGACCCCGCCCAGGGGGACGCGGTGCCCACCGTGCTCAAAAACAGCAGGCTGGTAACGCCCTACGAGGCGGTGACCAACCTCTATTCACTGCCGGCCTACGGCACGGTGGACGGCACGCCCTACATGGCGCCCTTCTACTTCATCTTCTTCGGCATGATGCTTTCGGACAGCGTATACGGCGCGGTGCTGGCGCTGGGGGCCTGGGCCTTCCTTAAATATACGAAGCCCCGGGGCATGATGGAGAACCTTGCCAAGGTGCTGATGATGGGAGGCATCTCTACTATATTTATGGGGCTGCTGTTCGGCACCTGCGCCGGCGTGGGCTGGCCGGTGATATTCAAGGGCACCGCCCTTGAGAACACCTTCCCCGTAGTGGACTCCTCCACCGACCCCATGGGCATGCTCATGGTGTGCGCCGCCTTCGGCATAATACACATGTTCTATGCGGTGCTGATAGCCACGTGGAACTGCCTGAAGCACAAGGACTACATGGGCGCGCTCATAGACAATATGTGCTGGATATTCATAGTCTCCGGACTCATCATGCAGGCGGCGCCCATGGCGGGGCTGCCCCAGGGCGTTGCGGAGTTCGGCAAGTGGCTGGCCATAGTGTCGGCGGTGCTGGTGTTCCTGTTCGCAGGGCGGTCAAAGAAGAACATCGCCGGAAGGCTCATATCCGGCGCGGGCAAGCTGTACGACGTGACCTCGTGGCTGGGAGACGTGCTCTCCTACGCCCGTATATTCGCCCTTGGCCTTTCCACCGGCGTCATAGGCATGGTGCTGAACACCCTCTGCTGGGATATGCTCTTCGCTTCCTTTAAGGGGAACCCGGCGCTGATGCTCGTGGGCTTTATAATAGTCACGGTGCTGTCCGTGGCGCTCCACGTGTTTATGATGCTCATAAGCACGCTGGGCTGCTTCGTCCATACCGCAAGGCTTCAGTACGTGGAGTTCTTCGGCAAGTTCTACGAGGCGGGCGGCAAGGCCTTCAGGCCGCTGGGCTACAACACAAAGTACGTAAACGTCAAATAAAGCGGAACGCCGCTTATAATAAAAAAAGAATAACAATCAACATTTTTTCGGAGGTTAAACACAATGAGTCTTTCTGAATTTTTCGCTTCACTGAACCAGAACGGTCAGCTCCTCGCAGGGCTGGGCGCGGTATTTGCGGCGCTGTTCGCGGGCATTGGCTCCGCGGTGGGCGTGGGCCACGCCGGCCAGGCCGGCGCGGCGGTGATAGCCGAGGATCCCGACCAGTTCGGCTCGGTGCTGGTGCTCCAGCTCCTCCCCGGCACCCAGGGCATATACGGCCTGCTCATAGGCTTCGTTATCGCCAGCAAGGCTAACCTTCTGGGCGCGGGCGCTGCAATATCCGCAGAGGCCGGCCTCTCCCTCTTCCTTGCGGCCCTGCCCATAGCCTTCGGCGGCCTGCTCTCCGCCATCGCGCAGGGCAAGGTTGCGGCCTCCGGCATAGCCATGGTGGGCAAGCGCCCCTCCGAGGCGGGCAAGGCGATAATCTTCACGGTCATGGTCGAGACCTACGCGGTGCTGGCCCTGCTGTTCTCCTTCCTGCTTGTAAACGGCGTGCAGGTCTAAACCGGAGCGGCTTATGGCACAGGAAACTAATTTCGGGGCTGAAAGGCTCACCTCCCGCATAGTGGAGGAGGCGGAGGCCGAGGCCGGGCGCATCATAATGGAGGCCCAGGAGAGGGCCGACGGCATTGCAGCCGAGGCCCAGGCCCAGGCCGGGGTGCTGAGGCTGGAATACGCGAAAAAGGCCGAAAGGGCAGCGGAGGAAATAATCGAGCGCAGCCGCACCAACGGCGCGCTGGACAGCCGCAAGACCGCCCTAAGGGCCAAGCGGCGGGTGCTGGACGAGGCCTTCGCACAGGCGGAAAAGCAGCTTTGCGCGCTGGAGGGCGAAGGGAGAGCTACCCTCATAGCCCGCATGATAGAGGAAAACGTTAAGGGCGGAGAGACACTGCGCCCGGCAAGGCCCGACAGGGCGGCCATAGCGGCCATGATAGATAAGCTCAACCCCTCCCTCCCCCGCCCCGCGGCGCTGGGCGAGGACATAGAGGCGGGCGGCGGCTTCAGGCTGCTGGGCAGCGGATACGAGACGGACTGCACCTTTGAGGCCCTGCTGCGCGACTTCCGCGAAAGGCGGGAAAGCGAAGCGGCACGCGTGCTGTTCGAGTAAAGGAGGGCGATTATGCCACAAAAAAGCCCTGTTTACGCGGTCACCCGCGTAAGGGTACACGAAAAGGACATGGTAAAGCCCGAGGCCATGGCGAGGCTGGCGGAGGCCGCCCCCGCCGAGGTCATGCGGGCCCTGGGCGATATGGGCTACGGCGGCGTATCCGACCCCCGGCTTTCAGATGGGGAAAGGATGATAGAAAAGGAGCTTTCCGACGCCTATGCCCTCATAAAGGAGGTCACCTTCAGCCCGGAAAAGACCGACCTGTTCATTCTGAAGGGGGACGCAAACAACCTGAAGCTGCTCATAAAGCAGCGGCTCACCGGCACCGGCGACTCCCCCGCCCTTATGACGGGGGTATACCCGAAGGACGACGTGATGCGCATGGTGCAAAACGCGGATTACCGGGAGCTTCCCGAGGAGTTTGCAAGGCGGCTGAACGCCCTTGAGCAGTCCTTTTCCGGCGAGATAGACCCCGCGAGGATATCCACGGAGATAGACCGGGCCTACCTTGAGCATTGCCTCGGCAAGGCAAAGGGCGCCTCCCTTGAGTACTTCAAGGGCCTTGCGGACTTTACCAACATACTCACCATGCTCCGCATACGCAGCATGGGCGCCGGGGCGGATAAGCTCAGGGCCTCCCTCATGCCGGAGGGGTACATACCCCACAGGCTCCTTATACAGTGCTTTGACGGGCCGGAGGAGGGCATAGCAAAGCTGCCCGCGGGCCCCGCAAGGGACGGCATGGCCAAGGGGCTGGAGGAATACGGCAGGAGCGGAAGGCTCACCGAGCTGGAGCGGCAGCGGGACAACTACCTCATCTCCATATTTAAGGGGGCGAGGCTGGCGGAGGGCGGCATAGAGCCGCTGATAGGGTACCTGCTGGGCCGGGAGCAGGAGGCCAAGTGCCTCAGGCTCATAATCACCGCAAAGCGCAACAACCTGCCCAACAAGGCGATAACCGAAAGGTTAGGTGAGCTATATGGATAAACGCACGGATATCGCCATGATAGGCGACAGGGACTCGGTGCTGATAGGCAAGGCCGTGGGCCTCGGCGTGTATGACGAGACGGACGGCGAAAGGGCGAATAAGCTCATATACAGGCTGGCGCGGGAGGGATGCAGGGTCATCTTCCTCACAGAGCCGGTATACGCCCAGTGCAGCGAGGCCATAAACAAATTCAAGACGGAGACTTTCCCCGCAATAATACCCATTCCGGATTCCCACGGCCCTTCCGGCGTGGCGATGGCAGCCATTAAGGCCAACGTGGAAAAGGCCATTGGCGCGGATATACTATTCTCGGAGGATAAATAAATATGGCAGTTAAAGGAACCATAGTTAAGGTATCGGGCCCCCTGATAGTGGCTTCCGGCATGGCGGACGTAAACATGTACGACGTGGTCCGCGTATCCGAAAGGCAGCTCATAGGCGAGGTGATAGAGCTTCGCGGGGATAAGGCGTCCATACAGGTATACGAGGAGACCGGCGGCATAGGCCCCGGGGAGCCTGTGGAATCCACGGGCGCGCCCCTGTCCGTTGAGCTTGCCCCCGGCCTTATAGAATCAATATACGACGGCATACAGCGCCCGCTGAATAAGATACAGGAGATCGCGGGCGACAGGATAACCAGAGGCATAAGGGTGGATTCCATAGACCATCAGCGCCTTTGGGACTTCCGGCCCACGGCAAAGGTGGGCGACATGCTCAAGCCCGGGGACATACTGGGCACGGTGCGCGAGACCGAGGCGGTGCTCCATAAGATAATGGTGCCCCCCAACGTCACCGGCCAGCTCACCTGGATACACTCCGGCGAGGCCAACGTGGTGCAGCCCATAGCCAGGCTCGCCACCGGCAGCGGGGAGACGGTAGAGCTTCCCATGCTGCAGAGGTGGCCCGTGCGAATAGGCAGGCCCTACGCAAAGAAGATGGCCCCCACAGAGCCCATGATAACCGGACAGAGGGTAATAGACACGCTGTTCCCCGTGGCAAAGGGCGGCGTGGCCGCCGTCCCCGGCCCCTTCGGCAGCGGCAAGACGGTGGTTCAGCACCAGCTTGCAAAGTGGGCGGACGCGGACATAATCGTATACGTGGGCTGCGGCGAGCGCGGCAACGAGATGACCGACGTCCTGATGGAGTTCCCGGAGCTTAAGGACCCCCGCACAGGGCTTTCCCTTATGAAGCGCACGGTGCTCATAGCAAACACCTCGGATATGCCTGTGGCGGCCCGAGAGGCCAGCATATACACGGGCATAACCATAGCGGAATACTTCCGCGATATGGGCTACAAGGTAGCTATAATGGCGGATTCCACCAGCCGCTGGGCGGAGGCGCTGCGCGAGATGTCCGGCCGTCTGGAGGAGATGCCCGGCGAGGAGGGCTACCCCGCATATCTGGGCAGCCGCCTTGCGGAGTTTTACGAGAGGGCGGGCTCGGTGGTAACGCTGGGCAGCGAGGGGCGCGAGGGCGCAGTCACCGCCATAGGCGCGGTGTCCCCTCCCGGCGGCGACATTTCAGAGCCGGTATCCCAGGCCACCCTCCGCACGGTAAAGGTGTTCTGGGGCTTGAGCGCAAAGCTGGCATACGCCCGCCACTTCCCCGCCATAGACTGGCTGACCTCATATTCCCTCTACCTCGACAGGCTGGAGCCCTGGTTCAACAAGGAGGTAGACCCCGACTGGACCGCCATGGTGCAGAAGGCCATGAACATGCTTCAGGAGGAGAGCGAGCTGGAGGAGATCGTCCGTCTGGTGGGCATAGACGCGCTGAGCTACAAGGACAGGCTGACGCTGGAGGCCACCCGCTCCATACGCGAGGACTACCTCCATCAGAACGCCTTCCACGAGGTGGATACCTACACCTCCCCCGCAAAGCAGGCCATGCTGCTGCGGCTTATAATAGGCTACTACGAGAAGAGCCTGGACGCCCTCTCCAAGGACGCCTCCTTCAACAGGCTGGCGTCGCTGCCCGTCCGGGAGGACATAGGCCGCTTTAAGTACACCGAGGAGGAAAGGTGCGCCGAGAGGTACGAGGAGATAACCGCAAAGCTCAACGCGGAGCTCCGTGAGCTTACGGAAGGAGGCGAAGCATAATGCGTAAGGAATACAAGACCATTAAGGAGGTCGCCGGCCCCCTCATGCTGGTGGATCAGGTAGAAGGGGTAAAGTACGACGAGCTTGTGGAGATAGAGCAGTCCGACGGGCGCATACGCCGGGGCAAGGTGCTGGAAATCGACAAGGACAAGGCGCTGCTTCAGCTCTTCGAGGGCAGCCAGGGCCTGCGCATCTCTGATTCCAGCGCCAAGTTCCTGGGCCACTCCATAGAGCTTTCCGTAGCGCCTGATATGCTGGGGCGAGTGTTCGACGGCATGGGCAGGCCCATAGACGGCGGCGCGGAGCTGATACCCGAAAAGCGCCTGGATATAAACGGCGCGCCCATAAACCCCGCGGCGCGGGACTACCCCAACGAGTTCATACAGACCGGCGTTTCCGCCATAGACGGCCTTAACACGCTGGTGCGCGGCCAGAAGCTGCCGGTGTTCTCCGGCTCCGGCCTCCCCCACGCCAACCTTGCGGCGCAGATAGCCCGTCAGGCCAAGGTGCGGGGCACCGGCGAGGGCTTCGCGGTGGTGTTCGCCGCCGTGGGCATAACCTTTGAGGAGGCGGACTTTTTCACCTCCGACTTCAGGGCCACGGGCGCTATCGACCGCACGGTGACCTTCATAAACCTCGCAAACGACCCCGCCATAGAGCGAATAGCCACCCCCCGCATGGCGCTGACCGCCGCGGAGTACCTGGCCTTCGACCTGGGTATGCACGTGCTGGTAATAATCACCGACATAACCAACTATGCGGAGGCATTGCGCGAGGTATCCGCCGCCCGTAAGGAGGTTCCCGGGCGCAGAGGCTACCCCGGCTACCTCTATACCGACCTTGCCACCATGTACGAGAGGGCGGGCCGCATAAAGGGCAACCCCGGCTCCATCACCATGATACCCATACTCTCCATGCCGGAGGACGACATAACCCACCCCATACCCGACCTTACCGGCTACATAACCGAGGGCCAGATAATACTGGGGCGCGAGCTGCACAGGAAGGCTGTTACGCCGCCTATAAACGTGCTTCCCTCCCTTTCCCGCCTGAAGGATAAGGGCATAGGCCGGGGCAAGACCCGTGAGGATCACGCCGACACCATGAACCAGCTCTTCGCCGCCTATTCCCGCGGCAAGGACGCAAAGGAGCTTGCGGTCATACTGGGCGATGCGGCGCTGTCCGATACGGATAAGCTGTACGCCAAGTTTGCGGACGCCTTCGAGGAGGAGTACGTTTCCCAGGGCTTCTACGTCAACCGCTCCATCGAGGAGACGCTGGAGCTGGGCTGGAGGCTGCTCTCCATACTGCCCCGCACCGAGCTCAAGCGCATTAGGGACGAATATCTGGATAAGTACCTGCCCAAAGCGGAGGGTTAGCCTATGGCACAGCTTCAAGTAAAGCCGACCCGCATGGAGCTCACCAACCTTAAGAAAAAGCGCAAGGTTGCGGCCCGGGGCCATAAGCTTATGAAAGACAAGCGGGACGAGATGGTGCGCCGCTTCATAGTCTACGCCCGCCGCAACAAGGAGCTTCGGGAGCAGGTGGAGGAAAAGCTCTCCGCCGCCATGGGGCAGTTCGTGCTGGCAAAGGCCGAGATGAGCGGCGAGGCCATCGAGGAGGCCCTGGCCTACCCCGCCCGCCCCGCCACGGTGTCAGTGGAAACGCAGCACGTGCTTTCCCTCAAGATGCCCAGGCTGTCCCTGGATACCTCCGGCGCCTTCGACTATCCCTACGGCTTTATGAACACCTCAGCGGAGCTGGACTCCGCCGTGGCCGCCTTTGCGGAGGTGCTGCCCATGCTCATAGAGCTTGCGGAGGTGGAGAAGATATGCAACTCCCTTGCGGACGAGATAGAAAAGACCCGCCGCCGGGTCAACGCACTGGAGTACGTTATGATACCCCAGTTTGACGAGGCGATACGCGAGATCAAGATGAAGCTGGACGAGAACGACAGGGGCAACACCACCCGCCTTATGAAAACCAAAGAGATGCTGGCGAACCGGGAGTAACGATTCTCTTCTTTCTCTCTTCTTTTCGGGAGAAAAGAAAAGAGAAAAGAAGCAAAGAGAAAAGAAAAGCCTGACAAAAAAATTATAAATCCAGATAAAAAAAGCTCCCGCCGGAGTAGCTTCGGCGGGAGTGTGTTTTTTTGGGGCGCGGGATTCCAACCTCCGCTGTTAAACTCCGCCGCTTGTATTATCTCCAACGTTTTATGCCTGCGGCGCGGTACTTTCGTGGGCCGAAAGTACCCAAAGGCCCCCGCTTTCTTGGAAGAAAGCTCGCAAAGAACCAAGGGTCAGCGGCTCCGGCTTGATCCCGCTTACGCAGCCGTATCAAAGAATCCGGCTGGCGGGAATCCGGCGGCGGTGGTTAAAATCCGAGTGTGTAAATAATTCCCGCCGGAGCGATTCCGGCGGGAGTTGGATAAGGGTTTTTTTATAATATTTTCGTTGGTTTTCTTTTGGTTACTTTTCTTTTTCAAAAGAAAAGTAACAGAAAAGCTTAATATCATACCCCCGTTTCCTTTATCTCCATCGCCATCCTATACGCCTCGTTGCGGGGCACGTCCAGCAGGGCGCTGGCCTGCTTCGCCGCGTCCTTGGCGCTGACGCCCTCGCCCAGCAGCCGCCGGAGGGTATCCTCAAGGCTCACCTTGGCGCTTTCCTCCCTTGCACCGGCTATGACCAGCACGGTCTCGCCCTTGGGCGGCTTATCCGCATACATTTCGGCAAGGCCGCAAAGGGTGGAGCGCACCGCCTCCTCATAGAGCTTTGTAAGCTCACGGCACAGCACCGCCTCCCTATCCCCCCAGGCGGCGGCAAGCTCGGCGGCGGTTTCGGCAACCCTCAGCGGGCTTTCGTACACTATCAGCGTACCCCTGTGCCGGGCAAGGCGGGCCACCGCCTCCCGCCGCTCCTTTCCGGCCCGGGGCAAAAAGCCCACAAAGCAGGCCTCCTTAGCGGGCAGGCCGCTCATAACTAAGGCGGTAAGGGAGGCCGAGGGGCCGGGCAGCACCTCGAAGGGCAGGCCCTTTTTTATGAAGGCGGCCACCAGCCGCTCCCCGGGGTCGGATATGCCGGGCAGCCCCGCATCGGACACGAAGGCGACGGCCTCGCCCCCCGCCACCCGCAGCGCGATCTCCTCCGCCCTGCCCTCCTCGTTGTGCTCGTAGCAGGAGAAGAGGGGCTGGGAGACGCCCAGCCTTGAGAGCAGCGCGCCGGTGTTGCGGGTGTCCTCGCAGTAGATTCTTGAGCACTCCCTGAGCACCCTGAGGGCGCGCAGCGTCATGTCCTCCATGTTGCCTATTGGGGTGGGGCAAAGGTAGAGCTTGGGCTGAAGCATTACAGATTCCTTTCTATTATGAGGCCAGTTTTGCCGCCCTTGAGACACTCTATAAGGGCGAGGTAGGGGCCGTTTTTCCCGTCGATGAGCCGCAGCCGCTTGGGCTGGAGGCCGCTTTCCACCATGGCGTGCAGGCACTCCGCAAGCCGGGAGGCGGGGTAGCACAGCCATAGCCTGCCGCCGTTTTTAAGCAGCCGCCCCGCGCAGCGGGCCACGTCGTAAATGCCGCACCCGTCCTGATGTATGGAGAGGGCTACGGCGGGGTTCTCGCTGCGGGTGCCGCCGGAAAAGTAAGGGGGGTTGCACACCGCCCCGTCAAAGCTGCCCGCGGGGAAGAGCCCGCCCAGCTCCCGCAGGTCGGCGTTGAGCACGGTTATTTCGCCCTCCTGAGCGTTCAGCGCGATGGATTCCTCCATGAGCAGGCAGGCGGGGCGCTGTATCTCGACGGCGGTGAAGCGGGCGCCGGTCTTGCCGTTTATCAGTATGGATAAAATGCCCGTGCCCGCGCCCAGGTCCAGGCAGTTATCCCCCCGCCTGGGCCTTGCGAAGTTGGCGAGCAGCACCGCGTCGCTGCCGTATGAGAAGCCCCCCTTGTCCACGACGATGGAGAGGCCGTTGAGCTGAAGATCCTCTATGGCTTTCATGTGTATATGTTACCATCAGTTGACAAGGGCGCACAAGCCCTAAAGCCGCCCCGTACTATAAAAGCCCGATCCTGTATAAAACCGGACCGGGCTTCTGATTGGTTTAGCTATTCAGCAAAGGCTTTTTTTAACTGAACCGCGTGAGATCACTGGGCCCAGTGGACGCGGGCCATTTCATATATGGTTGCGTCCTCCATGACAAGCTGGTTGCTGTGCGCAATAGCGCTGATTACGGCATACATGGCAACGGAAGGAACGTCCTCCATGTATATCTCCATCAGCTCCTTATAATAGCCCTTGCGCGCCTCGACGTCGTTAGTGCCGTTGCCCAGTGCGATGAGCTCATCGGCCCTGGGGTTGTTATAGCGGCCATAGTTGCCGGAAATACCAATGCACTCGGAGTCCATATAGGGGCCCACGGCTGCGCCGAAGTCAAAGCTCGCGTTGGCCCAGCTAAAGGGGCAGATCTCCACCTCGGCGTTGAGAAGCTGATCCAGGAACGCGGAGCGCTCCATGGTGTCCACCTTGGCGTCCAGGCCTATGGCGCTCAGAGTGCCCTGCAGCCAAACGGAAAGGGTCTGGAAGGGCTCGGTATTGTAGGACTTAATGGTGACGGTCTTGCCAACGTTGCCGCACTCCTCAACCAGGGCCTTGGCCTTTTCCACGTTGTATTCATAGGTGTGGGAGGGTACAAAGTCGGGGTTGCCGGTGACCTTGTCGCCTAAGTCGCAGGGATAGATGACTACCTGGCCCTGGCCGCTGCCGCATACCTCGAGGGCCTCTTCCTTATTTATGGCATAAGCCACGGCACGGCGCATGCGCACGTCGGAGAATATCTCGCTCTCGCAGTCCATGTAAATAGACTCGTTGCGGCAGGTGAGCGCCTCGCTGATGGCGACGTTGTCGGCAGTCCTGACGGTATCCAGCGCCACGCCGGACATGGGGTTGAAGTACAGATCCAGCTCGCCGGTCTGCAGCGCCACCACGGCGGCGTTCACATCGGAGATAGGCACATACTTCAGATGGGCCAGATCGGGCTTTTTGCCATAGTAATCGTCGCGAGCCTCGAATTTAACATATTCGTTTTCCTTCCACTCGGTAATTACATAAGGGCCGGAGGAAACGATGCTCTCGGCGGACTTTCCGTAATCGTCGCCATACTTTTCCATGGCAGCCTTGGAGAATACGCCGCCATACTGGGAGTAACACATGGTGGAAATACGGGAAGCGTCTGCGGCGGAGAAGTGGAATACGACAGTCTTTGTATCCACAGCCTCCACGTCGTCCAGGGTCTTGTACAGCCAGGACCAGTTGTCGCACTGATCGCGGACGTACTCATAGGAGTACTCTACGTCCTCGGCCGTGATATCCGTGCCGTCGCTGAACTTGGCGTCGGGGTTTATATGGAAGGTATAGGTCAGGCCGTCCTCGGAGATCTCCCAGGAGTCGGCAAGCTGGCTGTAGAATTGCCCGTTGACCTTGCGCACCAGGGTGTCATAGACCTGATCGAGGGCCTGAAGGTCATTTTGAGAGGTAACGTACTTCATGTTGAAGTTGGTGATCAGGCTGGCGGAGCCGTAAACGATCTCGCGGTCGTGGTCGATGCCGGCGCTGGGGCTGTTGCCGTCATCCTTGCTGCCGCCGCTGCTGCAGGCGACCAAACTCAAGCTCATCACCAGAGCGAGGACCAGACAGAGCAGCTTTTTTGCGTGTTTCATTTGTTTGTTTTCCTCCAAATTGTGTTTTTTTATGCATTACTGCAATTTATATCACCGGATGGGCCGGTAATATCCTTTTTTAGCCGTTGCAGCGGGTGCAGGCGACCTTGCGCCCCCGCCGATACCTCTGATTGCGCAAATAAAGGCGCTTCGCTTTGTTATTAAACGAATGCACCTCGAAAATATGAAGCAAACCGCCTTTCTTGCTGCGGTTAGTTTATGCTGCTGCCGTGTTTTACAACGATCGGGCCGATGTCAGATACAGCCTCGAACCGGTAGCCCTGAGAGGATTATAACTCATACTTATCGCAATTTCAATCATGCATTTTCGTATTGAGAAGAATAGCACCGTATATACATGCTTATGCCACTCATCCCATTCCTTATGGTCTGAAGGCACTTGTAGAATATAATATAGATAAAACCTCTGCTTTTACCATGGTTATATAAAAAATCCAGCCGAAGCTGGATTTTTTCAACAAAGTATTCTCATTTACGCAGGGAAATCATTATTTATTGTCATGCTTGCAGGATTGCCCGTTTTTGCAGTGTCGATCACGCGAGATGTATCAACGTTGCTATAACGATAAATACTATACTCAGTCCCCATTCGATAAGAGCCAGTTTTATCGCAAACCTAAACCACTGGACAAAGCTGATTCCACCGGCGCCTATGCAGGCATTGGTCGTGGAGCTGGTAGGAATGACGCAGTCCGAAAAGCCCGCGGCACACTGGAACGCCACGACCGCGGTCTGTGCGGTAATGCCGGTCATTTGGGCAAGAGGTCCCATAAGCGGCATTACGAGAGCCGCAAGGCCGCTGCCGGAAGGCACAAATAGATTGATCACGATATTCATTAAAAACATACCTACCGCTATACAAGAGGGAGGCATCATGGACAGTACCTTTGCGAGGGCGTTGAGTATCGTGTGGAATATCATACCCTGCTCCATTACTATCAGTATGCCGCGTCCCATACCGATTACAAGACAGGCAAACATCATGGATTTGCATCCGCTGATATATACCTTACATATATCGTTACCTTTTATCCCTCCAACGATGCCGGCTATAATACCCATCGCCAAGAATATCGGAGCCATTTGTCCAGCAAACCAGTCCATCTTAAGCGCACCGTATATTATTACGCCAAAGCCCGCAATCATCACTATCAGCACCAATATATTCCGCGTGCTAAATTTAGACGGTATTGAAGACTGGACGCTGTCGCTTTCCGGCGCGGGCAGCGTCTTTTCAAGAGAATAGCAGCAACTCTTGCTCGGATCCTTCTTTACGCCTTCGGCGTACCTGATAACATAAAGTGCAGCCGCTATCAGTATTACGATATGCATGATTATTCTGTACCAGGCGCCCGAGAATATCGGCAGTCCGACGATCCCCTGAGCAACAGCGGTGGCATAGGGATTGAATGTGCCGACAGAGCTGCCGACAAAAGCGCCGCACATTACCATAGCTACGCCTGTGATGCTATCATAATGCATTCTGCGCGCAAGGGCGATACATATAGGAACGAAAATCACACACTCCGCGTCGAATCCTATTAATCCCCCCAGTACGGAAAACATCAGCATTACAACGAAGATTATCAACTTTTCCTTGCCCGCCAAGGATATTACCAGTTTATTGGTCAATATGTCTATGGTTTTTGTCTCGTTGATGACAGCGAACGATCCGCCGGCTATCATTACAAAGAATATCAGCGAAGCCATTGAAACCAGGCCGCTGGGTATAGCGTTAAAAAATTGATAGGGATTCACGGGGCTCTGCTCTACCCTGTGATATGTCCCGGGTATCAGTATTGCGCGTCCGGATTCATTCACGGCTGTTTCAAACTGCCCCGCAGGAACTATGTAGGTCAAAACCGCGCATATAATGAGTATTACAAAAATAAGCAGGTAAGTGTGCGGCGGCTCCTTCATCAGAAGCTGCGCAAAAGGCCTTTTCTTGCTATTGCTATCCATTGTTTTCTCCTTTCAAAATATGTTACATCATAGTTGAATGCTCAAACGCATTATGCAAAAGAGAAACGCCGTTTTCGGCGGCAAGCACGCCCTTGGCGTATACGGAGTCTATTTCCAGATCCTTTCCGAGCAGTATTAGATCAGCATCCTGTCCCTCCTGTATGCCTCCCTTTCTGGGGTACATACCTATCGACTTTGCCGCGTTGGTGGAAACCACTCTTATTGCCGTTTCGAGGGGCAGATTCTCCTTGAGTACGATGTCCCTGAATTCTGAAAACATCGATTCTACCGTTGTTACAAACAATCCCTTGAATGTTCCGTCTTCATCGTATACGGCCATGCTGCCGTTTGCATCCGAGCTCATGGTAATACGCTCTATATCTACGCCTGCCTCCAGGCAGCGCCTTACCGCTTCGCTGGGCTTTACCGAATCGGGCAGCCCATATTCAGGCCCTATTCCGGTCGTTATATCTATCGTGCCGCCCATTTTTGCAAACTCTATGGCGTCCTCAAACAGAGCCTTATCCCTGTTTATGTGATGTAGGACGGATTTTGCGGACATTCAAAATAAAAAAGAATGTGGAGGTAACAGACAATGGCAAAATCATTATTT
>CAKTYU010000006.1 GCA_934633985.1 uncultured Clostridia bacterium
TTGGTTCGGAATAGTGTAGTGCTGGCGGTCTATCTCTTGTTTTCGGTTGCTTGCTTCCTTACCGTACATGAGCATTCCCTGTAGGCGTATACTCCGGGCTTTTTGCCGCGGAGGAAGAGTATCCCGTCCAGCGCGCCCTTGGCAAAGGTGCCGAAGTCATACGCCCTGTGGGTTATCTCTATGCGCTCCCCCTCCATGCCGAATATGAGGGTATGTGTGCTGGATATGTCCCCCGCCCTTACGGAATGGTAGCCTATATGGTCCTTTTCGCGCAGTCCCCTGCCCTTGCGTCCGTAATCCGCAACATCTGCGAGCTTTTCGCCGCGGACGCCCGCGATGATCTCCCCAAGCTCCTTGGAGGTTCCGCTGGGAGCGTCCAGCTTCTTGTTGTCGTGCATTTCGATTATCTCGATATCAGATTCATCGCCTATGGATTCCGTGAGCATACGGGCTATCTCGTATACCAGATTGACTGCCTTCGAGGTGTTGTGGGCGATGAGTATGGGGATAGCCTTGGCGCACTCCTCAAGCTCGGCCATCTGCTCCTCCGTAAAGCCAGTGGTGCCCATCATAAGGGGCTTATTGTACTTTACGCAGGCCCGCGCCACCTCCATGGCGTTTTCGGTAGTGGAAAAATCCACCACTCCGTCGCTCATGGCGACAACCTTCTCCACGTCGTCATAGGTGCTTGCGCCTACGAAGTCCGTCCTTGAGGCCACGCTCATGTCACAGCCTATGTAGTCCCTGCCTTTTGGGCCGATGCCGCCCACGATCTCAAAATCGCCGGGGCGCTTAAGCGCCTCTCTCGTCACAAGCCTGCCCATTTTTCCCCTTGGCGCGCTTATCGCCAGCTTCATAAACTCATACCCTCCGTTTTTATTTTTTTATGCTTATCCTTATATTACCTCTATCGCGTGCGTCCCCTTGGCCTTTATCCGGCCTATTATGGCAGCGTCGGGCGTATCCGCCTTTATATCCTCCAAAAGTCTGTAAGCCTGATTTTCCGGCAGGCTTATGAGCAATCCGCCGGAGGTCTGCGGGTCGAAAAGTATATCGGACACCGCCCTGTTTACGGTATTGCTTATGCTTACCTTGTCCTCTATGAATTCCCTGTTGCGGTATGCGCCAGCAGGAATTATGCCCATGTTCGCAAACTCCAGCGCGCCGGGAAGTATAGGTACCGCGTCCGCCTTTATCTCGGCAGTAAAGCCGCTGCCCTCCGCCATCTCCCGAACGTGGCCCATGAGGCCGAAGCCGGTTATATCGGTGCAGGAATTAACGTCGTATTTCAGCATGGAGCGCTGCGCCTTTGCGTTCAGGGCGGTCATAACGGCTATAAGCGACCTTTCGTATTCCTTTGAAAGGAGCTGTGCCTTTGCGGCGGTGGTGAGCACGCCGCTGCCTATGGCCTTTGTAAGTATGAGAAGGTCGCCCTCCCTTGCAGAGGCGTTGGAAAGCACCTTGTCCGGCCTTACGAAGCCCGTGACGGCGAGCCCGTATTTAGGCTCCGGATCCTCTATGGTGTGGCCGCCGCAGAGTATTGCGCCCGCCTCCAGCACCTTGTCCGCACCGCCTGCAAGTATCGCCTTTATGGATTCCTCCGGCAGCTTCTTTGATGGGAAGCAGAAGAGGTTCAGCGCCAGCTTGGGCGCGCCTCCCATGGCGTATATATCGCTCAGGGCGTTTGCCGCCGCCACCTGCCCAAAGGTGTAGGGATCGTCCACCATGGGCGGGAAAAAGTCCACGGTCTGTATTATGGCGGTTTCGTCGTTTATCTTGTATACCGCCGCGTCGTCTGCCGTATCAAAGCCGACTATCAGCCTGGGATCGGAATTTTTAGGAAGGGTGGAAAGCATCGCGTCCAGTACCCCTGGACCTATCTTAGCCGCTCACCCTCCGCAGGAGGTCATAGTAGTCAAGCGCATATCGTTAGACATCGTTAAGCACTGTTCCTTTCACGTTATAATAGCATTATACACCAATACGGCATTTTCCACCAAATACAATTATCAAATGCGCGCAACAATAAAAAGCCCCGTTTACGGAGCCTTTTGTTGCAGTCGGGGATAACTGAAATTCAGTTGGATGGGGAAAAACGTTAAATGGCACTTGTTTTTTCTCGTAAGTTATTATAATATAAAAATCATCATAAGTAAAATGAATGTTTTTTCAAAGTGGTATGAGCATTTCTCATTTTTCTAAAAGGAGCATAGGATCTGGAATGGATATTAAAAAGCTTGAAGTCCTTTTAAAGGTCATAGAGACCAAGAGCCTTACCGCCGCCGGAAACCAGCTTGGCTTTACCCAATCCGGCGTCAGCCACCTCATCAAAACCATAGAGGACGAATTCGGCTTCCCTGTGCTGATACGCGGCAAGGGCGGCGTGCGGCTCACGGAAAACGGGCAGGCCCTGCTTCCCGCCATACGTGAGATACTCAACGCCAACGACCACATGGACCAGATAGTTGCAAATATACGGGGCATGAGCTCCGGCAGGCTCCGCATAGGCACCTTTGCCAGCGCGTCCGTGCTTTGGCTGCCGAAGATAATAGAGGAATTCGGCCACGATTACCCCGGCATACAGATAGAGATAATCGTAGGCGGCAACGACTACCTTATAAGCCAGCTCGACGAATCCTGCATAGACTTTGCGATAATGAGCAACCCGCCCCCGAGCTATGAGTGGATACGCCTCGCCTCAGACCGTATGCTCGTCCTGCTCCCGCCCGGGCACAGGCTGGTGGACAGGGACAGGGTCACCATCGGCGAGATCGCAGACGATCCGTTTATACTCTCCAACGAGGGCTTTGACTATGATGTTGCACAGATAATCAAGGGCAGCGGAATAACCCCGCGCCTCTCCTTCTCCACCATGGAAAACCGCGGCATAATCGCCATGATACAGCACGGCCTCGGCGTAACCATCATGCCGGAGATGGTATTGGACAGCCTTGAGTCCAGCGTGATAACCAAAGAGCTTTCTCCCTGCGAATACCGCCACATGGGCATAATAGTAAGATCCGTCAATACCGCATCGCTTGCAGCCAAGACCTTCATTTCCTACGCAAAACGAATAATCGGCGAGCTTGGCACATACCCGCCGATAGAATAAAAATCAAACTTATTAAAAAATAATATTTTTCATGCACCTAACAGCGCTTCTCTATTCCTCTGTTTCCTCCGTCGCCTCCACATAACCGTCCGGCTGAGGTATCTCTGCGGGTATTTTTGATGCGTCGTCCACAAAGGTTATCCTGCCCTTGCCGTTTTCGACCCGGGCTTCCGGCTTGCAGCTTCCGACGGCGTACATATTGGCGTGCTGCTCGGTTATAAAAAGCCCCGTCGCCTCGCTGCCGCCGGCGGCGTTTATGCTCACCGCGCCTTCTATGGCAAATTCATATATCTCCGCACCGTGATACCTTCCCCGGTTTTCCACGGTAAGCGCAGAGCCGTCCGCCATGGAAAGCTGCCCGTCGCATTTCAGCGCATTGTAGTTTTCATCGGTATAGGCCGCAAGTGACGCTCCCTTTTCCAAGGTTATATCCGACCTTGAGTTGACGCCGCCCAGCACCCCTTCTCCGGATACCTCGGCCCCGGCCCTTATCCTTATATCCTCGGCGTATATGCCCCTGCCGTTGCTGCCCTTGCATACGAGGCTGCTGCCCTCGGATACGGTAAGCTCATCGGCGCAGAGTATTCCATCGGATACGCCTATTATGCCGGCGTTTTTTCCGCCTATCTCGGCGGAGCCGAGGCAGCCGATAGCCGTCGCGCCGCTGTGCAGCGTTATGTCGTTCAGCGTGAGCTTGCAGCCCTCGTCGAGGCGTATTATGCAGTCTCCGGTGCCGCTCAGGGTATAGCCGTTGCCCTCTATGGTAACGGGGCCCCTCTCCGCGGTGAGCTTGAGCATGGTATCCTCCATGCTGAACGAGGCCGCAAGCACGGCCGTGTCGTTTTGGCCGTATTTGAAGAAGGCCTCAAGATCCGCCGCAGACAGTATCGAGCTGCCGCCGAGCGGGTCGGTAAGGTCTATTCTTTCATTGCTGGCGGAGCAGCCTGTGAGCAAAAGCGCCATAGCCGCCAATATTGCTGCCGCAATCGTTTTTTTCATATATCCGCTCCTTTACATCGGCCGGAAAACGGCCATTATGCGCTCTGCGGCCCGCATACCGTCCACCGCGGCGCTTACTATCCCTCCGGCATAGCCCGCCCCCTCGCCCACGGGGTAAAGCCCTTTCATGCGGGTAGCGCAGCCATCCTCGCCGCGCTGTATGCGTACAGGGGCGCTGGTACGGCTCTCCACCGCAGTGATCACCGCGTCCTCCATATCGAAGCCCTTGAGCCTTCTGCCGAACGCCGTTATCCCGGCGCGCACGCCCTCGGATACAAAGTCCGGCAGGCACTTATACAGGTCGCTCACGCACACGCCGGGCCGGTAGGTGGGCTTTACGCCGCCGAAGGCCCTGGGGGCAGCCTTTTTCAAAAAGTCGCCAACCCGCTCCGCAGGGGCGGTATAATCCCCGCCTCCGGCGCAATAGGCGGCCCTCTCTATTTGCTCCTGAAACTCCAGCCCGCCGAGTGGGCCCGCCGCATAGTCCCTGCCATCGACCTGAACCACTATTGCCGCGTTGGAATTTTGCCCGTCGCGCGCATGGCGGCTCATGCCGTTTGTGACCACCTGCTCAGGCCCGGATGAGGACGCCACCACCACGCCGCCGGGACACATGCAGAAGCTGTAAACTCCCCTGTCTCCGGATCTATCCGCAAGATGGTACTCCGCAGCGCCCAGCCTGGGGTGCGATGCAAACTCTCCGTACTGCGACCTGTCTATAAGCTCCCGCGGGTGCTCTATGCGAACGCCCACCGCAAAGGCCTTGGGCGAAAGCTCAAGCCCCATATCGCAGAGCATACGGTAGGTATCCCGCGCACCCTGCCCCGTGGCCAACACGCAGGCGGCGCAGGGCAGCTTTTCCTTCTCGCCGTTTCTTTCCACTGTCACGGAGGTTATTTTGCCCTCACCGTCCTTCTCCAAGCCCACGAGCTTGGCGGAGAACCTCACGTCGCCGCCCATACGAGCTATATCCTCGCGTATGCTTTTTACCACATTGACCAATATATCCGTGCCTATGTGGGGCTTGGCCAGCAGGCGTATGCCCTCCGGCGCACCGTGATCCGCAAGTATGTCTATAACGTCGTGTGCGCGGCTGTCCTTTATGCGGGTGGTTAGCTTGCCGTCGGAGAACGCCCCCGCCCCTCCCTCGCCGTACATGAGGTTGCTTTCCTCCTTCAGCATACCGCCGCCCCAGAAGCTCTCGACGTCGAGGGTTCGCCTTTCTATTGGCTCGCCGCGCTCTATCACTATGGGCTTGTAGCCGTGCTTTGCCAACATATACGCCGCAAAAAGCCCGCCCGGGCCCATGCCTACTACTATGATAGGCTTATCCAAGGGTATGCTGCCGGTGGCGAGCTCCCGTATCTCCCGCGCCTCCGCCCCGCATACCGTGGGCAGGCCGCGCTTGAGCACGCGCCTTTCCTCCTTGGGGTCCAGGCGCACCTCAACGGTGTATATGAAGCAAATATCGTTTTTCTTGCGCGCATCCAGGGAAATGCGCTTTATCGCAAGCCCCTTTACGGCGCTTTCCGGTATGCCAAGAGTCTTTGCCGCCAGCCTTGGCAGCAAAGACTCATTTTCGTTCAGCGGAAGCTTTATATCCTTTACTAACAGCGCCATTATACGTGCTTATTCCTTTACGGTTACTGTGACCTCGGGCTGGGATACCGTCCATCGCAGATCCGTCTGCATCTCCTTTGATGCAAGAGATACCATGGGCGTGATCTTGTAGGTACCTGCTGAAAGCCCCGTAAGATCCACATACACCGATACGTCCTTGCGCTGGAGCAGCTTCATAAGGCTGGTGCGGCCTGTGATGTTCACATCGCATTCCGATGCGGAAAGCTCTGCCGTCAGCTTCTTGCCCAAGCCCTTGGTCTCTATCGGCACGCCCTTGAACTGCACGCTGTCCTGCTTCTCCCTTATGCCCACATATACCGTTATGTTGGGGTCATCCAGCAGGGTAGTCCCCTCCGGCGCGGTTATCACTATGTTTTGCTGCACGCTTGAGCTGCTGCCGGAGACGTCGATATTTTCTATCTTGATCCCAGTCAGGCCGGACAGCGCGCTCTCGGAGCCCACTACCCTTACTGTGGGAGGCGTTGCCACCACGTCGTACACCTCATAGTTCGCCGGCAGCGCGTCCGCGCCGAGCACGGCCTCCGCGGCGTTTATGGGAAGCTCCAGAATACGCATAACATCCATCCTCACAACGACGGAGGGCAGCGTATCTAAGAACAGCGCCGTATCTATCTCGTCCCCGTTCTTATCCACATATTCCAGCAGTATCGCCTCGTTGTAGGAGGTAGTCCTGCCCTCAAGGTCTATGGTGCATATTGCCTTGGATATGGTGGATACGTCGTCCCGCGGGCCGCTGACCTTTATGGACTGGGAGGCCAGCGTGGGCTCGCTTTTCCAGTAGCCGGCGGGAAGCTCGCCGGAGTACTCCACGTCTATCGGCACGAGCATGGTAGCCAGCTCATCCGCCTCTATGGTTATCTCGCTTGGGCTTACCGTTTCCACCGTGCCGAGGCTGGAGGTGGCGTCTATCTTGAGCTTATAGGTATCCGCCTTGTTTACCGGGCGCAGGCTCACCGACGCGGATATATCCGACGCATCCAAGCCGGTGTAGTCCGTAAGCTGCACCTTTACCCGCACGGTCACGTTTTTGAGTATATCCTCCCTGTCGCCGCGCACGGCAAGGCCGCGCTCATGCAGGGCGCTTTCGCCGGAAAAGCTCACCGGCACGTCGGTTATGGTCTTTACCCTCTTTGGGTTGACCTCCACCATGACATATCCCCATATAAGCATGGCAAACAGCAGCGATACTATTTTCAAAGCGAGGTTTTTTGTAAAGAAGCTCTTGAGCCAATTAAGTATGATGGCGCCTATCTCGTTCTTTTTCATTTATGATTGCCCTTCCTTCTTCTGAGGCTGCTTAGGGAAGGCACCTGAAATTCCTTTTCCTTATGGATGAATACGGATTCAAGGAGGTTCTTCAGCGCCTTGCTGTCGATGTAGCGCACCAGCTTGCCGTCCCTTGCCATGGATATGACGCCGGTTTCCTCGGAAACGATTATGGTGATGCTGTCGGACACCGAGGATATGCCGAGGCCCGCCCTGTGCCTCGTGCCCAGCTCGCGCGCCACCGCTATATCCTCCACAAGGGGCAGTATGCAGGCCGCCGCAACTATTTCATTGTTGCGTATTATCATGGCGCCGTCATGCAGCGGGGTGTTGGGCTCGAATATATTCTCTATAAGGGGGGCGGAAATGCGCCCCTCTATAAGCGTGCCGGTATTTATTATATCGCCAAGGCCGGTGCGCTGCTCTATAACTATCAGCGCGCCCACCCTGCGCTTGGCAAGATCGGTTATGGCCTGATGCATTTCGCGCACGGTATCCTCGGAGCCGTTGTCTATTATGCTGCCGAAAAACTCGCGCGAAAACAGCTTTCCCCGGCCGATATGCTCCAGCGCGCGGCGAAGCTCCGGCTGGAACAGCACCACGGCCAATATAATGCCCACGGAAAGCAGCGAATTGAGCAGCCAGCTTATGGTGACCAACTGCAGCACGTCGCTTACCAGCGCGGCTATGAATACGATGCCTATGCCCTTTAATACCTGAAACGCCCGAGTCTCCTTGGTAAGCAGTATCAAATGGTATATAAGCACAGCTATTATAGCTATATCCACAGCGTCGCTCGCACGGAACTGCTGGATACCGCCGGAAATGGTTTTTACCAGAACATTATATGCCAATGGCTCACGCCTGCCTTTCGCCGCTGTTTTTATGCGGCAAGCATACTGCCGCATTATTTCAGCATATTGATTATACTACAAGCCCTGTATGCTTTCATCGCATATAGGACTCTGTTAAACAAATATTTACAAAGGGGATAAATGGTTATTTTCCTTCCTGCTCCTTTGCCTTTTCCATGAGGGACATCACCGCCTGGACGGAGAGTACGTAATCGTCCATGCCGCGGTTTATATCGCAAACCCGCGCACTGGTCAGCGTGCCGCTGCTCTTGTACTCGTCTGTTATCTCCTGCTCCGCCGTGTCCATTATAAGCTGATACTTCGCAGCCATATCCATGGCGTCTTCCTTTGTTTTCCTTGAAACGCCGCTCGCGGCGTCATCGTGAAGGGCTTTTGCCTCCGCCGTTGCCTGCTCCAGCAGCTTCAGGATATCACAGTCGCCGCCGTACCCCTTTGACACGTGAAATCACCTCCAATATACTTAATTATTTTAACACAATACGCCGATATGTTAAACAGCTTTCTTCATATTTTCCCCAAAGCTAAGCGATCACCGCCAGCAGCGCCGCGGAAAGCGCCGCCATGAGCCCAAGCGCCATCGCGCTCGCCCCGCCGCTCACATTCCTTTCGCTTATACAATACGCGCCGTACAGCCCGCAGTATGCCGCGCCCGCCGCGCACAGCGCCAAAAACACCGTCTCCATAGCCCCTCCCCTTTATTCAAGCCTCGTGGTCACATTTTCATCCGCCAGCTCCAGCTTTACGCTGAATTCCGCCTCCATTAGAGGGTATCTGCTCTTCCAGTCATACTCCTCCCAGCTCACCACGTCGCAAAACTGCGTGGAGGCATATTCCCCGAAGCCGAAGGCGTCGCTGTTAAGCCCGCGGCATATCTTAAATACCCTGTCCATCTCGTTTTCTATCAGCTTCTCCGCGGTCTGCTGCAATCCGCTGCCCCACTCGTCCAAGCCGGCGTCACCCTTGTATTTCACTATGCTGCACGCCAGCTCCAGCTCCATGCTTGCCCGCGGCGCGCCGGACAGCGTGAGCTTTACCTTAGGAGGCTTCTCGTCCTTTATGTAGATCACCACCCAATCCTCGTTGTACGTTACCTTAACGCTGCCCTTTTTCAGCTCACCGCGGCCCAGCAGCAGGAACATGGTATCGTAGCCGCTCAGCGCGCCCTTCATATACCAGCCGTCGAAAAGGGCCGTACCGGCTACATAAGCGCTCATGCCCCCGAGGCGGCGCACCCCGCCGGTGGTGTATTCCTCCCGTTCCTCCTGCCCCTCGCCGTTTCCTTCGCCCTTTTCGCCCTTTTCGCCCTTTTCGCCCACTCCCGTCATCTCCTCCGCCATGGATTCCTGCCCCTTTACGGCGCTGACGTCCACGCCGCCCAGCATCATTACGGGATCCGACCGCCGTCCCCTTATGCTTTCCAGTATGCGGGCGTAATTGGTTATGACCGTGCTCCCGTCCGCGGCGCAGTCCTCAAATATCCTGAATTGCAGCTTGGTTATATTCGGCACGTCCTTCATGCACAGCCCCTGCATAAGCCTTTGCGCTGTGCCTAAGCACACCATGAGCTTTACCGACTGGCGTATATTCAGCGCGTTAAAGGTAACACCCGCAAGCTCCTTTATGCTGCCGCCCCGGGCCACCTCCTCGCCGAAAAAGAAGGTATTCATCCGGGAGAAGTTTATTCGAAACGGCACCCCCACGCTCAGCACGGTTATGGCGTCAAAGACAGTATCCCCCTCTGCGGATATTATCTCGGCGCCGCCCGTGGACGCCTGCTCCGTCCCGGACACCTCCTTTTGCACCAGAAGCGTAATGTTGAACCTGTACTGAGAGCCCTTGTCAACGCCTATCCCCACGACATAGATATAATCGTCCGCCTGCACCGCGCCGAGGCAGCCGCCCATATTCAGGCACAGCGCCAGCGCAAGCAGGATCAAAGCAGCCTTTTTCATGCCCTGCCGCTCCTTACCGCCCTGCCCCGCCTTACGCTAAGCACCGCCGCCGCTATCAGCGGCAGGGATATCACCGTCCAGCCCCATTTTCCCGCATTATAATAAAGCGTGCTGAACTCGTCGTAATGCCCCTCGGCCTGCATAACTACCGCGCAGCCCGTCATCACCGTAAACGCCACCGTTCCCGGCCGCGTGTCCTTGGGGCCGAAGCATCTGCACCAAAGCATGGCGCCGCCGTAAATGTAATAGGCCGCCGTGGTTATGCCCGCCATGAGCCAAAGGAAAAGCGAGAGATTGTCCATCCTGAAAAGATACCCCTCCTCCACCATTATCATCTCCATGCGGTAAAGGGGAAAGAGCATATCCGCAAGGTCTATATAGTCGAATGCCATCGCTATGGCGAGCTGGGTCAGCCCGGTAAACGCCGCCGCGCAAAGCGCCCCTATGAGGCAGGAGCTTCTGGCAAAGCGTATCCCGCACAGCTTATCCGTAACCGTGAGCAGCGCCATCATCGCCCCGAAGGTACGCAGCAGGTTATGCAGCGTCAGCCTGCCCATCTCCCAAAGCGAATTGCCGGGGAAGGGCGAAAGCCTGTAAAGCGCATAGCCCTTATGTGGTATCAGCAGCGCCGCGAGCACCGCCGCCGCAAATATGGGCAATATGAGCAGGGTGGTGCGCGATATGCATTCCAGCCCCATAAAGCTCAGCAAAAGCGATGTGAGCAGCACCCACAGCGCTATCTCCCAATAGCCGGAATTGTAAAATACAAAGCTGTGTATCATGTTCACGAAGTCCGTAAGTATGAAGAACGCGCTCGTGATGAACAGTAAAATAAGCGGTATTGCGGCTATACGCCCCGCCGTCTTTCCAAAGGCCGCCGTAAAGAGCTTATCCAGCGTATCCGCGCCGTTTTTTTCCATGGCCGCCATGATAAGCATCACCGCGGCGAGGGATAACAGTATGGAAAGGGGCATCCATATATAGGTGCTGTTTCCGCCGCTGTACGCCTGCTGCGAATCCATGGCAAATACCGTGGCGGTGAATAGGGATACGCCCGCCATGGCGGCGCTCTCCTGCCTTCCTATCCTGCTTGGGCCTATATTCAAAGCTGATCCCCCTCTCCGGTGTTTATGTAGTCGTCCGTCCTTGAGTGCATGGTTATCCTGCCCCGAACTATTGTGGGCCGCTTGCTGTAAGTCTTGGGCGACGTGGGGGTAAGGAAGGGTATGCCGAAGCTTTTAAGCGACGCCATGAGCCCCAGGAAGGCCACCATCATGCAGCTCATGCCAAGCACCCCCCCTATCCATGCGGCTATCACGAAGGCTCCCCTTATATACGAGGCGGATATCTGCGTGGCATAGTCCGGTATGCAGAAGTTGCCCAGCCCGGAAAGCGCCACGACTATGAGCATTACAGAGCTTGCAAGGTTTGCGCTTACCGCCGCCTGGCCCAGTATTAGGCCCCCGATTATGCCTATTGCCTGGCCTATGCTGCCCGGCACCCTGAGGCCCGCCTCCCTTATGAGCTGGAACACCATCAGCAAAAACAGCAGCTCCAGGCCTATAGGCGCAAACACCATCTTCCGCGAGGCCACCACGGTGCTGAGCGCCTCGGTAGACATCATTCCCTGATGGTACAGCACCAGCGACAAGAAATATCCCGGCAAAAGTATGGAGATCAGCGCGCCGACATAGCGCACCAGCCGCACCGCCGTGCCCTGCGGCTGCCTGAGGTATATATCCTCCGAGCTTCCCATGAGCGTAAACAGCGTCGTGGGCATGATGTTTGCAAACGGGCTCCCCTCCAGCAGCACAGCCACATACCCCTGCATTATATGCGAGGCCGTCCTGTCCGGGCGCTCCGTGGTGAGCACCTGCGGGAAGGGCGACAGCGGTTGGCTTTCCGTAAGCTGCTCCAGCACCCCTATATTCGTCATCATCCGGGTCTCCACCCCGGCGATGCGCCGCTTTACCTCCTGCACCAGCGTTGGATTCGTACTTCCGTCCAGATAGACTATCGCCGCCTTTATGTGGTTCTGTGCGCCTATCTCCCGCATCTCGCACACAAGATCCTCCCGGCGTATCATGCGTCTAAGCAGGGTTATATTCGTCCTCAGGTTCTCGTTGAAGCCCTCCTGCGGCCCCCTGACCACCTTTTCGTTTTCCGTGGTGCCCACTGCCCGGTGCTCATAGCCGCGGGTGTCTATTATTACCGCCCTGTCCTCATCGCCCACGAACAGCGCGGTCTGCCCGTCCGTTATCGCCCGCTTTACCTTGTACCAGTCGCTCTCCGTGGATATATCGCTGACCGTAAGCACGTTTTTTATGATGTGATCTATGTACGGGGGCGCATCCGGCAACGGCTTTTTCATTATCTCCCGCAGCACATAGTCGTTTATGAGCTCCGCGTCCGCCATGCCGTTCATAAACACCGCTGCCGCCTCCGCCTTCCCGCCCGCGCAAAAGCGGCGTATTATTATATCCGGATTTATATCCGCCCGAAAGCTGTCCTTTATGCGGCCTATGTTCTCTGAAAAAGACGGTGCCACGCTCTGCTTTTCCTCCTGCCGCTGCTCCTCGGCGTAACGCCAGCCGCCAAAAAAGCCCGGCGCGCCCTTTTCGGTTTCCAGCAGCTCAAACTCGCCGCGCCTGCGTGTAAAGCCCAGCGTTAGGGCTATCCTCTTTATTGCCTTCATACCCTGCCCTCCCATTTAAAATTCCATATAGCAGTATCTGCCATATCGGGCAAAAGTATGCAGCGCAAGTATCCCCCGATAGCGCGGCGCGCCCTCGGGGGATATGCATATCAAAATCAAATATTTATTTTTACTTGTCCCGCCCCGCCCGGTAAGCCTTCTGTACGCAGGCCTGATGCCTCGGGCACGCCTTGCTGTTGGCGTGTACCTTGGAGTTGAGCAGGTGTATGCAGAAGTGTCCGTCAAAGCCGTTGCTCTTGGTGGGGTTCGCCATGTGCGGCATGGTATGCATGCTTGCGGCCACGGTCTTTCCGTTGTATGTCACCCATATAGGACGCCTGTTCCACGAAAAGCCCTCCAGGCTCTTCATAACGGCGGTGTCCTCTTTTGTTATGGGCTCGCTGTCCGCATGATACCAGCCGCCGAAGCGCCTTGCGCGGAAGCTCTTGCCGGTGCGTACATCCGTCACCGTAAACCTTGCGCCCTTGTTAAGCCACTCGTTGCCGCCCTTGAACCAGTCCAGCAGCACCACGCTGCCCTTTAGCTTGGTGAAGGTGGCGTTTTCCTTGGTGAGCCTGTTCGTGCTGTCGAATACGGAATTTAGCGTTTCAGCGCCGGCAATGCCGTCCGCCGAGGAGAGCCCCGCCTTTTTCTGATATTCTATCACCGCCTTGCGGGTGGCGCTGTCGTATACGCCGCTCAGATCGCGCTTTGACATAAAGCCGCGGTCGTACAGCTTTCTTTGGAGCCGCTCCACCTCCTCGCCCTCCATTCCGGTGCGGAGCATGCTGCCCGACGCTGTGTTGGAGCCGGTAAGCGTCAGGTGGGTGCGGTAAACATAGCCCGTCGCGTCGTCTGCAACGACGTAGAACCACTCCCCGAACACCGCCTTTATGCGCACACCCTTGCCCGCCGTAAGCTGCTTTACGACGTAGGTATCCTCGCTCGGGCCGCCGCGTATATAGGTGCTGTCGTCCAATACGTATGCGCCGCGGCTGCCGGAGGAATTGGAAAATATGTAATCCTGACGGATATAGCCCACGGTCCCGCTCTTGAGCATTATCCTGTACCAGCCGTTTTCCACCGCCAGCACCTCTACCTCGCTGCCCAGCTCAAGCGTCCCGAGGGCGTTGGATTCCTTATCGGGGGATTCCCTGAGGTTTACACCCTCCGCCGTGATTATGCCGGTATCCGCCGCCAGAGCGCCCCCGCATACCGCAAGAAGCAGCAGCATCGCGGCAGCGCCCGCTATGTGTTTCAGCTTCATCGTTCCTCCTCCGCTCTTATCATTTTGCCCAGCCGCCCTATATCCTCCGCAAGCGTATCCGCCAGAGCGCGGTTGTATATCACGCTGGCGGGATGATACTGGGGCGAAAGCAGCATCTCTCTTCCCTCTATGGTCACGCTTATGCTCTTGCCGTGAAGCTCACCTATGGTGCGTATCCGCTCGCCCGCCAGCGTCAGTATGGCCCTGAGGGGGGTATTGCCGAGGGTGACCACTATGCGCGGCGAAAGCAGGCAAAGCTCGCTTTTCAGCAGCGGCAGCCCCGCCTTAAGCTCCGCGCCCGTGGGCGTCCGATTGGATACGCTATTGGGCTTTACGTTCACCGGGCGGAACTTTACCGCGTTGGTGACGTATACCCGGCTCCTGTCTATGCCCGCGCCGTTTAAGAGCGCGTCGAGCTGCCTGCCCGCCTTGCCCACGAAGGGCCGCCCCTGCCTCGCCTCGTCGCCACCGGGCGCTTCGCCTATGAGCATCACCTGCGGGCTTGCGGGGCCCTCCCCGAATACCGGGTGGGAATAATCGCCGCGGCTGCCCGCCGTTTCGGCTATGCGGAGCCGCTCTTTTTCGTAAAGCCCGGCAAGCATATTACCACCCCGCGCCTACGGGCGGGTTTTCCTCGTATATGGCGTCGAAATTGAGCCTTAGCTGCTCGGTGGCCCTCTTGATGTATTCGGTGAACGAGGCGCTCACGTAGTTTTCCAGATCCCGCACGCCCTGCACGAGGGTATTCCTGTCCGTATCCGATATATTCTGGACGTTGTTGAGGTAGCTCTCTATGTCCCTTATTAGCTGCTGCGCCTCATTCTTGGCCTTTTGCAGCTCCTCGCTGCCTCCCCCGTAGTTATACCAGGAGGGCGTATGCAGCGAGCAGGTAGCTCCCATGCCGCCTCCCGCCGCCGTCATCGCGTACTCCTCGGAGGTCACGCCGGTATAGACGGCATTGGGTATGTACTGCTTGACCAATATGGGGTCTATGTCCGCATACATGGAATCATTGTGTATTAGCACCACGGAGCCCGATACCACGTTATAGCAATAGGGCGACGCAAGCTGGCCGCTGTCCTGGCATATACTGGTCTGCACGTGCATATCGCACACCTCGGTGGGCGCGGTATCCTTTGCGAACCAGTCCGTCACTGGAAGATGCCCCGCGGAATCGGCATAGCAGGCGTCGGTGGCGAGCTTGCCGGATATGGAGCATACGGTACACTTTTCCAGCCCTATCTCATTGGGGGACTCGTCGATTATGGGCTTGTTCTGAAGCTCCTTATGTATCTTCGACATAAAGGCCTTCCACAGGGGCGCCGCGTATTTGCCGCCGGTGGACTTGCTCTTGAGCTTGGGGGTAAAGTCGTCGTGGCCTATCCAGACGGTAGCCGTATAGTATGGCGTCATGCCCGCAAAGTACACGCTGCCGTAATCCGAGTTGGTGCCAGTCTTTCCCGCCACCGCCATGCCGGATATTTTTGCGTTGCCGCCCGTGCCGGAGTTTACCGCCTCCGTGAGTATATCCACCAGCATATAGGCCGTGGACTTTTTAAACACGGCATGCTTTTCCCTTATCTCCTCGGCGTCGAGTATTACCCTGCCGCTTTCGTCCACCACCCGCGTAAAGGATAGGGGCTCCTGATACTCGCCCCCGTTTGCTATCGCGCCGTATGCCGCCGCCATCTCTATGGGGGTTATGCTCGTGGTACCCAGGGCCATCGCGGAGCCCGTCTTGGATATGCGGGAGGGGTCTATCCCCAGCAGCTCAAGATAGCTCGCGCTGTTGTCAAAGCCCACGTGTTCAAGGAGCGTACGCGCCGCCGCCACGTTGAGGGAGTTCACCACGCCCTTCCTGAGCGTGAGGGGGCCTATGTAGCTTTCGTTTCCTATGTAGGGGTATCCCTTTTCGCTGTCCCAGCCCTCTATCGGGCATGGGAAATTCTTGATTATGGTAGCCGGGGAAGCGCCCAGATCCAGCGCCGGCCCATATACCGCCAGCGGCTTTATGGATGAGCCCACCTCCGATGGGCTCTGGGCCCTGTTAAGGCCCTTTTTGATGGTGGGGGTGTTCCTTCCGCCCACTATGGCCCTCAGCTCGCCGGTATGGTAATCGAACACCACCGCCGCCGCCTGGGGCTCTATGGTGGTTATTGTGTTGCCGTCCGCGCCGGTCTCGGTCTTTGTGGCGGTGCTGGGGTCCGCAAGCTGCGGATACTTCTCCCATGTGGAGAGCGTATCCTGCACCATGTGCTGCATATCCGTATCCACAGTGAGGTAAATATGGTATCCGCCCGTGCGAAGCTCGTTCTCTATTGCGGAGCGGTTGGCCCGCGTATCCAGCATATCCCGCTGCTTGAGCAGGTGCGTGACTATATCCCTTATGCCGTATTCGATGAAATAGGGCATATCGTAAAGCTCTGTGCTGGCGGATTTTTCCTTTATCGCCACCTTCTCGTTAAGCGCGGCCTCGTACTGCTCGTGGGTTATGAAGCCCCCCTCGTACATGGCCAACAGCACCACGTTGGTGCGCCTGTCGGTAACGTACATCTGGTTGTTATTTTCCAGGGAATACCTATACTGCTCATCGGTTATGCCCTTGGAGTTGTGCAGCTCCTCCAGCTCCTGCCGCGCGGAGTCGCTGAGCGTCCGCGTGTAGGTATTGGAGCGCGGGTTGGTATAGTAGGGCTTTTGTACCATTCCGGCGAGCATGGCGCACTCGCGTATGGTAAGCTCGCTCATCTCCTTGCCGTAATAGTCCTTGGCGGCGGTCTTAAAACCATAATTGGAAGCGCCCAGGTATACGTCGTTCATGTACGCCGCAAGTATCTCATCCTTATCCATGATATCCTCGAGCTCCATGGAAAGGTAGGCTTCCTTTATCTTACGCTTGTAGGACTGCTCGTTGGAAAGCACCTTGTTCTTTATAAGCTGCTGTGTTATGGTGCTGCCGCCGTGGGTATCGGTATTGCGGAGGGTATTTATAACGGCGGAAAAGAGCCTTTTGTAATCCACGCCGTCATGCTTGTAGAAGCGCACGTCCTCTATGGAGATCAGGGCGTTCTTGAGCATATCCGGTATCTCGCTTATCTCCGCCCAGTCCCTGTATTCCATGCCGGCATAGGTGGTTATGAGCTTGCCGTCCTTGTCGTATATATAGGAGGTCCTGTCGCTTCTTGTGAGCTGGGCGGGGTCTATGTCCTCGGTGGTCTCGATGTACGCCTTGGCAACGCCGGTAACGAGGCCCAGCCCCGCGCAGCCGGCAATCACCACCGTCACCGCCATGACCTTAAGTATGGTAAAGAGCAGCTCCAAAACAAAGCTGCGGCTGCCTCTGCGCTCGGTAAACAGCTCCTCGTCCGCCTGTTTTTCCTTCTTGCGTCCAAAGAGCTCCTTGATTTTATTTATTATGGCCTCTATACGGCCCGCCACGTCCCGCTTTTCCCGTTCCGGCGCGTCCTCGGGCGCTTCCTCCCGCCTGTGACGCCTCGGCATATCTATACGGGTGGTGCCGCCTTCCTGCTCCGCACCGTCAAAGCCCCTGTCCTTATTCTCGAAATCGTCCATTTATGTCGTTTGCCTTTCATAAAACGGCCCGGCCCAAGGGGTCAAGCGCTGTTATTCTCATTGTATTTGGGTACATTATAGCATATTTTACTGCCCTTTCTCAATACGCCGCGGCCGGCATATAATGAATTAACAATCAGTTCATGTTTTTTGTGCCGGAGGGCAAATTTTAAAAGGAGCGGCGATATGGAAAGCTGTGGAGACGTATCCTCGAGGAAGCGCAACAGGCCTCACATGAAAAAGCTATGCCTCGCCCTCGCGGCGCTTGCCGCCGTGGGCATGATATGGCTCGTCGTATCCGTAAACGACCGTATGCGCCCCGCCCTCGCAAGCCTTGCGGAGACCCGCATAAAATCCCTTGCCACGGACGCCATGAATCAGGCCATAAACGAAAGCCTGAACAGCGGCCCGGACTACGACCGCCTCATAACCTCATACGACAACGGCGAAAAGGTCTATATGCTCCAGGCCGATGCAAGGCGCATGAACCTGCTGGCCTCAGAGTGCTGCGCTGCGGCGCAAAGGCGCATAGCGCAGATCGGGGAGCAGGGGGTTTCACTGCCCCTCGGCACCGTATCCGGCATAACCTACCTCACCGGGCGCGGCCCCCGCATAAGGGTCACCTTCACCCCGGCAGGCAGCGTATACAGCGAGTTTTGCTCCACCCTCTCATCCTCCGGCATAAACCAGTCCCTTTACAGGGTGAATCTCAGGCTCACCGCCAGCATAAGGCTCATAATGCCCGGCATATCCCGCAGCATAAAGGTAAGCTCCGAGGCGGCCATAGCCGAAAGCATAATCGTGGGCGAGGTGCCTCAGGTATACACCAACGTAGAAAGCACGGACGACATGCTAAACCTTGTTCCCACGGAGCCTTTGGATTGATTTTACATTTATACGTATGGCGCGCGGGACTCGCTCATGGTATAATTGTTCCATGAAAAAGCTGATTGTTTTTGTGTTTACACTATGTATGCTGTTTGCATCGGCAGCGGCCAATGCGGAATCGCCCTCGCCCGCTCCCGACGTTACGCCCTCCCCCACGCCCGCCCCGAATCCTGTCATAACGCCTTACGCCGGCAGCGTGCCCGCGTTTTCCGGCCTTATAGGCATGAACTATTCCGGCGACGACGTGGTGCGCGTGCAGATACGCCTGCGTGATCTTTGCTACTTCAACTTCAAGCCCACCGGTATCTACCAGAGTATGACCGCCAACGCTGCAAAGGCTTTTCAGCTAAAGCACACCACCGACGACGGCGCGCCCATGATATCCGACGGCACCATAGGCGACCAGACCATGACCATACTCTTCCGCCACGGCGTGAGCAGGGCGGATATAGCAGCCCAAATACCCATAGGCACCAGCCAGGTCAAGGAGGGCGCAGTAAAGGGCGAGGCTATGGTATGGCGCGATGTTAAGGCAGCGCTTTCCGTGGGCAGTTCCTATCTGATCACCGATTATAATACCGGCGCCACCTTCTACCTCCAGTACACAGGCGGCGAAAACCACGCCGAGATGGAAAGCAGGGATTCCCAGAGCGCCGCCGCTGTGCGTGAGGTTTTCGGCGGCGAGTTCAACTTCTCCAAGCGGGCCGTCACCGTTTCCATAAACGGCAAGCAGATAGCCGCGTCGCTTCAGGGCTGGCCCCACGGCAGCGACGCCCTCCCCTCCAACGACATGAACGGGCATATATGCCTTTACTTTGACGGAAGCCTTTCCCACGTGGGCTCGCTGCCGGACGCAGAGCATCAGGAGCTCGTATACAGGGCCTCAGGCCAAAGCTGATATTTGAGCACGCAAAAGCCGGGAGCATATCCCGGCTCATTATTTTGCGCTAATTCTTCAGGCCCGCCCTGGCGTCCAGCTCCTTGTTGAGTATATCGGCCGCCTTGTCTATCACAGCTATTTCCTCCGGCGTGAGCTGCTCCAATACCTTTCCGGTTATCGTCCTCACGTTTTCCTCCAGCATCTCGCTGTAAACGTAAAATTTTTCGGAGAGCTCAAGGTTGTATTCCCTGCCGTCCTCCTGTGAGGGCTGCCTTATTATATATCCCTTTTTCATCAGGGAATTGACCTTATATGTGGCGTTAGACTGGGATATTCCTATGAACCGGGCGAATTGCCCTATCGTCGGCCTGCCCAGGGCGTATATTATCTCAAGCGAAAAAACCTCCATGGCGCTCAGGCTCCCGTCCCTTTCCCTTACCCGGGTAAATATCTTGCGGTAAAATTCCAGCCTCAGCTTTTGGAAGGTTTTAAGCATTTTTTCCAGCATCATTTGAATCGCGGCCTCATATCCGGGCAAAACGCCCTATTATCTTAGTGTATCACATTAGGACTTTATCATTTTTTCCCCTTCCTGTCAACGCGGCCTTTTCCTCCCTCTTTTCCTTGTATTTCATATACGTTGCCATGCCGCCGCGCACATGCCGCTCCTCCTTGTTCTTTTGCAGCACCTCGCGCACCCGCTCCGCCGCATTGGGGTCGATATACCTGAGGCGCTCGCTCATGTCCTTGTGTACCGTGGACTTGCTTATGCCGAACCTCCTTGCGGCCTGACGAACCGTAGCCCCGCTCTCGACTATATAATCCGCGACCTCCAATACCCTGTCCTCTATATACTCATACATTTGGCCCCACCCCCAATATGCTTTGCTAAAGCTTATGAGCGGCACGCGCCATGTATGCGGACAGGGGTTCAATTATTTTCCGGCCGGATAGGGGCCGTCATTTTTTCGGCATATCAAAAGAAGGCCCTGGGGCCTTCCTTTGATCTTACTGCATTTACTGAATTATTTGTTATCCTTTATGGCAGCCTGAGCTGCTGCGAGGCGGGCTATCGGCACGCGGAAGGGGGAGCAGGATACGTAGTCAAGGCCTACCTTATGGCAGAACTCGATGCTGGAGGGATCGCCGCCGTGCTCGCCGCAGATTCCCATGTGGATGTCGAAGCGGGTCTCGCGGCCCATCTTGGCAGCCATCTTTACCAGCTTGCCCACGCCCTTCTGGTCGAGCTTGGCAAAGGGGTCGTTCTCATAGATCTTCTTGTCGTAATAGGCGTTCAGGAACTTACCCGCGTCGTCACGGCTGAAGCCGAAGGTCATCTGAGTCAGGTCGTTTGTGCCAAAGGAGAAGAACTCCGCTTCCTTTGCGATCTCGTCGGCGGTTAGCGCCGCGCGGGGGATCTCTATCATAGTGCCGACCTTATAGTCCAGCTTGAAGCCTATCTTTTCCATCTCCTCGTTGGCGGTCTTGGTGACTATCGCCTTGACGTATGCGAGCTCCTTCGCATCGCCGATGAGGGGAATCATTATCTCGGGCACAAGGTTCCACTCGGGGTGCTTCTTCTGCACGTTGATGGCTGCGCGGATGACCGCACGGGTCTGCATGGCAGCGATCTCGGGGAAGGTGACGGACAGGCGGCAGCCGCGATGGCCCATCATGGGGTTGAACTCGTGGAGGCTGGCGATGATGGCCTTTATCTGCTCGACGCTCTTGCCCTGAGTCCTTGCAAGCTGCTCGATGTCCGCCTCATCGGTGGGAACGAACTCGTGGAGCGGGGGGTCCAGGAAGCGGATGGTCACGGGATAGCCGTCCATCGCCTCATAGATGCCCTCGAAGTCGCTCTGCTGCATGGGCAGGAGCTTTGCAAGGGCAGTCTCGCGCTCCTGAACGGTGTCGGAGCAGATCATCTCGCGGATGGCCTCTATGCGGTCGCCCTCGAAGAACATGTGCTCGGTACGGCAGAGGCCTATGCCCTCCGCGCCCAGCTCGCGTGCCTTCCTTGCGTCGTGGGGAGTATCGGCGTTGGTACGCACGCTGAGCTTGCGGTACTTGTCCGCCCAGCCCATGATGCGCCCGAATTCGCCGCTTATGGAAGCGTCAACGGTGGGTATTATGCCGTCGTATATGTTGCCGCTGGAGCCGTCAAAGCTGATCCAGTCGCCCTCGTGATAGGTCTTGCCGGAGAGGGTGAAGCACTTGTTCGCCTCGTCCATAACGATGGCGGAGCAGCCGGATACGCAGCACTTGCCCATTCCGCGGGCTACTACCGCAGCGTGGCTGGTCATGCCGCCGCGCACCGTCAGTATGCCCTGCGCGGCCTTCATTCCCTCGATGTCCTCGGGGCTGGTCTCAAGGCGTACCAGTACGACCTTCTCGCCCTTCGCGGCCTCAGTCTTTGCGTCCTCGGCGGTAAATACAATCTTGCCGGTGGCTGCGCCGGGGGATGCGCCGAGAGCCTTGCCAATGACGTCCGCCTTCTTGGCTGCGGCGGCGTCAAACTGGGGATGGAGCAGGGTATCGAGAGTGCGGGGCTCTATCATGGCCACCGCCTCCTGCTCACTTCTCATGCCCTCGTCCACCAGATCGCAGGCGATCTTCAGCGCGGCAGAGGCGGTGCGCTTGCCGTTGCGGGTCTGGAGCATATAGAGCTTCTGGTTCTCTACGGTGAACTCCATATCCTGCATATCGCGATAGTGCTGCTCCAGCGTATTGCAGACATTCTCAAACTGCTCGAACGCCTTGGGGAACTTCTCAGCCATCTCGCTTATGGGCATGGGAGTGCGGACGCCTGCCACCACGTCCTCGCCCTGGGCGTTGGTCAGGAACTCGCCGAACAGCTTCTTTTCGCCGGTGGCGGGGTTACGGGTGAACGCAACGCCTGTGCCGCAGTCGTCGCCCATGTTGCCGAAGGCCATCATCTGCACGTTTACAGCGGTGCCCCAGGAGTAAGGTATGTCGTTATCCCTGCGGTATACGTTGGCGCGGGGGTTGTCCCAGCTACGGAATACGGCCTTTATGGCATAGAGGAGCTGATCCTTGGGATCGTCGGGGAAATCCTTGCCTATCTTCTTCCTGTATTCGCCCTTGAACTGATAGGCGAGGGTCTTAAGATCCTCGGCGGTGAGCTCGGTGTCCATGGTGATCCCGCGCTCCTCCTTGAGCTTATCTATAAGCTGCTCAAAGTACTTTTTGCCGACCTCCATAACGACGTCGGAATACATCTGTATAAAACGGCGGTAGCAGTCCCATGCCCAGCGGGGGTTGTTGGACTTCTTTGCTATTACCTCTACCACCTTCTCGTTAAGGCCCAGGTTGAGTATGGTATCCATCATGCCGGGCATGGAGGCCCTTGCGCCGGAGCGGACGGATACGAGCAGGGGGTTCTCGCTGTCGCCGAACTTCTTGCCGGTGATCTTCTCCAGCTTTCCGAGGTATTCGAATATCTCGGCTACGATATCCTCGTTGATCCACTTGCCGTCCTCATAGTACTGAGTGCAGGCTTCGGTGGTCACGGTAAATCCCGGAGGAACCGGCAGACCCAGGCCGGTCATCTCAGCCAGGTTTGCGCCCTTGCCGCCCAACAGCTCCCGCATCTGGGCGTTGCCTTCGCTAAAAAGGTATACGTACTTCTTCTTACTCATTTGTTTCCTCCATACTAAATTTTTATATTTATAATAATTTTGGGCAAAAATAACACCGCCTAATCATTTCAGGCAATATTATATTATACTCTTTTTTTCTTTAGGAAGCAACAGAAAATATGACGATTTTGACGGAAAAATTGCATTTTTATTTGTTATTTATAAGACGATTGACGGTGTTTATGCATTTCATATAGTGCTTATGCTGTAAAAGGACTTCAATTTGCGTTCCAGAACGTGCTCTGCATAGCCGCCGACCGCGCCGCGCAGCTCAGCGCGCACCTTCTCGGGGAGCGCCGCCTTGTCCACCTCATCCTCCCGGAGAAGCAGCATCCGCCGCATGGCCTCCAGCGACAGGGGGCTTATACGCTTTGAGCCGCCCGTCATGCAGCCGCTGCAAATAGCCCCGCCCGCCTCCGGGTCAAAGCCCATGCGGACGTGGCCGCGGATATCCTGCCCGCAGCACGCGCAGGAGGTTATGGCCGGGGTATAGCCCAGCAGCGCCAAGCACTTGACGGTAAAGCATATAGCCAGATCCATGGGATCCTTATCTGTAAACGCCATGTAGCTGAGCGCATAGTATAACAGCTTTAGCAGTCCGCCGCTCCTTTCCCCCTCCGGTGCAAGGTCGTTCACCAGCTCCAGCGTGTGCATGCCGGCGGCAAACCTGTCCATATCCTGCCTCAGCGGGTAAAAGCTCTCCCGCACCTCGCAGGAATCCACGGTATATTTGCCCTGCCGCTCAAAAAGCACAAATTCGCCGTAGACAAAAAGCTCGGCGGCGCTTAAAAGGGGGCTGTTCTGCCTCCTGCACCCTCTTGCCGCCGCGCCTATGATGCCGTTATCCGTCATTATGTTCAGCATCCTGTCGCTGTCCCGATAATTCGCATAGCGGGTGACTATGCCCGCAACCTTCTTTGATGACATATTCGCCCACTCCTTCCATCAATTATCCGGCTTGCGATAAGGGCCGTATGCAGATACTAAGAAAAAACAGGATGGTCGCATGATTATGAAGCAAAATGACGCCGGCAAAAACGCCGCTCTCTCCGCACACGGCTCCCCGTGGCAGAAATTCCTCCGCACGGGCAGCATTGAGGATTACCTCGCCTATAAGAAAAGCCTTGGGGAGCGGCCCTAAGGCCGCCCCCAATATCCATAAGCTCTATTCGTAGCCCAGCTCCTTCATCACCGAGGCGCTGTTGCGCCAGTCGTTTTTCACCTTTACCCATAGCTGAAGGTTTACACGGGTTCCAAGCAGCCATTCCATGTCCCTTCGCGCCTCGCTGCCTATCTTTTTGAGCATACTTCCCTGACGGCCTATTATTATGCCCTTGTGACCCTCCCGCTCGCAGTATATGGTGGCCCACACGTCGTACATGCCGTCCTCCCTGAGCGCCATCCTGTCCACGCCGACGCCTATGCCGTGGGGGACCTCCTCCTTGAGCAGCGTAAGCGCTTTTTCGCGTATTATCTCGCCGCATATAACGCGCTCCGGCTGGTCGGTCACCATGTCCTCCGGAAAATACTGAGGGCCTTCCACAAGGCAGGCTTTAAGGGCCTCCTCCAGCTTGTCCATGCCCCTGCCCTCTGCGGCGGATATCTTTATTATTTCCTTTATAAAGCTCTCTTTTTCAAGGCGCTCCCTTGCGGTCTCGATATTGTCCAGCGTCGCCGCGTCCGCCTTGTTTATGGCGGCTATCACCGGCGCGCTGACTGTCCGCAGCTTTTCTATTATGGCCTCGTCCTTTTCGCGTATGCCGTTCACGGCGTCCACCATAAAGAGTATGGCCTCCACCTCGTTGAGCGAATCGTACGCCACCTTTACCATATATTCGCCCAGCCTGTTCTTGGGCAGCGTAACGCCGGGCGTATCCAAAAATACTATCTGATACCCCTTGCGGCTTACTACCCCCATTATCCTGCTGCGGGTGGTCTGCGCCCGTTGGGAGACTATGGACACCTTCTGCCCCACGAAGCGGTTCATCAGCGTGCTTTTGCCTACGTTGGGGCTGCCTATTATGGTCACAAATCCGGAAAGGTACTTTGGTTCAGCCGTCATTTGAGATTCCCCTCTGTAAAGGCCTCGGGCAGCAGCGCGCCAAGCTCCATCACCTTATACTTGCCCTCTTTGCTTGCACATATCACCGGCATATCCGGCGTGCAGAATTCGGCCAGCACCTGACGGCACACCCCGCAGGGCACGGCGTAATCGTCGCCGTCCCATACTATTGCCAGCGCGTCAAATTCGCGCTCCCCCTCGTATATCGCCTTGAACATGGCGGTGCGCTCGGCGCAGTTGGTGGGGGTATACGCGGCGTTTTCTATGTTGCAGCCGAGATAATAGGCGCCGTTCTTTGCCTTAAGGCAGGCGCCCACATGAAATTTTGAATAGGGCGCATACGCCCTTTCCCTCGCTTCATCCGCCATGCGTATCATGTTCTTTATTTCGTAATCGTGTATCTCGATCATCTTTCCACCCCGATATAGTCAAGTATTTCGTCCTGAAGGGCAAACATGCGCTTGGAATCCTCGTCTGTCATGTGGTCGTATCCGAGGAGGTGCAGCGTGCCGTGTACAGCCAGGAAGCTAAGCTCCCTCCTTACCGAATGTCCGTATTCCCGGGCTTGGGCTGCGGCCCTCGGATATGATATCACAAGATCTCCGAGGAACCCGTCCGGAGGCGCCAATATCTCCTCCCCCTCCTCCGAGGGGAAGCTTATCACGTCGGTGGGCCGGTCAACGCCGCGGTATTCCTTATTGATGCCGTGTATGGTCTCGTCGTCCACCACCGTTACCGAAACGCTGCCCTCCCTTTGCTGTTTTTTCAGCGCGCCCTCTATGGCGGCCGATATTATGTCCGCCGCCTCATCGGGCGCATCTGTCTGTAGCTGTATCTCCGTCATTCCTTCTTCGCCTCCTCGGGATACTCTATCCTGTCGTGCATAAGCCCGCCGAAGGTTCGCACAAAGCTCTTTTCTATGCTGCTTATATCCGCCAGCGTGAGAGGTACCTCGGAAAGCTGGTTTTCGCCGTCGGTGAGCTTGCCCCATATTATCTTATGCACCATGGCCTCGCGGGCCTCCTTCGTGCATTCCCCGAGGCTCCTTACGGCCGCCTCGCAGCAGTCCGCCAGCATGACTATCGCCCCCTCCCGGGTGCTGGGTTTATTGCCGGGGTAGCGGAAGCCCTTGGGGCTTACGTTGGGGTCGATCTCCGCCGCCTTGCGGTAAAAGTAGGTCATCATGGAGTTGCCGTGATGCTCCGCAGCTATGCGTACCACCGCGCCGGGCAGCTTGTTCTTTGCAAGTATGGTCGCCCCGTCCTTTTGGTGGGCGATTATTATCGCGGCGCTCTCCTGAGGGGACAGCGTATCGTGTATGTTCTCGGCCTGCTGGTTCTCCTTGAAGTACTGGGGCCGCCTTAGCTTGCCGACGTCGTGATAGGCCGCCCCAACCTTTGCCAGAAGCGCGTTTGCGCCTATCTTTTCCGCCGCGCCTTCAGCCAGCGCCGCGACGTTCATGCAGTGCTGGTAGGTGCCGGGGGCGTCGTACATGAGCTGCTTTAAAAGCGGGTTGCCGGTATTGAGAAGCTCGTTAAGCCGCGCCGGAGTCGCTATATCGAAAAGCTCCTCCCATATCGTCAGCGAACCTGTAACGAACAGTCCCGAGAACAGCGCCGAAAACAGCACGCAGCCGGCGTATGTGAGTATCTCCCGCACGGTGGCGCCCAAGGCGATATACACAGCCGCCGTGACCGCGGCTCCCGCCGCCCCGCCTATGCCGGAGGCCGCTATCATGCCGCCTCTGGTGTTGATGCGCTTGAGCGCAAACACCGAGGCCGCGCAGGAGGCTATGTTCGCCGCCATCATCACGGCGGCTGTGGTCGTGAACATGCCCTCCGTACCCCCCGCTAACACGGCGGATTCCAGCCCCAAAAGCACGCCCGCCGCCAGCGCGGTCCTGTGGTTCACAAGCTCGGCTATGAGCAGCGCCGCCATCACCATCGGCGTAACGTGGGGCTCCAGCATATTCCCGAGTATCTGCATCCACGGCATCAGCGCAAGCTGTATGCATACCATGGTCATCAGCTTTGCGCCGTCAAAGGTGTCCCTCTGGTATACCGCCATGTAGACCGCGAACAGTATATAAACTGCCGCAACGTATATGATGCTGCCCATCTCGGCCTGCGCCGGCTCTGCCCCGGCCCCCTTCAGCGCGCTGCTTACGGCTACCGCCGCGCCCAGGCAGGACAGCACCAGCGCCACAAGCAGCACCAATGCCGAAAGAGCGCCTCCCTGCCGCGACTCAAATGAGTTTTTTTCACGCTGCTGCGACAATACCCTCGCCTCCTTTATGCGGTCCGTTCAAATGTATAGATGTATATATGTAGCTTATATATGTATCAGTTCCTGCTTCCATGCTCGTATTTGTCATAGGCCGTAATGATCTTTTGTACCATTTCGTGCCGAACCACGTCCTTATATGTAAGGAATACCCGGGCAATACCGTCTACCCCCTCCAGCACGTCCAGCGCGTGTACGAGGCCGCTCCTTTTGTCGCGCGGCAGGTCTATCTGGGTTATGTCGCCCGTCACCACCACCCGTGAGCCCTCGCCAAACCGTGTGAGAAACATCTTCATCTGCTCCACGGTGCAGTTCTGCGCCTCGTCCAGTATTATATAGGCGTCGTTGAGGGTGCGCCCGCGCATATACGCAAGGGGCGCTACCTCTATCGCGCCGCGCTCGCTCAGCGCGTGAAAGTTCTCGCTGCCCAGGAAGTCATACAGCGCGTCGTACAGCGGCCTAAGATAAGGGTCCACCTTGTTTTGCAGGTCTCCGGGCAGGAAGCCCAGCTTTTCCCCGGCCTCCACGGCGGGGCGGGTGAGGATTATCTTTTCCACCTCTTTGTTCTTAAACGCCAGCACCGCCATGGCGACCGCCAGATAGGTCTTGCCGGTGCCCGCCGGGCCCACGCCGAACACCACGGTATTGCGCTTCAGCGCGGATATGTATTTCTTCTGCCCCAGCGTGCGGCACTTTATTTTGCGGCCCTTGTTGGTGAAGGCCACGACGTCGTCTATAAGCTCCAGTATGAGATCCGCATTGCCCTCTTTTGCGAGGTCGATGGCGTATCTTATGCGGCTTCTGTCTATTTTTTCTCCCTTGCGGAGCATGGCGAGCAGCTTGTCCAGCACGGTCTCGGCCAGCGCCGCGGCCTCCTCCGGCCCCGTTATATCTATGCAATCCGCCCCCGCCCTTATGGCGGCTCCCGTCTCCTCCTCTATCACCTTGAGGTTCTCATCGAATACGCCGAAAAGCCGTATCACCTCATCCATACTGTCCACGGCTACCGTATGCTTCTGCTCCTGTAAGGTCAATTCCTGCCGGTCCTCGTTCATTTACTTATCATATCTCCGATAACGGTTATATTTTGCTCCGCCACGATGTCCATGACACAGATAATTCCACCCTCGTCTGAACTGTATGCGGTCTTTTTTGATATTATACCCGCGTCCTTGGGCAGTTTCGCCCTGGCAAGCTCCTCTGCTCCCCTGAGCGCCGCAGCCTTTAATGTTTCCTCATCGGCCTTTGACCGCTTATACACGAGTTCTGAATACTCCGCACGGCAAAGCGTTATAGGCAATATAGCGGCAAATCCGAAGCTTTCAGCCGTGCCTGTTTCATACTCCTCATATGGCGCTACACACGGAATTATTGTTTTTCCCTTCAGCTCTATCCAGAAGCCTGTCTTTTTTCTGCCGCTTGGCACCAGCATATCCTGCATCTCGTCCGCTCGGTATGAAAACCTGTGCAGCACCTCGGCAGTTACCTTGCCGCGGGCTTCGGTATATATGCCGTTGCCGAGGTCGCCGGATATCAGCAGCTCCCCCTTTTCCACGGCGTCGCCCGCATTGCGGTTCGCCTTCCCCGAAAGGGCGGTTATGGAGGTTATTATTCCGCTTTCCGCCGCGTATATGCTGCAAGGCTCGCCCGGGGTATACACCTGCACGTCCTCCCGCGCCTCTTTCACGGATATTTGCAGCACTACGCCCGTAAGCTCCGCTCCCGCCCACGCTATGCGGCTGTCGGAATTTTTTACGCCCTCGGCTATGGCGGCGGTATCCAGCTTTCCCCGCCCCGTTCCCGGCGATACGCCCAGCTTATTTAGGGTTTCGGCTATTTCGCCCTGCTCTATCCTTCCGCAGCCCTCTATGTCTATTATCCACATGAAGCGGGAGGCTATAAGCAATGCCGACAGCGCGATCACCCAGCCGAAGGCCATGACGTACCTGCCGCCCATGTGGCATAGAGCCACCGTCAGGCCGTGCTTTTCCGCTATCCTCACCCGGCAGGGGTACCTGCGCAGTATAGGCCGCAGCCTGTAAAAGCCACCTATGCTTACGCTAAGGCGTATGCCGCCGCGCCCCCGCGAAATATCCCATATCTCGATATCGCTCTCGGTTATGCTGTTTATAAGCCTCTCAAGATATGCACCTTTGATATCAATAATAACATATCCCGCAATAGAATTCCAGATATTCGCCGCCACCGAACTCCCTCCCGCCGGCCTTTTCGCCCCTTAATTCACACTTTATTCATTTATTCGGCGGCTTCACTCATAGGTCACGCCGGTAATGTACCCCTCCACCAGCATCTGCTCCCTGTCCAGCTCCCTTATTTCCAGATCCCTGCCGTATATCGACAGCATACCCTCCGGCCCTGTCAGGGTTATCCCCTTTTCTGTATACGCATACACGCCGCGATGGTTCTCTATAAGCGCCAGCCTGTGCCCCAGCACGGTTATCTTTGCCGTGGAGCCGTCCGCCTCCATGGGCAGCCCTACCGCCAGCATAATGCCCGCGGCCCGCTCCGTTTTCCGGCGCTTCTCATGCTTTTGCCTGTCTTTCAGTTCCTTTTTCAAGGCATGCTCTCCCCCGTAAGGAATTCTATGCGGCATACGTCCCTATGATTACAGGCAGGCAAAAGCCGCCGCATAAACGCGGCGGCCCCATAGCTACCATTGCTCCGCCAGCTTGAAGCCCGGCTCGGCCTTATAGCCTTCCTTCTCGTATGTATCCCCGTCAAAAAGGCAGTATTTGCTGCCCCCGCCGGTATCCGCAAAGGAGCAATCCACATAATACCTCTTCCCGCCTATCCTTACCATGTTCCATGCGTGGCCCTCGCCGTCCTTCTCCCCGATTATCACATAGCACTCTAAACCGAGGTAATCGCACAGCGCCTTGTACGCCATGGCATAGCCGGAGCAGACGGTCCTGCCCTTTACCAGCGCGCCGTAGGCGGAGCGGCCTATTCGCATCTCCCTTGTAAGGTTTTCCGCCTTGGTCGCGTCGGATATGCCATCGTCATATCTGGCGGCGGATATGACCTCGCGGTACGCCGCCCGGTACAGCTTTTCCACTTCGCTGTGCTTCGCCGTTATGCCGTCCCCCCGCCGGGCTATATCCGCCCTCAGCTCCTGACGTAGCCCCTCGAGCTCGTTCCCACTTACGGGAAGCTCCAGCCGGCCCACTATTATGCGGCGGCCGTTTTCCCTAGCGTATTGCTTATACCATATCTTATCCGCCTCGCAGGGCAGCTCGGCGCAGTTTGCGGAGGCCATGCTCAAAACTTCCAGCAGCTCCTCCTCCGTCATGCTTTCCCCGGTGTAGAGCAGCGCCGCCTCCTTCTCGCTGTCATTGCTCCATGCCCTAACCATGGCCTCATACAGCGACCTCTTATCCGCGGCCTTAGCCATTTTTTCCAGCGGCACGGCGCCCTTTGTATACTCCACATTAAGCTCGAGCTCGGTCACGCCGCCGTAATCCGTCATCACCCAGCTTATCCTGTCGGTGAGGTATTCGCAGGCGTAGTTCCTCTGCTGTATTCCCACCATTGCGTCATATATGAATTTGTCGAAGGCCTCTATCGACTCCGCACTTTCAAAAAGGTACAGCGCCTTTTTGCTGCCCCTTTGCAGCATATCCATGATGCAAAGCTCCGCGTCGCCATCCGTGCGCCGGTATGTTTTAAGCGCCCCGCCCTCTTTAGGCATTGCGGCGAGCAGCTCGGCATCCTTTTGCACGATGTCATAGTCCGCGCTGAGATACCCCTTGTACTGCTCGTATTCGGCGCTCACACCCTCCACGAACCTCAGGCACACATACCCCCTGCGCCAGCTTTCGTCATGCAGCGGGTCTAAGCCGGATATGCGCCCGAAGTACAGCGCATGCAACCTGCTTTCGCCGCTAAGCACCGCGCCTTCGATATTTGAGGCAAGGCTATCCGCCGTATATTCCTCCGGATATATGCCCTTTGCGGCAAGCTGCCCGCGGGTCGCCCCGCAGCCCGTAAGCGGCAGCAGGGCCATTATGGCGAGCAGCAGGAGCCCTATCCTTTTTATCTTCAAATTCCCTCCATGCCGGTATGGCGCGCTATATCACCCTGTCGGCGTTTATCTCGCCGCAGTAGTTCCGCGTCATCATCTGTCTTACCTTATCCATATCGTGAGTATGCCCCAGCACCCACATGAGCTTGGTCACCGCCGCCTCGGTGGTCATGTCCGCTGCGGAGATCACGCCGGAATCCTTTAAGGTATGGCTCACCTCGTATATATCCGGCGAGCTGGCCTCATAGAGGCACTGTGAGGTCAGCACCACGGGTATGTCCTCGTCAATCAGCTTCTTCAGGCTCATGGCGTGATCGCGGCGGAAGTTATGCACCCCGCCCATGCCGAAGGCCTCCACGACCACGCCCCTTATGCCGCAGCTCGCCACGCTTTCGAGGAAGGCGGGGCTGGTGCCGGGTATGAGCTTTATGAGCGCCACGCGGGTGTCTATATCCGTAAAGCAGGAAAATTCCTTCCTCGGCTCCGGCCTGACGAAGCTGATAAAGCCGCCGTTTGCGACGGCGCCGATATACGGGTAGTTTATGGATTCAAAGGCGTTGAGCGAGGTGGTGCGGGTCTTTACCGCGCGGCAGCCCTTTATTACCGCGTCCCCGAAGGCTATATACACGCCGCCGGTAAGCTCCCTTGCGGCTATTATGGCGTTTTGCAGGTTTTTGCGCCCGTCCGAATCCGGCCTGACTATGGGGTACTGCGAGCCCGTAAGCACCACGGGTATATCTATATCCCTAAGCATAAAGGAAAGCATGGATGCGGTATACGCCATGGTGTCCGTCCCGTGGGTCATCACGATGCCCGAGCAGCTTTCCCTTGCCTTCATCACAGACTTGGCCATCTGCTGCCATTCCTCCGGCTGTATGTTGGAGCTGTCCATGTTGAACAGGTCGGTATACTCTATCTCGCTCCCTCCCGGCACGTATTCCAGCAGCTCCCTTGCGCCCAGCCCCGGCACAAGCCCCTTTGGGGAAGGTACGCACGCGATGGTCCCTCCAGTAGCAATTATATGCAGCTTTTTCATGGTAACGGCCTCCAAAATGATTTTTTAAAGCATCTTCTTAAAGCGTCCTATACTGTTACCATGATTATAGCTTTTGCCGCACCGCTTCGCAACGGCAATATTGCAAGATGTGAGCCGCATGCGTTATAATCGTCAGGGAAACACATGGCATATCCTACAAAATTTTCGCCCAGAGGTACAGCTTAAATGAAACTCAACAGCAAACGCACCTTTATCATAGGCCTGGCATTCTTTTCAATATGCGCCTTCTGGCAGATGTATGACAATATCGTGCCCCTCATCTTAAAATACCGCTACGGCATAAGCGACGGCGTATCCGGGCCCATAATGGCCCTGGACAACGTGCTTGCGCTTTTCATGCTGCCGCTTTTCGGTACGCTCAGCGACAGGAGGGGCGCAAGGATGCCCTTCATAATCATAGGCACGGCGGGCGCGGTGATATTCACGGTATGCCTTTCCTTCGCAAGGACCTTCCCGATGTTCTTCATGCTGCTCGCGCTGCTGCTCATCTCCATGAGCATATACCGCTCTCCCGCCGTCGCGCTGATGCCCGACGTTACGCCCAAGCCCTTACGCAGCAAGGCCAACGCCATAATCAATCTGATGGGGGCGCTGGGCGGCGTATACACGCTGGCCATGACGGGCCTTCTCGTCAAGGGCTCTGCGGCGGACGATCCAAGCTATCTTCCGCTCTTTATAGCCGTCGCGGCGCTCATGGCCATATCCGTAGCCGCCCTCGCCCTTTCCGTAAACGAAAAGAAGCTCAAGGCCGAGGCCGACGTGATAAACGACAGGATAGACGCAAAGACGGCGGCCTCCCTCGCCCCCTCCGGCAACGACAGGCACAGGCTGCCGCCGGATATGCTCCGCAGCCTCATGCTCATACTCTTCTCCGTCTCCTTCTGGTACATGGGCTATAACGCCGTGACCACCGCCTTCACCCGCTACGCCACCGAGATGTGGGGGCAGGATGTGGGCGGCGCCTCCACCTGCCTTATGATAGCCACGGTGGGCGCGGTGGTATCCTATATACCCATCGGCATGATATCCTCGCGGATAGGCCGCAAAAAGACCATACTCATAGGCGTGGCGCTGCTTACCGGCTGCTTTGCCCTCGGCGCGTTTGCGGCCTCCGCCTTCTCCCCGCTGCTCTATGCCATGTTCGCCTTCGTGGGCTTTTCCTGGGCGGCAATAAACGTGAACAGCTATCCCATGGTGGTGGAGATCTCCACCGGCGGCGACGTGGGCAAATATACCGGGTATTACTACACCTTCTCCATGGCAGCCCAGATAGCAACGCCCATAATATCCGGCCAGCTCCTTCAGCACGTTGGCTACAATACCCTATTCCCTTATGCGGCGATAATGGTATCCATATCCTTTATAACAATGTCCCTCACCCGCCACGGCGACAGCAGGCCAGAGAAAAAAGGCAAGCTGGAGTCCTTTGACATAGAGGATTAGGCAAAAAGTCCGGAGGCCAAACTGGCGGTTGAGAGCTTTTCAACCGCCGGTTGAAAAATGTTTTTTCCCTTTGAAACGAATGGGTTATGGCTTAACCGCGGCATTTATGGCATAATCCCGGTGTAAGAGAAACGCGCGAAAGGCAAAAGGAGAACAATATGTCAGACAACACCGAAACCAACAATAGCAATACCTTAGGCAAGCGCATAATGGCGCTGCGCAAGGCCGCGGGCATGACGCAGGAGCAGGTGGCGGAGCGGCTGGGCGTATCCCCACAGGCGGTGAGCAAATGGGAGAACGACGTATCCTGCCCCGACGTCGCCCTGATACCCCGCATAGCCCAGCTTTTTAACGTATCCACAGACCAGCTTCTCGGCCTAAAGGCAAGCGCCCCCAAACCGGCCGAGGCTTCCCCCAGCGGCAGCGAGGACGGCAGGCACAGGCCCTCCTCCCCGGCTCAGGGCATAGGCTTCGGCCTGTTGCTCATAGTGCTGGGCATAGCGTACCTTGTGAGCCGCAGCACGAGCGCTTCATTTAATATATGGGGCATACTGTGGCCCGCGCTGCTCCTCGGCCTCGGCGTCTCCTCCGCCATTAAGCACCGTTCCGTTTTTTTCCTTGGCGTCGCAGGCATGGGCTTTTACTATCTCCTCTTCAATCTGGGAAATAAGATGCCCTTTGAAATGAGCTGGAGCATCGTCATACCCCTTGCACTTATACTGTTCGGCATAGACACGGTACTGAAAAAGCTGTTCCCCTCCTTTTGGGGCAGGGATGACGGCGGGCATTGGGGCGGCGGCAAAAGGGCCGTGCGCAGCTTTTCCTGCGAAAACGGCTTCGTATCCTGCTCCACCGTATTCGGCGAGAACATACTCGGCGCTGAGCCCTGCGACATAACCGGAGGGCGGATAAAGACCGCCTTCGGCCACTGCGTGCTGGATCTCTCCGCGTGTACCTTCGCTCCGGAGACCCATTTCAGCATTGATACCTCCTTCGGCTGCCTCGAGCTTATCCTGCCGCGCAACGTGCGGGTAAACTCCGGCGTGGAGGCCGCCTTTGGCGGCGTCGAGACCAAGGGATACCCGGACAGCGCCGACGCCATACTCGACCTTCGCGGCAGCACCGCCTTCGGCGCGACGCAGATAAGGTATAACTAATCAAAAACCACCGGTTAAGCCGGTGGTTTTAATTATTCTTCTTTTTTATTTTATTTACAGCTGACCCAGCTCTGTGCTTTCTACGTATTCGTCCTTGAACTCACGCATTTTTCGCATGTGGCCGCTCTGAAGGTGCCTTTGCTGATCCTCCCTGCTTTTCCATGCCTCCAGCAGAAAAAGCTCGTCCTCCCTGTCTATGGGAAGGTAGTATTCGTACCTTATGCAGCCCTGCTCCGAGCGGGTGTGCTCCGCCGTTTTTTCCGCCAGGAGCCGCTTTACAAATTCGTCGCGCCTGCCCTTCTTCAGCTTGTAATTGACCGTAAGAATAAGCATATATACCTCCAAACAGCTTAGTTTATCTTTACCGCGTCCTCCGGCGGCTGGTAATACTTGGGGCTGGCGGTCCCCCTGCGGGCCTCCTCGTCGTTGCCGTTATAGGTGTCGGTATACAGCAGCCTGCTGTCCTTGAGCACACCGTTTACGTACTTGTCCTGATACGCTTCCGCCTTGTAGCCGTCCCTGCGTTCCACCGTGACCACCTTGTACCCCCTCGGTATGGTGTCGTCGTCGGTATAGCGTACGTTCTTGCGGCGTATGGTTTCGACTATCTTGCTGCGTGTAGCGTATGTTACGCCCTCCTCCAGCTTCTTGCCGTATATCTCCACGGTGACGGTATTGTGCTTGCTGTCCGAGCCCGGCCCGGTATGGGCAAATATGAATATGGGGGATTCCGTATCGTTTACGAACTTCAGGTCCTTGTTGGTTATCGAATCCACCGTTGCGTCCAGCCCCTTGGGGACGTATGACGAGGGTATGCTGTGGGAGCGCCTTTCGGTTATAGTTATGTTGCCGCAGAGCAGGGCGTTGTATAGCGTGGTGCTGACCTGGCATATACCGCCGCCGGCCTGTATGCTGTAACCCTTGCCGTCCGCTATGCCGTTCGCCCCCTTCCAGCCCGTTTCATAGGTGCGGGGACCTATGAAGCCGTTGAAGCTCCATTCCTCCCCTGCCGCTATTGTTATGCCGTTTATGAGCCCCGCCGCTTTTTCGATATTGAATACGCGGTTCTGCACCACCTCGTCGCTGGAGCTTATGTAGTATTCCGTGGTGTATTCGGAGCGCTTGCCGAAATCCCCCTGAAGGTCCGCCGCGGTAAGGGAGGGGCGCACATCCTCATACCTAGCCTCCATGTCGAACTCAAAGCTGCCCGCGCTGAACTGCTTTTCAATGTATTCAAGGTTTTCCGCGACCTTCAGCTTTCTGCCGGGAGTGCCCTCCGCAAAGCTCAGCGATATGGCGCCGTCCCCGTTTTGCACCGGATCGGCCTTCGCCTCGACGGCGCCCCTATCGAACTCGGCCGCTATATCCTCGAGCTTCATCCTAAGTGTGGTGCTGTTCCATGTAAACACGTCGTTTATCTGGCCCGGCTTGCCGCTTGCGGTTACGTACACCACGCCGCTGTCATCCGGCACATAAGCCATGGCCCTCTGTATTGCGGCGTCGGCGTCGCAGGAGAGGCTGATATCCTCGCCTGTGATCCTGTATTCCTCGCCGCCGCAGCGCAGCACGACGCAGGAGGCGGCTATTATCTCCTCCGCCCTTTTTGCCACGGCGCTCCTCGCCTCGGTCTTGGTCCTGCCGCCCACGCTTATCCCCAGCACGGATACGCCGTCGGGCAGGCTTTGCTCCTGTCCTATGACGAGCTGCCCGCCGTCGCTGCCTATGCGCTTCACGGCGGCGATGCCCACGGCGGTCATAAGCGCCAGCAGAGCGCATATAGTTACCAGCCGCCTGTAATTCACGCGCTTTCTCGGCTTGCGCGGCTGCGGCTGCCTGCGTTCCTCCCGCCTGTTTTTCTGAGCCTTATCGGGCCTGCTTTCGGGCTTTGGCGGCGGGGCCGCCTTTGCCCTTCCCCTGCCGTTCATATATCCCGGCAGCTTGAGCTCTCTGTCGTTATTTTGGGGCATTGCTTATCTCTCCGAAAAAATGCTCTACCTGCCGAGCGCCCTGAGGGCAACGTCAGGGCGGTTTGTTATGACGGCGTTAGCGCCCTTTGCGGCCAGCGCCGTTACGTCCTTCGCTTCGTTTACCGTCCACGGGTTCACCGCTACGCCGTTTTTCATGCATCCTTCCATAAGGCCGGGGCAGAGCAGCGCCGCCCTGTAATTAGGATGTATGGCGTTTGCGTTGAGATATTTTGCATACACCCACGGATCCACCATGGCGTTGTCATACAGAAGCCCTATCTCGGCGTCGGGATCCAGCTCCCGCACCTTTTGCAGCACATAGTGGTTAAAGGAGGAGTATATTATCCTTCCCTGCATACCCATCTCCCTTTCCATGCTTATGAGCTTATCCCATATCCCCGGATACATGACCACATCGCACTTTATCTCCACGTTTACGGTCATGCGGCTGCTCCTTATGAGCCCGTAGACCTCCCTTAAGGTAGGTATCCTGACGTTCTCATAGCCCTGCATGCCGTTGGAAAAGTCCAGCTTTTTGAGCTGCTGGCACGTTATGTCCGCCACGCGCCCCGTGCTGTTTGACGTGCGGTCTATCCTTTCGTCGTGTATCACCATCAGCTTGCCGTCGCTGCTCTCGTGAACGTCCAGCTCCAGCCCGTCTGCGCCCATCTCCATGGCCATTTGGAAGGCCGGAATGGTGTTCTCCGGCGCATAGGCGCTCGCGCCCCGGTGAGCCCATACCTTTGTCGTAGCAACACTCATGCGGAAGTGGATACCTCCTTTTATGTCAGTATATTTATAGATAGTATAATTATAACATAGCTGCCTTTGCTTTACAAAAAAACATAGTGTTAACAACGGGCGCCTTTCGGCGCCCGTTGTGCTTATCTCTTTATCTGTAATATGTGTTTCCGCCTATGAACTCCCGCAGTATGGATGTGGGCGGTATCTCGTCCTCTATGTCCGCGTCCAGTATGTAGTTCAGGAATTTCACTATATCCCGGGCCATAGCGTAATACCTGCTCTCGGGTGGCACCTCCTCCAAAAGCGGATAGACGTACTTTTTAAGCACGGATACCTCATAGAGAAGGGTGGTATTGAACAGCGCGTCCGCGTTCTCCTGATATGGGAATATCCACTTTTCCTCGCCCCGGCGCACGCTTGCCCACATGCCGAGGGTGTGCTCCATGGAGGCGTTGCGGGTCATGTAATCCCGCACCAGGCGTCGCAGTATCCGTATATCGGTAGTGCGTATCCTGTTGTGGTCGTCCAGATTGAGCGTGGTCAGGGCGCTTACGTATACCCTGAATATCTTGCTCTCGTCCACATCGGGGCTCAGCAGCATGGGATTAAGCCCGTGTATGCCCTCGATTATCACCGGCTCATCGTCGTGAAGCTGCAATATCCGCCCCTTTGGGGCGCGCCTGCCGGTGGTAAAGTCGAACCGCGGCACCTCCACCCGCTCGCCCCTGATGAGCGCCGCAAGGTCGCTGCCAAAGCGCTGTATATCCAGCGTGTTGATGTTTTCCAGGTCCATCTCGCCGTTTTCGTCCCGCTCTATCTTATCCCGGTCGATGTAGTAATCGTCCAGCGACAGCATGGCGGGGTGGCAGCCCTGCAAGCGGAGCTGGGTGGATATCCTGTGGGCGGAGGTGGTCTTTCCTGAGGAGGAGGGACCCGCCACAAGCACCGCCTTTGCGCCCTTTTGCACTATCTTATCAGCTATATCCGCATAGCCTCTGTCGTGCAGCGCCTCGTTTATGCGGACCAGCTCCCTTATTGTGCCGTTTTGTATGTGGGTGTTGAGGTCGTTCACCGTGGCACATTCCATTAGCTTGCCCCACTCGTCGCTCTGATGGAACACGGCGTGCAGCTTTGGCAGCTCTACATAATCAGAGGGCACATCCGGCGCATCGTTTCGCGGCATGAGCAGCACCACCGCCCCGTCGCGGATGTACTTTACCCTAAATACGTCGGCATAGGAGGTATCTGGCGCCATCTCGCCGTAAAAGTAATCCATATAGCCGTCTATCTGGTAAACGTCAAAGTAGCTGAAGCTGCGCCATTTGAGCAGCTTCGCCTTGTCCGTCTGCCCGTCCTGCTCGTAAAACTTGAGAGCCTCCTTTATGGATATGCGCCGGCGCTCCAGCGGCAGCTTGAGCCGCACCAGACGGCGCATCTCGGTTTCCACCATGAGGGCGGCCTCCTCGTTGAAGGGCTCCTCCATGCCCTCCACGGTTATAAACAGCCCCGGGCCCAGCGAATACCTTACGCGCACCCTCGCCTTTGGAAATTCCTTTCGCATGGCCAAAATAAACAAAAACTGCAATGTGCGCTCGTAAACCCGCCTGCCCATATCCTCGCCATAGCGGAGGAGATGTATATTGGTATCCTTTCTGGGCGTGAACTTTAAATTGAATATCTCGCCGCCTATCTGGGCCGCCAGCGGCCTGTCGGACAGCATTATGCTGTCAAAGCCCTCTTTTTTTACCGCGTCCAGTATGGAGCTTCCGTTCTCCAGCTCGCAGATCCTTCCGTCTATATTCAGCCTCACGATTATTCCTCCCGGTACTGTTAAAGAAAATGTACGGACATCATACCAATGTGTAAAGATCCATATTGACATCATTATACTATATCCTCATCTCGTTTTGAACATGTGTACAATGAAAACTTTTTGTTTAATCGGCATTTTTCCATGCACAGTGCCGTAAATCTGATATAATAAGTAGATGCGTTTGCCGACCCCGCTTACCCGCCGCCGTCGGCAGGCAAAAACTGACGGAGAATGCGAGCTTATTTTATGGAAAAGAAAAAGACCTCCTTCGTACAGGGCGCGGCTGTGCTCGGCATAGCCGGTCTGCTGGTAAAGATAATAGGCGCGGTATTCCGCATACCCCTCAACAACGCGGTTGGCCCCATAGGAATGAGCTACTATGAGGTAGTCTATCCCTATTACTCCGGTCTTCTTGTAATATCCTCCTCCGGCCTCCCCACCGCCATATCAAAAATGGTATCCGAGCGCGTGACCGCAGGCGACTACCGGGGCGCGCACAAGGTGTTCCTCACCGCCATGCGGCTCTTGGTATGCCTCGGCCTCTGCACAGGCCTGCTTATGTTCTTCGGCTCCGAGAGCCTTTCTGCCCTGTCCTCCCAGCCCGAGGCCCACCTTTCCTTTAAGGTGCTCTCCCCCGCGCTGCTGGTGGTCTCCATAATGTGCGCATACCGCGGCTATTTGCAGGGCATGCAGCGCATGACCGGCACGGCGCTTTCCCAGATAGTAGAGCAGATAGGCAAGCTGGTCATAGGCCTTACCTTAGCCATAAGGCTGCTGCCAAAAGGGCCCGAATACGCCGCCATGGGCGCGCTTATAGGCGTTACCGCGTCAGAATTTTTAGCCCTGCTTACCATAATGTTCGTATACAACCGCTACCGCCCCTCCATAAGGCGGCACATCGAGCAGAGCGCGCCCTGCGCCCCCTCCCCCATAGCCAAGAACCTGATACTGCTGGCCGTGCCCATAACCCTCGGCGCCTCCATAAGCTCACTTTCCGGCATGGTGGACAGCGCCATGATAATACGCATACTGCTGAATTTGGGCTACTCCAAGGACACAGCCCAGACCGCCTACTCCCTGCTGCGCTCCAACGTGACCACGCTCACCAACATGCCCGGCGTGCTTACCATGGCCCTCGCCATGAGCCTCGTGCCCGCCATATCCGCAAGCGCCGCCCGCCGTGATAGGGCCGGCGTGCAGAATATATCCCGGCTCGGCATGAAGCTGGCCCTCATAATCGGCCTGCCCTGCGCGGTGGGCCTGTTCGTGCTGGCTAAGCCCATACTGGGTATGCTGTATCCCCGCCTTACCGAGGCACAGCTCGCCCTCGCCGCCGACCTTATGCATACCGCCTCCATCGGAGTCATATTCCTCTCACTTGTGCAGGCCATGACCGGCATAATACAGGGCCTGGGCAAGCCAAACGTGCCCCTTTTCAATCTCTTCATAGGCTTTATACTCAAGGTGATAACGTTGGTGGCGCTTACCAACATACCCTCTGTCAACATACAGGGTGCGTCCATATCCACCGTGATATGCTACGCCTTCGCCGGCATCGCCGATACGGCTTACGCCGTGCGGCGGGCCCATATAAATATGAACCTGTGGGACGTGATATTGAAGCCCCTGATCTCCTCCGCAATTATGGGGGGCATGGTGTATATGTGCTTCACCTTTATGGATAAGCTCGGCCACGTCACCCTCGGGGTGTTGGTATCCGTCGCCCTTGGCGTATGCGTATACGGCGTCCTTGCAATATATCTCCGCATGTTCACCCCGGAGGAGCTGAACTACATGCCCGGCGGCAAGAGGCTCAAAGGGCTTATATACGGCAATAAGCAGTAAGCGAGGCGAAATTATATGACTAAACTCATCATAGCACCCCTTTCCGTACCCGGAAGCATAACCGAGGCTTCAAGATATGCCATAGAGCATACCGGCAGGCTTTTCCTGCAAACTGCGGATTCTCCCTGCGCCGCCTGGATAAAGGAGGCGGGGCTCCCATACGTATCAATGGACGACCTGTACGACGGCAGCTTTGATTACGACGAGCTTAACCGCTCCATAGCGGCGAGGCTCATGTGCGGCTGCGACGCCGTATATGCGGTACCCGGCCGCGGCATAGGCGAGAGCCAGCTCTCCGCCATTCGGGAGGCCGCAGAAAGAGGCGGGGCAGCCTTAAGGCTGCTTCCCGGCATAGGCTATTCCGACGCCGCGCTGTCCGTCCTTCCCATCACCCTTTCCGACAGGCGCGCAATATGCGCCGCCAACGCCATTCCGGACGCCATAAACCCCTTTATCCCGCTGTGCATAGAGGAGATGGACACCCGCCTCTGCGCGGGCGACGTGAAGCTGGCGCTGCTGGAGCATTACCCCGACGAGTACGCCGTGTACTTTTGCGATATGGGCCCTGACGGCGAATACCGCGCAAGGGAGATACCCCTCTTTGAGCTGGACAGGCAGGGCGGCTATTCCGCCGCCACCTGCTGCATAGTGCCCCCCGCCGCCTCTCAGGACAGGCTGAACCGGGGCGATATGAACGGCCTCATGGCAGTGCTGCGCCGGCTCCGCGCCCCGGGCGGCTGCCCATGGGACGCAAAGCAGACCCACGAATCCCTGCGCTCCGGCCTGATAGAGGAGGCCTACGAGGTGATAGACGCCATAGACAGCGGCGACCCCTTCGCCCTCTGCGAGGAGCTGGGCGACCTGCTGCTCCACGTGGGAATGCATACCGTCATAGAAGAGGAGCAGTCCTCCTTCACCATGCTGGACGTGACCTCCGGCATAATCAATAAGATGATATACCGCCATCCCCACGTGTTCGGCACGGCGGAGGCCGACACGCCGGAGCAGGTGCTCAACAACTGGGAGAAGCTCAAAAAGAAGGAAAAGCACATGGAAAGCTGCTACGCCACCATGGAGGCCGTCCCCAAGGGCTTCCCCGCCCTTATGCGGGCCGCCAAAATACAGAAAAAAGCCGCCAACGTCGGCTTTGACTGGGACAATGCAGCCCAGGCGCTTTACAAGCTGCCGGAGGAGGTGGGCGAGCTTTCCTCCGCCATGGCCGAGGGGGATGACGTGCATATCGACGAGGAGATGGGCGATGTGTTTTTTGCCGCGGTGAACGTGGCGCGGCTCCTTGGGCGCGACCCGGAGCAGCTCCTAAACGCCGCCGCCGACAAGTTCATGGCGCGCTTTAAGGTCATGGAGGAGCTGGTAAAGGCCGATTCCCTTTCCCTCGAGGATATGCCCCTTGATGAAATGGACAGGTACTGGGACAAGGCCAAGGAAAAGCTAAAATAAATTAGAAATTTAGGCGGTTTTTTGATTTTTCATCTTGCGTTTGCAAAACAAGCTTAGTATAATTGTAAAAGTCCGCGCCATGCGGCATACTAAAGCCCAACAATAATTAGGAGGATATAGTTAAATGAATAAGACTGAACTCATCGCTGCCGTAGCCAGCAAGTGCTCCATCTCCAAGAAGGAGGCTGAAGCCGTAGTCCTCGCTACCTTTGACAGCATCACCAACGCCCTCGTAAGCGGCGAGAAGGTACAGATAGTTGGTTTCGGCGGCTTTGAAGTACGCGAGCGCCCCGCTCACAAGGGCCACAACCCCATGACCGGCGAGGAGATCGAAATCGCCGCCAGCAAGTCCCCCGCCTTCAAGGCCGGCAAGGCTCTCAAGGAAGCTCTCAACTAAACCTTATTCTGATTAACATAAAAAAGCAGGCCGTAAAAAGCCTGTTTTTTATTATTCCGATTTGCGCTAACCCCTTATCATGCATACGCTTCTTGCGGTTATGCATTCCAGATTTCCCTCCGGGCCGGTATGCTCCGGCGTGGTGGCCTTCACGCTCACCACGCTCGCATCGCAGCCCATTGTGCCGGCTATATTGCGGCGCATATCGTCTATATACGGCGCAAGCTTTGGCTCCTGCGCTATCACCGTGGCGTCCACCGAGCATAACTCATAGCCGGCCCCGCGCACCGCCTGCCATGCCCTTTTGAGCAGTATGAGCGAATCTATATCCTTATACTCGGGCGATGAGTCCGGGAACATCCGGCCTATATCCCCCATAGCGGCGGCGCCCAGCAATGCGTCTATTACGGCGTGCGTAAGCACATCCGCATCGGAGTGGCCCGCAAGGCCCAGCCTGTACAGTATCTCCACGCCGCCTATTACAAGCCTTCTCCCCTCTGCCAGCCTGTGGGTATCCTCGCCGTAGCCTATCCTGTCTCTCGCCGTAAGCCTTCGGAACAATTCCATATCCTCCTCGGTGGTGAGCTTTTGGTTTATCAAGCCGCCCAGCGAATAATGCACGCCGCCGTATATCCTCTTATACAGGGCGCAGTCGTCCGTGGCCTGCACTCCGTCCTCCGCCGCCTGCCGGTATGCGTCCATTATGCGGTCATACCTGAAGGACTGCGGCGTTTGTGACAGCATCACGCCGTCTCTATCCACAGCCTCGCCCTCCCGCCACATGGTATCGCGGGCGGGCATAGCCGCGACGCCGCTGCCGAACTCTGCGGCGCACCTTATGCTGTCCCTTATTATCTCCTCCGACACGAGGCAGCGCGCCCCGTCGTGTATGAGCGCTATGTCGCAGTTGGCGGCCTTAAGGGCGTTATATACGGAATCCCCGCGGGTATCGCCGCCCTCAACGGCCCTTAGGCCGTACTGGGCGCAAAGCGCCTCCGCCTCCTGCCGCGTGGCGCCGGACACGGCTATTATTATATCCTCAACGCCCGCGTTCAGCAGCGCCTCTGCGGAGCGGCGCAGCACGGTCTTGCCGCCCAGGGTTATCATAAGCTTATCTCTGCCCATGCGCCGGGAAGCTCCCGCCGCCAGCAGTATTCCAGTTACCTTCATTCGAGATCTCCCCGGGTGATCATCTCATACATCTCGGCGGCAGCCGCCTTGGTTGTGAACTCCTGTACGCTGGTAACCTTCACCACGGTATGCTTGCCGCCCATGAGTATATCCAGCATATCGCCCTCCTTAACTTCGCTTGAGGGCTTCGCCACCTTGCCGTTTATCTGTATTCTGCCGAGGGAGGCGGCCTCGCTGGCAACCGTCCTGCGTTTGATTATCCTTGAGACTTTAAGGTACTTATCCAGACGCATATACGTCCTCCAAATCAAGTTTTTTTAAAGTCTACCACATATACGGCAAAAAGACAAACCGGACAGCCTAAAATGGGCTGTCCGGCGCTTTGCTTGTTTGTTTTATCTAACCTACCGCCGCAGGGCTGTAAGTGACGCTGCGTACCAGCTCCTCGTTGAGGTGTACGCTTTCATCGTTCTTCCAGGTCTCCAGCATCTGCTCCCATTCCTCTTCCCTGACATCGGAAAGAAGCAGCTCCTTTATTCTGTCCTTTACGCTGTCCAGCCCCGCCTCGCCCGCAGGCTCATCGGAGAGGTAATAGAGTATGTGCACTCCCTCGTCGTCCTTTACAGGCTCGGTATACTCGCCCTGCTTTATCTTTGCAAAGGCGTCCTTTACCTCCTTTGACCAGTCATAGCTGCCGGTATGCTTCACGCTTATGAGCAGGCCGTTTTCGCCGTTCTCGATATCGGGGGAGTATTCCTCGGCGACCTTTGAAAATTCCTCGCCGGACTGCAGCTTACCATAAGCCTCCTTGGCCTTTTCCACAGAGGGAGCAAGGTGCTCGTCCTTCAGCTTATCCGCCTCGGCCTTTAGCTTGCCGTACTCGGCCTTTATCTCCTTGAGCCTGTCTGCCCCTTCGCCGCCCTCTACGTTCACGGTAAAGGCCAGCTCGCCGTACTCGCTCTTGAGGCTTTCCATCTCGGATAGCTTATCGCCGTATTCGTCGGAGACGGTATCCTCCGGGGCTATGAGTATATGTAGCACGCGGCTGTATCCCTCCGGGGCGTACAGCACGGGGTCGCCGCCGTAAAGCTCCTCGGCCTCCTTATCGCTCTTGTAATCCTCCGGCTGCTTGTCATAGTCCTCCTGCTGGGTCTTGAGGTTTTCATCATACCATGACTTTATTTCATCATCGCTCACGGTAACGTCCTTGAGCATGGCCTCCTTAAAGGCCTCGCCTATGGCGCTCTCGGTGCTGTTTTCCAGTATCCATTTGCCGTATTCCTCTGCGGTCATGCGTTCACCGGTGTAGGCCTCCGCCTCGTCCGCTATATACTCGGCAAGGCGCTCCTCCACGTCTATGCTGCTGTCCGCCTCAGCGTCGCTCTCCGCCTGCTTGCGGTATTCCTCCACTATGCTGTTAAGGTCTGCCGCCGCCTGCTCCTCTACCTCGGCAAGCCTTTCCTCGCTCAGCTTGTCATATCCGGACTGGGCCGCCTGATATGCTATCACCTCGTTGACCACGAGCGCGTCTATTATGCCGTCCTGAAGCTGCTTTGTGCCTTCCTCATCGGCGGATATATCATAGCCCATCATGGCATAGTACTGGGCATAAGCGTCAAATAGCTGCTTGTACTCGCTGAAGGTGACCTTACGGTCGCCTACGGTGGCCACTGCCTCGTCGCCGCCTACGACCGCGGTATCGTCCCCGGTCGCGGAGGGAGCAGCGCTACACCCTATTATGGAAAGCGCAAGCACCAGTGCCAACGCAGCCGCAAATATCTTCTTCATTATGTCTTTTTCTCCAATCTCTGGGCGTTTTAGCCTAAGGGCCGGCCCGTATTCACAATGTTGATTATACCCGTATTCACTTTATGATGCAATCCGACAGCATGTAAACAATCTGTGTCAGTTCGCCGCACAATTTTTTCACATCGGACTTGGGCCGGCGTATGACTATCGTGGGCGTTTCCTCCGGAAGCATTACGGCGCCCGCTATATTGCCCGCGGCCGCAAACAGCTTTGCGCCGTCCATGGGCGCCTCCGGGTCGAAGGCTATGCGTATCTCCCCGTCCCGGACCATGAGCCGCTGTACGTAGGCCCGCTGCGCCTCCGCCTTGATAAGGGCGATGAATACGAGGTTCTGCACCTCCTCGGGTATGTCGCCGTAGCGGTCTATCAGCTCATCCTGCACGTCGTACACGTCCGCCTGCGCCGAAATAAACGCTATGCGCTTGTACATGGAAAGCCGCTCCGTCTCCCTCGGTATATAGCTCCTTGGGATATTTGCGGAGATAGGTATCTCCACCACCGTGTCTATGTCCTTGGGCAGCTCCTCGCCCTTTGCCTCCCTGACCGCGCTGTCTACTATCTTGCAGTAAAGGTCATAGCCTATCGCCTCCATGTGACCGTGCTGCTCCGGCCCGAGCAGGTTGCCCGCCCCGCGTATCTCAAGATCCCTCAGCGCTATCTTAAAGCCGGAGCCGAACTGGGTGAGCTCCCGTATGGCTATAAGGCGCTTTTCCGCGGTCTCGCTCATGGCCTTGTTCGGCCTGTATGTCAGATAGGCATAGCCGAGCCGCACCCCGCGGCCCACGCGGCCCCTTAGCTGATATAGCTGGGATAATCCCATGGCGTCCGCGTCGTATATTATTATCGTGTTCACGTTCTGCATATCCAGCCCGCTCTCTATTATGGTGCTGCAGAGCAAAACGTCGTACCTGTGATCCATAAATTCCAGCATGGTCTTTTCCAGCACCCGCTCGTTCATCTGCCCGTTGGCAAAGCACACCCTTGCCTCCGGCACCAGCTCCCTGAGCTTTCCCGCGAACTGCTCCATGTTGCGGACGTTGTTGTATACGAAGTACACCTGCCCGCCGCGCCCTATCTCCTTAAGTATGGCCTCGCGCACCACGGCGTCGCTGTATTCCATCACATAGGTCTGCACGGGGTAGCGCTGGGAGGGCGGCGTCTCTATTACGGACATATCGCGTATCCCCGTCATGGACATGTGCAGCGTCCGTGGGATAGGCGTTGCGGAAAGCGTAAGCACGTCCACGGACTGGCGTATGTTCTTTATCTGCTCCTTATGGCCCACGCCGAAGCGCTGCTCCTCGTCTATTATGAGGAGCCCGAGATCCTTAAACTTAACGCTCTTTGAAAGCAGCTTATGGGTGCCGACCACCATATCCACGCTGCCGCTTTGCAGCCCCTCGATTATCTTTTCCTCCTCCTTGGGGGTCTTAAAGCGGGAGAGCAGTTCCACATTCACCGGGAAGCCATCGAACCTGGCAGCTATGGTATTGTAATGCTGCTGGGCAAGTATAGTTGTAGGCACAAGCATTGCGCACTGCTTGCCGTCCATCACTGCCTTAAAGGCAGCCCTGAGCGCTACTTCGGTCTTACCATAGCCTACATCGCCGCAGAGCAGGCGGTCCATCACCTTGCCGCTCTCCATATCCGCCTTTATCTCCTGAATGCTCGTAAGCTGATCCGGCGTAGGCTCGTACGGGAAGCTGTCCTCCAGCTTTCTCTGCCAGGGGGTATCCGGCGAAAATTTAAAGCCCTTGCGTTTCTGCCGCTCGCCGTAAAGGCGCACAAGGTCGAAGGCCAGCTTCTTTACGCTGTCGCGGGTTCTGGATACCGTCTTCTGCCATTCGCCGCTGCCCAGCCTTGAAAGGCGCTGCGCCCCCGCGTCCTCCCCGCCGCCTATGTACTTTTGCACCCGGTCAAGCTGATCCGTGGGTATGTACAGCTTATCGCCGCCGGAATAGACAAGATGCAGGTAATCCTTCTGTACGCCGCCCACCGTAAGCGTCTCAACGCCCACGAACCGGCCTATGCCGTGAAGCTCATGCACCACGAGGTCGCCCGCGTTGAGCTCGCTGAACACAAGCTGCGGCTTCCTGCGCTTTTTTTTGCCGTCCGCCGGCCTTCGGCTTTCCGCGCCGTAAAGCTCGTTTTCCGTGACCACCGCAAGGGAAAGCTCCGGGTACTCGAAGCCGTGGTTAAGCTGCCGCTCGATTATGAGCACCTCGCCCGGCACTATGTCCCTGCCAAGCTTTTCCTTTATGGGTACTATGTGGTTCAGATCCAGCAGCCTGTCCTGAAGCCTTTTTGCGTGGGTGCCAGCGTATATCAAAACGCTCGTGTGGCTCTTCTTCCACGCCTCTATGTCCTCTGACAGCAGCTCCTCCCGCCCTACATACCGCGAGACGGGGCGGGTATCGAATTTGAATATGCACCTTTGCCCTATAAGGCCGTAGCTGCGGGTAAGGGCGAACATCATGGCGGTCCTTCTGGTATCCATGCGCTTGATGGTCTCAAGTGGGGATACCGTAAGGTTGGCCTGCTCCGGCTGTATCTCTCCCGCCTGCATAAGCGAGGATACGCCCTCGAGGAACTCCTGATAGGCTATCTTTCCGCTTTCCTCGAGGCGGGCCGGCTCGTCTATGAGTATTATCCAATCCTTGTCTATATAGTCAAAAAGCGTCGCTTCCCCGGGGTAAAACAGGGGCAGCAGGGCGACGGGGTTATCCGGCCTGCCTCCATTCTCCAACGCGGAGGACAGCTCCTCTGCCTTGCGCTTTTTCAAGAGCTTCAGCGCCCGCGCCCTCGCCTCGTCGGTTATTGGCATCTCGGTAGCCGGGGGGACGTCAATATGATCCGCATTATCCACGGAGCGCTGGGTAAGCGGGTCGTATATCCTCAGCGTATCTATCTCATCGCCGAAAAACTCTATTCGCACAGGATTTTCGGCGGCGATGGGGTATACGTCTACATAGCCGCCGCGAAGGCATACCTGCCCCGGCGCCTCGCATACGTCCACCCGCTCATAGCCCGCCATGACGAGCTCCGCCACCATCTCCCGCGGCTCTATATTCTGCCCCGCCCCATAGCTGTGCAGGCTGTTTTTGATTATCTCCGGGGCCACGGTGCGCTGCATCAGCGCCTGTATGCAGGTCACCACAGTCATTGCCCTGCCGGCGGCAAGGGCGGAAAGCACCGCCACCCTCCGCTCCTCTATGCTGTCGCGGGCGGTAAAGCCCTTGCCGGAGAGGGGTATCTCCCTCGTGGGGAAATGGACGCAGGGTATATCATAGCAGGCGATATCGTCATGCAGCTTTGCCGCCGCCACCTCGTTCGGCGCGACCAGCAATACCGCTCTGCCCGTTGACAGCGCGGCGGCTATATGCCCCTTGTGGCTTTCCCCGAGGCCGAATACACCTGCCGGGCCCTCGCCCTTTTCCATGGCGTCCCGCAGCCTTGCGTATTCGGGGTGCCTGTCGAGTATTTTTATAAGCGGGTCTGTCACTTACTTCTGCTCCTCTATGCTCTGCTCGCCGTCCTCCACGGCCTTTGCCTCCTCCTTGGGCGGCTTGGGCTTCTTGGGGCGCTTGTTGAATTTTGCCTGAGCCCCGCTGATATCGCCCTTTACGATCATCTCCGCCGCATCCGCCGCGTCCTTTATGGCGGCGATCAGCTTTTCCCTGTCCTCGCCCTCCGGCGCGCCCAGCACATGGGCTACCAGCCCCCTCTGTCCGTCGGCCCGGCCTATCCCCACCCTTATGCGGGGAAAATCGTCAAAGCCAAGCTGATATATGACGCTCCGCATACCGTTGTGGGTGCCGGAGGAGCCGCCGCCCCTTATGCGTATTGTGCCAAGGGGTATGTCTATATCGTCGTATATCAGCAGAAGCCGGTCATGCTCGGGCTTGTACCAGTTGCACAGCTCCATTACGCTCCAGCCCGAAAGGTTCATGTATGTTTCCGGCTTTGCCAGCACTACCTTTTGGCCGCCTATATATCCCTCGCCGAAAACCGCCCTGAAATTGTGCCGCTTAACCTCTATACCGAACCTGTCCGCCAGCATATCCACAGTCATAAAGCCTATGTTGTGGCGGGTATTCGCATACTCCCTTCCGGGATTTCCAAGGCCCACTATTATAAACACCTTTATTCCTCCATGCACGCCAATATGCCCTCATACGCTGTCCGCATGGGGGTAAAATGCCGTTATTTTTTCTTTTCTTCGCATATTATAAGGCAAAGCGCGGCCCGTTTTCAAGTGCGGCGGGCATAAAAAAGCGGCGCGCACCTCGCGCGCCGCCCCAATGCTTTTTTATTATTTCCCCTCAAACCTGATTATGGCCCGCCTGAGCGCCTCGTTGAAGCACAAGAACTCATGCGCCCCCTCCAGCTTCTCGAACTCATAGGGTATGCCTATCTTATCCAGCGCAGCCGTAAAGAGCAGGTGCTCCTTCATAAAGGCGTCCTCCCTGCCGCAGGTGAGGTATATCCTCGGCAGCTTGTTTTCGGTCTTGACCTTCACCAGCATATCGAGTATTTCCGCATCGTCGGTAAGCTCTAAAGCGTCGCCGTATATGGCCTTGAAGTCCTGTATGAGCCTGGGGCCGAACCGCTCAGCATAATCCGGCAGGTCGCCGTATTTCTTTATCTCCTCCATTCCCGCCCTTGCAAAGAGCGGCCCGGAGGAAAACGCCCCTACAAAGCCGTAGCTGTCCGGATGGGTGAGCGCGCAGCGCAGCGCGCCGTAGCCGCCCATGGAGCAGCCCATTATGCCCGTATCCTGGCGGGCGGCGGATATGCTGAACATATTGCGGCATATTTGAGGAAGCTCCTCTGCGACGTATCTTTGATACTCGAAGCCGTATTTCATGTTAGAGTAAAAGCTCCGGCCCGCGTCCGGCAGCACATAAACGGTATCGCCCTTCGCGGCGTAGGCGGGCAGCATCGAGTAATCCAGCCATGAGCGGTCGTTTCCGCCGAGGCCGTGCAGCAGGTATACCACCTTATACCCGCCCTCCCTCAGCTTGTTGGGCGTGACGATAGTAAGTCCTGTATCCATATCCATTATCTTTGAATAAACCGAGCCGCTGAGCCGCATTGTTTTTTCCTCCGTTTATCTAAGTCCCGGCCCGCGTATGCGGGTCGGGACCGTATTATTCCATGCTGTTGCTTTGTTTTTTATGTTATCTTTCGGGCTCTATGAGGCCGTAGTTGCCGTCCTTGCGCTGATACAGCACGTTTACCTCGCCGTCCTCCGCATTCTCAAATACATAGAAGGAATGGCCCAGCAGCTCCATTTGCAGCACCGCCTCCTCCACGTCCATGGGCTTTATGGCAAAGCGCTTTACGCGGACGACCTTGTGCTCCTCTTCCTCCTCGTCGTCAAATGCATAGCTTGCTTCCTGTGCGGCAAACGCCTCTGCCCTGAGGTTCTTCTCCAGCTTGGTGCGGTGGCGCATTATCTGCTTTTCCACCTTGGCGATCACGGTGTCGATGGAGGCGTACATATCGCCGCTGACCTCCTCGCCGCGGATAATGCCGCCGGAGTAGGGAATGGTGACCTCTACGATGTGACGGTTCTTTTCTACGGAGAGGGTGACATGAGCCTCCGTATCTTCAGGGAAATACTTATCCAGCTTGGAGACCTTCTTAGTCACCAGATCGCTGAGATAATCGGATACCTCGATGTTTTTTCCATTGATAGAAATACGCATATTCGTTTCCCCTTTCCCGCGCAGCATCACCGCCCCATGCCTGGCCGATACGCCGCGCTTTTCGCTTTTCTTAATTATAACATATTATGCCCAAAACAAAACGCATAAATTTGTGAAAAAAAGCGGGGCGGTTCGGCTATGCCAAAACCCCCGCAAAACAGCTTTATTTCTTTTCCCCGTCCTTTTTCCCTTCACATTTCCCGCCGTATGGGCAGCCCGCACAGCCGTAGCCGCAGCCTCCTCCCCTTTTGCGGTTTTTTATCCATTTATATATGCAGAATCCGGTCCAGCCCATTATGAGCGCCGCCAGAATATACCATGCGCCGTTTCCCATGCTTCCTCCGTCAGGCCATGAAAAGCCCGCATACAGTATATGCAACAAACGACATAATGTATGCTATGAGTATCTGGTAGCACACGGCGAAGGCAGTCCACCTGCGGCTGCCCAGCTCCCGCCTCATGGTGGCCACCGCCGCCATGCACGGGGTATAGAGCAGCACGAATATCAAAAAGGCGTATGCGGAACGTGGGGTGAATATGCCCGAGAGAGCGCTCTGCACGGCTCCGCCGCCCGCGCTTAGGGAGAAGCCGCAGAACATGGCGAGGCTGGACACCACCGCCTCCTTGGCGACTATGCCCGTGAGCAGCGCTACCGCCGCCTGCCAGCAGCCATAGCCCATGGGCCTGAACGCGGGGGCTATGAAGCTGCCCAGCCGGCCCAGTATGCTATTTTCCGCGCTCTGCACCATGCGGAAGGACATATCAAAGCTCTGAAGGAACCACAGCACGACGCTCATGGCGAATATAATGGTTCCCGCCTTCTCTATGAAGTGGCTCACGCGCTCCCATACGTGGGTGAACACATTTTTAGCCGAGGGCAGCCTGTACGTGGGAAGCTCTATCATAAACGCCGCGTCGTTATCCTTAAAAATGGTCCTTCGGAAAAGATAGCCCGAAAGTATGCCGACTATTATGCCTATAAGGTACAGGCTGAATATTACCAGCGTCCTGCCCTTTGCAAAGAAGGCCCCGGCGATAAGGCCGTAAACCGGCAGCTTTGCGGAGCAGCTCATAAAGGGCAGCAGCAGTATGGTCATGCGCTTGTCCTTTTCGTTCTCCATTGTGCGCGCCCCCATGGTGGCGGGCACGGTGCAGCCGAAGCCCATAAGCAGCGGTATGAAGCTCTTTCCGGAAAGCCCGAAGCGGCGCATGGGCTTATCCATTATAAAGGCTATGCGGCTCATATAGCCGCTGTCGTCCAATACCGCGAGGAAGAAAAACAGTATGGCTATCTGGGGCAGGAAGGTCAGCACCCCTCCCACGCCAGTGATTATGCCGTCGCACACAAGGCTCACAAGCCACCCCATGGCGCCGGCGTTTTCCAGCGCCGTCCTGACATAGGGCGTAAGGGCGTCGTCTATGAGCATGCTCACGAGATCCGACAGCCACGCGCCCACGGTGCCGAAGGTGAGCGCGAATATCGCAAGCATTATGCCTATAAATATCGGGAGGGCGAGGTACTTGTTTGTAAGCACCCTGTCTATCTTGTCCGATGCGGTAAGCTCGTCTATCGGATGTCCCCTGTGAAGGGCCGCGGCGCACACGCGGGTAACGTACTTATATCTCGCGTCCGCTATCATGCTCTCGCTGTCGCCGAGGGGGGCGGAATCCGAATATTCCTTAATTATCTTATCCACCCTCTGCTGCACGTCCTCCGGCAGCGCAAGCTCTTTTTTCGTCTCGCCGTCGCCCTCCATGAGCTTCATCTCCGCCCAGTGGAGGGGCAGGCCGGCCTGCTTTGCGTATTTGCCCACAAGGTCGCCTATTTGGTGATGCAGCGCGTGGGTATAGCCGTTGTATATGTCGTCGGGCTCTATATTGAAGCCCCCGTGGAACTCCGCGTGGGCGGCGTTGATGACGCCCTGTATGCCGTTTATAAGCTCCTCCACGCCTTGTCCGCTGCGGGCCGATATTGGCACGACTGGCACGCCAAGCTCCAGCGAAAGCTTACGCACGTCTATCTCGTCGCCCCGCCTTTTCACCTCGTCCATCATGTTAAGCGCGATTATCATGGGCCGCTCCAGCTCTATAAGCTGAACCGTAAGATAGAGGTTGCGCTCCAGATTTGTCGCATCGACTATATTTATTATGGCGTCGGGCTTTTCCACCGTGATGTACTTACGCGCCACTATCTCCTCCATAGAATACGGGGAAAGAGAATATATGCCCGGAAGGTCCACCAGCGTCATATCGTGGCCGTATGTGTATAGGCCGGTATCCTTTACCTTGCCCTCCTTCTTCTCCACCGTTACGCCGGGCCAGTTGCCGACGTATTCCCGGCTGCCCGTCATGGCGTTGAAGAGCGTGGTCTTACCGCTGTTTGGGTTGCCCACGAGGGCCAGCCGCACCTTTTCCTTGCCGCCGTTTCCCTCATGCGCCCCGTTTTTTTCGCAAATCGGGCATACCTTCGCCTCGCGGCAGCTCGCACAGCTCCCGGGCTTACACCCGCCCTTTAGCATTATGTCGGTTATCATAGCTGCCCGGCGGTGATAGAGGGCGTCCTCGTCCGCGCTGTGGGTAAGGCTGCCCTTGGCCTTGAGCTCAAGGCTCCTTGCGGAAAGCACCGCCTTCTCCCTTAGTTCCTTCGCCTCGCCCTCGGTAAGCAGCTCTATGCGCCGGGCATCCTCGCGGCGCAGCGACAGGGTGTAGCCCCTGAGCGCTATCTCTATCGGGTCCCCCATGGGCGCGGCCTTTATTATCTTTATCTCGGCTCCGGGGGTAATACCCATATCGACTATTCTCCTGCGCCGGCCGCCATCGCCATTCACCCTGCGCACATAGCCCTTCTGCCCTATGGAAATATCTGCAAGCGTCCTGACCTTTTCGCTCATAACAGGTCCCTCGTCCCTTCTCGGTTAGTCTTATCTAACTTTTCGCCATAATGTTACTACCCGTCTGTGTGTTTGTCAACAGCTAAGAATCGCCGCCGTAAAAGCCTTTTTATTTGGCCCTTTGCCTTGCAATAGGCCGTATTTGGACTTATAATCGTACAAGGGCCGAGTGCCGCAACGCATCTTCAAGGAGTTTGATTTTATTATGATGGAAATGGAAAAGGTTTACGAGCAGGCCTCCGCCGCCATAGACGAGCTTTTCGCCGCGGCGGATACCCTAAAAAGCGGGGATATACTGGTGATAGGCTGCTCCACCAGCGAGATAGTGGGCAAGCGCATAGGCTCCGGCTCCTCCGTCGAGGCCGCGAAGGCGGTTATGGACGCCGTGCTGCCCAAGATAAAGGCAAAGGGGCTGTACCTTGCGGTGCAGTGCTGTGAGCATCTGAACCGCTGCCTCGTGGTAGAGCGGGAGTGCATGGAGAAATTCGACCTTCAGCAGGTGTGGGTAAAGCCCCAGCTTCACGCCGGCGGCGCGTTCTCCATGGAGGCCGTGGCCCGCTTTGACGATCACGTCATGGTAGAGGACCTTCGTGGCAAGGCCTCTGCCGGAATGGACATAGGCGGTACGCTTATAGGTATGCACATGCACCCCGTTGTAGTACCCGTACACGCCGTCACAAGGCATATAGGCGAGGCCAATTTGGTCATGGCCCGCACCCGCCCCAAGTACATAGGCGGCCCAAGGGCCGTATACGACGATCCCACCGTGCGTTAGAGCCGTTTTTTTCCGTATTACGGGGGAAATCTTTTAAAAATCAGTTGTAAAAAGCTTTTGTGTGCGTTATAATTATTTCTGGTTATCCGGGTTATCGGGTCTGTGGTTGAAAGTCGATGCCAGTCGCAGGCAAAACGATCCACATAAGCGGGCGCAAAGCCGCCCGTGAGCATGGTGCGGCTTAGATGTAAGTCCGTCCGGGGCAGCGCCCCGAGAGGAGCAGTAGTGGGCGGCGTAATTGCTTAGTAGCGAACCTTCCAGACGGCGAGTGTGGGGGCAAAGGCCAGGTCAGCCGAAGCCACGGATCACTAAAATAAAATTATACAAGGGGATTGTAAACAAGATGTTCGAAGACAAGACTTTGGTATGCAAGGATTGCGGCGCCGAATTCATTTTCTCCGCGGGCGAACAGGAGTTCTACGCTGAGAAGGGCTTCCAGAATGAGCCCATACGCTGCAAGGCATGCAGGAACGCTCGCAAGAGCCAGCGCAACGGCGAAAAGGAAATGTATGACGCGGTATGCGCGCAGTGCGGCGCTCCCACCAAGATTCCCTTCGTTCCCAAGAACGACAGGCCGATCTATTGCAGCGCTTGCTTCCAGGCTCGCAGGGCAAACCACTAAAAAACACATCGCTTTCCCATGCAAGGGCTAATGTCCCCTATTACCGCCAAGCGGATATATCGGTGAATTAGAAAAAGCAAAAATAGGCTTCACAGAAACCCTGTGGGGCCTTTTTTTCATCCCCTGTATTTCCTGCCGATTCATTTTTCTTGACAGCGGCGGGTATTGTGCTATAATTAGATTAAGAATGATTCTTATAGTTAGGTGATATTGAATTTATGATAAGATCAAAGCAGCGAGATATGATATTAGATACCCTGAGGGCCTACCCCATCCACCCTACCGCCGAGGAGCTCTATACGGTGCTCAAGGATACGATGGGGGCCTCGGTTAGCCTTGCCACGGTATACCGCAACCTCGGCCAGCTTGCGGACGCAGGCATGATACTCCGCATATCCGTGCCCGATTCCCCTGACAGGTTTGACGGCACCCTATCCCCGCATCACCACATGCGCTGCGATAAATGCGGCCGCGTTACCGATATACCCTCCAACGCTGTGCCGGAGGTGTGCGCCTGCGCCGCCAAGGCCACCGGGCTTCGCATAACGGGGTGCAGCATACTCTTCCACGGCGTATGCCGAGACTGCGAACAAAACTAAAGCGCGGGCAGCGCTTTTTTTGTTTTACATCATCTGCATCATCTCCGATTTAAGCAGCTTGATTATGTGCTTTTCCAGCCGGCTTATGTAGCTTTGGGATATTCCCATCATGTCCGCCACCTGCTTTTGGGTGTACTCCCTGTTTCCGCAAAGGCCGAAGCGCAGCTCCATTATCCGCTTTTCCCTTGGCGTCAGCTTCTTCATGGCGAGGGAAAGAAGCTCCTTATCCACCTCGTCCTCTATGCCCCGGTATATGGCGTCCGCGTCGGTGCCGAGTATATCCGAAAGCAGCAGCTCGTTGCCGTCCCAATCGACGTTGAGCGGCTCGTCGAGGGATACCTCAAGCTTTAGCTTGCAGCTCCTTCTAAGATACATCAATATCTCGTTTTCTATGCAGCGGGAGGCGTATGTGGCGAGCTTTATGCGCTTCTCAGCGTCAAAGGTGTTCACCGCCTTGATAAGCCCTATCGTGCCTATGGAGATAAGGTCCTCGACGCATACGCCGGTATTCTCGAACTTTCGGGCTATGTACACCACGAGCCTGAGGTTGCGCTCTATAAGCGTCTGCTTCACCTCCTCATCTCCGGCGCGCAGCCGCTCCATTATGCCCGCTTCCTCTTCCCTGCTAAGCGGCGGCGGCAGCGCCTCGCCGCTGTTTATGTAGTATATCTCCCCGCCCAAGGCGGCATAGAGCCTTGCGAGCATATCCCTTACTATGCTAAGCACGATATTTCCCCTCCAGCCTCGTTATTATAAGCTCATCGTACAGCGCCGCGGGCGGTATGAGCGCGGCCCTGAGCGGCCTTTTTGACACCGCCACCAGTATATCCATATCGCTGCCGTCCAGCAGCGCGCTGTCCGGCCTGAATGCATACAGCACGCTGCTTTCGCTGACCGTGCCCGCCGGTATGGGTATATCGCCCTTCTCAGGCAGCCACGCCACGGCTACCGGGCGCCCGCTCACGGGATCGTGCAGGCTGTTCCCGCTGTCCACCATGGCGTCAAGCGCATATTCCCTGTCCCCCCGCCTTAAGATGAGGACATGCCGGTTCTGGTTATCCAGCCTTTTGCCCCGCACCCTTCTGGCGACGCCCGGCATGGCCCACGCAGAAAGCGCCGTGAGCAGCATTATCCTCAGCGGTATGCCGTACCCCAGGCTTTTTACGCTGCCAAAGGAGCAGATAAGCAGGAACCCCAGCCCGCCCACCGTCAGCGCCGCCGCCAGCATCGCCGCGAGGCCGGCCATATAGCCGCGCAGCCCTTCGTATGGGAATACCAGCGCCATGGCAAGGCAAAGCAGGAGCTTACAGGGCAGAAGCGAAAGCGTCGGCACATACATTGCGGCGGCCCCGTATGCCGCCCCGCAAAGCGAGAAGAGCAGCACCCGCCGCGGCCTTATCCTCCTGCCGCATACCGCCCCCGCCAGCACGCATATCACGGCATTCATCAGCAGGTTATCCAGAAGAAACACCTCTATGTACATTTCAGTCACCCCCGCCGCAAGCAAATGATACCACAGGGCGGCGGTCGCTGATTGTAGAAGCGGTGATAAATATATATGCGAATATTGGCGGAAATAGCACGCATGCAAAAGCCGCCCCGACGGGGCGGCTTTTGCCATATTGTATTTTTCTTAGAGCAGCGTTACGCCCGCCCTTTCAAAGCAGTCCACGGTGGCCTGATCCCACACGGAGGACTGCACCTCGCCGATGTGGGCCTTGCCCAGCAGCAGCATACAGAGGCGGGACTGGCCTATGCCGCCGCCTATGGTCAGAGGCAGCTCATCGTTGAGCAGCATCCTGTGGAACGGCAGCCTGCGCCTGTCGTCACAGCCGGCCTTGGCAAGCTGCTCGTCCATGCTCTTGGCGTCCACGCGGATGCCCATGGAGGATATTTCCATCGCGCAGTCCAGCACGTCGTCGTAAAACAGTATATCGCCGTTGAGCTTCCAGTCGTCATAGTCCGGAGAGCGGCCGTCGTGCTTTTCGCCGTTTGAAAGGACGTCCCCTATCTGCATTATGAATACCGTCCGGTGCTCCTTGGCTATGGCGTGCTCCCGCTCCTTTGGGGTCTTGTCGGGGTACATTTCCAGCAGCTCCTGCGTGGTTATGAAGAACACGTCGCGGCTCAAATCGGTCGTAATGAAGTTATAGCGGGCCTTGAGCATATCCAGCGTATTGCATACGCAGCCTACTATGGCGGTAACGGTGTTCTTGAGGGTGGTGAGGTTGCGGGTATCGGGGGTTATCACCTTCTCCCAGTCCCACTGATCCACGTATACGGAGTGCAGGTTGTCCAGCTCCTCGTCGCGGCGTATGGCGTTCATGTCGGTATAGAGGCCGTTGCCGGGGTGGAAGTCGTAACGGTAAAGCGCCATGCGCTTCCACTTAGCAAGGGACTGCACCACCTGAGCGTCCTTGCCCGTAAAGGGTATATCAAAGCCTACCGGCCGCTCATAGCCGTTCAGGTTGTCGTTCAGGCCGGTCTCGGGCTGTACGAACAGGGGTGCGGATACGCGCTTTAGATGCAGCGCCCTCGCAAGGCTGTCCTGAAATTCGCGCTTTATAAAGCTAATGGCGTCCTGGGTTTCATAAAGCGACAGCGTGGGCTTATAGCCCTGTGGGATAAAGGACTTTGTCATGGTTTTTCTTTCCTTTCCTAAAAATAAAAATATAAACAAAACGGGAAAACGCTTTTTTTGCGCTTCCCCGTCTTATTACTTTACTAAAAAAGTGTATGCCGGGCTAAGCGCCCGCGTCTTTTTGATTTAATCGTTTCTTCTCAAAAATGCAGGCACGTTAAGGTTATTGGTATTATTATTGTTTCCCTTGGACTTATCCGCCTTCGGCAGATCGTCCATGGTAAAGTGTGGGGTCACTTCCTCGCCCTCCGGAAGGGGTGAGCTGTACTGAGGGGCTCTGGTGCGCTCCCGCTCCCAGAATTTCACGTTTGCGCCGTTCCAGTTGCTTTCCTGCTCCTTCACGTCGCGTATAGTCGGCCTTCTGGGGGGCTGGCTGCTCTGCACGGAGTTTACAGCCGCGGTATGCTGATTCTGCTGCGGCCTTGCGCCCGGCGCGTCGAAGCCGGTGGCTATTACGGTTATGCGAACGCCGTCGCCCATATCCTCGTCGATACCGGCGCCCATGATGATGTTCGCCTCGGGATCCGCGTACTCCTGAATAATTGAAGCCGCCTCGGAAAGCTCCTGTATGCCAAGATCCGCGCCGCCGGTGATGTTGAGCAGCACGCCCTTTGCGCCGTTTATCGTGGTTTCCAGCAGCGGGCTCACCACTGCCTGCCTTGCGGCCTCCGCGGCGCGCTTGTCGCCCGTGGCCATACCTATGCCCATGTGGGCCATTCCGCGCTCACGCATTATGGTGCGCACATCCGCAAAATCCAGGTTCACCATGGCGGGCACGGCTATGAGGTCGCTTATGCCCTGCACGCCCTGGCGCAGCACGTCGTCAGCTATCCTGAACGCCTCGGTAAGGCTAACCTTGCCTACTGAATCCAGCAGCCTGTCGTTGGGTATGGATATGAGGGTATCTACGTTTGCCTTAAGGTTGGTTATGCCGTTTACGGCATTGTTCATGCGCACACGCCCCTCGAAGGAGAAGGGCTTGGTTACTACGCCGACGGTAAGTATGCCCAGCTCCTTGGCGCACTCCGCGACCACCGGGGCCGCGCCTGTACCGGTGCCGCCGCCCATGCCCGCGGTTATGAATACCAGATCCGCTCCTTTAAGAGCCTCGGATATGGCTTCCTTGCTTTCCTCCGCCGCCTTGCGCCCCACCTCGGGATCCGCGCCCGCGCCCAGGCCCTTGGTGACCTTTTCGCCTATCTGTATCTTCTGATTGGCATGGGACAGGTAAAGCGCCTGCTTATCTGTATTTACGGAAATGAACTCAACGCCGCGTATGCCGTACTGTATCATACGGTTGACAGCGTTATTGCCCGCGCCGCCTACGCCAACTACCTTAAGCTGCGCCAGGTTGCCTCTTTCCATATCGAGTTCAAGACCAATAGGCATATCATTTCCTCCTGATTATTTATCTTGCGTCGTCAAACAATTCTCTTAGCTTTTTTATGAATCTGCTCTCGCTTACCATTCCCACCAGCCTGTCCACGCTGCCCTCCTCTTCGGCATGCATCACGAAATCCATTACCGAAAAGGCGCTGGCGTAATTGGGTGAGGAAAGCCTGGGCATCCACGGCATCCTGACCTTTAAGGGCACGCCCATGAGCTTTTCCATGTATTCGCAGCTTCCCCGCATAAGGGCTATGCCGCCGCCGGTTATGTACACGGGAGGCTTATTTTCTAACCTTACCCCCATATCCCTGAGCATACGCACGAGATAACCGGCAAGCTGCTTTGTGCGCTCCTCGATGATGAACTGTATCACCGCGTGATCGACATGCATGGGGCTTCGCCCCTCCATACGCACTATATCTATGCTGTCCTGATAGTCCAGCGAGTAGACGTATCTGCGCTTTACGCTCTCTGCGGACTGGGCGGATATGCCGAGCCCGTAGGCCAGATCGTTTGTAAAGCTGACGCCGCCTATGCCCAGCGTCTCGCAGGCTATGAGCGCAGAGCCCCGTATGAAGCTCACGTCGGTTTGCCGAGCCCCCACGTCTATAAGCACCGCGCAGTCCGTCCGCTCCTCCTCGGGTATCACGAAAAGCGACGCCGAGAGGGGAACGCTTATATACATATCCGCCTCGAGGCTCGTCCTGCCCAATGCATCTGACACCGCCGCTCTGAACCCGTTCTGCATATATACGTGGGATACCGCGGCGCTGACCTCCTTTGCCGCCTGGCCCAGCGGCGGATCGGCGGTGACCGTTTCGCCTATCTTAAATTCCACCGGAGTGGAGTGCATAAGCTCATATCCGTCAGGCTGCTCGAATGCGAGCGAATCGTTTATCAGCTCGTCTATGGTGTCGCCGTTTATCCTTCCGGTGCGCGACCTTACCGCGGCGGCTCCCTCATGCAGCACCAGCTTGGAAAAGCCTGCGGGTACTCCGACGGAAAGCTCCTTTATACGTACCCTTGCCTCTCCCTCCGCCATTGCGATGGCGTCCACCACCGCGTTGGAGAAAAGCTGCTCGTCTATAAATCGTCCGTTCTCAAAGCCCGGATATTCCCTTATGCCCGCGCCCCGGACGGTTATGCTGTCCCTTCCCTGTGCGCTGCATATTAGGCATATAACCTTGGAGCTTCCGATATCGAGTATGGCGGTATTCTGTTTCATTCTTCCTCCATAGCGCCCCTACTCTCCATAAGCCATGAGAATATACTTCCACCTAATAGTTGGTCTAAGCATACCACACCACTATATTTTGTGCAATAGGATACAAATATTTTTACACCTTGTAACTCTTGGAAGCTACTGCACGGGGCTGGGCTCGGGCTGCTTCGCCTCGTCCTCCGCCTTGTCCGGCGCGGTCTTGTCCCCCTCGCCCTCGCCTTCGCCCTCCTCGGTGTCCGCCTGATATACCTCCGGCGGGGAGTATGCCGGGTCGCCTAACACTCCAAGGTCTATCGTCCCTCCCTCAAGGCCCATGGAGATCACCTTGTTCAGCACGGGCGGCAGGTTCTCCAGCTTTTCCGTAAGGTTTTCCGGCTGCCCTATATTTACCGCATAGCCGTATGTCGTGGTCATGCCTATCTTAAGGGGCTGCGACATATCTATGCTCTCTATTATGCCCAGCATTTTATTATTGGAAAGCACTGTGATTATCTCAAGCAGCGTTTTGCTGTTTAATTGAGCATAGTCGCCTATCCTCTGGCCCACTGCGTAGCCGCCGGAGCTTACGCCGTAAACCGTTATCAGCCCATCCTCGTTTTCCGGCGTTATCTCCATAACGCTGCCCTCGAGGTCGATAATGGCATAGGATCCCACGCCCACTATCGCCGCCACAGGCTTACGCTCCTCTATGGTGATTATGAGCTTGTCCGGATACGCCCGCTTTATGTATGCCGAGCGTATATAGGGGCTGCCGAGCAGCCTTGCGCGGGCCTCTGCGAGATCGGCAAAAAATATATGCTCGCCCACGTTGAGCCCGGATATGGTAAGCACCTCGCCCCGCTCCAGCTTTTCGTTGCCCTGCACCTCTATGCGGTCTATTATGAGCGAGAAATAAAGGCCGGCGGCTATGCCTATAAGCGTCAGGCATGACAGCAGCAGCGCCGCCCTGCGCTTTTTCCTGCCATCGCCCTTGGTTTCCTCCTCCCCGAATACGTGCAGCTCTTTCTGCGGCTCCCGGGTGGTGCGCCCGCCGTAGCGCTGCTTTACCTGCTCTATATCCACATAGGACACGCTGCCGCGGGGCGGCCTTTTGCCGTCCCTGCGCCCTTGCTTATTTACCACTCTGGTTTTTCCCTTATTGCGAACCATTTTCCCTCTTTATGCAGGCTCCGATCGAGTTTAGCGTCTCATCCAGCCTCTGGTATCCCCTGTCGATGTATTCCGTGTTCTCTACCGTCGTGATCCCCTCTGCGCCCAGTCCGGCTATGGCGAGCGCCGCCCCGCCTCGGAGATCCCTTGCGTATACCACGGCCCCCGATAGCCTCTTTACGCCCCGCACTATTGCGGTCCTGTCCTTTTGTGTTATATCCGCGCCCATTTTCGTAAGCTCCGCGCAATGGCGGAAGCGGTTTTCAAACAGGTTTTCCACTATTACGCCTATGCCGTCCGCCACGGTACACAGGGCCAATATCTGCGCCTGCATATCCGTCGGGAAGCCCGGATAGGGCAGCGTCTCTATGAGCTTTATCTCCTTGGGCCGTCCGTCCGCCCGTATTTTCAGCGTATCCCCGCCGCAGCTTATATCGCACCCTGCCTCGCGCAGCTTTGATATGACGCTGCCGATATGCTCCGGCCGCACCTCTGTAAGCTCCGCTTCCCCGCCCGCCATCGCCACGGCGCACATTAGCGTTCCCGCGGCTATCCTGTCTGGCATTATGCTATGCGCCGCTGACGGCGTATACTCCATCCCGCCCTTTATGTATATGGTGGATGTGCCTGCACCGCGTATATCTCCGCCTATTGAGTTGAGGAAGTTTTGCAGCTCCTCTATTTCCGGCTCCCGGGCGCTGTTGGTTATCACTGTATCGCCCGCCGCGGCAGCCGCCGCCATCATTATGTTTTCCGTCGCCCCCACGCTCGGGTAATCGAGATGTATCTCGCCGCCGCGCATATTGCGCCCATCGCAGATTATACAGCCCCGTTCCTCCCTTATATCCGCCCCCAGCGCCGCAAGCCCCTTGAGATGAAGGTCTATCGGCCTGTGGCCTATCTCGCAGCCGCCGGGATAGGCGCACACCGCCTCGCCGAAGCGCGAAAGCAGCGGCCCCAGCATGAATATGGAGGAGCGCAGCTCCTTGGAAAGGCGCTGGGGCATTGGGCTGCTTCTGGCGTTTCTGCCGGAAAGCCTGAGCGCGTCCCCTTCGCGGCAGGACTCCACGCCCAGCTCGCGCAGTATGCTCAGCATATTGTCCACGTCCCGTATCTCGGGGCAGTTGAACAGCGTCGTCTCTCCCCGGCTCATTACCGTCGCCGCCAGCACCGGAAGCGCGGCGTTCTTCGCCCCCTGTACCTTCACGCGCCCGCTGAGCCTATGCCCGCCCTCTATTATGAATTTGCCCATTGCGCCCCTCCCCTGCCGCCGTTGCGGTACAATCCATACTATTCAGGAGGGATGAAATGGGTTAACGCTATATGCTCTCCGTATTTCTGGAAATGTTGAGCAGCACGCCCGCCGCGGCCATAAATATTATGAGCGAGGTGCCGCCGGCGCTTATAAAGGGCAGCGTCTGGCCGGTGGGGGGTACAGAGCTGGTGGCCACGCCTATGTTTACCGCCACCTGTATGGCTATGACGCTGGTTATGCCGGCAGCCAGCAGGCTCCCGAACTTATCCTTGCAGCGGGCGGATATCCTCATTCCCCGGCAAACGAGGAAAAAGTACGCGGCTATCACCAGCACGCAGCCCACGAAGCCGAGCTCCTCGCCTATTATGGCGAATATAAAGTCGCTCTCGCCGTATGTGAGGAACAGCAGCTTCTGGGTGGAAAAGTTTAGCCCCTTGCCGAAAAGGCCGCCGCTGCCCAGCGCATACAGGGACTGTATTAGCTGATAGCCGTTCTTCTGCGGATCCTTCCAGGGATTTGTGAATATCACCAGCCTGTTCCAGCGGTATGTTTCCATCGACGCCGCAAGGAAGAACACAGGCACCGCCAGCAGGCCGAGGCCGACCAGATGCCGCATATCCGCCCCGCCCAGGAAAAGCATCATGAAGCCTATCATCATGACCACCATCATCATGGACATATTCTTCTGCAGCAGCAGCAATATGCATATAACGCACATTATGATGAGCATGGGCACTATGCCCCGGGTAAAGCTCTTCATCTGCGGCGCCCTGCGGGTCATAAAGGAGGCCATATAAAGTATCAGAACGAACTTTGCAAGCTCCGAGGGCTGGAAGGTTATGACGTCGAACAGGTTGAGCCACCGCTTTGCGCCGTTTATATCCTCGCCCCAGAATACCGTGGCGAGCATCAGCAATAGCGTCACCATCAGGCCCACGTTCCTCAGCTTTTCGAGGTAGTGATAGTCCACCCGCGACGTCACTATCATTACGGCAAGCCCAATCGCCATATACCTTGCCTGATTTTTCAGATAGTACAGCCCGTCGTAATTAAGGCTGGCCTTGTTCTGCGCATAGTAGTAGCTGGCGGAAAATACCATCACAAGCCCGAAGGCGCACAGAAGCAGCACGGTAACGTAGAGCAGGAAGTCCATCTGCCCCTTTTTCTTTTTGACCTTAGCCGTCTCCATGCCGCACCTCCCCTCGGGTTATTCTATGCTCGTTACAGCTTATTTACGATTTCCTTGAATATCTCGCCCCTCTGCTCATAGTTATCGAACTGGCCCCAGCTTGCTGCGGCGGGCGAAAGCAGCACGGTGCTTCCCCGTCCCGCCATCTCGCCGGCCTTTTTGACCATGCCCTCAAAGCTGCCGCGCCACTCCACAAACTCGCCCTTGTAGCCCGTCTTTTCGGCGGCAGCCCTTATGGCGGGTATATTTATGCCGGAGACTATTACGCCCTTTACAGTGCTGCCGAACACCTCAAAGAGCGGCGTAAAGTCGCTGTGCTTATCGTATTCGCCTACGCCCAGCATCAGCACGGTGGGCTGGGTCATGGCCTTGACCGCCTTTATGGTGGAATCCGGGTTTGTCCCCTTGGAGTCGTTTACATAGCGGACGCCTTCCACCTCGCGGACGAACTCTATGCGGTGCTCAACGCCCCGGAAGGCGCGAAGGCCCCGGCACACAGCCTCCGCCTCCAGCCCCATGCACATGGCGAGGGAGGCGGCGCACATGGCGTTTTCCAGGTTGTGATCGCCGGGTATCTGCAGCTCGCTTCGGTGTATGAGCCGCTGCTCGCGGCCGTCCAGCCGCCATATCATATAGCCGTCCCGAATGGACATTCCATTCTCCATGTCCTCCTTCTGCGAGAAGTAAAGCACGCGGGCCTTGGTAAGCCTCGCCATATCCCTGACTATCGGGTCGTCGTAATTCAGCACCGCAAAATCCTGCGCGGTCTGGTTTTCAAAGCCCCTGCACTTTGCGGCGATGTAGTTTTCCATCTTATATTCAAACCTGTTGAGGTGATCCTCGGTTATGTTCAGCATGCCGAAGGCGTTGGGCCGGAAGCTCTCTATGCTTTCAAGCTGCAACGCGGCTACCTCGGCCACTACCACATCTCCAGCCTTCACCTCCATCGCCCGCTCGGTTATAGGTATGCCGATATTGCCCAGCACGAAGGTGCGCCGGCCCGCGGCCTTGAATAGCTCGCCCGTCAGCGCGGTGGTAGTGGTCTTGCCGTTGGTGCCGCTTATGCATACGAACCTTGCGCCTCTGTGGCAATAGCGGTAGCCCAGCTCTATTTCACCTATGACCTCTATGCCCATATCCTGCGCCTTCCTTACAAAGGGCTTGAATATTGGTATGACAGGGCTCAGCACCATAAGGTCCACGCCGTCAAGCAGCGTCTCCGGCTCCCGGCCCAGCGCATTTACGTACTCTATACCCTCGAGGGCTTCCTCAAGCCCGGGTATTTCCTCCTTCATGTCGTTGACCATTACCTTATAGCCGTTTTTATAGAGCAGTATGGCGCTGGCTATGCCGCTTTTTGCCATTCCGCATATAAGAGCTACCTTTTTTCCGTCTTGCATGATGCACTACCCCTCCCGAGCACACATATTCTGCATGTATTTTTTATAAATCATAGCACGCGGCGGGTCGCTGTGCCCGCCCCATGCGCGGTTTGTTAAAAAAAGCCGCCCGGAGGTGCCAGGGTGCTTGAGGCAACGAGCCACGTCCTGCCTCAAACGCCCTGCGTCCGCCTGCCGTGCCAAGCGCCAAAGAACCACGGCTGAAATACGGAACCCTGCCACCGGGCGGCAAAATAAACTATAAGCGCCTTCGCAAAAACGCAATGCCGTTTTTGCGGGCTTTAAATATATGCTTAACGCATATACCCCTTATTGGAATGCCAGAAGGCACACCAGACAAAGCAAAGTGGTAACTATCATGTATCCCGCAACTATCTTTGTTTCGGAATAGCCGAGAAGCTCAAAGTGATGGTGCAGCGGGGCCATCTTGAATATACGCTTTCTGGTCTTTTTGAAATAGCCCACCTGAAGTATAACGCTGACGGCGCTGGCCACAAAGCACGCCCCCATTATGGGAAGCAGCAGCACCGCCCGGGAGAACACCGCCATGGCGGCTATCGCGCCGCCCAAGGCCAATGAGCCAGTATCGCCCATGAACACCCGCGCCGGAAAGCTGTTGAACCTGAGGAACCCCAGGCAGCCGCCCGCTACCGCCGCCGCAAACACCGCCATGGAATCAAGCTCGGCCGCGTATTGCGTCTGGCGGGCCTGTCCCATATCGACGGGAGCGTCCATCAAGGAGGCCATATAGAGGAATATCACCGTCATAGCCAGGGAGTATACCAGGCTAACCCCGCTCGCAAGCCCGTCCAGCCCGTCGGTAAGGTTGACGGCGTTGACCGTGCCGATTATTACGAACACTATCAGGGGTACATAGAACGCCCCCAGCTCCCACTCCACCTTAAAGAAGGGAAGATAAATGCTGGTGCCTACGAAGGGGCTGCGCTGCGCGTATACCGCTATGATAAGCGCTATGAGGAACTGGGCAATTATCTTCTGATAAGCCCTTAATCCGTCGGTATTGTGCTTCTTTACCTTCAAAAAATCGTCCATGAAGCCCACGAGGGCGAAGGCCACCGTCATAAGCAGAGCGGGCATTACCAGCTCGGACGCAGAGTATGCGAATACCATCGTGGCCGCCACGATGCCCAGTATAAAGGTTATTCCTCCCATGGTAGGGGTACCCGCCTTTTTAAGGTGGGTCTCCGGGCCGAGCTTCCTCTCGCTCTGCCCGAATTTGAGCTTATGCAGCAGGGGTATCAGCAACGGGCCGGATACCATAGTCACCGCCGCGCTCAGCAGCAGGGCGTATATTGCATACTTCATTTGTCAACTTCCTTCCGCGGGCCTTAAAGGCCCAATATCTCCGCCACTATTTCCTTTTCGTCAAAGTGGTGCTTTCCGCCGTTTATCTCCTGGTAGTTCTCGTGTCCCTTGCCCGCGAGTATTATAACGTCGTTTTTCCGGGCGTTTTTCAGTGCGTACTCTATGGCTTCCCTGCGGTTTTCTATCACCACGTATTCACAGCCCGACTTCTTTACCCCCTCGACTATCGCATCGATTATCTCCATGGGGTTTTCCGTCCTGGGGTTATCCGACGTCACTATGGCGAAATCCGAGAACCGGCCCGCTATCTCGCCCATTATGGGGCGCTTTGCGTGATCCCTGTCCCCGCCGCAGCCAAACAGCGTAACTATCCTGCCGGTGGCGAAGCCCTTGACCGTCTTAAGCACGTTTTCCAGCGCATCTGGGGTATGGGCGTAGTCGAGCAGCACGGTGAACTCATTCTTGCCCGTGGGCAGCGGCTCCAGCCTGCCGCTGACGCTCATCATGTGCTCAAGGCCATACTTTATGGAATCGAGGTTCCAGCCGAGGCTCAGGGCGACCGCCGCCGCGCCTATGGCGTTGAACACGCTGAAGAGGCCGGGGATAGGCACATTGAACCGCGAGGTTATGTTCTTGTAGTTGAAGTCGAACTGCACCCCTCTGGTGGTTATGTCTATCTCGCTGGCGGTAACATCCGCCTTTTCCCGTATGCCGAAGGTCATTATGGGTATGTCCAGCCCCTCCATCATCTTATCGGCATAGGGATCGTCCCTGTTTATCACCGCCATTTTGCTCTGCTTAAACAGCAGCTTCTTGGCGTCAAAGTAGTTTTCAAAGGTCTTATGGTAATCGAGGTGATCCTGGGTCAGGTTTGTAAACTCGCCCACGTCGTACTCTATGCCGTGTACCCGCTTCTGATCCAGCGAATGGGAGGAAACCTCCATTATCACCACGTCCACCTTCTCGTCCTTCATCTGGCGGAGTATGCGCTGGAGATCGACGCTCTCCGGCGTGGTGCGCTCGGTGTCTATGATTATGTCCCCGATCATGTTGCGTATGGTGCCTATCAGCCCGACCTTTTTGCCCATGCGCTCGGCGATGGCCTTCAGCATATATGTGGTGCTGGTCTTGCCGTTTGTGCCGGTAACGCCTATCATCTGCATTTCACTTGAGGGATAGCCGTAATACGCCGCCGCCATTTCAGCCATTGCGATGCGCGTATCCTCCACCAGTATCTGCGGTATGTCTATATCCAGCTTGCGCTCCACCACCAGCGCGGCGGCCCCCGCGTCCACGGCCTGCTGGGCGTACTTATGCCCGTCCGCAAAGGTTCCCACTATGCAGCAGAACACATCTCCCTCTTCCACCTTGCGTGAATTGTATACAATTTCTTTTACCTCGACGTCACGGCCTATAAGCTCATGCCGCGTAGGTCTGGCCAATTCGCTCAAAAGCATCGCATTTCCTCCACCGGCCCTGCGGCCTCAATTCAAAATTTCTATCTTGGAAAACTCCACAAGCACCTCTGTTCCCGCGGGAACTTCTTCCCCTGCGGCCGGAAACTGCCTTATGGCCGTGCCGGTCTGATCCTCGGGCTCTATCCTTATGGTAAGCCCCTTGGCGGCAAGTGCGTCGTTTGCCGCAAGCCTGCTCATTCCTATCACGTTAGGCACTATTGCGGTCTCCGCCCCAGCGGTCTCCTGCTCCACGTCCGTCGCCGCCGTATACAGCAATACGTCCGTGCCGCGCTGCACTATTTCGTTTGCCGCCGGCACCTGCGCCGTTACCATATCCTCCTCATTATCCTGAAACTCTGCGTGCAGCCCCGCTTCCTTAAGCGATGCCTTCGCCTCCAATATGGTCATGCCTGCAAGGTCGGGTACGCTCACGGTGTCCGCGTTTTCCGTCGGAAGATAGCCGTAATGGCGAAGCGTTTCCTCCATCACCTGCTTTACATAGGGCGCGGCCACGGTGCTGCCGAATATAGTTCCTACCTTTGGCTCATCTACCAATATAAGGCAAACGTATTCGGGGTCGTCGGCCGGCGCAAAGCCTATGAAGGAGGCTATGAGCTTGCCGCTTGCGATCTTGCCGTCCTCGTACTTCTGGGCGGTGCCGGTCTTTCCTCCCACCCGGTAGCCGGGTATGGAGGCGTTTTTGCCGCTGCCCTCGGATACTACGCCTTCCAGTATCTCCCTCACCTGTGCGCTGGTGCTTTCGCCTATGACCCTGCGTACCATGGTGGGCTCGTTTTTAAGTATCACCCTGCCGTCCTTGTTCACTATGCTGTCCACGGCGTAGGGCTGCATCAGCTCGCCGCCGTTTACCGCCGCGCATACCGCTGTGCATAGCTGTATGGGCGTTACCGCGATGCTCTGCCCGAAGCCTATTCGGGCAAGGGTGTTCTCTGTGATGTATTTTTCATGGGTAACTATACCCGAGGTCTCGCCGTTGATCCCGCTTCCGGTGGAGGAGCCGAACCCGAAGGCGTATATGTAATCGTAAAAGGTGGATTTCCCCATGGACAGGGCCATCTGCATAAAGGCGGGGTTGCAGGAATTCTGTACCGCCTTTTTAAGCGTCTCATGCCCGTGGCCGCCGCTCTTCCAGCACTTTATCCTCTCGCCGTTCACCGTGTAGCTGCCGCTGCAATCGTACTCGTTGGCGGAGGTCGTCTTTCCGCTGTCCAGCGCCGCCGCAAGGGTTATTACCTTGAACGTGGAGCCCGGCTCATAGGCGTCCGCCACTATGCGGTTGCGGGAAAGCGCGTTGAGCGCCGCCACGTCGCTTCTGGGCGGGTCGTTGGGGTCGAAGTCCGGCTGGGTAGACATGGCTATTATCCTGCCGGTCTTACAGTTCATTATTATTCCCTGTGCCGTTTCCGCCTTGTTTACCTCCAGGGCCTCCTTAAGGGCCTTTTCCAGGAAGGATTCCACCACGCTGTCCGTGGTGAGCCTTATATCGTAGCCGTCCTCCGGGTCCAATATCTCCTGAGAGCCGTATGCTATCGCCCTGTGGTCGGCGTCCGTCTCGGTTATCATCCTGCCGTTTTCGCCGGCAAGGTATTTGTCGTATTTCTGCTCGAGGCCCGCCTGGCCGGTGCCGTCCACCGTGGTAAAGCCTAAAAGCTGGGAAAACAGGCTTCCCTCGGGGTAATATCTCTTTGAGTCTATGGCGGTGTATACGCCGCTGCCGAGTATCCTCGACTTTATCTCGTCTACCACCTCGCGCTCCACCTGGCGCTTCAATATGACTTCTTTATAGTAAACGTCATTGGAGTTCTTCTTGGTGGCCTGCTTCATCACATATTCGCTGTCCAGCTCCAATATATCCGAAAGCTCCCGCACTATGCGCGGCAGATCCTCCTTCTTGCGGCTTAGCTGATAAGGATTCAGCAGCACCCTGTATGCCGTCCCGCTCTGGGCGAGCACCACCCCGTTGGTATCGGTTATCGTGCCGCGGGCGGCGCTCAGCGAGGTATCCTGCGTCTGCTGCTCCTGAGCCATTTTAGACAGCCTCTTGCCGTCAATTATCTGTATCCAGAACAGCCTTATTATCAAAAGGGTGAATATAAGCGCAATCCCGCCCAAGGCAACGCGCAGTCTTTTTTTGCCGGATACAGTAGGTCCTGCCATCAGCCGCCTCCAATTATCATTGCGGCGAGTCCACGCTCCCCGCGTCCGCTCCGTCTATTTTCACTATCTGGGACGCGGCGGGATAGCCCAGTCCCGCAGCGAGGGCAGCCTCCCGGGCTTCATCGAGGCTCACGGCAGAATTGAGCCTTACCTCAAGCCTGTTCAGCGTCCTCTTGTTCTCCTCGATGGTGTTTTTATATTGGTTCACCACCGCGTACTGCTCGGTTATGGTGGCATAGCGCACCATTATCGCCAGTATCGCTATGACGGACGCCACTATCCCGCAGGTCACCGCCAGCCTTTGCAGCATGCTGTGCCTCGGCCTTGCGGCGGGCTGCGCCGCGGCCTCTGTCTGCGGCGCCTCGGCAGCCGCAGGCATCCTGTGGGTATACACCCGCATGGTGGACGATCTCGCGTACACGTAATCGCTATCCAGTTTTCTCGCCGCTACTGCCATGTTATTCAACACTCCGTCAGGTTATTCTAAAGCTTTTTTATCGCCCTGAGCTTGCTGCTCCGGGATCTCGGGTTGCGCTCCAGCTCATCTGCGCCGGGCGCGATGGGCTTTTTCGTCAGTATCTGCGCCGTGGGCTTCCTTCCGCAGGTGCATATAGGCGCCTTTGGGTCACACGTGCATGGGTTTTCAAAGGTCTTAAAGGCCTGCTTGACTATCCTGTCCTCCAGCGAGTGAAAGGTTATCACCGCCATCACCCCGCCGGGGTTAAGCAGGTCGTGGGCGTCCCGTATGGCCCTGTCCAATTCCGCAAGCTCGCCATTTACCTCTATCCTTATGGCCTGAAAGGTCCTTCGCGCCGGGTGCGGGCCCTCTCTTCGGTTCGCCGCGGGTATGGCGTATTTTATTATTTCCGCGAGGGCGGTGGTGCTGCTTATGGGCTCCCTTTCCCTCTCGCGAACTATGGCGGACGCCACCCTTGCGGCGTAGCGCTCCTCGCCGTAGTCCCTTATTATCCTCGTAAGCTCGCCATGGCTGTATCCGTTGACCACATCGTATGCGGAAACGCTGGCCCTGTCGTCCATACGCATATCCAGCGGCGCTTCCTCGTGGTAGGAAAAGCCCCTTTCCGGGGTATCAAGCTGATATGAGGAAACCCCCAGATCCAGCAGTATGCCATCTGCACCGGTCACTCCCTCGCCTGCCAGCAGGCTCTTCATGTCGAAGAAGTTGCCGCGTATGGCCTTGAACCTGTCCCCGAAGGGCTTCAGCCTTTCGCCGGCCGCGGCTATGGCCTCGCCGTCCCGGTCTATTCCATAGAGCTTTCCTGCTGCCAGCCGCTTGAGTATCCCCTCGGAATGCCCGCCGCCGCCCAGCGTACCGTCCACGAATATACCGCCCCGTTCCGGCGCTAAAAGCCCCAGCACCTCATCGAGCATTATTGGTATATGGCAAAACTGCGTCATATTCCCAGCCCCGCAAGATAGCTCAGGGATTCCGCCATGGATTCTTCACAGGCGTTATCCATGCTTTCAAGCTGTTCTTTCCATTTTTCCGCGCCCCATATCTCTATGCGGCTTCCCATACCCACTAACATGGCGTCGGAATTTATGCCGGCGTACTCCCGCAGTGAATTGGGGATAAGTATGCGTCCCTGCTTGTCCAGCTCGCATTCGCACGCATTGGCGAAAAGCCTCCGCATGGCGTTTTGCGCCTTCACGTCGGAGACGGCCACCTTCCTGAAGCGTTCCAGTATTTCGTTCCAAAGCTCCGCGGGCATACCGTAAAGACACCTGCTGTCAGCATTGCCCATCATGTCGCGGGTAATGATGACGGTGTCTCCCAGATCGTCGCGCCATTTTGCGGGGATAAACACCCTGCCCTTGGCGTCCACGCTATGTCCGAAAGAACTTATCAGCAACGCGGAAGCCTCCTCTCAATATATTCTCAGATATTGAGTTAAGCATATTATAGCAACATCTCCACCACTTTGCAACACTTTAAACCACTTTTATGTTCCTTTAATGGCTATTTGCCTTTATTTTTCGCCACGTTTTGCCCTCCGGAGGGCTTTGCGCGGCGGCAGAGCCATGTAAAATTCCAAAAATAAAAAAAGCGGCAGTAACCGCTCTTCTATGTTTTCAACAGCCTGTAAGGCCTATATCTCCGCTATCAGCTTCGGGGCAAAATCCAGATGGTCGGCGGAGCACAGCGTGTATTCTATGCCGTTCCGGACGCCCTCAAAGGCGTTGCGGCAGGCCTTGCCGTGAAGGTGGCCGTATATCACCTGCTCCACGCCGTATTCCTCGCAAGCCTCGGTAAAGCCGCTCGGCGCCCGTTTCTCGTTGAAGGGCGGGTAATGCAGCATGGCTATGACGCGGCTCCCCCCCTTCGCCCCGGACAGCGAAAGCCGGAGGCGTATTACCTCCCTATCGTATATTTTCCGATCCGTTTCCGGGTCAAAGCCGGAGCTTCCCGGGCACATCCAGCCGCGGGAGCCCGCTATAGTGACCGCGCCCAGCTCCACCGTGTCGTTTTGCAGCGCATACATACAGCGCGGAAGCATGCCCCGCACCTTGGAGATAGAGCCCCACCAATAATCGTGGTTGCCCCGCATTATCACCTTTTTGCCCGGCAGCGCGGCGATATACTCTATATCCGGCTTGGCCTCGTCAAGCTGCATGGCCCAGCTTATATCGCCCGGTATCAGCACCGCATCCTCATCGGACACGCGCTCACGCCAGGCAGCCGCTATGCGCTCGGCGTGGTTATCCCAGTTGGGCCCGAATACGCTCATAGGCTTATTTGAGCTATGGGACAGGTGCAGATCACCTATTGCGAAAAGCTTCATTCATCGCTCCATTGCCATTGTAGTAGGATACGGGGAGGCTTCAGTCCTCCTCGTCCTCTTTTTCTTCATCGTCCATATCGTCTGAGCCCAGGTCGGAATCGCCGCCCAGCTCCTTGTCTATCTCCTCAAGCTCCATTTCGGGTATGTCGTCGTCTATGGGAACCTCCAGCTCGTCGATGCTGTCCATATCGTCCACCACAGAGGAGCCTGTAAGATCGTCCGCCCTCTTTTCAAGGTTTTCCTGACGGCGGGCTTCCCTAAGGCACATAGCGCACAGCTCGCTGCCGCGGACGGCGGGGTTTTCCCCGCATTCTGTGCATATAGTCACTACATCGTCAGTCTCCGCCTCGCCCTTCATGTGGCGCTTGCAGACGTTGCAAAGCTGTTCGTCATCACGGATATAATTCAGTTCGCATCTCGGACACTTTCTGAGACCCATACGGCAATCCTCCAAAACGGCCTTTTATGCGGCCGGTTTTTTTAACTTTAAATAAGCCTTTGTCAGCTAATTTACTATTATGCTGTTACTGCTGCTCTATGTCAATACCGGCGCGCAGGTTTTTCACATCTTTTACCACCTGGCCCATGCGCTGGAGCACCATATCCCTGCCCCAGCCGTCCTCTGAGGAAAAGGCTATGGCGGCGGGAGGCGCGCCGAGCTGCTTTGCCGCAGCGTTCGCCATCTGCGCCCTCTTGCTCTTTGCTATCTTGTCCGCCTTTGTGGCGATAAGCGTGAAGGGAAGGTTATAATATATTATCCATTGCAGCATCAGCTTGTCGTCCTCGGTGGGGGCGTGGCGTATATCTATGAGCATGAAGATATGATCGACGCGGCCGGAGGAAAGGTAGTCCTCCATGAGCCTGCCCCATTTTTCCTTTTCGGTCTTTGGCGCCTTTGCAAAGCCGTAGCCAGGCAGGTCTACAAAGTAAAACTCCCTGTTTATCTTAAAAAAGTTAATAAGCCTCGTCTTTCCGGGGTTAGAGGAGGTCTTGGCAAGCTTCCGGTTGTTGCATAGGGAATTGATAAGGCTGGATTTGCCCACGTTCGACTTGCCCACTATGGCTATCTCGGCGGCCGTCCTCTCCGGATAAGGGCTGCCTAGCCCCGCGCTTGTAACAAATTCCGCCTGTTTTATGGCAAATTCCATTTTGCCCTCCTTTCCTTTTGCACAAAGAATTGTATCAGCACCGCCGCGGATACGCAACAATATTTTTTGGCCGGCCCTGTTTTTTCCGCAAAAGCAAAAGCTAAAGGGAGGGCTTCCGCTCTCCCTTTTATAAAGCGCGCTCACTGTACTGCGCTCACGCCGTTTTCCCTGTGCTCCACCCTTATATGCCCGCTGTGCTTGGGCATATAGGACAGCGCCTTTTCCATTACCGTCATCGCGTCGGAGGCAAAATGCAGCTCAAGGGCTTTTTTTATCTCCTCCGGCACGTCCTCAAGGTCCTTGCGGTTCTCCTCAGGCATTATTACGGCAGTCATGCCCGATCGGACCGCCGCAAGTAGCTTTTCCCGAAGGCCGCCTATGGGAAGCACGCGGCCTCGGAGGGTTATTTCCCCCGTCATGGCCACGCTGCCCTTTACTGGTATCCCTGAAAGCGCGCTGGCTATGGCCACCGCCATGGTTATGCCCGCGCTGGGGCCGTCCTTAGGCACCGCGCCCTCCGGCACGTGAAGGTGTATGTCCCGCTCCCGTATTGCCGCCTCATCGACGCCCAGCCTTTCGGCATTGGCATGGACGAAGGTAAGCGCGGCCTTGGCGCTTTCCTGCATGACGTCGCCAAGCTGGCCCGTAAGCACGAGCTTGCCGCTGCCCGGCACGGTCTGCACCTCTATCTCCAGCGTATCGCCGCCGGCGCTGGTCCACGCGAGGCCGTTGACAAGGCCAACCTCGTCCTTATGGGCTCTTGCGTAGCTGTTGTACTTGGGCCTGCCGAGATACTCGTTTACGCGCGCCTTGGTGAGGCGCACCTTCTTGGCCTTGCCGTCGCCTATGTCGCAGGCAGCCTTTCTGCATATACTGCCTATCACCCGCTCGAGGCCGCGCACGCCGGACTCGGCGGTGTAGCCGCGTATTATGTCTGGATACAGCGGGTCGGGTATTGTCAGCATGCTCTTTTTAAGGCCGTTCTTCTCCATCTGCTTGGGCAGCAGATGGCGCTTGGCTATCTCTATTTTTTCCGTTTCGAGGTAGCCCGGCACCTCTATGACCTCCATGCGGTCCAGCAGCGGCGCGGGTATGGTGCTCTTGTCGTTGGCGGTGGTGAGGAACATCACCTTGGAAAGGTCGTATGGCACCTCGATGAAGTGATCCCGGAAGGCGAAGTTCTGCGCGCTGTCCAGCACCTCCAGCATGGCGGCCGCCGGGTCGCCATGGTAATCTCCCGCCAGCTTGTCTATCTCATCGAAAAGTATCACCGGGTTCATCACCCCGGCCTGACGCATGGCGGATATGACCCTGCCCGGCATCGCGCCTATGTATGTGCGCCTATGGCCCCTTATTTCGGCCTCGTCCCGTATTCCGCCAAGGCTCATGCGGACGAACCGCCTGCCCAAGGCGTCGGCTATTGACTTGGCGATAGAGGTCTTTCCCACGCCCGGCGGGCCCACGAAGCATATTACCTGCCCGTTCACCTTGCCGGTGAGCCGCGCCACAGCCATGTATTCTATTATGCGCTCCTTCACCTTGTCCATGCCGCAATGGGCGGCGTCCAGCGTCTGCCGCGCATGGGCAAGCTCCATGTTATCCGTGCTTTCCTCGCTCCAGGGAAGCTCCAGCATACACTCTATATAGTTCCGCGCAGATGGGGCCTCGTGGGAGCCTGCGGGAAGATCGCCGAAGCGCTTTATCTCGCGCTCCACCGTCGCGCGCACGCCGTCGGGCATCTGCTTTTGCGCGAGCCGCGACATAAATTCCTCCGCCTCGTTATCGCTGCTCTCGCCCAGCTCCTTGCGTATGGCCTTTATCTGCTCGCGGTAGTAGTATTCCTTCTGGTTCTTATCGACCTGATACTTTACCTCGGCAGCTATGCGCCTGTCCGCCTTGAGTATATCTATCTCGCCCACAAAGAAGCTGAGCAGCTTTTTCATCCGCTCCGCGGGGTCCGGCTCCTCCAGTATCTCCTGACGCTGCTCGGGGCGCCTTAGCACGGCGTTGGCGGCGGCGTCCGCAAATTCGCCGGGCATCAGCTTGGCCTCGATGTTCGCCAATATGTCGGAATTGAGCTTGGGGCTCAGTTGGGCGTACTCGCCCAGCTTTTTGCTCACCCTCCGTCGCAGAGCCTCCGCCTCGGCGGGCTTGCACTCCACGTCCTCCAGCACCTCTATATCGGCTGAAAAGCCCTCTTCGCCGTCCCTGACCTTCGTGGCGAGGGCACGGCATACTCCTTCTACAAATACCCTCGCGGCTTCGCCCGGCATGGGCAGCACCTGCCGCAAGGCGCAGAGGGTACCGGTCTCATATATGTCGTCCGGCTCTATGTCGGATATCTTAGGATCCTTCTGGGCGCTTACGAATATAAGCCCCTCTTCATCCATCGCCCTGTTCAGGGCGTGTACGCTTTTTGGCCTGCCCGCATCGAAATGCAGCAGCTCTCCGGGCAGCACCACAAGGCCCCTCAGGGCCACAGTGGGGATATCTTTATACGTTTTTTCGTGTTCTACCATTTTTCCTGTCGTTATCCTCGGTATAATTATATATATGTGATTATACTTATACCATTTGATTTTGACAACAGTGTGTATATGGTAAAAACCTTTTTTAAGCCGTTGTGCACAGGAAGGGAAGCACTCCGTCTATCTCCTCCTCGGCGGGTATATCGAAGGCTATACGCATCACCTCGGTTATATCCGCAGCCGCTATGACCCGCGCCTTCGCCTCCTCAAACTGCCTCTCGTAGTTGGCCTCAGGCACTATCACGGTATGCGCCCCCGCCTCTATTGCGGCCGCGAGCTTTTCCCGCACGCCGCCCACCGGGCGCACCTGGCCGTTTACGGTTATCTCCCCCGTCATGGCTATGCCGGCGGCGGGGGCCTTTCCGGATATGGCGCTCATCAGCGCCACGGCGAAGGCTATGCCGGCGCTGGGGCCGTCCATGGGGAAGCCGCCGGGGACGTTATAATGTATATCGTATGCCCCGCAGTCCAAGCCGAAGCGGTTTTTGAAGGCGCTAAGCACGTTCTGCGCCGAAGTCATGGCGGTGCTGCGCCGCTCAAGGCGTTTGCCCCGCAGCTCTATTTCCTCCCGCTCCACCGCGCCGCCTATATCCAGCCGGCCCAGCGTGCCCCTCGCCCGCTCCGCCGCGCACTCTATCTCCATTATCATGCCGCTTCCGCCGCCCGCAACGCCTATGCCTATGGCCGTGCCTATCATCATGCGCTCGGGCATTCTTATATCCGGCCGCTTTGGGCAGTTGCTTATTTCGGATACCCACTCCATATCCGAAAAGGTTATACGGCGGCGGTTCTGGGTATATACCGCGCCACCGGCGAGCTGTATCATGTTCACCGCGTCGCGCCCGGAGGAGCAGCACTTCGCACAAAGCTCCGCTGCGGCGTCGTCCATGTCGTATCCCAGCCGCCTTGCGGCGCCCATGGCAATATCGAGCATACTATCAAAGGAAAGCGGCTTGAAGAATAGCTCCACGCACCTTGAGCGCAGCGCCGCAGGCAGCTCCTCCGGCTGCCTTGTGGTAGCCCCTATCAGCCTGAAGTCCGCCGGCATACCATTTTGGAATATGTCGTGTATATGCTGCGGTATATTGGTGTTGTCCCTCGAATAATAGGCGCTGTCGAAGAAAACCTTCCTGTCCTCCAGCACCTTTAGCAGCTTGTTCATCTGCACCGGATGCAGCTCGCCTATCTCATCGAGGAAAAGTATGCCGCAATGCGCCCTGCTCACCGCCCCCGGCTTGGGCTGAGGCACCCCCGCCGCCCCCAGCGCCCCCGCCCCCTGATATATGGGGTCGTGTACCGAGCCCATAAGCGGATCGGCTATGGCCCGCTCGTCAAAGCGCACGCAGGTTGCATCCACCTCCACGAATTTCGAGCTTTTGTCAAAGGGGGAATCCTTCTGCCGCTTGGCCTCCTCCAGCACCAGCCGCGCCGCGCAGGTCTTGCCGCAGCCCGGAGGGCCGTATATTATCACGTGCTGGGGGTTCGGCCCGCACATGGCGGCCCGCAGCGCCTTTATTCCCTCCTCCTGGCCTATCACCTCGTTCATTTTCGCCGGGCGCGCTCTTTCCGAAAGCGGGGTGTTTAGTGAGCGCTTCCGCATCTCCGCAAGCTCCCGCATCTCCCTGCTCTGCTTCTGCGCGCCACCCCGCCGCTCCGGCTCGCCCCGCATCAGCCTTTTCGCCCTTCTGTTCCTCCACCAAACATAGCCCCATATACAAAGCTGCACTGTTATCAGCAGCCATACCGCTCCTTTTTCCATACGCAAATTCCTTTCCTAAGCTGTTCTTAGGCGTAGTATGCCCGCGCAGGAGCAAAAGGCGCGGTGGGAAAACCCGCCATGTATGGGTATATTTATACTTTTTTTACTTCCGCGCCCCCTATGGGCATGTTATAATATTTAAAAGACTAAAGACTGTATCAGGAGGTGCGAAATGAAACCGAAACGCTTGACTGCCCTGCTTCTCATCGTCTTTACGCTGCTCTCGCTGCAATCGGCCGCCCTGGCAAACGCCGCAGAGCCGCCTTCCTTCATCATTATCGTATCCAATCCTCCCGACGGCCTTGAGCTTTCCATACCCTCCGGCGCGCCGGGCGCGGAGCCCTACGTTCTTCAAAAAACAGTAAAGGGCTGGGAAAGCCACTATCGGTACTTTTACGGCGGGGATCCGGATAGCGGCAGCAGGAAGGACGAGCTTACCGTAAAATACGGCGATACTCAATTCACGATCCCCTTCGCGCCCGCAAAGGGGAGATACGGAGCCCTGTATACCCTCGACGTGGCGGGCCGCACCATCGCAGAGGGCGAAAAGCCCCTTCGCACGCCGTCGCTCATAGCCATGCGGGTGCTGCTCACGCTCGCCATAGAGGGCTTAGTTTTCTATCTGTTCGGCTACCGGGAAAAAAGGAGCTGGCGGGTGTTCTTCATCGCGAACCTCGTCACCCAGACCGGTCTGAACCTGCTCTTCCACGGCATTTCACTGGGTTATATGTGGGCGATCTTCTTCTATCCGCTGGAAATGCTTATAGCCGCCATTGAGGCCAAGGTATACTGCGGCTTTATAACCGAAAAGAGCAAAAAGATGAGCATACTCTGCGCGGTCGTCGCGAATCTGCTCAGCATGCTGTGCGGCGGATACATAATAAGCCACTTGCCTATCTGACCGAATACTGCACGCAAAAATGGGCTGCCCTCGCAGCCCATTTTATGACGCCTTTATTTAACCCTCTTTTGCTATCACCCGTCCCATGAGCACGCCCATTACGGAGGCCATCATAAGGCCACGGGTCCAGCCGCTGGAGTCACCAAGGCAATGGAGCCCCTTTACGCTTGTGTTGAAGTCGGTATCCATCTTCACGCGGTTGCTGTAAAACTTAAGCTCCGGCGAATACAGCAGTGTTTCGTATGAGGCGAAGCCCGGCACCACCTCGTCCATGGCCTTTATGAAGTTGATTATGTTTATCATGGCCCTGTACGGCATGGCGGCGGTTATGTCCCCCGCCACAGCATCGGGCAGGGTAGGCTTTACGTTGGACTGGGCCAGCTCCTTCTGCCATGTGCGCTTGCCGTCCAGTATATCCCCGAAGCGCTGCACCATTATATGCCCCGCGCCCAGCATATTGGTTAGCTCGCCCACCTTCTGTGCGTAAGCTATGGGCTGGTTGAAAGGCTCGCTGAAGTTGTGGGACACGAGTATGGCAAGGTTGGTGTTGTTGCTTTTTATATCCTTGTATGAGTGTCCGTTTACCACAGCAAGGTCGTTGTCGTAATTCTCCTGGCTGACAAACCCGCCGGGATTCTGGCAGAAGGTACGCACCTTGTTTTTAAACGGCTTCGGGTAGCCTATGAGCTTGGACTCGTAGAGCACCTCGTTCACCCGCTCCATTATCTCGTTACGCACCTCCACGCGCACGCCTATATCCACCGTTCCGGGCTGATGGGCTATGCCGTGATCGGCGCACAGCTTTTCCAGCCAGTCCGCGCCCCGGCGGCCGGTGGCGACGACGGTATGCGCCGCCTGTATGGCGCTGCTCTCCCTGCCGTTGGTGATGTATACTCCCTTGCATTCCTCGCCCTCGAGTATAAGGTCGGTACATTCCCAGCCAAAGAGTATCTCCACGCCGTTGCTCTGCAGGTACTTTTCTATGGCAAGGTATAGATCCTGAGCCTTTTCCGTTCCCAGATGCCGTATAGGGCAATCCACGAGGCGAAGCCCGGCCTTTATGGCGCACTTGCGGATGTTCTTTACCTCCTCGGTATTGCCTATACCCTCAACCTTGGTGCTTGCCCCAAATTCGAGGTATATCTTATCCGTATAATCTATCGTTTCCTGCGCCACGCCCTCCCCTATGAGGGTTGGCAGGTCGCCGCCTACCTCGCAGCTAAGCGACAGCTTTCCATCGGAAAACGCGCCCGCGCCGGAAAAGCCGGTGGTAATGTGGCAGTACGGCTTGCAGTTCATGCAGCGTCCCGTCTTTTCCTTGGGGCAGCGGCGGTTCTCCACGGCCTGTCCCTTTTCCACTATCAGTATGCTTTGCCTGCTTCCTTTTCGCAGCATTTCAAGCGCGGTAAATATGCCCGCCGGCCCTGCGCCGATTATCACTACGTCTTTTTTCATTGGCAATACCTCCGTCATTAAAAAAATTAAACCGGCAAAGCGCCCTTTAAAATCGGCCTTGCCGGTTGTTGACTTATACTCCGGCTCCTGTTTTATATGTGGGGAGCCGCGGTTCAGCAGGCGTCGCCCAGCTCTGGGGGCGGAAGCTGCTCCTTCTGCTTTCTGTACTCAAACACCGGCGGCGCCTTCTTTTCGATAACGTCCTTGGTTATGGTACAGCTCTTTATGTCGCTCCTTGAGGGTATGTCGAACATGATGTCCAGCATCACGTCCTCAAGTATGGCCCGCAGTCCTCTTGCGCCGGTCTTGCGCTCTATGGCAAGATCCGCCACCTTCTCCAGCGCATCCTCGTCAAACCTGAGCTCCACGCCGTCCATTTCAAACAGCCGCTTATACTGGCGGGTAAGGGCGTTCTTGGGCTTTGTGAGTATGTCTATCAGCGCCGCGCGGTCAAGCTGGTGCAGCGTAACTATCACGGGCATCCTGCCCACAAATTCCGGTATAAGGCCGAACTTGAGCAAATCCTCGGGAAGTATGTTCTTGAGTATAGAGCCCACGTCCTTCTCCACCTTGCTCTGCACATCCGCGCCGAAGCCCATCACGCTCTTGCCGGTGCGCTTGGTTATGATATCCTCAATGCCCGCAAACGCGCCGCCGCAGATGAAGAGTATGTTGGTGGTGTCTATCTGTATAAACTCCTGATGGGGGTGCTTGCGCCCGCCCTGAGGGGGAACGCTCGCCACCGTACCTTCGAGTATCTTAAGCAGCGCCTGCTGCACGCCCTCGCCCGAAACGTCGCGGGTTATGGAGGGGTTCTCGCTCTTGCGGGCGATCTTGTCTATCTCGTCTATGTATACTATGCCCTTCTCCGCGCGCTCGACGTCGTAATCCGCCGCCTGAATGAGCTTGAGAAGTATGTTTTCAACGTCCTCGCCTACATAGCCCGCCTCGGTGAGCGATGTGGCGTCGGCGACGGCAAAGGGCACGTTGAGTATCTTCGCAAGGGTCTGAGCCAGCATGGTCTTACCGCAGCCGGTGGGCCCGAGCATGATTATGTTGCTCTTTTGCAGCTCCACGTCGTCCTTCTGCTTGCCGGCGTTTATGCGCTTATAGTGATTATACACGGCGACGGCAAGGGCGCGCTTCGCGGCTGCCTGGCCCACCACGTACTCGTCGAGGGTATCGGAAATTTCCTGGGGCTTGGGTACATCCTTGAGGTCTGCCTCCACTGCGGAGAAGTCCTCGTCTATTATCTCCTGGCAAAGCTCTATGCACTCATTGCAGATATACACGCCGGGGCCCGCGATTATGCGATTGACCTCGTCCTGCGACTTTCCGCAGAATGAGCATTTTACCGTGCCGATGTTTTTTTCTTCGTTTTTCGCCATCAATTACCTCCTGGGCGGGATTATCTCGTCTATCAGGCCGTAGGCAAGCGCCGCTTCGGCGTCCATATAGTTGTCGCGCTCGGTATCGGCCTGCACCTTTTCTATGGGCTGGCCCGTGCGCGCAGAAAGTATCCCGTTGAGTTTCTTTTTGATCTTTACGAGCTGCTCAGCCTGAATGGCAACGTCGGTGGCCTGGCCGCGCGCGCCGCCCAAGGGCTGGTGTATCATTATCTCGCTGCTCGGCAGCGCCCTGCGCTTGCCCTTTGCGCCAGATGCAAGCAGGAACGCGCCCATGCTTGCCGCCATGCCTATGCATATCGTGGATACATCACACTTGATGTACTGCATGGTGTCATATATCGCCATGCCCGCGGTGACAGAGCCGCCGGGGCTGTTTATATACAAGCTAATGTCCTTATCCGGATCGTCCGCTTCGAGGAAAAGAAGCTGAGCCACGATAAGGTTGGCGGAATCGTCATCAACCTCGCCGCCAAGAAACACTATACGATCCTTCAGCAGACGGGAATATATGTCGTAGGAACGCTCCCCCTTGTTTGACTGCTCTACTACCATAGGTATAAGATTCATAGCGCTCATCTCCTTTACTGTGTGAATACATCGTGCCTTTCGTTATAAATGCCTCGCCGCACGGCACGGTGCGGCGAAGCAATGCGGTCAAAAGCTATCCGAGGGCAGCCGCGCCTTACTGGGCGCCCTTCTCCTCAGCCTTTTCTTCAGTCTTCTTGGTCTTTCTGGCGGGGGCCTTCTTTGCGGGCTTCTCCTCGGCCTTCTCCACCTCCACAGCGGTATCGGTCATCACGGACAGGGTCTTATCCACCATTATCTGATCCGCAAAGAACTGCTTGTCGTTCTCGCTGAGGCCCTTCTTGAACTCCTCGGCCTTGTCGCCAAACTGCGCGCAGTACTCGTCTACCTTGGCGTTTATCTCCTCCTCGGTAGCCTTGATGTCCTCCGCCTTGGCTATGGCGTCTATCACCAGCTGGCTCTTTACCCGGCGGGCCGCGTCTATGCGGCTCTCCTTGCGGAAGGACTCCATATCGGTGCCGGTGTACTTCATGTAATCCTCAAGGCTTATGCCCTGCATGCTCAGGCGATAGCGGATATCGTTGAGTATGGCGTCTATCTGGCGCTCTATCATTATGTCGGGTATGACTACCTCGGCGTTATCTACGGCCTTGCCCACCACGGCGTTTTCCTTCTCGGTGGCGGCGTCGCGCTCCGCCTTCTTTTCGAGCTCCCTGCGCTTTTCCGCCCTCAGCTCGTCGAGGGTGTCAAACTCGGATACGTCCTTGGCAAATTCGTCGTCCAGCTCAGGCAGCTCCTTTTTCTGTATGCCGTTCACCTTAACGTGGAAGGTAGCGTCAGCGCCGGACAGAGCCTCGCTGTGATACTTTTCGGGGAACTTTACCTGAAGGTCCTTCTCCTCGCCCACATTCATGCCTATCATCTGCTCTTCAAAGCCGTCGATGAAGGTGTGGGAGCCTATCTCAAGGGTCTGGCCCTGGGCGGAGCCGCCCTCGAACTTGACGCCGGATACGCTGCCCTCATAGTCGAGGTTTACCGTGTCGCCGTTTTCGACGGGGCGCTCCACGTCTACCATGCGGGCTACCTTTTCGCGCTCGCGCTCGATCTCCGCCGCCACGTCGTCATCCGTAACATTATACTCGCGCTTTTCTATTTCTATACCCTTATACTGGCCGAGCTTGACCTCGGGGCGCACGGCTACCTCCGCCGTAAACACCAGATCCTTGCCGTCAAGGGGCAGGTCAACTATGGAAATATCGGGCCTGTCGATCACCTCTATATCGTGCTCCTTTACGGCTGCCTGATATACCTCGGGATATACGATATCGAATGCATCGTCGAAGAATGCCAGCGGGCCATAGGCGTTTTCGATCATCTTGCGCGGAGCGTGTCCCTTGCGGAAGCCGGGGACGTTGAACTTCTTGCCGTTGGTATGATAAGCCTTCTCAACGGCCTCCTCAAACTTCGCCGCAGGAACCTCGATAGTAATTTTCACCTTGCCGTTTTCCAGCTTTTCCAAAGTTGCCATTTATAAACCTCCGAAACCACATATATGTGTGTATCAATTTGCGGGCACACCGCCATTAGCATATAATATCATACAATACCACCGTTTGCAATGAATCATTGTGTATAAAATATAATAAAACGGAAAACAAAAAACGGCGGGACACGTCTGCTCGCCCCGCCGCAGCTTTGAGCTGTATTATTTTATCTCTCGGTGCCCCAGAAGAACAGCGCGATGGTTCCCGGGCCGGAATGGGCGCCTATCACGGGGCCCACATAGTTTATCACTATATCCTGCACGCCTGTGCGCTCGCGCACCAGGCCCGCCAGATACTCCGCATCCTCCAGGCTGTCGCCGTGGCTGATGAAGATGGTCTCGTTTCTGCCCGGGAGCATGGTGGCCTCCATGCTGTCCGCCAGCGCCTTGAGGGAGGCCTTCCTGCCCCTCGCCTTTCCCACGGCTACCAGATGGCCCTCGTTATCCATGTGCATTACCGGCTTTATGCTGAGCATTGTGCCTACCGCGGCGGTGGCGGCGGAAATGCGCCCTCCCCGCTTGAGATAGTTAAGATCGTCCACGGTGAACCAGTGGCACATGTGCAGCTTTTCGTTTTCGACGAAGTCCCGCACCTCTTCTATGGTCGCGCCCGCTTCTTTTTTCTTAGCGGCATAGTATGTTATCATGCCCTGGCCGAGGGAGGCGGCAAGGGTATCCACAGTATATATCTTTCTGTCGGGGTACTTTTCCCTTAGCTCGCGCGCGGCGGACTCTCCGGAATTGTAGGTGGTGCTGAGTCCCGTGGAGAAGCCTATATAGAGCAGGTCCTTGCCCTCATCGAGAATTTTTCTCATTTTCTCTTCAAAAGCAGCGGTATTGACCGCGGAGGTCTTTAGATCCTTTCCTTCCCGGGCCAGCTTATAAAACTCCTTAAAGCCTATCTCGCGGCCGTCCAGCCAGTTGCGGTAATTCTTTCCGTCCGCCATGACCTCAAGAGGCAGGACCTCAAGGCCGAGCCTATCCGCCATTTCCTGCGGCAGATCGCAGGAAGAATCAGCCAGTATCACATATTCGTTACTCATATAGTATTTGTCCTCCCGGAGATTTTCTTTATTAACGGCAACATTATACCTTGACTTTTGGCTTTTTTCAATAAATATGCCACAATTTACCGATTGTTCAAATTTTGGAACTATTTATTTTTGCTTAAATATTTCCCTTCTGCTCAGCGCCCGGTACAGCAAATAGCCCAGCAATCCGCAGCACACGGCCTCTCCCGCCGTCACCGTCAGGAAGAAGTACCAGTAGCTTCCGGGAAAGGCGTACACGTATTTTAGTATGAGCGGCACTATCAGCCCGTTTGACAGTATGGGGAACACCGGCGCGAGCTTGGGCCTGCTCCGGAACCTGTATGTGAGGCATGCGCCTATCAGCGTCGCAAGAGAGCCTATCGCCACGTCCCACGGCAGCGCGCCGGTGACGAGGTTTGCTATCGCGCACCCTATGAACAGCCCCGGCACCGCAGCGCCTGTGAAAACGGGCAGCACCGTCAGCGCCTCGGAAAGCCTGAGCTGTATCACGCCGCCGGACAGCCCCGCCGCCGCCGATGCAAGTGTAAGCACCACATATATCGCGGCTATAGCCGCGGCATAGACCGTTCCCCTTATATTTCCCTTTATCCTCATAAAGTCCTGCTCCTTTATCTATCTCGTTTGTTTTCCATGTGGGCCTTGTACTTTTTGCCCACGTTTGCGCCGGAGTGCATGACGGAGCCCCGCATTATGGTATCCGCCCCGAAGCGGCCCCGTATGTCGTCCACCGCCTTATCCAGCTTTCTCGCCTTGTCCTTGCCCTCGTCGCGGAACATGCTCTGCTGGGCGTATTCCTCCTTGGTCACGTTGAGCAGCCCTATGCCGAGCAGACGAAGCGGGGTATGCTTATCCCACAGCTCATCGAACAGGCTTCGGCAAAGCTTATATATTTCGTTGGTTATATCGGTAGGCTCCGCCAGCTTTTTCTGGTGGGATCTGTTTTTGAAGTCGTTGCCCCGTATGGTTACCGACACTCCGTATGCCTTTGCCCCCTCGGAGCGCATCCGGGCCGCCACGCTGTCCGCCAGCGCCAGCAGTATCTTATACGCCTGCTCCGCCGTTACTACATCCTCCTCCGTGGTGGTGGATATGCTGTATCCCTTGGCCTCCTCCGCCTCGGCCAGCACGGGGGAGGAGTCCCGCCCGTTGGCGTATTCCCACACCTGCCTGCCCATCTTCTGCCCCAGCAGTGCCTGTGCGCTCAGGAGGCTGGCGTTTGCCAGCGCGCCGATAGTGGTTATGCCCGCCTGCTCCAGCTTTTTGGCCGTCGCAGGGCCCACCGTAAAAAGCTCGCCTACCCTCAGCGGCCAGAGCTTTTCCCGTATCTCCCCGTCAAACAGGGTATGGACCTTATCCGGCTTTTCAAAGTCGCTGGCCATCTTCGCCAGCAGCTTGTTGTTGGCAACGCCTATATTCACGGTAAAGCCCAGGGTATCCCGTATCTCGTCCTTTATCCTCCGGGCGGCCTCCGCCGGGTCGCCGTACAGCCTTTCTGTGCCCGTCATATCCAAAAAGCACTCGTCTATGGAATACTTTTCAACCGCCGGGGCATACCTGCCGCATATATCCATAAACGCCGCCGAGCTGCGCTCATACAGCCTGAAATCCGGCTTGGCGATAAAAAGCTCCGGGCATTTACGCAGCGCCATGGCGACTGGCTCACCCGTTGCAACGCCGTATTTCTTCGCGGGTATGGACTTGGCGAGTATAACGCCGGTGCGCTTGTCCCGATCCCCGCCTATTGCGGCGGGTATAAGGCGTATGTCCTGCTCGCCCTCGCTCACCCGCCTTGCCGCCTCCCATGAAAGAAAGGCGCTGTTTACATCAACATGGAATATTATCCGCCGCATGGTCGCCCTCCTTTTTATTTGCCGTCCAGCAGCTTCTTCCTCGCTCTCCAGTCTGGCATCAGCGCCTGCATCAGCGCGTAAAAATCCCCGGAATGGTTCGGGTAGACCAGATGGCAAAGCTCGTGCAGCACCACCATCTCCGCCGCCGCTGCCGGGTAGGCTATTAGCCGCTTATTTATCGTGATGCACCCCTTTGTATAGGCGCAGCTTCCCCAACGGGCGCTCATCGTACGCAGCTTTATCTCCGGCTTTTGCACGCCAAGGCTCCGCACGAGCGGATACATGCTTTCCAGCGCCCCGCATAAGACCTCCTCGCACAGCCCGTCCATATATTTTTGCACGAGCCTTTGGCGCTTACGACCATCAGAGGTATCCTTGAGAGTAATGTACAGCTTGCCGTTTTTCTGCTCTGCGCCCTGGCTTTCGCCCTGCACCACGATCACCGGCAGCTCGCGCCCCAGCACGGTCATGCTGTCCCCCGCCGGATCGCATGCTATCGCGGGCGCAGTCTCCGCCCTTTCTATGGCTGACAGTATGAGCGCCGACCGGCTCTGCATGAAGCCCTCTATCGCCGCAAGGCTCACCCTTTGGCTTGCGGAGACGTATACCGTGCCGTCCCGCCTTATGCGGAGGTTTATGTTTTTCACCCGCCTGCGGTGCAGCTCGTACTCGATCTCCCGCCCGCCCAGCGCAATGCGCCTTCGCAAGAGGCAGTCGCTCATGCCTTGCTGCCTTCCATCGGCTTTACGCCGTAGGCCGCCCTGAAAATACACGTGCTCGTTGTAATGCTCTATGAGCAATGGTCGTCCTCCTTATATGTTCTGTTCAAAGCAAATCGCGTGCATATAGATTATACTATAATCCGCATGTATTTTTAACACAAAAAATACCGCCCCGTGATCCGAGGCGGTATAAGCCGCATTTTTTACTTTTTGTACCAGTCCAGTATCCTAAGGCTCCTGTCCGCCTTGTTCAGCACCTCGGTCTCGCCCTTTTCGTTTATGCATACGATGTTCTCCACCCGCATACCGAAGCGGCCTCCGAGGTACACCCCCGGCTCTATGGAGAAGCACATACCCCTCTCCAGCCGCCGGTGGTTTATCTGGTTGATGTAAGGCCCCTCATGCACAGAATAGCCTATGCCGTGACCCACGCGGTTGACCAGGGTATGGGCATAGCCCTGCTCGTCCAGCACCTCCCGGGCGGCCTTGTCTATGTCGGGTATGTACGCGCCTTCATTGGCGATGCCCTCTGCCGTGAGCTGGGCCCTGTCCACTAACTCGTATATCCTGCGCTGCTCATCGCTTATGCTCCCTACGAACACCGTGCGGCTAAGATCCGACATCATCTCGTTTATGGCGCAGCCCCAGTCCAGGACTATGCAGTCCCCCTCCTGTATAATCCTGTCAAAGCTGTTGTAGTGCGGATAGCCGCTGTTGGGTCCGGAAGCAACTATGCAGTCGAAGTTGCAGCCGCCCTGTTCCACCATGGCGCCAACTATTACGTCCCTCACCTCCGCCTCGGTTATGCCGGGGCGTATCATGGCGCAGGCCCTTTCAAAGGCGCTGTCGGCCACCCTTGCGGAAAGGCGCATATTCTCCAGCTCCTCGTGGGTCTTGATTATGCGCACCTCTTCAAGGAGCGGCTTGCCGTTTACAAAGGTTATGCCGCAGTTTTTGCCTATATCCAGCACGTTGAAGGCCTGGGCGGTGGAGTTCACGCCGACGGTTTTGCCCGCGAGCCCCTCGTTTTTGAGTATCTCATAGGCCTTATCCATTCCCTCGTTGTCGTGCCAATGGTAAACCGGGCACTCGCGCTTCAGCCCCTCGGCGACCTCATCGGCATAGAGAGTATTGCACAGATAAAAGCACTCGCCGTTCTTCTTTACGAAAAGCGCCTGAAACCTCTCGCACATCATGGGCGAAAAGCCGGTAAAAAAGCGCAGCTCCTCGGAGGGGGATATGAGCATGGCGTCGTATTCCATCATATCGGCGAGCTTTTTTGCGTATTCCGTTCTCATTCCTCTTTCCTTTCCTCGATTAAAAGCATAAGGGCTGCTCCGGCGAACAGCCCTTGTCCTTTTCCCTTATGTTATCTGGTGGTTCCTGAATTTATCACCTGATCCCTTGCGTTTTCCGCGACGCGGGGCTCAAGGGTGAGCTTGCTCTGCTTGTTTGCCTTCCAGACATACAGGCCGAGAGAGAGTCCGATTACGCCGTATACCATGAAGGTACGGAAGTATTCGCCGAGTATGGCCTGACCGAAAACGGCCTGGCCGATCTCGGGGCTGAGTATGAACATGGAGTGGAACAGCAGGGTTCCCATTATTGCCTGAGATACAGTCGCCTTGTTTACGGAGGCGCCGCCTACCAGTATGGCCGCCACGGAGAACAGGCCTATCTGGTTATGGGCGGTATAGACGTTAAGCGTGCCTATATTCTGTATGTAGATTATCTGGCCCCACGCGGCAAGCACGGTTGATATTATGGTGGCTATGATGCGGGTACGGTCCACGTTTATGCCGTTGGACTCCGCGATGTACTGGTTCTGGCCGCAGGCCCGGAAATCCTGACCCAGCTTTGTGGTCATTATCCACTTGGTGAATACTGCCAGCAGCACTATCATTATCACAGTGCCCATAGGCACCTTGCGGACCATGCTGAGCCTGCCCTTGGTCGCTGCCTGATACGCGAATATGGCGAGTACCGCAACGGCGATAGCCGCATACAGCGTGAACTTGAACTTGCTTAGGCGAGCCTGGCCGGGCTTCAGCTTGCGTATGTACTGGCCCCATACGAGGTACAGCACCACCAGCGCGGACGCCACAATCATAAATGTGGCGAAGGGTATCTGCCATATACCCTCGAGGGCATACTTGATGGTATCCATATCCACAGTCATGCGGATCCCCACGCCGCCGGGAAGTATTATCGGGTGATCCGGCTGGACCGGGATAATGCCGCCGATCATAAACAGCACTATAAACATATATATGCCGGTGCCGAAGTAGCCGACTATCAGCGAGGCTATCATTTCCTGACCGCGGGTCTTGTTGTAGAGTGTGCCGGTGAGCCAGCCGCACAGCATCGCTATCGGGAGCGCTATCAGCATACAGATCAGGAAGCCGCCAAAGCCGCCGATATAGTAATAGCGGACAAGGATTATGGCAAGCTGCCCCGCAATGGCGCCGACGACTATGCCGAAGTTAAGCCCCAAGCCGGCGATAACCGGGATTATAAGGGACAGCACCAGAAAGGCGTTGCGGTAGAAGCGGTTGCTGAGCTCCGTGAGGAACCAGTTGAAGGTTACGCTCTTTGCGAGCGCGAGGCCCATGATAATGAATACCCAGAAGATTATGGTAACGATATTGTCCATCACGAAAGCGCCGAGGTCGAACTTATGGCCGTTCTTCTTTACCAGATCTGACATTACCTGTCGCCTCCTTTCTTTACCTGAGTGAGGGCGTAGAGGATAACGCCGTTCTGTATGACCTGACGCATGATATCCGAAAGGTCGGTGCCGGTGAACAGCGCGTTAGCCACAGGCATGGCGGCGGTCATAAGGCCCTGGAATATGCATACGCCGACCACTACGTTCACGCAGCTTGCCTTGGTTGCGGTGGCGCCGCCTATCAGCACGGCCGCCACGGCGGGGAACGCCATGTTCAGCGGGCCGTTGTATATCTGAGCATAGCCGTAGCCCTGAGAGTAGATTATGATGCCTATGCCCGCGAGCACGGTGGATATTACGTTCGCTATTATGCGGCTGCGATCTATGTTGAGGCCGGCAGCCTCCGCAAACTGCGGGTTCACGCCGCCCGCATAGATAGCGAGGCCGGTCTTGGTCTTGAAAAAGACGCTGACTGCGAAGCAGGTGAGCAGCAGCAGCAGTATCATGCCGGTGGGTATGGTGACCTCGCCGATATTGAAGGAGAGGAACTTTGATACTATCTTGTCCGCCGCAAAGCCGTCCATCTGTATGGTCTCGCGGAGGCCGTCGCCCAGCATCCAGCCCATTTTGCGGTTGGAGAAGGGAAGGGACAGCCAGAGTATGTTGAAGAACGCCACTATGGAGAAGCCGGTATAGGTGGCTATGGTCATTTCAGCGCCCTTTACCGCGTTCATCAGCTTGCCGTAGGCCCAGCCCATCAGGCTGCATATTATTATCGCCAGCAGTATGGAGCAGCCTATGAGGCTCCAGCCCATAAGATCCATCTGCATACAGCACATGAGCGCGAACAGCCCGCCGACTATGCCGATAGGCAGCGCGAAGTTGGGGCCGACGCCGGACTTTATAGATGGCACCATCGCCAGCACCAGTATGCCGTTCATGCCTACGCGGCGCAGTATATCGGTGAAAAGCACGGGTAGGGACTGACCCATGACGTAAGCCGCTATAAGCACAACCAGAAGCAGCGCGGAAACGGCAAAGGTAGGTATACCCATTCTGCGTATAAGTTTACCCATTGTTTATGCCTCCTTTTCCTTTGATATGTGGGCGGAGGACATCATAAGGCCGTATTCCTCATCAGACGCCTCGGGCTTGAGCTCGCCTGCGACCTTGCCCTCGCATATAATGAGCACCCTGTCGCAAATGCTGCGAAGCTCCGCAAGCTCGGAGCTCGTCATTACTATGGTCATGCCCCGCTCTTCCGCAAGGCTCTTTAGAAGATCCAGTATCAGCTTCTTCGCGCCTATATCTATGCCGCGGGTGGGCTCGGATACCAGCAGCAGCTCGGGCTGCTGCGTAAGCGCCCTTGCGACGCACACCTTCTGCTGGTTTCCTCCGGAAAGCGCACCGGTGTTTTGGGCCGCCGAGGTGCAGCGTATATCCAGATCCTTTATCATCTTATCCGCATGTTCCCTTACGCCCTTCTTGTCGAGCAGCTTTACTGGGCCGTACTTTTTGAGGAACTTGCCCTCGTTTTCCAGCGCCGTAAAGGCGATATTGAGGTCGATAGGGCTGTTCAGCAGCAGGCCCACGCCCTTTCTGTCCTCGCTCACAAAGGCTATATCGGACTTGAGCGCATCCTTGGTATCGTTGAGGCTCAGCTCCTTGCCTTTAAATACGACCTTGCCGTCGGCGGGATAAAGGCCCATTATACCGTTGGCGATGCCCAGCTTGCCCTGCCCCGCCAAGCCTCCTATGCCTACTATCTCGCCCTTATGCACCTTAAAGCTCACGTCCCGGACTACCTCGCCGGGCATATTGACGCGAAGGTGCTCTACGTCGAATATCACCTCGTCGCTCACCTTGCGCCCGCTTTCGTTGCGGTCAAGGGTGAGGGCGCGGCCCACCATGAGCCTCGCTATCTCGGCGGCGGTGATGTCCTTGGTATCGCGGGTGGTTACCAGCTCGCCGTCGCGCAGTATGGTAACGCGGTCGGAAAGGCTTATTATCTCATCTAAGCGGTGGCTTATGAAGATTATGCCTATGCCCTTTGACGCGAGGCGGCGTATGGCCGCAAGGAGGTTTTTTGTCTCCGCCTCGGTCAGCACTGCTGTGGGCTCATCGAATACCAGATATCGGATGCCGGTCTTGTCTATCTCACGGGCTATCTCGACGAACTGCATGTGGCCTACGGGAAGGCCGTGTACCATAGTGTATTCCGCAATATCCATCTCCATGGTACCCAAAGCCTTGCGAGCGTCTGCGTTCATCTTGTCCATTTCCAGCTCCTGCAAACGCTTGCCAACTATCTTTGAAAGCGCGGTCGGCTTGGTGATTTCGCGGTTCAGCTTTATGTTTTCGGTTATGGTAAAGCCGGGAATCAGCATAAATTCCTGATGTACCATACCAATGCCTTTTTCCATGGCGTCATGGGGCGTCATTATATGTGCATCCTCGCCGTCTATCTCGACGGCGCCTTCAAAACCGCCCGTGTCGTGAATGACGGGCATTCCGAAGAGGATGTTCATCAACGTGGACTTGCCGGCGCCGTTTTCGCCTATAAGGGCATGGATCTCGCCGGGGCGGACGTCCATATTTATCCCCTTAAGGACCTGATTGTCGCCGTAAGACTTTCCCACGTTTATAAAACGTAAAATTGATTCAGCCAAAGCTTGTAAATCCCCTTTCTTATACGGGTATGACTATCTCTGTCATTGCTTGGGTAAGGAAAAAGGGGCGGCGGAGCTGAACGCTCACAGCCGCCCCGTTTTGTTTAGACGATAGTGGTCTTACTCAGCTTAAATATTACAGATCGAGATAACCAAGCTGATATACAAGGTAGTTGTCGGTGACTTCGCCGGTGCCGGGATCCACAAAGGGGGTGAGTTCAGCCTTGGCTCCGCAGTAGTCGGTCAGCAGGGCGCTCATTGCGTCGGTGTCACAGTCGCCTATAAGACCGGCCATCCACAGGAAGGCATACTCGGTGCCGGCAACGGTGTTGGCTATGGAGGCGGGAACCGCCCAGGTGGAGAAGTGACCGGTCAGGCCGGCGTCAGCCACATACTTCTTCTCGGCTGCGATGGTGGCCTCCAGGCCGCCTACCAGATCTTCAGGGCTCTCAATACCGAAGGCGCTGGGGAATCCGTGATAGGGGCTGGGGCAGCAGGGCTGTACAAAGTAAGCGCCGGCGTCGTAAACAGCCTTGATGAGGGGAACCTGCATAGCGCAGTTGGTGGTGAAGAAGGCGGTCTCCTTGCCGTACTTTTCTACCATCTTGGGTACGTCCTCAAGTATGAACTGCTGGGAGCCGGAAAGGCCGGAGTCGCCGGTGGGGTCGGGAGCGGTGGCGTCTATAAACTCGATGCCCAGCTCTTCGCACTTGACCTTGATCTTATCGCGGCAGCCGGCCAGGGTCACCTGAGCCATGTGGCGGGGGAAGCTGTAATGCACGAAGGTCTTGCAGCCCATCTCGTTGGCCTTCTCAGCCATATAGGTGCCCTTGCCAACCTCGTCAACGGAGATGGTGATGTCCGCACGGGTGGTGATGTCGGTGGGGTTCTCCTGAGGGGTGCAGTAGATGACCAGCAGATCCTTAAGGTCGCGGACCTCGGCTACCTTGTCGATACCGGGGTTGGAGCCGGGGCAGGCCTGATTGATGATTATGCACTTTACGTCGGGATCGGAGCCGTACTTGTTGATGACGGAGATGAACTGCTCCTGCTCTGCCATGAAGTTATCGGGCATGGTGTCGTGAATGACGCGATCGCCGTACTTTTCAACCATGGCGGCTGCGGAACGGTATTCCTCTTCGTTCTGGGATACGGTGTTGGTGATGATGGCGATCTTGCCAGTGGTGGCGGCGACGGCAGACTCGATAGAGCCCTGAACGTCGTTCTTATCCCACTTTGCATCGCCGGCAGCGGTGATCCCGCCCTCTGTAGAGGTCTGGGAGCAGGCCGCAAAGGAAACTGCCATAACTAAGACCAGCATCAAAGCAATGAGCTTTTTCATGTTTTTTTCTTCCTCCTAATTATTGTATGAACTAAACGGGCACAGCCCATTGTTCAAGAAGTAGAATTTTGTATTTGTATGTAATACAAATACAAAAGGGGACGCCCCCCTTTGAGTTGGGTTGGATTGTGTTAAATGTTAACCTGTTTCAGCAATACTAACTAATTAAGCAATACCGATCATGCCGACTGTAAGAAAAGCTGCACATGACAAGCAAATACCACTCATCGAATATATATTAGCAGTATGTTTTATCAATGTCAATCGCTGTTTTCATGGCAGGGGCAAAAATATTTTATATAAATCTTATACTTGCGCCGGCAGAGACCTCTCGTTTTTTTAGCTAATTAAGTTTATATCCTGTTATTTTCGAGCCATTGAAGGGGGTTTAATATTAGCTTTTATCATACCACCTATCAACAATTTTCATTTGTCGAAATGTCCGCTTCGCCGCGCGGCGGTATGCATTTACTCCCTTAGCCCTTCATATCCTTATCCTATGAAGTGCAAGCTGAAACTTATGGCCCTGTGGGCCGCGCTCGTCATGCTCTCCGGCTGCGGGGTTTATCCCGTTTACGATCCCGCCCCGGAGCCGGTGCCGCTGCCCGCGATAATGTATCACAGCATACTCAAGAGCCGCTCCGGCGCGTACATCGTATCCCCGTCGGTTTTTCGCGAGGATATGCTCTACCTTCTGGATAACGGCTACGAGACTGTGTTTATCGAGGATCTTATCGAGTACACAGAGGGGGACGGCCTCCCGGAAAAGCCGGTGTTGGTGACGCTGGACGACGGATATCTCAACAACCTCACGTACATACTGCCCATACTCGAGGAGCTGGACATAAAGGCCGTCATATCCGTGGTGGGAAGCTATACCGCGGCCTTCAGCGAAACGCCGGACCCGAACCCCAGCTATGCCCACCTCTCTTACGAGGACATAAAGGCGATAACCGCAAGCGGGCATGTGGAGATACAAAATCATTCATACGATATGCATTCCCAGTCCCCCCGCTTCGGCAGCAAGCGCAGGCAAGGGGAGGATATCCAAAGCTATAAGGCGTTCTTCTGCGGCGACTGCATAAAGCTGCAGCAGCTTCTTAAGGATAAGTGCGGCATAACGCCCACTGCGTACACCTACCCCTTCGGGGCGGTAACGGGCGATACCACCGAATACCTAAAGGAGCTGGGCTTCAAGGCGTCCCTCGGCTGCGAGGAAAAGTGCAACTACATCACGCGCGACCCGGAGTGCCTTTTTCTGCTCGGCAGATACAACCGCCCCGGCGGCATATCCACCTGGGAGTTCATGCAAAGGGCGCTGAAGGGCTCGGCAAAATAAAACCTACGCGCAGGCGTTTTTCTTTCCCCTTACCTGTGGTATAATTTTTTATAGCAAAAAGCTCATATCCCCACAGGAGGAAAAGGAAATGGATACCGCTGCATTGTTGAAGGAACAGCTTGACGCGCTGAAGGGCGGCATAAGCCACGCCATGGTAACAATAGTCGAGGCGGACGGCTCCGCACCGCGCAAGAGCGGAAAGATGCTGGTATTTGAAGGCGGCGAGACCTCCGGCACCATAGGCGGCGGCTCCGCCGAATACCTGGCCGCAAGGGACGCGATGGAGTGCATACGCACGGGCGAAAACGCCCTAAAGGTATACGACCTCTCCCCCGCCGCCACAAACAACACCGGAATGATCTGCGGCGGGCATATAAGGGTGCTTATAGAGCCCTTCCCCGCAAGGCCGCTGCTGGTCATGTGCGGCGCGGGCCACGTGGGCTGCGCGGTGCTCAAATTAGCCGGATTTTTGGGCTATGCCACCCTGCTCATAGACGACAGGGAGGACGGGCCTATAAGCGGGAGCATAGCCGTTGCGGACAGGTTCGTCCGCGTGGAGGATTTTGAAAAAGAGCTTGCCGAAGCGGATATTCCGGCGGGGGCGTTCATAGTCATAGCCACCCACGGGCATGTAAACGACAGCGCCTCGCTTTGCGCCGCCCTCACAAAAAAAGCCGCCTACATAGGCATGATAGGCAGCCGCAAAAAGATAGCGGGCTTGTTTGAATACATGCGCGGGCGGGGATTTACCGACGAACAGCTCGACGCCGTGTTCACCCCCATAGGCTTGGACATAGGCGGCGAAACGCCGGAGGAGATAGCCCTGGCGATAATGGCGGAGGTGCAGTCCTCCCGCTACCGCGGCAAAAGCTGCCGCCACCTGAAGGAGCTTCGGGATAGATAAGCACAGGGCCGGCGCATTTTGGCGCGCCGGCCCTTTCTTTTGGCGTTATTTTGTTTTTTTGCTTGGGGCCTTGGCCTTTTCCTCAGGCTCCGGCTTTTTTATAACGTGTATTATGCCGTCGTCGTTAAGCTGCTTTATCACAGCCAGGGCTATGGGCAGCGCAAGCACGCCCGCCGCCCCGAACAGCGACGCGCCCATCACCATGGCAAGCAGCGTTGCCAGCGGGTGCAATCCCACCTGCTGCCCCACTATCTTGGGCTCGGCGATGTTTCGCACTATGGCTATTATCACATATAATATCATCAGGCTCACGGCAAGGCCGGTCTTTCCCGTGACGAGGCTCACCGCCGCCCAGGGGATAAGCACCGTGCCGCATCCCACTATTGGCAATATGTCCAGGAGCGCTATGCCTGCCGCCACTCCCCATGAATTGTCCACGCCGATTATCAGCAGCCCTATCGCAAGCTCGGTAAAGGTCATAAGCATTATGAGTCCATAGGAGCGTATGTACTTGCCTATGGTCTTTTTGAGCTGGCTCCAGCCGTCCGCCATCACCGCCGAGGCCTTGGGCGGAAGCTGATCGTGTATGAATTTGCCTATGGCGTCCCAATCCAGCAGTATGAACACGGTGGAAACTATGCATATTATCGTATTGACCAGCTTGCCAGGGACGGACACCGCAAAGTTGCCCACCATCGCCACGGCCTTTGCAGAGACCGTCTTTATGCTCGAATCCAGCGCTGCCAGCACCTTATCCATGGCCAAGTCTATCTCGATATCCCATCTGGCAAGGAAGGCCGTTATGCTCTCCCATGCGGATCGCAGCGTGGGCAGCATGGTGCTGCTCCACACCCTCGGCGTGAGGACTATCATCTTCTGCACGAAGTCCGCTATCTTGTCGCAGAGTATTATGCCTAAAAACGCCAGCAGCGTATATACCAGCACTATCAGCACTATGCCCGTGAGCTTATGGGGAAGGTGGCACCGCTTTGTGAGCTTGTCCAACAGCGGGTGTATCACCGCCGCCACTATGAAGGCTATGAAGAACGGCAGCAGGCTCGACATCATGTACCTGAACAGCACTATCAGCACCGCCAGTATGGCCGCGAAATACACAAGGTTGATGAGGATCCTTTTCCGGCGCTCAGTCTTTTCCAATCTACCCTCCGATATACCGCCGCAGCGGGGCATTATTATTATTGTACCACGGCCGCGTTTTGTCTGGTGTGAAAAAAATTTGAACATTGCCGTTTTGCTCTCGCCATGCACGATTTTTCCCATCCCGCCCCGCTTGCGGCCCGCACCCGGAAAACGCCGCAAAATGTCACCGTTTATGCACATTTTAAGGGCGTTTTTTTAATATTCTTTTAATTAAATAGATGTTATAATTAAATATTATGAAATACCAACGCCTATGGAGGGGCATTATGCGGGATTACGTAGTATTCAGCGACGTTTCAAAGCACTACAAGATGGGCCAGATGGTCATAAAGGCCATAGACCACATCAATTTTTCTATTGCGAAGGGGGAATTCTGCATAATCGTGGGCCCGTCCGGCGCCGGCAAGACCACGGTGCTGAACATGCTGGGCGGCATGGATACCTGCACCGAGGGCACCATATCCGTGGACGGCACGGTAATAAGCGGCCTGAGCTCAAAGGAGCTTACCACCTACCGCCGCTATGACGTGGGCTTTGTGTTCCAGTTTTATAATCTGGTGCAGAACCTCACCGCACTTGAAAACGTGGAGCTGGCGGCTCAGATATGCCGTGACCCGCTGGACGCGGCAACCGCCGTGCGCGAGGTGGGCCTCGAGGACCGCATGAACAACTTCCCCAGCCAGCTTTCCGGCGGCGAGCAGCAGCGCATATCCATTGCCAGGGCGCTGGCGAAGAACCCCAAGCTGCTGCTTTGCGACGAGCCCACCGGCGCGTTAGATTACGTCACCGGCAAGTCCATACTGAAGCTATTGCAGGATACCTGCCGCCAGAAGGGGGTCACCGTGGTGGTGATAACCCACAACAGCGCCCTCACGCCCATGGCAGATCACGTTATACACATAAAGAACGGCGCCGTCGCCCACGAGGAATACAACGACCGCCCGACCCCGGTAGAAAATATAGAATGGTAGCCGCGGCTTATAAAAAACGCAGCGGAAAGGAGACTGCACTGTGACCGCTTTAAGAAAAGACCTGCTTAGGGAAATAAAAAACAGCAGGAACCGTTTTCTTTCCATAGCCATACTCATAGCCCTCGCCGTGGCGTTCCTCTCCGGCCTAAAGGCTACCGCGCCGGATATGAAAAACACCGGCGACGAATATCTGGATAAGCAGCAGCTAATGGATATACAGGTGATCTCTACCCTCGGCCTTACCAGAGACGATGTCAGGGCTCTCGAAAAGCAGGAGGGTATAGAGCGGGCCATAGGCGCATACTGCATAGACGCATGGGCCGGCGACACAGTCGCAAAGGTGTATTCCGTGACCGACGGCATGAACCTGCTCACGGTCACCTCCGGCAGGATGCCGGAAAGGCCCGACGAATGCATAGTGGACAAGAACCTGCTGGAAAAAATGAAGCTCTCCGTGGGGGACAGGATAACCATAAGCCCCAGCGACGACTATGAGGACTGCCTTGTAAGCAAGCGCTTCACCATAACCGGCACCGCCGTCAGCCCTTACTATATCAGCGTGGAGCGCGGTTCCGCCTCCATCGGCTCCGGCAACGTAAGGGCTTACGTATATCTTCCGGAAAACGCCTTTGATTTGGATTACTACACCGTCGCATACGCAAAGGTAGAGGGCGCGGAGGCCCTCACCGCCTTCACGGACGAATACGACGACTATATCGACGACGTTATAGATTCCCTTGAGGACTTCGGGGACGGGCGGGCAAGGCTCCGCTACGACGACATAATAGACGAAGCCACGAAAAAGATCGACGACGCCCAAAAGGAGCTGGACGACAAGGAAAAAGAGGCGGACGAAAAGCTCTCCGACGCGGAGCAGGAGCTTAAGGACGCCCGCAGAAAGCTGGATAAGGGCTGGCGGGAATACCGGGACGGCAAGAAGGAGCTGGAGGAATCCCTCCCAAAGCTGTGCGATGCGGAGTGCGAACTTGCCGACGCCCGTCAGGAGCTAATAGAGGGCGAGCAGGAATACCAAAAGGGCCTTGACGAATACAACTTCGGCTATGCCCAATACGCCGAAAACAAGCACAAGCTGGACGAGTCCTATGCGAAGCTCTCCGCCGCAAAGCAGCAGCTTGACGCGGCAAGGAAGATACCCGACCAGATCGCCCAGTTAGATGGCGCCATTTCTGATCTTCAAGCGCAGAAGGACTCGCTTGATCCCAACAACCCAGAGGATAAAGCTAAGATAGCGGCGATAGATGCACAGATAACTGAGCTTACCGCACGGAAAGAGTATCTTGAAAGCGTCCGCATGTCCGAGGACAAAATAGCCGCCGCTCAAGCTGAGATAGACGCCGGCATGGCAGAATACAACGCCGGAAAGCAGGAGCTGGACGCGGCGAAGGCCCAGCTTGACGCCGCAAAAAAGAAGCTGGACGAGGGCTATGAGGAGCTTCAGGATGGCAAAAGGAAATATCGCGAGGGCGTGGAGGAGCTTCAGGACGGCTGGAAAAAGTATTACGAGGGCATAGACGAGCTGCCCAAGGCCTATAAGAAGCTCAAGGACGGCGAAAAGGAATACGCCGACGGCCTCGAGGAATACGAGGACGCGAAGCGGGAGGCCGAAGAAAAGATCGCGGACGCCAAGAAGAAGCTGGCGGACGCACGGCGCAAGGTAGCCGATATTGAGACCTGCAAGTGGTACATACTCTCCCGCGGCTACGACCCCGGCTACACCGGTTTCGGCCAGGACGCGGACAGGATGGCAAACCTTGCCTCGGTGTTCCCCGTAATATTCTTCCTGGTGGCGGCGCTGGTATGCCTTACCACCATGACGCGCATGGTGGAGGAGCAGCGCACCCAGATAGGCCTTATGAAGGCATTGGGCTACGGCAGGTGGGATATATCCAAAAAATACCTGTGCTACGGCCTGTTCCCCAGCCTTGCGGGAAGCCTTCTCGGCGTTATCATAGGGCATATAGTATTCCCGACCATGATATACGTCTCCTACCAGATAATGTACGAAATGCCCAATATACGCCTCAGCTTCTACCCCGGTATATGTATATGGGCGACCGTCGCGGCGGTGGCCTGCACCACCCTGTCCACGCTCTGGGCCTGTATATCCACCCTCACCGACTCGCCTGCGAACCTCATGCGCCCCAAGGCGCCCCCCGCCGGCAAGCGCGTGCTGCTGGAGCGCATAACCCCCGTATGGCGCGCGCTCAGCTTCAACTGGAAGATCACGGTTCGCAACCTTTTCCGCTATAAGAAGAGGTTCTTCATGACCGTGATAGGCATAGGCGGCTGCACCGGGCTCATAATCGCCGGCTTCGGCCTAAGGGATTCCCTTATGATGACCATGGATACCCAGTATGGCGACATATTCCGCTACGACGCGCAGATAACCCTGAGCGATGGGCTGCTGGATACCGAATACGCGGATATAAAGGAATATCTGGACAGCTCGGACAACGTAAGCGAATACACGGAGATCTACGCGGGCAGCGTCACCGCCGAATCCCCCGCCTACTCCATCACCGCCTATATAGAGGTGTTCGACCCGGAGGATATAGGCAAATTCGTAATTACCCGGGCAATAGGCTCCGGCGAGGATATGCCACTGCCGGAAAGCGGCGTGATTATCGACCAGAAGCTGAGCGAGCTGCTCAAGGTCAAGGTGGGCGACAGCATCACCATCGACAGCGACGGCCGCCACAGCGCCTACATAGCCGGCATATATCAAAACTACGTCGCCCACTTTATCTACCTTACGCCCGCGGCATACGATGAGATATTCGGTAAGGAGGCCGAAATAAACACCGTCATACTCAACCTTGAGGACAGCTCCAACGCCGCCTGCGAGGCCACAATGGAGGATATGCTTAAGCTCCACGGCGTTTCCGCCGCCTCCCGCACCGCCGACGTCAAGGACACCTATACGCACAGCATGGAGCGTGTGGACTTTGTGGTGGTGGTGGTAATACTCTGTGCGGCGGCGCTGGCGATAGTTGTGCTTTACAACCTCTCCAACATAAACATGACCGAGCGCATACGGGAGCTTGCAACCATAAAGGTGCTGGGCTTCTACGACATAGAGGTCACCGCCTACATTTGCAGGGAGAACATAATCCTCACGGCGGTAGGCATAGCGTTAGGCTGCCTGTTCGGCAAGTACCTGCACGCGTGGCTGATACGCTCCGTGGAGATAGACCTTATGATGTTCGGGCGCAGCACCACCGCCATGAGCTATGCCCTGTCGGCGGCGCTAACGGTGGTATTCTCCGCCATAGTGAACGTAATGGCCCATATAAAAATGAAGGGCATAGATATGATAGAATCCCTAAAGAGCGCAGAATAGGCCCATCGGCTTGGGATAATATCAAAAAAGCGGCTTAGCGCCGCTTTTTTGATATTTTGCTATATCGCGCCGCTATCTCATTTTCCTTTTATACGCCCTCTCGGACAGCGCTGCGGAGGCCATATTCGCCGCCAGCGCCAAAGCGGCTATCGCCACCGCGCCGGGGGCAAGGCTGCCGCCTGCACTCGCTTTGTTTATGCCATCGGCTATTTTATCGCCAAAGCCCACGGTAAAAAATACTATTACGCCTATCATTGCCATAAACATGAGCCTTCCCTTTTCAACGCCCAGACGGAACATGCAGGGCAGGTTCACCGCTAAAAATATCAGCGCAAAGCAGGCCATTACCGCGATCTGTGTAATATCCTCGCCCGATACAGCCGTTCCCTTTGCGGCGGCGGTAACATACAGCGAGGCTGCCGACAGTGCCCCCGTCGCCAGCAGGCAGATATAGCCGAGCAGGTACTTGCTCAATACTATGTCCCTGACGCTGTACGGCATCATGGCTGCAAGCTGATCCCACTTGCAGTTTTCATCGTATGCCAACGCGCTTATAGGCATCATGGCCGCATACAGCATGGCGAAGCTGCTCCCCGAAAAGCTGGGAATGACGGCAAAAAACAGCACAAGCATAAGGAACGCCTTGGCCTGCTTCGCCAGAGTGAGCATATCCTTCATTATCAGCCCCCGCATACTACCTATCCTCCTTCGCCATATAGAGCATTATATCCTCTATCGTCGTGCGCTCCGTCGTCATACCCGCCGGAACGTCATTTCTCAGCATAAGCGCCTCGGCGCCATATTGGTTTTCCCTGCTGCCCAGCACGCTGCCCTTCGGCATGGCCGCAAGCTGCGCCCGGGTCATATTGACGAGCGCATAGTTTTCATAGAGCATATCCTTTTCCTCGGCAAACACAAGCCTGCCCCGGTGCAGGAACGCGATGTAATCGCATATCTTCTCCAAATCGCTCACTATATGTGAAGATATAAGTATGCTGTGGCTCTCATCGCGGGTAAAATCGTTGAATATGTCGAGTATCTCATCCCGCACTATTGGGTCCAGCCCTCCGGTGGCCTCGTCCAGCACCAGCAGCCTCGGCTCGTGGGACAGGGCCGCGGCTATGGCAAGCTTCATCTCCATGCCCCGCGAAAAGTCCTTGAAGGCCTTCTTTTCCGGCAGGCCGAATTTCTTTATATAACCGAAGTACTTATCGGGATCCCACTTTTTATAGGTGAGGCCCATGATCTTATTCACGTTTTTGCAGTTCAGGCTTACCGGGAAATACGCCTCGTCCAGCACCACGCCTATATCCTCCTTGACTTCGGCAAACTCCCGGCTCCTATTGTCCGTCCCCAGCACCTCTATGCTGCCGGAATCCGGCAATACGGCGTTCATTATTAGCTTTATCGTTGTGGATTTGCCTGCGCCGTTTTCGCCTATGAGGCCCATTATGCTGCCCTCCGGCAGGCTGAGGGTGAGGTTGTTCAGCACGAAGCCGCGGTATGTCTTTGATACGCCCTTGACGTCGATAGCGTTTGTCATCTGCTTTCCTCCTTAAGTACCCTGTACATTTCGATCAACTGCTCCTCCGTTATGCCGCCGGAGCCGGCAAGGCGGGCTATTTCGGCCATGTGCTCCTCTATCTTTTTCAAGTGCTCCTCATATACCATGCCGGAGCTCTTCTTCGACACAAAGCAGCCCTTGCCGACGGCCGTGTATATGTATCCGCCCTGCTCAAGCTCCTCATACGCCCGTTTCGTGGTTATCACGCTTATGCGAAGCTCCTTGGCGAGGGCCCGTATGCTGGGCAGCATATCGCCCTCGCAGAGTTCTCCCGAAAGTATGGCGGCCTTTATCTGATCATATATCTGCTGATATATCGGGCTGCCGCAGGAGTTGCTTATCAGTATATCCAAGGCTTCCTCCTTTCAACTGTATATAAAATAATATACACAGTATATACACAATATACGCTTCTGTCAACGGCAAAATAAAAAAGCTCCGCATACATCGCCCTACCTGCCGCCATACTAAAGCAAAAAGGAGCTTGAGCCATGAAAAAAGCCAAGACCGGACAATGGGAGGACTATCCGGACATATCGACCACCTCCTCATCTACCGACGCCACGGGCCTGATGCCCACGCCGCCCCTGACCGATGAGCAGTTTGAAGCGTACCAGGAGCTTTCCGGCATGGAAATACCCAAGAAAAGAAAGCCGGACAAATAGCAAAAATCCCCGCAAAGCGGGGATTTTTTATAGCTTCTTATTTTTTCTGCCCGTCCTTCGCCCTTTCAAACATATCCAGCAGCACCTTGCCGACCTTAAGCGAATACTCCACTACCAGATGCTTCTGATCGTTGGGGAAATAGCGCCCGAACTCCTGTATCTCGTATGTCAGGTCGCCGTCATAGCCTATATCGGCCAAGCCCGCCATGGCCTCCTGCCAGTTTATATTGCCGTGGAAGGGCATGAGATGCTCGTCGCTCGTACCGTGGTTGTCCTGAACGTGTACAGCGTGCAGTCGAGAGCCTATTATATTGAGGTTTTGCCTATGGAACGGCCCGCAAAGATTGCCGTGGCCGAAGTCATAGCATACGCCCACATGCTTAGGATCGCCAAAGGAATCCACCAGCTCCGTCAGCTCATGCACGTTGGCGCAGAATATCCTCTGGTAAGGGGCGGAGCGGTACTCGAAGTCGTTCTCCAGCGCAATGCCTATGCCGCATTCCCTTGCCGTCTTTACGTGCTTGGAATAATATTCCAAATTGCGCTCCAGAGAGACCCTCATATCCGGGCCGGCGGAGTAGACCGTTCCGGGATGCGTAACGGTCCATTCCACCCCCAGCTCCGCGGAGGCTATAATGGAGCGGCGTATAAGCTCCTCCATTACCCTCACCTTTCCCTCGTCGTTGCCAGCGAATATATCGTAATATGGCAGGTGGGACTGGCGGAAGGCCACCCCCCACCTTTTACCCAGCGCGGCTATGTCCTTTACATAATCCTCCCAGTCCTCCCCCCTCATACGGGAATTGGGGTTCATGGCCTCGCAAAAGTTTATATCCAACACCTTATAGCCGCCTTTGGCGCACTCCGCTATGCAGAAATCGAACGGGTTGCGTTCGCGCCCGGGCTGAAAGGCACAAATATTCGTAGATGTAGATATTTCCATATATTCGCTTCCTTTCCCTTTTATCTCTTATGTTTGCCTCATCTAACCTGCGTTTTTTTACGCAGGAAGCCCGCCGCTTAGCGGCAGGCCCCCGTTTGAATGTCTATATAGCCTTTATCACTGGTTGTTGCGGATGTACTCGTTGAGAAGGTTGCCGAGCTCGTCGCTCATTATCTCCACAGTCTCGTCCGCAGTCTGTCCCTGCTCCAGCATATCGGAAACGCACTGCATTATGGCGTAGTAGAAGTCCTTGGAGGGGCCCACGGTGACGCTGCGCATGGAGGCGGGGGTGCTGGTGAGCTGATCGTAAACGGTCTTATAGGCGGGCGTGGCCTCCACGGCTGCCTTATAGGCGTCGGTCTCCAGCGCGGCGGCGTTGCAGGGGATGTAGCCGGTGCCGGCGGCAAAGTCGGCCTGCACGTCGGCGGAGGTAAGATACTGCAGGAAATACCAGGAGGCTTCCTTGCGGAGCGCGTCGCCGCTGTCAAACATCACTAAGCAGGAGCCGGACACGGTAGCGCCATCGGCGGCGCCGGCGTTTACCTTAAGGTAGTTGGATACGCCCACCTCAAACGCGCCGTTCACCTTCTCGGTTATGCTGGCAATGGCGGAGGAGGAGCTGGTCATAAGCGCCACATCGCCCGCCACGAAGGCGTCGGTGGAGCTCTGCTCGTTCTTCAGCGCGCCCGCGTCGTACATGGCCTTCCACTCGGTGAGGAAGGCTGCCAGCGCGCCGTTGTCTATGCACGCAAGCTCGCTCGCGGCGGCCTCGCTGCCGTTGTCGTTATTTACCACATAGCTGTCGAGCTGGCCTATCCAGTTTGCAAGGGTAGGAGTGTTGGGCACGCTCTGCAGCGCCACCTGAGAGAGGCCCGCGGCCTTCATGTCGTTCTGGAGGGCGATCACATCGGCGAAGGTGGCGGGGGCGTGATCCCAGCCGGCCTTGGTCAGCAGGTCCTTGTTGTAATAAGTGACGGTGGTAGAGGTAGCGAAGGGCAGACCCAGCTGTATGCCGGAATACTGCCAGTTGCTCAGGGCAACGTTCAGATAGCTGTCAAGGAAGCTATCGTCGGCATAGGCCTTTACTGCATCGTCCACGGTGAAGGCCTTGCCGGAATCGAAGTAGGTCACCTTGCCGGTGGCGTCGAGCTGCATAACATCCGGCAGCTCCTTATAGTTTTCTGCGGAAAGTATGGTCTTGAGCATCGTGGTGGCGTCGGAATACTGGCCCTGGTAGATGGCGTTTACCGTGATGCCGTACTCGTTGTTTGCGTTGAAGTCTGAAACGTACTTGTCCATCAGCACGCCGGCCTCATCGGAGGCGCTGTGCCAGAAGGTGACTGTCACAGGCTCGGTGCCCAGCAGGGATCCGGCAGTCTCCCCGGCCTGCTCCCCACCCTGATTTGCCTCCTCGGCGGGAACGGCTTCATCGGCGGGCGCTTTGGCGCAGGCGGTCATTGCCGCCATGAGCAGCGCCATTGCCATTACTAAAAGAGTACGAAGGAACTTTTTCATGTTTTTCTCCTTTTAATTTTATTGACTATATTTGCCTAAAATGCGCTCCCCGCGGCAACGCCGCCGGCGCATAGACAAAGCGGTTTTATTTATCCTACCATGGCGCCGTCCATGCCGCCCTTTCGCATATTGCGCCGCATCAAGATGAACAGCAGGAAGGAGGGTATGAGCGATATGGTGGTGCCTGCCAGCACCAGCTCATAGTTGGTGTCCTCCCATGAATTGAGCTTGGTTATGCCCACCATTATGGTGCGCATCTCCGGGCTGCTGGCGGTAACTATGAGGGGCCACAGATAGGAATTCCACAGGGTGATAAAGCTCTGTATGAAGAGCGTGGTTATTACGGGCTTGCATATCGGGAGAAGAACCGTAGCTATGTAGCGAAGGTCGCCGCAGCCATCTAACATGGCCGCATCGCGCATATCGCGCGGCACCGACATAAACCTCTGCCGCAGCATGAACATTTGGCTGGCGGATACGAAGGAGGTTATGCACATGCCGAGATAGCTGTTGAGCAGCCCCAGCTTTGATACCGTGGCGTAGTTGGTCACGAGGAGTATATCCCCCGGCAGCATCATGGTCGCCAGTATCAGGAAGAAGCAGGCGTTCTTGAATTTAAACTCGTAGGTGGTAAAGGCGTATGCCGCAAGTATGGAGAATACCAGCCTCATCACGGTGCCAAGCAGGGACACTATAACGGAGTTTAGCATATAGCGCATCAGCGGCGCCTGATGCAAAGCGTTTTTAAAGTTCGCAAGATAGGTGAAGCTCTCTGGCAGCAGCCTCGACATGGCAAATTCGCCCGGGGTCTTGAATGCGCTGCATACGCAGTACACTATCGGGAATATCAGTATCAGGCCGATAATTACGGCAATTATCTGAACCAGTGCATCTTCTATCCTTGTCTTTGCCCTGTTCATTATTGATAATGCACCTTCTTTCTCTCAAACATGAACGCGACCGCGGTAAACCCGAAGGTAAGCAGGAAGGTCACTATGCTCACCACCGCGGCGAGGCTGTAATTTGAGCTGCCGTAGCCCGAAGCGAACATGAGGTACATAAGCGAGGTGGTGCTCCTGGACGGGCCTCCCTGGGTTATGATTATCATGGGCGCCGAGCACATCATGGCCAGCACCAGATTGGTACACATCACATAGAGTATGGTGGGGGATATGAGCGGGAGCTGTATCTTGAATACCCTCGTGAAGAGCCCCGCCCCGTCCAGCCTTGCGGCCTCCATTATATGCGAGGGTATGCCCCGCAGGGCGGAGAGGAAAAGGAGGAAGTCAAAGCCTATGCCCATCCATACCGTAAGTATGATTATGGTATAAAGGGCTGTGGCGCGGCTTTCAAACCAGCCGAGCTGCGTGCCGAGCATGGCGTTGACTATTCCCAGGGTAGGGCTGAACATGGACTTAAACACCATGCACGCCGCGGACATGGATACCGCCATGGGCATGGTGAAAAGCGTCTCATAGAGCGGGCTCAGCCTGCGCCTTTTGTTGGCTATCAGCGCGAGCAGTATGGTCACCACCAGCGTTATGGGGACGTTTATGCCGGTTATTATGAGGGAATTCAATATTGACTTTTTGAAATCGTTGCGCCCGAATACGTATTTATAGTTATCCAGCCCCGCAAAGCCCGTGACGTTTCCCTTCTGGTTGACTATGCTGAAGCTGTTTATTATGGTCTTTACAAAGGGATAATAGACGAACAGTACGGCAAATACAAGAATAGGCGCCAAAAACAGCGCAATTTTAATGCTCCTGCGTGTCTTGGGCCTGTTTAGCCATCCGCTTGCTCCCGTCGTCCTTGCCGGCTTATTTTTTACACCCATGCTTTCCACTATCGGCGGCTCCTTCCTGGCCCTTATGTAATTCACACTGCTATTGATCCGTACTTCATACTAAATATAGAATCGTAATATCTGTTATCGGTATTATATCACGCGGCATACCAATAGTCAATAACAGGGGAAATCGCGTTGATTTTGTCGTTTTTTTCCCGCGTCCTCACATATATGTGAAAATTCAAAATAATATATCAAATAAAATATATCCGTATATGGCAACGGTCCTCCGGCGCCGCCGGAGGACCGTCATATCGCGTTTTACAGCTTAATCTACCTTGGGTCCGGCGGCTACCAGAGCCTTGCCCTCCTCGTTGCCCTCGTACTTGGCGAAGTTCTTGATGAAGCGGGAGGCCAGATCCTTCGCCTTTGCGTCCCAATCGGCGGGATCAGCATAGGTGTCTCTGGGATCCAGAATGTTGGTGTCGACGCCCTTGAGCTCGGTGGGTACCTCTAAGTCGAAGTAAGGTATCTTCTTGGTGGGTACGCCAAGTATGTCGCCGTTGAGGATGGCGTCGATTATGCCGCGGGTATCCTTTATGGAGATGCGCTTGCCGGTGCCGTTCCATCCGGTGTTGACAAGGTACGCCTTAGCGCCGCTCATCTCCATGCGCTTTACCAGCTCATCTGCGTATTTGGTGGGGTGCAGCTCCAGGAATGCCTGGCCGAAGCAGGCGGAGAAGGTGGGGGTGGGCTCGGTTATGCCGCGCTCGGTGCCCGCCAGCTTTGCGGTAAAGCCGGAGAGGAAGTAATACTTGGTCTGCTCCGGGGTAAGTATGGATACGGGGGGCAGCACGCCGAAGGCGTCCGCTGAGAGGAAGATCACGTTCTTCGCGGCGGGCGCGGAGCTTATGGGGCGCACTATGTTCTTGATATGGTCGATGGGATAGGATACGCGGGTGTTCTCGGTAACGCTCTTGTCGGCAAAGTCTATCTTGCCGTCCTTGTCAAGGGTAACGTTCTCGAGGAGGGCGTTGCGCTTGATGGCGTTGTAGATATCCGGCTCGGATTCCTTATCCAGATTGATGACCTTCGCATAGCAGCCGCCCTCGAAGTTGAACACGCCGTTGTCGTCCCAGCCGTGCTCGTCGTCGCCTATCAGCAGACGCTTGGGATCGGTGGACAGCGTGGTCTTGCCGGTGCCGGAAAGGCCAAAGAATATGGCGGTGTTCTTGCCGTCCATATCGGTATTGGCGGAGCAGTGCATGGAGGCTATGCCCTTGAGGGGCAGATAGTAGTTCATCATGGAGAAGAGGCCCTTCTTCATTTCGCCGCCGTACCAGGTGTTGATAATCACCTGCTCGCGGCTGGTGAGGTTGAACACTACCGCGGTCTCGGAGTTGAGTCCCAGCTCCTTATAGTTCTCCACCTTTGCCTTGGAAGCGTTGTAGACTACGAAATCCGGCTCAAAGCTCTTAAGCTCCTCCTCGGTGGGCTTGATGAACATGTTCTCTACGAAGTGGGCCTGCCAAGCGACTTCCATTATGAAGCGGATAGCCATGCGGGTATCCTTGTTTGCGCCGCAGAAGGCGTCCACCACGAACAGGCGCTTGTTGGAAAGCTCCTTTTGGGCTATGTCCTTTACGGCGTCCCATGTATCGACGGAGGCGGGGTGGTTGTCGTTTTTATATTCGTCGGAGGTCCACCAGACGGTGTCCTTGGAGGTATCGTCAACGACTATAAACTTGTCCTTGGGCGAGCGGCCGGTGTATATGCCGGTCATAACGTTGACTGCGCCCAGCTCGCTGACCTGTCCCTTTTCATAGCCCTCGAGACCGGGCTTCGTCTCTTCTTCAAAGAGCATCTCATAGGAAGGATTGTAGACTATTTCCGTAGTGCCGGTGATGCCGTACTTGGTAAGATCGATTTTTGCCATTTTCTTTTATACAACCTCTTTCTGAATTATTTATGCAGGAATTGGCATAGGATCATTCACTTTACGCCAAACCAAAACTGCCTCATGTTATTTTTATGATAAGTCATGCTCCCGTTAAAATCAATACAAATCGTCAGGAAACCTTCAAACAAATCCTTAGCATGTTCGCCTTTGCGGTAAGCCTATCTTATCCCGCGAGCAGGCGCCGACATCCTGCGGCAGCTTATTGCAATTCAGCCGATACGGTGCTAACATATTATCGGTGACACACCAAAATAAAAAGTGAGGTAAAAACGATGAACAAGTATGGTGAACGCATAGCAAGGGTCCGCGCCGAGATGAAGAAGGCGGGCATAGGTCAGCTCATGGTAAACGACCATCTCAGCATATACTACCTTACTGGAATAGACGTCGTTCCCCTTGAAAGGTTCTGGGCATTTCTGATAAACGACGACGGCAGCACGGTGCTGTTCGCCAACAGGCTCTTTGCAGTAGGAGATACCGGCTTCGATACCGTAACGCTTACGGATACCGACGACGTGGCCGCGGCTGTGGCAAAGCATATAAAGCCCGGCAAAATGGGCGTGGACAAGAACATGGCGGCGCGCTTCCTCCTCCCCATCATGGACGCCTGCCGCGATACCCGTATGCTGCTGGGCTCTGACTGCGTGGACGACGTAAGGGCCTGCAAGGACGAAGAGGAAAAGAAGCTCATGCGCCGCGCCTCCGAGATAAACGATATCTGCATGGAAAGGCTCGCGGCCTACATACACGACGGCGCTACCGAGAAGGAGTGTGCGGAGTTCCTCGACAAGTGCTATGCGGAGTTTGGCTGCGAGGGCCTGTCCTTTGATTCCATAGTATCCTTTGGCGCAAACGCCGCCGACCCCCATCATTCGCCCGACGGGACGACTGTAAAGGAAGGCGACTGCATAGTTATAGACATAGGCTGCAAGAAGGATCACTACTGCTCCGATATGACCCGCACCTATTTCTGGAAGAAGGCCGACCCCAAGTATACTGCCATACATGACCTTGTGCGCGAGGCCAACGAAAGGGCGGAAGCCCTCATACGCCCGGGCGTGCGCTTCTGCGATATAGACGCCGCGGCCCGCGACCACATCGCCGCCGCAGGCTACGGTGAGTACTTTACCCACAGGCTGGGCCACTTTATAGGCATGGAGGACCACGAAAAGGGCGATGTCAGCTCCGCGAACACCGCTGTCGTGCAGCCCGGCATGATATTCTCCATAGAGCCCGGCGTATACCTTCCCGGCGAGTTCGGCGCAAGGGTGGAGGATCTGGTAATAGCCACAGAGGACGGCTTCGAGCTGCTCAACCACGTGGACAAGCGCTTCAAGGTGCTGGGAAAGTAATTTGGAGCTGAGGGACGCGCTGCTCCTGCACGCAGGAATGTACCCGAAAATGCGGCCTGCCGACGCTGTAAAGCTGATATACCAGAGCGAATTTGGAGGCGGCCACATGATAAAGAGCCCCAAGGCTTCCCTGACGAGGCTGTACGATGAATATGCGGCAACGGAGCACGATGCGGCGCAGCCGCTCATCATACCCATAGGCGGCGGCATGGTCAGGGTGCAGCTTGCGGCGCTGGAGGAAAGCGGCATAGCGGGCTTGAACGAAGCGTTTGTGGAGACCGCCAACGCCTCATCGGGTACGCTTGCAGGGCTTTTTGAAAGGCTGGAGCTGCTCCGCCGCGTAACGGCCCAGGGCGCTTTTGCGTTTCAGCCGGACGAGCTTGAGGAATATCTTTCGGAGTATAAAAAGCAGAACTGCCCCGCCGTATCCCACAGCGCGGAGTATAGAAAGGCCTACCTTCCCGCTTACAGGGTCGTAAGGGAGAGCATATTCAAGGAGAAGATTAGATGAATATACTTGTAATAGACGGTCAGGGCGGCAGGCTGGGCTGCCAGATGATAAGATCCGTAGCGGAAAAGTACCCCGACGCAAGGCTCATGGCGGTGGGCACCAATTCAGCCGCTGCCGCGGCTATGGCAAAGGCCGGCGCCCATCAGGCGGCTGCGGGGGAAAACCCGCTCATAGTCGCCTGCCGCAAGGCAGATATAATAATAGGCCCCATAGGCATAGTCATAGCGGATTCCCTCTTTGGGGAGATAACCCCCGCCATGGCGGTGGCCGTCGCCCAGGCGGACGCGGTGCGCATACTTATCCCCGTAAACAGGTGCGGCAACATAGTCGCAGGCGTTGCTGATCTGCCTCTCACTGCCCTCATCTCCGACGCTATGACGCGGCTCGAGGGCGTGATAAAGTAATAAGGCTCTTGCCAATGGGCGGCTTTTCGTGTACAATGTGTCTGTGCCGATCAGAAGATGGCGCGGGAACAGAAGTTCCATGGAATATCAAACCATAAATCAAATCGTTTTTTGTGATGTCATGAAGGCGTCGCTTTCCCAGAAGGGGCAGCGGCGCTTGTTTTATGCCATCGGGAGGGAGTTTTATTATGAAAAACAACACAACAGTAAGGACAGTAGTATTTGCGGCGGCTTTTCTGGCACTGGCGCTGGTGCTTCCGTTTTTGACGGGGCAGATACCGCAGATAGGCTCAATGCTTTCCCCCATGCACATACCCGTGCTCCTCTGCGGCTTCGTATGCGGTTGGCCCTGGGGGCTGGCGGTCGGAGTGGTAGCTCCGCTCCTGCGCTCTGTGCTGTTCAGCATGCCGCCGATGTACCCGACTGCGCTTTGCATGGCGTTTGAGCTTGCGGCATACGGCGCCGTTGCAGGGCTCATGTACAGGGCGCTGCCAAAGAAGAAAAGTAACATATACGTTGCCCTCATAACGGCCATGATAGTCGGCCGTCTGGTATGGGGCGCGGCGCGCTTCCTCTGCTCCGGGCTTGACCCGTCAAAATTCGGCTTTGCCGCCTTCTGGGCAGGGGCGTTCACAAAGGCGATACCCGGCATAATACTGCATATAATCCTCATACCTCTGCTCGTAATGGCGCTGGAAAAGGCCAAGCTCATATCAAAATAAGCAAACGTCCATATAAGCCAAAACCACCGGTCAAGCCGGTGGTTTTTATTTATTTAGGTTTACTTGTTCAGCTTTGCGGCGAGATCCTCCAGCGCCTCGCTGAGCGCCTCCTCAAAGGACGGGTGGGGACGCATTATCTTGAGCAGCCCCTCCACCGTGAGACGGTTCGCAATGGCCTCGGATATCTCGCTTATCATGTCGGAGCTGTGCTCGCACATGAGCTGCGCGCCTATTATCTCCCGGGTATCGGCATTGGCTACTACCTTCATAAAGCAGCGGCCCGGATCCGATATGAGCGTTCTGGCGTTGCTGAACATCACGCATTTGCCCGCCTTTGCAGGTATTCCGGCCTCCTTGGCCTCGGCCTCCGTCATTCCCACCACCGCTATCTCGGGCCGGCAGTATATGACGCTGGGCACAACGTTCATATCCACGCTGCTCTCTATGCCGTTCATCATATCGACGCACGCAGTACCCTGGGCGGAGGCGACGTGGGCAAGCTGTATCCTTGCGGATACGTCGCCTATGGCGTACACGCCGGGTATGCTGGTTTGATACCTTTCGTCTACCTTTATGCTCCTGCGGTCCATTTCGGGCGCAAGGCCCTCCGCAAACAGGCCGTCCATATAGGGCTTGCGGCCTATGGCGCACAGCACGGCCTCGCCCGTCGCCGAGTTGTCCTTGCCCTTTTCGCTGAAGCGCACCGTGAAGCCGCCCTCGCCCTTCTCCACGCATTGCACCATGGAGTTGACGAACACGCTCACGCCCTGCTTTTTAAGTATCATGGCGAGGTTTTGCCCGAGCTCGCGGTCCATATTGGGAAGAAGCCTGTCCATTCCCTCTATGACGGTCACCTTGCAGCCGAGATCGCTGTAAAACGTGGCAAACTCTATGCCTATGACGCCGCCGCCGATTATTATTATGGACTCGTAAAGATGGTCGCAGCCCTCAAGCAGCTCGTCCGAGGTCATTACCCCCGGAAGCTCCAGACCGGCTATTGGCGGGCGGGCAGGCACGGAGCCCGTGGCGGCGATTATCCTTTCCGCCGACAGCTCATCGCAGCCGCCCTCGTTAAGCTCCACATGCACGCGGCCGGGGGCGGTTATCCGGGCGCGCCCCTTGATAAGTTCTACCTTGGCGCTCTTGAAAAGGCTTTCCACGCCGGAGCTCAGCTTGGCAGATATCTGCCGCTTGTAGGCAAATATCTCGCCCATATCAGCGCGGGCGCCCTCGACGTGTATGCCTATCCCGGCGCTTGCAGTGGCGGCATGATACGCCTCGGAGGAATGGAGCAGCGTCTTTGTGGGTATGCAGCCCCTGTTGAGGCAGGTGCCGCCCGCCTCACGGCTCTCCACCACCGCGACCTTCATTCCCAGCTTTGCGGCGCGCAGCGCGGCGACATAGCCGCCGGGGCCCGCGCCTATCACTATCAGTTGGTATTCCTTCATAAAAATATCAAATCTCCTGTTCTTGGATCATGCGGCAGATATCCGGCGCTATATCGGGGCACGCCTTCCTTGCGGCAAGGCACAGGGCGGCCTCGCTGAAGCTTTCGCCCTCCAAGGCCGCCTTCAGCCTTTCGGCTATGCTCCAGTCCATAGAGTCGGAATATACCTCCGCCGCGTTTACCGTGCCGCCGTCCACCATAAGCTGTATCTGTACGCTTCCCCAGGGGAACCTTTCGCCGCACTCGAAGGTAAAGGGTATCTCCCTGCCGAAGCGCCACTTCCAGCTTCCGTATTTTTCAAACAGCGGCTGTATGGCGCTCCTGTCCCGCTCCGAAAGGCCTATCTCCTCATACGGCAGGCCGTACACCTCGCCAAAGGCCTCGGCGAGCTTTTGCGAAAGCAGCTCTATCGTGGTGTGCGGCGCAAGCTCCTTTAGGTTTACTACCCTTGAACGGACGGAATCCACGCCCTTGGACGACAGCTTGGCCTTCGAGGGGTTGAGGTAGCGTCCCATCTTTTCCCCGTCAACGTCCACCATGAGCGTGCCATGATGGTATGCGCTTGGGCCGTTCTTGTAAAATGCGTTGCCGGAAAACTTGCGCCCGTCCGCCAGTATGTCGTTGCGCCCGCTGCGCTCTACCCTCACGCCCAGCTTTTCGCAGGCGCGCTCTATCACCTTGAGCTGCTTATCCAGATCGTAATCCGCCGCGGGGAGCAAAAAGGTGAAGTTCAGGTTGCCGAGGTCGTGAAAGACCGCGCCGCCGCCCGAAAGCCTGCGGGCCAGCCTTCCGCCCTCCTCCTCCAGCAGGGTGGTCCTGCATTCCTTAAAGGCATTCTGGTTGCGGCCTATGACCACGGTATTCTGGTTTTGCCAGAGATACAGCGTGCAGCAGCCCTCGTCTGTGTTTTGCAGCAGATATTCCTCCACCGCTAAATTGAAAAAGGGGTCAAAGCTTTGACCCCTGTAAAGCTTTAGTTTGTCTATCATCAATTCTCCGTTATTTTTATTATTTTGTATAGCGGACTATCGGGCTTCGAGCCGCCTTGACCTCGTCCGGCCTGCCTATCTGCGCGTTGTGGGGGGCGCCGTGCATATATTCGGGGTCGGTATGGCCCAGCTCATACAGCTTGCGGTAGACCTCCGCCGCCCAGTCCAGCGTATCCTTGCTCTCGGTCTCGGTGGGCTCCAGCATGAGCGCCTCATGCACTATCATGGGGAAGTACATTGTAGGCGGATGCATCCCGTAGTCTATAAGGGACTTGGCGACGTCCAGAGCGGAAACGCCGGTCTCCTTCTTGAAGCCGGAAAGGTCGAGCACGAACTCATGCATACATATACGGTCGAAAGCCGGCTCAAAGGTGCCCTGTATCCTCCGCATGAGGTAGTTCGCGTTGAGCACAGCATTCCTCGCCGCCTCGGGTATGCCCTCGCGGCCAAGGGTCATTATGTAGGTAAGAGCCTTTACTACCACGAGGAAGTTGCCCGCAAAGCCGCGCACCTGGATATGTCCCTCGCCCTCCATCATGGCGCTGTGGGGCAGGAATTTTGCAAGGAAATCCTTGCAGCCCACCGCGCCGGAGCCCGGGCCGCCGCCGCCGTGAGGCGTCGCAAAGGTCTTGTGCAGGTTCATGTGTATGCAGTCGAAGCCCATATCGCCCGGGCGCACCACGCCCATTACAGCGTTGAGGTTTGCGCCGTCATAATAGCAGAGGCCGCCTGCCTCGTGTACGAGGCGGGTTATCTCCAATATGTTCTCATCGAATATGCCCACAGTATTGGGGTTGGTAAGCATAAGGCCGGCGGTATCCTCGCCCAGCGCCGCCTTCAGCGCCTCCAGATCCACGCAGCCGTTGGGGGCGGAGGCGATATTTACCACCTGATAGCCGCACATGGCCGCCGTGGCGGGGTTGGTGCCGTGGGCGGAATCCGGGACGATTATCTTGTTGCGCTTAGCATCGCCTCTGCTGTCGTGGTACTGCTTGATGAGCAGCACTCCGGTGAACTCGCCGTGGGCGCCTGCGGAGGGCTGGAAGGTCATATCGTCCATTCCGGTGACCTCGCAAAGATACCTGCGCGTCGTGTCGAGCACCTCGCGGCAGCCCTCGGTGGTGTGCTTGGGGGCGAGGGGGTGGATTGCCGTAAAGCCGGGCAGCGCGGCCATTTCCTCATCTATGCGGGGGTTATACTTCATGGTGCAGGAGCCCAGAGGATAAAAGCCGCAGTTCACGCCGTGTACCCTGTGGTTAAGCTCGGTATAGTGGCGGGAGATGTCGGTCTCGCTCATTTCGGGCAGCGCGGGCTTGGTCTCGCGCCGAAGCTCCGCGGGCAGCTCAACGGTCTCAACGTCGCACTTGGGCAGTATTGAGCACTTGCGTCCGGGCGCGCTCTTTTCGAATATCAGCTTCATTACGCAAGCACCTCCTTAACCACTTCTATGGCCCTGTCAAGCTGGGCCCTCGTTACCTTCTCGGTAGCGCACCACAGTATGCCGTCCTCCACGGGCAGGCCGCCCAGTATGTCGGCCTCCTCGAGGGCCTTCAGCACCTCGTCCCGCCGTGGCAGCTCCGTCACGAACTCATGGAAGAAATCGCCCTTGTATTTAAGCAGCACGCCGGGTATCTCGCAGAGCTTCGCCGCGAGGTAGTGCGCCTTCGCCATGCTCTGCCTTGCCGCCTCCGCCATGCCGTCGGGGCCCATAGTAGCCATATACAGGCCTGCTGTAAACGCGCAGAGAGCCTGATTGGAGCATATATTGCTGCTGGCCTTTTCGCGGCGTATGTGCTGCTCGCGGGCCTGAAGCGAAAGCACGTATGCCGTATCGCCCTTGCTGTCGGTGGTCTGGCCCACTATGCGGCCGGGCAGCTTCCGCATGTGCTTTGCAAGCGTAGCCATAAAGCCGAGATACGGGCCGCCGTAGGAGAGCGGCATGCCGAGAGGCTGTCCCTCGCCCACCGCTATGTCCGCGCCGCAGTCGCGCGGGGTCTTTATTATTGCCAGTGCTATGGGGTTGCAGCCCATTATGTACATCGCTCCGGCGGCGTGCACCATTTCGCCTATCGCCGCCGCGTCCTCAAGCTGCCCGAAAAAGCTGGGCTGCTGGATATATACGGAGGCAACGTCCTCTGTGAGCATCTCCCGGAGGGCGTCCAGATCGGTCTTGCCGTCCTTCATGGGCACGACGCGCATCTCGTCGCCCGTGCCGTAGCAGTAGGTGCGGACGGTGTTTATGGTATCCGGATGGGAGGCGCCGGAAATCAGCGTCACCCTGCGCTTGCGGTCGCGGCACATGGCGGCGGCCTCGCCCGCGGCGGTAGCGCCATCGTATACCGAGGCGTTGGAGACATCCATTCCGGTGAGCTCGCATATCATGGTCTGATACTCGAATATGCTCTGCAATACGCCCTGGCTCATTTCGGCCTGATAGGGGGTGTACGCGGTCAGGAACTCCTCCTTGGTGGGGATATACTTCACTATGCTGGGAATGTAATGGTCGTATGCGCCCGCGCCGCGCAGAACCGTCTTGAAGACCTTGTTCTTTGCCGCCATGGCGGATACGGCATTGCTGACCTCCAGCTCGCTCATTCCCTCGGGTATGTCCAGCGGTTCGTCGAGATACATTTCCTCAGGCACATCGCGGTAAAGCTCCCGGTAATCCGTAAGCCCGATGGCCTTCAGCATCTCTCTGCGTTCCGCCTCTGTGGATGGAACGTAGCTGCCCATTATTTAGCCCTCCTGCGCGCAGAATTCTTCGTATGCCGCCGCGTCCAGCAGCTCTTCCTTGTCGGTGACGCCCTCGACCTTGATTATCCATGCGCCGTAAGGATCGGAATTGAGCAGCTCGGGGGAATCTAACAGCTCCTCGTTGACGGCTACTACCTTGCCGGTAACGGGGCAGATAAGGTCGGATACTGCCTTGACGGACTCTATATCGCCAAAGGCCTCGGAGGCGGTAACGTCGTCGCCCTCTGCAGGCAGGTTTACGAATACCACGTCGCCAAGGGCGTCCTGTGCGAAATCGGAAATGCCGATTATGACGGTGTCGCCGTCCATCTTTACCCATTCATGGGACTTTGAATAGCTGAGCTCGTTGGGATAATTCATTTTTAATACCTCCGTTAAAATATTGTATATGCTTTGCTGTTATATCCCGCCCGGAAGCCCCGGGCGGGTCGTCTTATGTATTTCGCCCTTAATTACAGGCCGATCTTTGCGGAAAAGCTCTCCAGCGCGTTGAGCATTTCCTCGTCCTCGAAGCAGTAGTGCAGCTTGGTATAGCCGCTGCGGAGCTTGGCGACCTCGTCGCCTATCTCCTTGCCGCGCAGTATGCAGTCCGCCATCAGCTCCGCCAGCTTGTCGAACTCCTCAAAGCCGAAGCCGAAGCGGGTCATCTCGCTCATGCCCATACGCAGCGCGCCGGAGGCGGTGAAGCCCTCCTCATCGGGGGTGGCCTGATAGTTGACGATTATGTTGTTGCGCTCCAGCCGCTCCGCGACCTCGGGGCCCATGCCGTAGCCCACGGAGGCAATTACCTGATGGGTCTCGGTGTAGCCTATCTCGGGATCGCCCGCGACGTCCAGCCCGTTCTTCTTCAGGGCCTTGGCGAAGTGCTTGGCGTTCTCGATTATGGCCTTCTGGTACTGGGCCTTGAAGGTGTTCATCTCGTATGCGGCCATCAGCAGGCCAAGCTGGGTGCCCAGGTGGTGGTTGGATACGCTGCCGGGGAAGGCGCGGCTCTGTATGGTCTCCCAAAGGCCGTACTTGAGGTCCTCCTTCTTCCAGTTGGTGGCTATCACGCCGCGCTGGGGGCCGAAGAAGGTCTTGTGGGTGGAGCCGGTGACTATCTCGGCGCCCTCCTCGAAGGGCTTCTGGAAGTAATCGCCCACCAGGCCCAGAACGTGAGCCATATCGTACATTATGGTGGTGGGTATGTTCTGCTCGTCCACGAACTTGCGTATAGCCGCCACGGGCTCCTTATGCAGCACCATGGACTTGCCGAAGATTATAAGCTCCGGCCTGTACTGGTCGATCAGCTTCTTGGTCTCCTCCACGTCTATCTTGTAGATATTATCCTCGCATACCGGAAAGTTCACTATGGCGTGCCGCTCGGTAACGGGGTCTATGGCGATATAGTCGCGCAGCGCGCCCATGGGCTGAGCGGAAAGGTGTCCGCCCTTGATTATGTGGTTGTTCATCACATAGCCCAGGCGCTGGGGTGTATGCTTGCGGTCTAGGCGGTTCTTCCAGTCCATTATGGCGGAGAAGGTAGCCATATTGGACATCTGGCCGCTGATAACGCGGGTCTCTACCTCTGTGCAGTTGAAGTATTCCCTCATCTGCTCCACAAGAAGCTGCTCCACGCGGTCTATGAACTTAGTGCCCTGATAGTAGAATATGTCCTGATCGTAGAAGGACTTTATCTTCTTGTGCTCCGCATACCTAAAGGCAGGGTCGGAGGCGCAAAGGAGCTGCACCGCGCGGCTGGCGGTGTTCTCGGAGGGTATCAGGTTTATGCACTGGCGCTGGCGCCATTCGTGGTTGTGGGTAGCGTCGAATATGAGCTCTACGGCCTTCTTTGCCCTGTCGTCTACCTTGACGTCCATCTGGGCGGGCTCATAGCCGTAGATTATCGGGCGCGCGAAGGGGGGAGCGTCCACCCTCATGTGATACGGGGGTATGACCGCCTTGAGCCGCTTGCCGCGCACGTCTATCTCCACCTTGTCGTCCTCCAGAACGTCGCTCGAGATATAGCACAGGCCGATGGAGCGCTTTGCGGTCTCGGCGGTGATCACCGTGGCAAGGCCCTCGCCCTCGCTGCGGTAGTAAGGCACCATCGTGCCGCTGGTCACCCAGCCCACGAGCTCTCCGTCCCGGTATATTTCCATGCCGGCGCGCATTACGCCGCGATCCAGCAGGGTTATGGGCATTATGCGCTTGGGCAGCACGTCCATGCCGGAGAAGTCGCGGTTCATCACCTTTTTAAAGGCCTCAGATTGCCTGGTGAGGGCCGCCCTGCCGATAAAGTCGCCCTTCTGATCGGAGAAGCTCACGGCGAACTTGGCCACGGACACGGCGAATATGGGCATATCGCTGCCGTCGGGGCCCTTGCCCATCTCGTGGCCGTACAGTGGGAGGCCGGCCTCAAGGCGCAGCGTATCTCTTGCGCCCAAGCCAGCGGGCTTGCCGCCCAGCTCTATGAGGCGGTTCCACAGCCACTCTGCGTCACAGCTCTTTACGTATACCTCATAGCCCAGAGGCTCACCGGTGTAGCCGGTCTTGGCTATCCACGCCTGATGGCCCTCAAGGTCTACCGTGTTCAGCGCATTCTTCATGGGCTCGGTCACGGCCTTGCCCTTGGTGAGGGTGAGCATTATCTCCTTGCTCTTGGGACCCTGAACGGCTATGGCGGCGTAGTCCTTGGATATATCGGTTATGGTGCAGTCGTATTCCTTGGATATGGGCAGGAGGTGGGCAAGATCCTTTTCCGTGTTGGCGGCATTCACCACCAGCAGCAGATCCTCCTCGTTGAACTTGTAAAGGTAGGCGTCGTCTATGGCGCTGCCCTTTTCATCGGGAATTATGGCGTACTGCGCCTGCTTGACGTCCAGCGCCATGACGTTGCTGGAAAGCACATGCTGGAGGAAGGCGACCCTCTCGGGGCCTTCGATAAGCAGCCTGCCCATGTGGGAAACATCAAAAAGTCCGCAGGCATGACGTGTATAGAGATGCTCTGCAACTATGCCGGTTGGATACTGTATAGGCATCTCCCATCCGCCGAAGTCCACCATATCCGCCCCCGCCGCAACGTGGGCGTCATACAGTTGAGTACGCTTGAGTTCGCTCATAAAATTACCTCCTGTTTAATATATGTTTTTTTGATTTGGCGTTGTTATTGAGACAAATATCCGCGTTACTTTTTAGACACTTAAAAAGGCACAAACTTCCCCTTTATGAGAATTTTGCGCCTCCGTAATTTTGCCTGAGAGATTCCCCTTTAAGCCCATGGGCTATGGAGGGTTGCACCTTTGGCGCACGGCGTAATGCCGTTCTTTTCGGAGCATCGTCAAGATCCGGTCCTTTTGCCTGAGAGTTTCCGCTTCCCCTTCGGCGCCGCGTCCATCATGCGCTGCGATCTCTTCCGGAACTGTCAACCGATGAAAGATATGATTTTAATATTCAAAAACACTTGCGGGCATAATGCCCGTATCATTTTCCCTATGTAGTTTATCATGTTTCTTTCATCGATGTCAATCATTTTAATTTTATCATTCCTGCGTTCTTTCGCATGTATGTTATTTTATTGTCTGAATCGTGCAATTATCGGTTTTATCCGCTTCATCTGATCGTCATAAAGAATAAGCCGGCGCGCCTCGTTTTCAGGCGTGCCGGCGCTTCTTATGCCTGCTCGCTCAAAGCCGTTATATGGGCAGCTCTATATGGATACCTTTTCCCTCTTTGATGTTTATGATGAGTATGCCGCCGGAAACCGTCACCCGAGCGTCCTCCACGCTGCCTCCTATAACTGGGGCCGCGGCCTCCTCCGCCTTCGGGGCATAAGCGGCGGGCTCTTCGGCCTCCTTCTTTATTAAAAAACCATACGAAAAAAGGGCGCCCGATGCGAGCGCCCTTTGGGCTTTATCTGCTTTTTTACCTGCAAAGCTCCTCTGCCATTTTCTCTATCGCCTCGGCGTTTTCCTCTGTCATCGCCGAGCGCAGCGTAACGGAAGTGTCGAGATAGCTGATGCTCTTGCTCTTTTCCAGCATGGCCCTCATGGTCTTTATGGCGGTTGGCGCCCACGTGCCGTTCTCGATGAAGCCCACGGTGCGGTTCTGGTAGTTGCGCTCGGTAAGGTGGTCGATAAACTCCCTCATAAACGGGAATATATCCGCGTTGTAGGTCGTGGTGGCCAGCACCAGCTTGCCGTAGCGGAAGGCGTCCTCCACGGCCTCAGACATATCGCAGCGCGCAAGGTCGCTTACCGCCGCCTTGCAGCCCCTTTCCTCCAGCTTTTTCGCCAGCAGCTCGGCCGCCCTCTTGGTGTTGCCGTATACCGAGGTATAGGCTATGCAAACCCCCTCGCTCTCCACGCCGTAGGAGGACCAGGTATCGTAAAGGCCGATGTAATGGCTGAGGTCTCCCGTGAGCACGGGGCCGTGCAGGGAGCATATCGTCTTTATATCCAGCGCCGCCGCCTTTTTCAGCACCGTCTGCACCTGCATTCCGTACTTGGCCACTATGCCCATATAATAGCGCCTTGCCTCGCAGTCCCACTCCTTATCCTGACAGTCCAGCGCGCCGAACTTGCCGAAGGCGTCTGCCGAGAACAGCGCCTTATCCGCGGCGTCATAGCTCATCATCACCTCGGGCCAGTGTACCATGGGGGCGAATATAAACGTAAGCTCGTGCCTGCCCATGGAGAGCGTATCGCCGTTCTTTACGGCGAGCTTGTTTTTGCAGAGGCCGCTGCCGAAGAACTGGTCTATCATTTCGAAGGTCTTTGCGTTGCCCACGACGGCAGCCTCCGGGTATGCGTTTACAAACCTGTCTATATTGGCGGAGTGATCCGGCTCCATGTGGTGTATTATAAGATAGTCCGGCTTCCTGCCCCCAAGGGCGTCCTGCAGCTTGGCGAACCACTCCTCTCCAAAATCGGCGCTTACCGTGTCCATCACGGCGATCTTTTCATCAATTATCACGTATGAGTTGTATGCCATGCCCTCCGGCACGATGTACTGGCCCTCAAAAAGATCGATGCTGTGATCGTTTACGCCAATATAGCGGATATCGTTAGTTATAGTCATAGCTGTTCCCCTTTCGCCGGCATATAATGATTAAGTTCGGAATCGTCCTTATCAAATAATCATATTACCATAATTCGAGCGTTGTTTCAACGTATCGGACAGTTTAATAGAGCTTGATTTGGCAAGCACATTGGGCATACGGGCCGCCTGACCGCGCCATGCGGCGGGAAGCTGAAGCGGGAGGGCGACCCTGCGTAAAAAAAGTTTACAATTTCCTGCGGCAAGGAATATTGTTTTAATAAGAAATGCCTGATACAATTATCGTATAGGATTAGGTATTTCCACGACAGAAGCCAGGACGGCACATATTCATTTCAAACATCAGGCAGCAGAGGAGGTGCTTTTCAGTGAAACGCAAAACATATTTGGGTATCGTTTTGGCGGTGTTGATCATTGCGGGCTATCACATGTTGGCAGATATTCCCGAACCCTTGAGCGATGAGCTTAGAGGATCATATTCCTGCGATGATGCTATCTATTCAAGGATCATGGCTATTGATCCCGACGATGATAACTCCTTCTATTACACGGACAGTAAAAACAACTGCCGCATAAAGGGTTTTTTCGGGGAAAATGGCGAGAACATCTATTCCATCTCATGCGGCAGCGAGGCAAATAAGGCGATAATCCCGGATCAAAGCATCGTCCTTGGCGACCGTTCCTTTACGCTGACTGTCAGCGGCCAGCAGCTTACATTTAAAAAGGTTCATCAAGCTCCCATACTCTACGGCGATGATAACAATTACAGATAGTGGATAAAACGCCGCACTTCGCATACAAAGGACGGAAGCGAAGGCTTCCGTCCTTTCAGAGTGTCAAAAAAGTGGCTGAATGCCACTTTTTTGAGTTTTACGGGTTTTGCCTCTCGCATTCGCTCCCGG
>CAKTYU010000007.1 GCA_934633985.1 uncultured Clostridia bacterium
ATGCGCCGTGACAATTTCAGGGAAAGCGAGTTGCAGGAAATAGCGGCGGCTATCGGCTGTCGGTTTGAGGGTCGTTTCATTTCAGAAGAAACAGGAAAGCCGGTTGAATAACATCCCTGTCTTATGAATGGGTAAGCTGCTGCAACAGCTTACCCATTCAACATTTCTACGGCTTTTTTTGATATTCGCGCTGGCATTGCCTTTGCGAAAGTTCTCCCCGTCGAAGCGGATCGGGACGCAGACTTCCAAGATGCGCTCAAAAATGCGGCGGTCATCCAGATCGGCAGCTTGCTTCATAACAGAAAGCGGAATATTGGTCGTGACGATCATCGACCTTGCACAGGGAGAACGCCTGCCGCAGGAAATCATAAAAGCCCTGACTGATGATGCGGTCATCAAATGGGCTTTCAATGCAAACTTTGAACGGGTGTGGTTATCCCGGTATTTCCGTGATCTTGGAGTAAGCCTCGACCCCTTCCATGATAACCACCCTCTCTTGACCGAATGCGCATGGTTTCTGAATACAGTAAAACAATCAGCTCAGAAAAAACTCCGTGTTGCAGCCTACTGCCGCGTCAGCACGGATTCCGAGGAACAGGAAACAAGCTACGAGGCTCAGGTCACGCACTACACCGAGTACATTCAAAAGAATCCGGAATGGGAGCTGGCGGGCATATTTGCAGACGACGGTATCTCCGGCACCAACACGAAAAAACGTGACGAATTCAACCGAATGATCGACGAGTGCATGGCCGGTAACATCGACATGGTCATCACCAAGTCCATCAGCCGATTTGCCAGAAACACTCTCGACTGCCTCCAATACATCCGGCAGCTGAAAGACAAAAACATACCTGTTTATTTTGAAAAGGAAGCCATCAACACGCTGGACGCAAAGGGCGAGGTGCTGATCACGATCATGGCGAGCCTTGCCCAACAGGAAAGCCAGTCAATGAGCCAGAACATCAAACTGGGACTTCAATACCGCTACCAGCAAGGTAAGGTTCAGGTCAATCACAATCGCTTCCTCGGATACACCAAGGATGACGACGGGCACCTGATCATCGATCCGGAGCAGGCAAAAATCGTAAAACGGATCTACCGAGAATATCTCGAAGGCTCCAGCATGGATAAGATCGCCGACGGGCTCATGGCTGACGGTATCCTCACCGGCGCTGGCAAGACAAAATGGCACACCAGCACCATCAACAAGATTCTTCGCAACGAGAAGTACATGGGTGACGCCCTGCTTCAAAAGACCTATACCACAGACTTCCTGACGAAAAAGCGGATCAAGAACAACGGCACCGTTCCTCAATACTACGTTTAGGGCGACCACGAAGCGATCATTCCAAAGGAGCTCTTCATGCAGGTGCAGGCAGAGCTTGTCCGCCGCAGGGTAGTTCACGTCAGCCCGACAGGCAAGAAACGCAACTTCTCCTGCAATCACTGTTTTGCACAGATGGTTTCCTGCGGAGATTGCGGCGAACTTTACAGGCGCGTTCACTGGAATAACCACGCTAACACCCTCTCGCCGGACGGCATTCAGGCGAGGCTTGAGGAACTGCAAAAAGAGCTCATCAAGAAGGCGAACAACAAGCAGGACTACGATGCCATCGCTGATGAGATTTTCCGGCTCCGCGATCAGAAAGAACAGTCCGAAGTCGATAGTCATCAACGGGAAGAAGCCATGAACCGCATCAAAGAGCTGCAGGACTTCATCTCCGGTCAGGAAACCGACATCACAGAGTTTGATGAGGCTCTGGCCAAAAAGCTCATCGAGAAGATCACCGTCTTTGCCGACCACTTCACAGTGGAATTCAAGTCCGGCATCACAATCGATATCGAAGCATAAAAAGGCTCCTCACTACTGAAACTTAATCAGTAGTGAGGAGCCTTGGTATGTACCGTATAAGTTGTAAAATAACTATCAGTCGGTAAATCTGATGATCTGATCCTCCGCATCAACAACTGCTTCAATGCCAAACGGAATGATACACCGGGGCATTGCGTGTCCGATATTCAGGTTGAAAACAACCGGAAGGTCAGGCTTATTTATAATTTGAATAAGCAGCTGTCGATATTCCTGAGTATATGTCTCATCCATAGGCTTTCCAACCAGTACACCTGATACTGCCTCAAACATTCCTCTTTCCTTAAGGTATTCAAGCGACTGCCGGTATTTTTTCGGAGAAGGCTTTTCTTCACTGGATTCCAGAAGCAGGATGCGCCCTTTCCAATCCTCTGCATCTGGGAATAAATGATATTTTTCGCACAAGACCGGCATATCCTCATATCGCTCACCGTTAAAGAAATCATACATGGAATCGATGCATCCGCCGAGTATTTTACCAGAAAATACAGGAGACCCTTGCAATAGCTCAAACCCGTGATCAGGATGAGCTGTCAGCGGTTTGCCGACCTGATCGGGTGTAAAGCTTTTTCGTTCTTCATACCAGACATCGCTGGATGTTATTTCCTTGATAGTTCCAGTGGAAATCAACTCCTCAAAATATTTCCTCGTATACGGGTGCATTTCTGAACTCAATTCACAGATATCCGGAAGAAACGCCTGTCCGTAAAAAGTATTTAGTCCAACTTTGTGCAACATCAGATGGTTGATCGTTGTATCCGAAAAGCCGAGAAAAACCTTGTCCGTCACAGCTTCCGCAAGTTCATTATGATCGAATAGATACGGTAACAGGCGGTAAGTATCATCCCCGCCTATTGCGCACAGGATCATATCGATCTCCGGATCGCGAAATGCCTGCAATAAATCCTCGGCTCTTTTTTCCGGGTGTGCTTTTATATAATCCAGCCCCATAAGAGCATGCGGCATAAACTTTACATTCAGCCCATATTCCTTCAGTCTGCGAATACCTATATCAGATTCGAATCGGATAAATGATTCGCCAATAATTCCACTTGAAAGACTTACAATACCAACTGTGTTAATCATGCTTCCTCCAGATAATTTCTATTTATCGCCTTGACATCTATCACACAGCCACAACTATGAAACATCTAACTCGGCAACTCAACATAGTGACATCTATCGCGGCAACTCAACTCTCACACTTTTTGAGCCGGATTGCCCTTGGATAAGTTACCGAGAAGCATTTGTCCTGCCCGATGCCAAATTTGCCCGATTGCCAGAAAACCGCAGTATTAGCGGGCTTTCGCGGCTATTATTCTTTGACTTTTGACATCAATACTACCGTCTCCACATGCGGCATCACCATGATAGGAAGACACTTTTTCAACCTCGTTTCCGTCATGGGAAGACAATTCATGCGATGTTATCCTGTTCTTTCTCGGTTTTCTGAATGACCGACTATCCATACTGTTTTTCAAGCCGGTTTTGTAGATGAACGTCAGCATGGCCGGGTCTTTTTCGCCGTTCTCATCATAGCCGCCGACAATCACTTTTTCTATTATACTCTCAAATACATATCGGTCAAAGGTTTCTAAAACATTATGCTGTTCCAGCGTCTTTCTAAATACTGTGATACGGCGCTTAACATCCTTTTCTGTTTTCTCCGTTTCCTGCAAACTCTGCCGTTCTGCTTCAAGCTGCGCAGCTTTCGTGGCTAATTCTGCCGATTTGGCATCATAAGTGTTTTTGTCTATCTCTTCGTCCAAACGCATATCAACGAGTTTTGAACGCTTCATTTCGATGCTTTGCAATTCTCTTTCAACCTTCACAAGCTGCTTTGCGGCATTACTATCACAAAGCGTTTCTTCCGTCCGTTTCAAAAACTCGTCAAGTACGTCTTTGTCGTTTGCGCACAATAAGCGGTACGATTCAATAAACGCTTGTTCAATAGTGCTTTCCGCAATGCCTTTGCTATCGGGGCAGAACTTTTTTCCTTTTTTTGTTGAGGTAACGCACTGCCATATAATTTTATTGTACTGCGTCCCGCTGTGCCAGCTTCTCCGTGAAAGCGTACTGCCGCAAAAGCCACATTCCAAAAGGCAGCTAAAGGCATATTGACGGCTGAATTTCTCTCTTTTACCATCCTCACGCAAACTTCGAGCCTTTGAGCGCCGCTGCAATATTTCCTGTGCCTTCTCAAAAACTTCCTCTGAAATAATCGGTTCATGGTGATCTCGTATATAAAACCTATCTTCCTCGCCAAAATTGTCAAGGCGACGCTTTGATATGGGGTCAACGGTAAATGTCTTACCCATAAGAATATCGCCTTTGTATTTCTCGTTCTTGATAATGCCGATGATAGTAGTCTCCGGCCATGATGTTCCGCCGCGCTTTGTCTTATATCCTAAATTACGCAATTCGCGTGATATAACCATGCCTCCAGCACCCTCGATATAGCGATTAAAAATATATCTGACAATTTCCGCTTCTTCTTCGTTTATAGTGATACTCTTATCCTCTTTATTATAATCATACCCAAGGCAGCCTTGAAAACCTACAAGCTCCCCACGCTGCATCTTCATTTTCAAGCCTTTTTTGACGTTAGCGGAAATGTTCTCCACTTCCTGTTGTGCGACGGAGCTTAATACAACAAGCAGCAATTCGCCGTCCATGGTAAGAGTATTGATTTTCTCGTCCTCGAAAAATACAGCAATATTTTGTTCCTTTAGTAAGCGAACATATTTTAGCGTGTCCAACGTGTTTCGCGCAAAGCGGGAAATTGACTTGGTAATCACCATGTCAATTTCACCGTTCACGCAATCGTTAATCAATCTTTGAAAATCCTCGCGTTTTGTCACCTGCGTTCCCGTGATCGCTTCATCGGCATATATCCCGGCAAAAATCCAATCACTCTTTTTCTTAATCAAAGAAGTGTAGTATTGAACCTGTGATTTATAACTGTTAAGTTGATCTTCGCTATCCGTACTTACACGGCAATATGCGGCCACTCGCTGCCTGTCTATGACCTTGCCCCTTGTTCGGTCAGAAAGACTGTTCTTTGCCTTAATTATTTCAACATTCTGTTCCATCTACCGCGCCTCCAAAATGTATTCCTATTATTGTGTTTATTATACACTTTAACGTGTTCCAATTCAAGCCGTAAGGTCAGATTTTATATTGTAATCTCGCATCAATCTGTTTTTAATAATAGAGTATTCTTTCTCACTTATTAACCCACATTCTAATAGCTGTCTCAGGAACGCAAGCTGAACGCTATACCGTATCAGCTTGTCAGCGCTCATTATTTCCTCCCGCTTTAGCTATTCAATGCCATGCTTTCGTCAAACAAAAACCCTTGAAACACCATACCGTCCCCGGTAATGAAACGTCCCTGTGCGTCCTTGGGTATCTGTTCGCTTGCCGCTGTGCTGTCAAGGATGATTTGAGAAAGCACCTTGTCAGCCCTGCCACATACCCGAAAATTCATGTTGTTGCGTATCTGTCCGGCAAGAATGGCGGCGTCCGGGCGCTGGGTGGCAAGCATCAGGTGAATGCCAAACGCCCGCCCCTGCCGCGCTATGGTCGCAAGCCGGTTTTCGTAGGCGGCGATCCGTTCCTTGCCCGCCTTGTCCATGCCTGTCTTGTCCAATATCTCCGCTACCTCATCACAGGCGAATACGATGCGGGGAAGCTGCTCGCCGCCACGCTGGTTGTATTCGTCAAGGTTGGCGCAATCAGCGTTGCGGAATACGGCCTTGCGCCGTTCAAGCTCGTTTACAATGCCGTCCAGCGTGTCCAATAACGCGGTTTCCTCGATAATCAGCTTGCAATACCGACTCCACACCGGCGGGAAATCCACGCCGCCCTTGAAATCAGCAATATAGACTGTTGCGCCCTTTTTCGCGCATTGCATCAATAACAGCTTTAACAGTACGCTTTTGCCGGAGCCTGTGGAGCCGCCCAAGAGGATATGCGGTATACGGGCAAGGTTTACCGTTTCTTGCCCCAACAAACTTTCGCCCAATACAAGCTCAAAGCTCCCTTGCCTCAAATCGTTTTTCTGCCAATACAGCGTTTCGGGCAGGGCGTTTTTTGCCTGCACTGTATGCAGTAACACCCGCCGCCTGTTCTCGCCCTCGGTGATTTTCACAATGGCAAGGTTCAGCGCCGTTTCCATATCCAGCCGCTTATCCTCCCATTTGCTCTTGGGAATACCGTTTGCCTCAAACTCCATAACGGTGACGCGGCTGTTCTTTTGCTTTGTCTGCCGTATCAGCATGGGCGCTTCTCCCGCGTGATTGACAAGCCCCACGCGCCGGAGGCACCGGCTTACCCTGCCGCCGCATAAGGGCGTACCCAGCAGCACGATAAGCAAGAATAGCCCCAGCAGCGCAAGAAAGGGCAGCGCCAGCCCCAGCAGCCCCGCATACAGGTTTTCAAGCCCCGGTATAACGCTGTCCGTCATAGCGCCGAATAACTCCGCTTTGAATGTCCACAGAGCGTATAGCGCTGCAAGATAGCCCAACAGGACAGCCGCCTTGCGTATATCCGTAAACACGCCTTTCAGCCCCAGACCGAACCGCAGCAGCAAATGACGCTGTTCCGTTTCCCGCCTTATCTCGTCTTTCTGATCGTTCCTATACAAGCGTATCCCACCTTTCTATCGCTGTTCCGTCCTTGTGAAACTCAATGACCTTGTGTATGCGCCTGAGAAACGCCGCCCATATCTCCCGCCGGTGATACTGCTCGTCCCGATATTGGGCGGTGAGCGGCAAGTTGGAAGTGATATACACCTTGGTATAACAGGCCGTGCGGTCTGTGTACCGTGCGGGCAGGGAAAGCGGGTATATGTCGAGATAATTCAGCATATCGCCAATGGGTATTTGCGAATGAAACTCCTCGAACACCAAAACGTCCTGCCCGTTGTATGCGTCGAAAGATACGCCCTTGCGGTAATTCGTGACGCGGCATATCTCCCTTGGGTCATGGCTTTCGTAAATGCTCCTTGTCTTGCCCGCGCCGGTGTCACCATATAGATAAGCTACTTCCAGCTTGCGGTTTTCCGTGGCGAACCTGTCCGCTAATAGCGTTTGCCGCAGTGTGTCGATGTCCCGCACACGAAAAGCGTACTTGGGCGACTGCTCGATGATTTCCGCCGTGCGCTTGCCCTCCCGAAGCTCCCGTATGAGCCGGTACAGTTCCGGGTCGGTTTCCTCTTTTTCGGCTGGAAGCGTTCCCCATTCCATGAAGCTGCCCGCAACCGTGGTTTCGGCTTTATCGGTCTCGGCCCATTTGCCGCTTTTTGTGATATAGTCCCGGTTTTCCTTTGCGCTTCCATACGCCTTTTCGATATGCGCCACGGGAAAGCGGGTTTTCAAGGTGGCAAAGCGAATGGGCGATGGGGAATAAAGGAAAACATGTGTGTGAAACGTGCCTGTCGCCGCGATCTCGTCAGCCATGCAGTAATAGGCGGGAGAAAACAAAGCGAGTATGGCGGCAATCGCCGTATGGTCGAGCCCCGCATCAAGCGGATTGTTGATAACAAGCGCCCATTTGCGGGATTGGCTGTTGTTTGCCATGAATGAACCTCCTTGTTTCGCTACTTGCTACACGGTTTGCCATAAGGGTAATACTATTCCTTATGGCAAGGGCGGCGCGGCGCTGCCGCCGGGGGATATTTTTCTTCATGGAAAAATACCTTTTCCCCGGCGACCCCGCCGCGCCGCATACCGTTAAGCCTTGGTATTCACAAGGGCAATGCCCGTTGCCTTTGCCCCGACTTGTGGCTGTCCGTTGCTCCAATAGATGAACACTTCAAGGCCGGTGAAACGCACCTCCGCATAACCGTCCGGCGCTTCCATAAGCTGTTTGCCGTCGATGCGCACGTTGATCTTTTCCAGCCCCTTATCCGGCATGGCAACGGCATAGCGGTAGCCGGTAACGTTCTCCGTCCGCTGGTTGTTCCTGTACTCATACGCCGGTACGACCTCCACCAGCCACAGCTTTTCCCCTAAACTCTTGGGGTCGATGATTAAATCCGTGATTTTCATATTGCTAAATCTCCTATAATCATTTTTTGACTTGGCGCGCCCTCGTCTGTTTTCAGTATAGGGGAATATGCAGCGGGTTTGGTTTCGCCGGGGAAACTCCGGCATATAGAAAGCGCCGCCCTGCAAGAGCAAAGCGGTGCGAGTGTTCATTCTTCCGAGCTTCCCAATAGGGAGAGGCCGCATTCGTATAACATTTTGTTCGTTTCATATATGTCTTTACCCTGTTGTATGGTTTCGAGACATACGCCGATTTCGGGATAAGCCGCAAGCAGCAGCCTAATTGCTTCTTCTTGGTTCAGTTTCAACCCATAGCAAATCGACAGCACCGTCATATAAGAGGGAGAATAGTTTTTGCCCTTGTGATTGGTGTTTCGTAATACCCGGCTAATAACGGTCTTGGGCAGAGTAGAGCTTTTCACAAGCTCCGACTGAGTATATCCTTTAATTTTCATGTACTCCCTTACCATATCGGAAAAGGAAACGCATATTTCATTGGGACTGATGTGCGGCAGGGATATTTCGCCGCGCATTTATTGCCCTTATTTCATTTTGCTATTTACTTTGCGGTTCCGAAAGCAAGGGCGGTAAAACGGACAAGCGCATTTTGCAAAAGACAGGGATAAGCTGTTTTCTCATGCGCACCACCTCCTTTCTTTCGGTTATGGGTATAGGTTGTTATACTGCTGCAACAGCCCCGCCCGGAACCTATTGAACGAAAAGGACACCGCCAGGCTTGGCCGTGTCCATGTTGATATATACAAAAATTGTTGTTGTACTTCAAAAGGGCATATTCCACCCCTTAAAGATGATGGAAATTTATGACCGCTTATACGGCCTCTCTCGACACTGTGCGTTTTCATAAAAACGCGAAGACAACTTTTCACCGTATAACTATTATATCAAGAAAAACAGCCTACAATGAACACAGTTATGATATCTCAAACAATATAAACTGTCAATATTTAGCTTCAAATACTATACTCAATGCGGTGGTTACTCTTCCTCCAGCATGTTTTCAAGGGCACACCGAAACTTCTCTTGCCCCTCTAAAACGCTACCATTTTTTAAATGCTTAAAAAAGATATCGTAGCTATTTGGTGAAAGAAAATGGAAAATATAGCGTTCGTTAATAGCGGACGCTTCCATTCTTTTATTAAGATAGTCAAAATGTTGAAGCGCATACTTGTACTTTGCCTTATTCTCTTCAGAATTGTCGCCATCATCCTTTATTTCAATTATAAGAAAATAGGAAATACCATCTTTGTCAATCTTCAAAAAGAAATCCGGATTGAATTTATCGTGATAATACTTTCTTGACTTTGAGTCACTAGACCCATACCGACAACTATATTCAATTTCATAAAACTTTCTGTCACGGGACTTAATCCATGCAAATAATAGATCGGCATTCTCCCTTTTACATAAAAGCTCAACAAATTTTCTTTCTGGCTTTGATGCGGTGATTACTGTTGTAACAGGTGTTTTAAATAAACAATAATCAATTTCTTTTGATGATGATTTTGGGAGAGACTCATCCTCCAACACATCTGAAATAATCAGTTTTTGCTCATCATCAACGATCTCCTGATCCCAATCGTTGGTCAGAAACACAGTCCGCTCTTGGCGTAGCATCCCTACGCTTGTAGACTGCTTTGCAAGTTCACGCGTACTGATTTCAATCACATCATTAGGTGTCGATTTCGATAGAACCGATTTTTTATTCCTTCTAAGAAGGGGTGTGAACGCTGATAGTATTTTATGAGCGTTTGCCTCAATTATTTCATTTCCACTATTGCCTCGCTTATTCATAGACAATTTCACAATTTTTTCTATTACAGTTCGGGGAGGTAATGAGTTTTGCGTATACTCATCCTCTCCCAGCTTTAATGTTTTGCCTTCCCATTCACGTTGCTCAAATTCTTCAAATAATTTATCAACAACTTCATCAATTGTCCATGTTATGTTGCGAATAGCGTAATTACGTTCACGCGAAGCGCCCCCAAGAACACTCTCATATGTCGTCCCTTTTTCAATTTCAATAGATTGAGACTCCAATGTAATGCCCTCTTTCATTAAACGCGTAAAATCAACAGAACCAGCCGTGGAAATCTTTTCTACCTCAGTCTGCTCAACAGTATAGTTAATACTTTTTACAGAAAAATGATACTTACTTCTTGTCCCATCAGTTATAATACTACTGTATACACGGGTTTCAATTTCAAGAACTTCGTCTACCAATCTCTTGATTTTGCTGCTCCAAGCTTTGTGATTGAAAACAATAACTTTAGGTTGTGGGGATTGATAGTTTTCCGGAATACGTAGCCCCCGTCCTAGCACTTGCGCCACAAGCAATTTGGAGTTAAAAGCCCTGTCTTCCCATGGAACGATTTGAAAGACATTTTTTACATCCCATCCTTCTGTAAGCATGGAGACAGAAATAATCCATTCGATTTTATCAGTTTTATCATCAACATATTTAAGCTTTACAATATTAGCTTTATGTTCTCTTGCCGAAGTAACGATAAGAACCTTATTTTCCACTTCTTTCTTTGGCTTATCCTCTTGCTTTGCCAAAAACGTCACAAAGTCATCATACAGATTTTTTGCATGGCTAATATCTCGCGTGACCAGTATAGAGAGTGGTTTTACGCGTGGGTACCTTTCGGTGTTGTCACGATGGTTTTGATATATTTTTTGAAATCTCTCGTTATCGCCCCTACTTTCATCTTCTTTAACATAATCAACATTTTTTACTATATGGTCTTCTATTGCTTGACGCAGAGAATACCGATACAGAACATCTGCAAAATACTCATCTTCTATATATGCCGTCCCCGTAAAGCCAAGCATATATTTGAATCCATATTTACTGCTCAGCAAAAAATCTTTCCACTTTTTTATAGAACTATCCTTGTCAGAAGACTTGTTGAAAATATGATGAGCTTCATCATTAAGAACTAGTGTATCTTGCCCCTTGCCAAAAAAACTATCATCTATTGATGAACCAGTATTCTCGTACACGGCATGTATGTTTTCGACACAAAGGTCGCCAACTTTAATTGTTTCATTTGCAGTTACAATACGTGGATTTTTACATGCAGCTTCCATTGGCAGAGTAGCCTTTATGCCTGCATCTCCACTTAAAAACTCAAATTTTTCCTTTAATCCACTTTCAATCGTAAGGGATGGGCACAAAACCAACACCCGTTTTACCAAACCTAATCCAAGTGCAATTTGAGCAATCCCATATATGACATATGATTTTCCTGTACCCGTAGCTAAATCAATATCTGCATATAGTTTTTCTTTCATTTGCAATGTTTTGAGGAAGTCAGCTTTTGTAGGATACTTATCGCGTAAACAAGCGTTTAAAGAATAATTGTATTCACCTAATTCTTCTAACGAAGTATACTGTCCTGATGCAAGAAAAATAATTGCATTTTCAATTGCTTCTTTTTGATATACACGATCTCCGCACAGTCTATCCAAAAATGGTTTCCATGCGCTTAAATTCAATAGGGTGGTATCATATGCTCGATTGACTTTTAAAACTAATTCGGCCTGTTTAAAGGTTTTAACTTCTTGCATAATACAGCCTCCTTACAGTGTAAAGCATTCCGTCAAATCGTTACCAAAGATATCCGTATAGACTACCATAATTTTTTCACCTACAGATGTCTTGTCTATCTCTATTTTAATTGTACCATCTTCTTTTTTGAGTTCGTCCAAAAAAAACACATTAGACATGATGAACTCTTTCCCGTTATACGCTCTATCCACAAAGACAGCGGAAAGTAAATCGAAGCCTGAAAGAACCTTTTCTTCTGATGTCTTTCCAGATCGAGGTTCTTCAGAAGAAAATTCATCAATAGTAATTGTAATTTGGTTTTCGCTTTGGACAATTCTACTCTTAACCGAAGGCGTCCTGTTGAATGAAAAGCCAATTGATTCGTCCAATGCATTCACATCATTTTTTGAGCGTGGTTGCCTGTATTTTTTGAAATCTTTCTGATGTAGTTCCTTTATGATTTGATAAGGAATCTTCAAAAAATAATATCTTAATCCATTTATCTCTTCATAATCTGTTATGAAATCTGTACGAGTGGAAGGCGATACTACATATATGCGCCCACCTCTTAGTTTGTTTCCAATATGTTTACCAATATCGGCGATAAATGCGCCATCTATATTTGAGTCTTTATGAAGATTATAATTGAAAATCACAACAGGGTCATCCGCTTTTTTGCCGTCAAACACATATCCACCAATTTTTACTTCTTCAAGATCAATATCAAATAGGCCAGAAACAAATTCTTTATATTTATTAAATTCCATATCCAGTGCTGACTTTAAATCATACGACCCTAACGAACACGTCATAAAACTTCGAGCAACAATGCCGTATTTTTTGTTCTTTTTTGTTAAGGATTTTGACTTTTGTATTTCAAGTATCCTTTTTTGACAAGTATAGTGCGATAGCTTTCCTATATCACATAAAATCCATTTTCTCGACAACTTTTCTGCAACTGCAGCAATAGTACCCGACCCAGCAAAGCAATCCATCACTATGTCACCTTCATTGGAAGCTGCGAGTAGTATTCGTCTAACCAATTCTTCAGGTTTTTGTGTCGGGTAATCAATGAACTCTGAACTATTTTTTTTTGTTGTTGAGCTTTGACCTATATCCCAAACATCATCGGCTTTTTTATCAGAAAACTCTTCATATATTAGTTTTCCATCTTCATTCCGAGCCGAAATAAGCTTTTTTTCTTCAGCAGACCAAATGCGTTTATCGCGCATTGTGGTTTTTGCTAATGGTATAAGCACTTTATTTGCCGTATAGTTTGCGGATTTTGAGTACCAAAAAATCACATTGTGGTTGTTGGCAAATCCTTTAACATTACCCTGGAAGTTATCTGGATAATGCCATACTATTTCATTAACAAAATTTGTTTCGCCGAACACTTCATCAAGGACGACTTTTATATAGTGAGCCTTCTTCCAATCTAGATGAACAAATATGCAACCATCATCAGAAAGAATCTCTCTTATCATGATTAAGCGTTTGCGAATATACTCTATAAATTCCGCACCCTTCTTTTTATCCGTATATGCTTTTGCGCCTTCTTTACTTTGAAAATCATCTGAAGTCGCAAATGGAGGGTCAATGTATACCAGTTTAACCTTGCCCTTAACATTACCCTTGATTATTGGGTCCTCATTTTTATATATAGTTTTTAGAAATTGCAAGTTATCACCGAAGACGATCATGTTACGCCACCCATCCTCATATAACGGGTGATCCGACCCATTGAACACCTTTTCAATCTGCAATGGCACAGGAAAAGACCCGTCGTCATTGGCTAACAAGTCTTCTTTACGCATTTTGCCAGCATATGCAAGTTCATACTCTTTATGATCAACAGGAAACAATTTATATTTAAAATCTTCTGGTATGGACTCGCCTTTATCCAACAAGTCAAATATATAATCTTTTTCGGCTTTGCTTAACATTCTTTTATCCTCCGATTGTATATTACCTATAAACGAGCCATTAGCACAAAAAACGCATTTGTAGTCCCAACATCATAACAGCAAATTCAAGTTGGACTTACTCGTAGTAAATTTTTCGCTTGCATCCGATATATTGACCGCTCGTTATTCTTCCATCTACTGGTTTTTTTGTATCGACAGGCATGACCCATACGGCGCCAATCTTTGCAGCACCTTCAATTTTGCCTTGGCGGCACATTTCAGAAACACGGCGAGAAGTAATTCCCCATAACTTGCTTGCTTGTTTTGCGGTCATAATGTCCACGTCGATCACCTCATTTGTTTGAATTATACTACACCATCGGAATAATATCAATTTGACATTTCCAAAGTAAAAGAAAGAGCAGAATATTGTTCGGCTCTTTCTGCTATTAAGCAAATACTATTTTGTATTCCCGCACCCCATATCAACCACTACTGAAACGGTCACATAGTCCTTGATATACTTATTCCTGCATTTTTCGCCATCACCAGTGAAAACGCAATGCTTTAAAAAGTGCCTAAATCTAAGGATTTCTATGAGTTTTCTCGTTGTAGCAACACTATAGTCTCCACATGATGCGTCTCCGGAAACATATCTACCGGCTGTATCCTTTCTATGCGGTAGCCCATATCCGCAAGCGCGCGGCAGTCGCGCGCGAGGGTGGCGGGGTTGCAGGAAATATAAGCTATCCTGCTTACGCCGCTTTGGGCGAGGGCCTTAAGCACCGCCTCGTCGCAGCCCTTGCGGGGCGGGTCTATTACGGCGCAGTTCAGCCGCGTGCCGCCGGACACCAGCCCGGGCAGCACATCCTCGGCGTTGCCGCATATAAACCGTACGTTGGTTATGCCGTTTTCGGCGGCGCTGCGCTTTGCATCGGCTATGGCCTCCGGCACGCACTCTATGCCTATGACCTCTTTTGCGTGCTTGGCGAGCATGAGGGTTATGGTGCCTATGCCGCAGTAAACGTCCGCCATGCGTTCTTCGCCGTTCAAATCGAGAAGCTCCAGCGTGCAGCGGTACATTACCTCCGTCTGAACGGGATTGACCTGCAAAAACGAGGGCATGGACACTTGGAAGCGATTGCCGCATATCGCAACGGGCAGCCTTTCGCTGCCCCACAGCGTGGTGTACCTGTCGCCGAGTATTATGTTCGTGTCGGCCTTGTTGAGATTGTGTATTACGCCTATGAGATTGGGGACCCTTGCCCTGAGTGTTTCCACCAGCTCGGCAGCGCGGGGCAGCTTTCCGGCGGTTACGACCGCCGCTATCACGCCGCTGTCTGACTCGCGCACCATGCAGTGCCGGAGCAGGCCGCAGTGCTTCTGCTCGTCATACGGCGTAATGGCATACTCCCGCGCCCAGTCTGCGACCGCCCGAACCGCCGCCATGATGTTTTCAGATTGTATTTTGCAGTCCGATATTGGCACTATGCGGTGGCTTCGGGGCGAAAAAAAGCCGGGGACTATGCGGTGAGCTTCGTCATAGCCGTATGGGAAGCTGCCCTTGTTGCGGTATCTTTCCGGGTTTTCCATGCCCATGCAGGGCTTTACGTCTATTTCGCCTTCATCAAACCTGCCGAGGCGTATAAAGGCGTCCCGCACCTGCCTCGTCTTGGCGGCAAGCTGTGCCTCATAGCTCATGTGCCTCATGGAGCAGCCGCCGCAGCGGGGATATGCAGGGCAATCCTGCCGTACCCTGTCCTTTGACGGCTCTATTACCTCGCTTAGCTTTGCCACGCCATAGCTTGAGGTTGTCTTTATCACATGGGCGCGTATCCTTTCGCCGGGCAGGGCCAGCGGCACGAACACCGTATAGCCCTCCACTCGGCCTATACCCTGCCCCTCGGACCCAAGGGCATCCACGGTAAACTCAATATCGTCGTTTTTTTCGATTGGGATCTCGCGCATCATTTGAGCCTTACATTCTCCTCGCCAAGCATTTCGTTCATTATATCAATAAAAGCGGACGACGGGTTGACGGACATGCTCCTGTCGGCCTGCATCGCCTTTTTGGTGGCCGCGTCTACCAGTATTACCGTCACGTTGCCAGGGAAACGCCTCAGCATGGTCTGTATCCTCTCCATCATAGCGGGAGCCTTCGTATCCAGCCTGAGGTACAGCCTGCCGGAGGCGCCCGCCTTTTCCAGCGGGAATATATCGTCCACTAACACGGTGTTGTTTTGATCCTCCCGCATGTTGAGCTTGCCGGATACCACCACCCTGTTATCTATGATGAGCTTATTGCCGCAGCGGTTGAACACCGTCGGGAATGCCGCAAGCTCTATGGTCCCGGTGAGATCCTCTATGACGGCATAGGCCATGAGGCCGCTGCCGTTCTTTACGGGCTTCGTCCGCACGGAGGTTATTATTCCGCCTAAACGCACCCTCTGGTTGTCCGCGTATTTTCCCGTGCCGTCAGAGGCCGAAAGCTCGCCGCAGGGGGCCAGCGCCTTCAGCTCGTCCGCGTATTCCAGCAGCGGGTGGCCGCTTATGTATATGCCCATTACCTCCCGCTCCATGGAAAGCAATGTGTTCTTGTCAAATTCAGGTATGTCGGGCAGGGGTATCGCCGCGTCTGACGCTATATCTCCCGCCCCCGCCATATCGAAAAGCGACATCTGCCCGGCGGCACGCTGCTTCCTGTCGCTGCCTGCGGCGGACATCGCCTGATCGTATATGGCCATAAGCTGGGCGCGGCGCACGTTCATGCTGTCAAAGCAGCCCGCCTTTATAAGCCCCTCGACGATGCGCTTGTTTAGCTGGTCCCCGCGGCGTATGAAGTCGAAAAAGTCCTTAAAGGGGCCGTTTTCCCCGCGCTCCGCTGCTATTTGGCCGGTTATGCTCTCGCTAACGTTCTTTATTGCGGCGAAGCCGAAGCGTATGCTTCCCTCCTCCACCGAAAACTTGGCCATGCTCCTGTTTACGTCCGGCGGAAGCACCCTTATGCCCTGCTGGCGGCAGTAGTTCACATACTCGGATATCTTGCCCATGTCCTTGCCTATGAAGCTGTTCATCTGGGCCGTCATGAACTCCACCGGATAGTACTTTTTGAGATACGCCGTCCTGTATGCCAGCACCGCGTATGCGGCGGCGTGGGACTTGTTAAAGGCATAGGATGCAAAGTCCATCATCTCGTCGAATATGCGGTTCGCCGTGTCTCGATCCACCCCGTTTCGCACGGCGCCCGGCACTATCACCTTGCCGTCCTCGACTATACCGTTTATGAAGTACTCCCGCTCCTTTGCCATGACCTCGTGCTTTTTCTTGGACATGGCCCTTCGCACGAGATCGCTCCTGCCCCACGAATAGCCCGCAAGGTCGCGCACTATCTGCATCACCTGCTCCTGATATACCATGCAGCCATAGGTCTTTTCCAATATGGGCTTTAGCTTTTCGTGAGCATACTTGATGTTTTTCCTGTCGTTCCTGGCGGCGATATAGCGTGGTATCTGCTCCATGGGGCCGGGGCGGAACAGCGAAATGCCCGCAATTATATCCTCAAAGCAGTCGGGCTGGAGCTGCATCATAAACTGGCGCATACCGTTTGACTCAAGCTGGAACACGCCGTCGGTATCCCCCTCGGATATCATTTTGAATACAGCCGGATCGTCGTTTTCCATGCGCTCAAGGTCGGGCGCCTCCCGGCCCTGCTGCCTTATAAATTCCAGCGTATCCTTTATGACCGTCAAGTTGCGGAGGCCCAAAAAGTCCATCTTAAGGAGGCCTAACTCCTCAACGGTATCCTTGGGGAACTGGGTGGTTATGGCGTCCTCGTTGCGCTGCAAGGGGACGTATTCAACGGTGGGCTGGGCGCATATCACCACCCCCGCCGCGTGCGTCGAGGCGTGGCGCGGCAGGCCCTCGAGCTTCAGCGAAAGGTCGATGAGCTTCTTTACCGCGGCGTCGCCGTCGTAAAGCGCTTTGAGCTCAACCGAAAGCTCCAGCGCCTTCGTGAGCGTCATGCCGAGGGCGTTGGGTATGAGCTTCGCTATCCTGTCCACCTCGGCGTATGACATATCCAGCGCACGGCCTACATCCCGCACCGCGAGGCGGGCCGCCATGGAGCCGAAGGTGATTATCTGGCATACGTGATCCGCACCGTACTTACGGGTGACGTAATCTATCACCTCCTGCCTGCGCTCTATGCAGAAGTCTATATCGAAATCCGGCATTGATATGCGCTCAGGGTTAAGGAACCGCTCAAATATCAGATCATATTTTATGGGATCAGTGTCCGTTATGCCCATAGCATAGGCCGCAAGGCTGCCTGCGCCGCTGCCGCGTCCGGGGCCCACGAATATACCGTTTTCATGGGCGAAGTTTACAAAGTCCCACACTATCAGGAAATAGTCCACGAAGCCCATCTGGGCTATCACGCTTATCTCGTATTCCAGCCTCTCCTTCACCGCGTCCGCGGCGTTGGGCATCTTTCGCTCAAGCCCCTCGCGGCATATTTTTTTGAGGTATTCCAGGTTGGTAAAGCCATCGGGCGCCGCAAAGCCGGGCAGGTGCTGCTCTCCGAATTTTATCTCCACATTGCACTTGTCCGCTATCTCCCCGGAGGTATCAAATGCCTCCGGATAGTCCGGCAGCATGGCCTTGAGCTCGTCCTCCGATTTGAGATAAAACTCATCGGCGGACATCTTCATGCGGTTTTCGTCGCTGACCACGCGGTTTGTCTGTATGCATAGCAGTACGTCCTGGCTTTCGGCGTCCTCCTTTTTGACGTAATGTATGTCGTTGGTAGCAACGTATTTTATGTCAAGCTCCTTCGCGAGCTTTACAAGCTGTGGAAGCACCTCGAGCTGCTCCGGTATGCCGTGGTTCTGTATCTCTATGTAGAAGTCCTTGCCGAATATCCCCTTCAGCCGCCCCGCGAGCGCTTTTGCGTCCTCATAGCGGCGCTGCAGGAGAAGCTGCGGTATGTCGCCCGCAATGCAGGCGGAGAGGCATATAAGCCCCTCGTGGTACTGCTCCAGCAGGGCGTAATCTATGCGGGGCCTGTAATAGAAGCCGTCCACGAAGGCGATGGTGGAGAGCTTCATAAGGTTCTTATAGCCCTGCTCGTTCTTTGAAAGGAGTATGAGGTGGGCGTTTTCCCGCATCCCGCTCTTTTCGAGATGGGAGCGGGGCGCAACGTAGGTCTCCATGCCGAGTATGGGCTTTATGCCGTTCTTTTTACATTCCTTATAGAAGTCTATAACGCCGTACATGGCCCCGTGGTCGGTTATGGCAAGGGAATCCATGCCGAGCTCCTTCGCCCGGGCCACGAGCTCGCTTATGCGGGCCGCGCCGTCCAGCAGGCTGTACTGGGTATGTACGTGCAAATGTGTGAATCCGCTCATAAGTTGTCTCCTATTTGTCCCTTAGCTCCTGCGCTATGGTCGAAAGCTTGGCCAACCTGTGGTTCAGGCCGGATTTGCTTATCTCCGCCATTTCCGCAAGGTCGGATAAGGTGGCCTCCGGGTTGTTTATGCGAAGCTCCGCCACCTGCTTCAGCTTTGCCGGCAGGCTGTCGAGCCCGGCATTGAGCCGTATGAACTCTATATCCACAAGCTGCTGTGCCGCTGCTGCCGCCGCCTTGTTCATATTGGCGTCCTCAAAGTTCTGCTGGCGGTTTATGTGGTTGCTCACGCTGCGCATCACCCGCGCCTCCTCAAAGGCCATGGTGCTGTTCATCGCGCCTATCAGTGTTATAAAGTCGGAGACCAGCTCTCCGTCCTTGAGGTATACTATATAGCTCGACTTTCTCGGCAGGAACTTCGCGCTTATGCCAAGGCCCGCCATTATATCGCACAGCGCAGCGGCGAACCTTTCATATCTGCACACGATCTCCAAATGGTAGCCCTTATTTGGATCGCTCACCGAGCCCGCGCCGAGGAACGCGCCCTTTAGAAACGCCTTTGCCCTGCCCTCGTCGTCTATAAGGCGGGGCGGTATGTAGCCAAGCTCGAAATCCTCGTCGCCGTCCACGCCGTAGCCAGCGTCGCTCAGAAGCTCCTTCACTCCATTGCCCGTGAACCTTACCACGTTGCTCACGGCGTTCAGCCTCTCCTTTTCGCTTATAGAGGCCTCGGCATTTACGCCGTAAAGCTCCCGCCCGAGGCGCGCCGTAAGAGCCGCGACGCTGCTGTTTTCCGTTATATATTGCAGCCCTATGCCGCCCCGCCCCAGCGTCATGGAGCCGGCCGCGTGGGTTATCCCGCAAAGCAGAGAGCGCTTTTCCTCCGCATTCCCCAGCCTGCAGCCTTCCGCAAGCTCATCTTTAGTCCGAGATGAAAAGGACATATTAGCTCCTGTCTCCTGTACGTTCCTTTATATCGCTGCCCTCTATCGCAAGATCCCTGTGCGTAAGCACCGCGTTATACCTTCCCTTTACCCTGTTGAAAAGCTCCTCCGCCGCGCATACCGAGCGGTGCCTGCCCCCGGTGCAGCCGAAGGCCACCACCAGCCGCCGCTTGTCCTGTTCTATAAAGCGCGGTATCAGCTTGTACAGCATAGCCTCCACGCTGTCCAAAAATTCCCGCACGTCCCTATCAGCCATCACGTAATCCCTTATCGCCTTATCCTTGCCGCACAGCGGCCTGAGCTCTTTATCATAATACGGATTAGACGAGAAGCGCATATCTAAAACTATATCCGCCTCAAAGGGTACGCCCCTCTTGTAGCCGAAGCTCATCACCCTAAGCATAAAGCCCGCGCCGCCCATGTTTAGCTCGCGCTCTAACGCCGCGCCTAACTCCAGCGGGCGCATATTCGTGGTGTCTATTATAACGCTTGCCATGTCCCTAAGCTCCGCAAGCATCTCGCGCTCCATGCGTATGCCGGTCGCTATATCCTCAGAAAGCGGGTGGCGGCGGCGCGTCTCGTTATACCTCCGCTCCAGTATTTCATCGCGGCAGTCGAGGAACACTATCCTGTAATCCACCCCCGCCTCGTCTAACCGGCTGAGGGTGTTTTTCATGTTGAGCCTGAAGATGCGCTCGCGGCTGTCCATCACCACCGCCGCCTTTTCTACCGGCGGCATGGCCCTCCTGCATAGCTCCACAAGGCCCCTGCACATCTCGCAGGGCAGGTTATCCACGCAGAAATAGCCTGAATCCTCGAATTTTTTCAGGGCCTGGGTCTTGCCCGCCCCCGACATGCCGGTAAGAATTATAAGCTGCATAGGCATTTTACCTTCCGATAAGCTTTACTTCCGTCTCTAACGCGACGCCGCTGCTTTCGTATACCCTTTCCTGCACCAGCTCGATAAGCCTTTTTACGTCCTCGCAGGTAGCGCCGCCCTTGTTTATGATGAAGCCCGCGTGCAGCGTGCTCACCTCCGCGCCCCCTACGCTCGCCCCCTTCAGGCCCGCCTGCTCGATAAGCGCGCCAGCATAGCGGCCCGCAGGACGCTTAAAGGTGCTGCCCGCGCTGGGGTATGCAAGCGGCTGCTTTGTCCTTCGCCGCTCGGCATAATCCCGCATGCGCTCCCTGGTCACGCCGTCATCGGGCAAAAGGCTGAACTCCGCACTGAGCACTATCCTTTCCGGCGCCGTGAACCGGCTGAACCTGTATCCGAGGTCTCCCTCCCCGGGCTCGGCGGAGCGTACCTCCCCGTCCTCTATGTACTCTACATTCGTAAGCACCTGCTTTATTTCGCCGCCGTATGCGCCCGCGTTCATCGCCACCGCGCCGCCCACGGTGCCGGGTATGCCCGCCGCCCATTCAAGGCCCATCAGTCCGCGCTCTACCGAATCCTTTGCCGCCGCGCTTATCAGCGTGCCCGCGCGCGCCTTCAGCTTGTTTCCGCTGTACTCAATGCCGGAAAAGTCCCCTGCAATGCGTATTACAAGGCCGTCTATGCCGCCGTCGCTGACTAAAAGGTTGGAGCCGTTGCCTATTATCATATACGGCACGCCGAGCTCCTCGGCCTTGCTCATGCCGATTTCAAGCTGCTCTCTGTCCTCCGGCATGAATAGCAGCTCGGCCGGCCCGCCTATGCGAAAAGACGTATACTCCGCCATGGGGGCGTTTGTCCTTATCTTATATATCTCAAGCTCCTTGACGAGCCTCGTCAGGTTCTCCTTATCGTACCTCATGCTTCCTCCAGCCCATATATATGCATATTATATTTTACTTTATAGCGGCCCCTTGCACAAGTTCCGTAAGCCTCAAATCCAGATCCTTTTTTGCGCTTTCGTCGCCGCAAAGCGCCTTGCCTGCGCTTTGGCGAAGCTGATCCTCATAGGCCGCGTACAAAAAGCACTGCGGCACGGCTATATCGCCGCCGACCTCGTATATCGCGCGGACCGCGGGCGCTTCGCTCTCAAGCTGCTTCTCTGCGGCTGTCGCTGGTATAAGGCCCAGCTCCGTCAGGCTTTGCTGCTTTTCCTCGGATAAGGCATACTGCATAAATTCTAATATGTAGCCGCGCTTTTCCTCCTCCGCGCCGATGCCCATGCCCAGATACTGCACAAGATCCGTATAGTTAGTGCAAAAAAGCGCTTCCAGCGGGAAGCCCTTGCCGGACTGCAGCTTGCGCTCCATATCCCCGGCCGCTCTTGCGTCTATGAACGCCGCCCAGCTTTTCTCCTTGGAAAAGTCCTCCGCGTCCATAAGCTCCCCCTTTGCGCCGTATATGCACGCTATTACCTCGTCGCCCGATGCCTTCGCCCCGCCGGACCTTATCATATCGCGCAGCATATCCGCATCCAGCCCCTTTTCCTGCATTATCCGCGAATTGACCGCCAGCACATACCCGGACGCGGCGTAGGGTATCCCATAGGCGCTGCCGCGATACCGGCAGGAATCCGCCATGTTGCCCCGCATCTCCGGCGCCGCCATATCTATGGGCTCAAGCTCCTCTATATACTCCCAGCCGAGGGGGAAGGAATACAAATCCGCCCTTTCGCCCCGCTCCCGCCGCGCCTCGTAATCCGGCAGAGTCATGCTTTCCACCTCGAAATACACCCCCCTGTGCTTCTTTTCGAGGGCCGCCGCGGACCTTTCCAGCCACGCGCCCACGCTTCCCCGGTAAGGCTTGAAGCCAGCTATATGCCAAAGGCTTATTATTCCCTGATAGCCCTCCGCGCTTTGGCGGCGGTACTGCTGCGTAAGGCTTTGCCTGTGGGCGGCTATATATCCCGGCGAAAGCGCCATAAACGCGGCGATAGCCAGCGTCATGGCGGCGCATATCAGCTTTTCCCTGCTCTGCATATACAAAATCCTCCGTCAAGATAAATATATGCGCTGCGGGCAGAAAAAAAGAGCCCCGAATTTCTTCAGAGCCCTTAGCAAATATATCGTCCGGAAAATCATTGCCGTGTAAATGCCCCTGACACGGCAATTTAAAGACATAAGTTCGGTTTGTATTTTTGGAGGAAAAAACAATGAAGAAATCCTGTTTTATCCCGGACGACCGAATATATTCGCTTTATGCTATTATACTATCACTACATATTGTATTATGCAACACTATTTTTCCCAATATCTCAACTGTTTACAGTTTAGTCGCATTTGCCGTCGAAAATGGGGGTATATTCCCTCCTTGCAGAGTCCATTTTCTGTATGAATACGTTTTCCAGCCCCAGCGAGAGGCAGTAGTCCACCGCCCTGTCATACTCCCGCCTTAGCAGCCTCCTGTCAAGGGGCGGCATATCCTCCGCCTTATAGCAGGGTACATATTGGCTCATCAGGGAAACCGTTATGTCCTTGGGGAAGCTCTCCGCTATGTAGTCCAGCACCCGCCGCGTTTCGTCCACGGAGCCCGGCAGCACGAGGTGACGTATAATAATGCCCTTTTTCGCTATGCCGTCGCCGTCCAGCTCCAGCAGCCCCACCTGGCGGAACATCTCCCGTATCGCCGGCGCGGCATATTCAAAGTAGTCCTCAGCGCCGGAGTATTTTTTTGCTATATTCCCGCTTACGTATTTAAGATCGGGCAGGTATATATCCACCAGCCTCTCCAGCATACGCAGGGCTTCTGTCCTTTCGTAGCTATTGGTGTTGTACACCACAGGTATGCTTAAGCCGCTGCCCTTTGCCTCGCGTATGGCCTCCGCCACCACGGGCAGGAACGGCGACGGCGACACGAGGTTGATGTCGTGTGCGCCCTTATCCTGAAGGCGCAGCATCAGCCTCGCTATCCCCCTCCCGTCGTACATATCTCCCACGCTGCCGTTGCTTATATCGTAATTCTGGCAGAACACGCACTTCAGGTTGCAGCCGCAGAAGAATATCGCGCCGGAGCCGCGGCTGCCGCTTATGCAGGGCTCCTCCCATAGATGGAGCGCCGCCCTTGCCACATGCGGAAAACAGGGCGCGTTGCACGCGCCCATTTGTATGTTCCTATCCACGCCGCATTTGCGCGGGCAAAGCACACAGCCTTCCTGCATCACTGCCGCTCCTTTTGCTCTGCGGTTTTCTTTTGCCCTCCGGCCTCCTTGGGTTCCTTGCGTTTTTTTATTTTGACCTCGGGAAACTTCAGCTTTTTCTCCTTTTCCTCCGGCGGGCAGTGGACTATCTCATAGTCCGCGTCGTATACGCCGTCCTCGTCGGGGGCTTTTTCCTCGGGCTTTTCCCTCCTGTCCTTCTCATAGCGCGATTCGTTGGCGGGCCCCAGCTCTATGGCGTTGGAAACGTATTTCTTTACGGTAAAGGTAAATATGGTGCCCTTGCCCAGCTCGCTCGCCACGGTTATGTTCTCATCGAGCTTTTCCATGATGTACTTGGCTATGGAAAGGCCAAGGCCGGTGCCGCCCTCTCCGCGGGATTTATCCACCTTATAGAACCTCTCAAAGATATGGGGAAGGTCTTTTTCGGGTATGCCGCAGCCGTCGTCCTGCACGCTGATTATAAGCCGCTCGCCCGAGCGCAGCTTTATCCTTATGGTCCCGCCCTCGGGGGTATAGCGCATGGCGTTGTCTATGAGTATTATTAGCACCTGCTCTATCCTGTCCGGGTCCGTGAGGCCGTCCACCGTGTGATCGCAGTCCACATCCAGCTTTATCCCCTTGCTCTGGGCGGTGGAGGCATAGCCTAAGGCCACGTCATTTATCAGCTCTTCGAGGTTTACCCTTGAAAGCTCCATATATTCCGTGCCCGCCTGAAGCCTGCTTAACGTGAGCATATCGGTGATAAGGCGGGAAAGCCGCATCACCTCATGCAGCATTATCTTATAATAGCGCTGCTTGTCCTCCTCGCTCTTTACCATGCCGTCCGCAAGGGGCTCGAGCAGGCCCCGCACCGCCGTAAGAGGAGTGCGAAGCTCATGCGATATGTTGGCCACATATTCGCGGCGCATACGCTCCGTGCGCTCCATCTCGGTCATATCCTTGAACAGGCCGACCACGCCTGTACGCACCCCCTCCTCCGTTTTCACCGGGGATACGCTTATCCACAGCACCTTATCGCCGGACATGGGGTAGGTTATAACCTGGGATTCGCCGGTATGGAATACCTCCTGGAAGGTCTTCCACACCATCGGGTCCTTTATGAGATCCTCTGTCTTTTCCACGTTTACCACGCCGAACATGCGCATGAGCGCCGCGTTGTAATGCGTAAGCTCGCCGCTGCCGTCAACCGCCGCAACGCCGTCCGAAAGGCTTTGCAGCACCTGATCAAGCTGCCCCTTCTCGATACGCAGTTGATATATGGTGCCGGAGATATTTTCGCAGAGCGTATTCAGCGCCCGGGCGAGAAGGCCGATCTCGCCGTCCTCGTTTTCATTTGCCCTTATATCGAAATTGCCCTTTGACATCTCTATGGCGACCTCGGACATCTTGTGGAGCGGGTCGGTAAATATGCTGAAGCGCCAGCTCATCAGCAGCAGCATTATGAGGACCCCCGCCAGCAGCGCCGTGTATATGAGCACGCGCATGGGGCGCATGCTTTCGCTCACTATCCGGACAGGCTGGAATATCAGCACGCCGCCGTATATATTGCCGCTGTCATCGGTTATGGGCACGCCTGCGGACAGAGTGCCGCCTATGCCCTTTATGGTAAGCGACTCGCTTTTAAAGATCTCGCCGGAGACTATTTTATCCATCGTATCGGACAGCGCCGAGTAAATCTCCTGCTCGTCCTCGCCGCCGGGCATATTGGCGGCAAGTATTATCTCCCTGTCCTTGCTGAATACCAGAGTGGTGGATTCCGACGCCGCGACATAAGACTGTGCAATGCGTAAAAAGGCCTCGCGGCTTATATGGCCGTAGCCCAGCTCCCGCACGAGGTCCGCCACGGTGCCGGCCTTCGGCACCATCTCCTCCAGCGTGATGTTCTCGTATATCTTTATTCCCACTATCCCGCAGCCCAGGGCCATGGCTATGGTGGTGAGCATCATCACCATCACCATGACTATAAGCAGCCGCCGGAAGAATACGCTCTTCATTATTTGCCGTCCTCTACCTCAAACTTGTAGCCGACGCCGTATATGGTCTTTATGCTCCAGTTGAGGCCGGTATTGTCCAGCTTTGCGCGTATGCGCTTTATGTGGGTATCCACCGTCCTCGTTTCGCCCGCAAAGTCATAGCCCCAGACGCGGTTGAGGAGCTGCTCCCGCGTGAACACCTGCCCCGGATTGGAGGCCAGCATGTAGAGTATTTCTATCTCCTTGGGCGTGCAGATTATATTCTTGCCCCGCAGGGTAACGGTATAGCTCTTTATATCTATGGTAAGCTCCTGATGGGTAACGCAGCCGTCGTCGTGGGATTGCTGCTGCTCCGTCGTGCGGCGCAGCACCGCCTTTATGCGGGCCACCACCTCGCGGGGGCTGAAGGGCTTTACGATGTAATCGTCGGCGCCCAGCTCAAGGCCCAGTATGCGGTCTATCTCCTCGCCCTTTGCGGTAAGCATTATCACGGGCACGCGGGAGGTCTTGCGTATCTCGCGGCACACGTCCAGCCCGGACATCTCCGGCATCATAATATCCAGTACGCATAGCGCTATGTCGCTGTCCAGCGCCTCCACGGCGGCCTTGCCGTCGTAAACGTCCACCACCTCAAAGCCCTCGGATTTAAGATATATCCCAAGTGATTCATGTACGACCTTGTCGTCGTCAGCGATCAGTATCTTGTTTGCGCTCATGGTAAAATAAACCTCCGATGTCAATAATACATTAAGACGATTATAGCATAATATTGCCCGCTTTCATATTCGCAGGCGGGCAATTTGAAGCATTTTTTTATTTTGCGTTGTCGGGCCTTGCCGCGGAGAGGGTGAAGGTAAACGTTACCCTCCCGTTCTCGCTCTTTACCCATATCCTCTCGCCTAAGAGGGCGAGCACCTCGCTGACTATGGAAAGGCCGAGGCCGGTACCCTGCCCGGCGTGGGCCTTATCCGCCTTATAGAACCTTTCAAAAACGTGGTCTATGTCCCCCTCCGCGATGCTGCCCGGGTTGCTCACGCTTATGCAAAGGCTATCCCCCTTTTTTTCGGCGGAGAAGCGCAGCGCGCCGCTGTCCCCGTACTTTATGGCGTTGTCGGTAAGCGCCACCAGCACCTGCTTCGCCCTGTCCGGGTTGGTGTAGGCCTTGCAGGGCTCGCCTGTGTCTATCTCGATGCTGAGTCCCTTTTCCCTTGCGGCGGAGGCGTACCTGTCGGCCACGTCCTCAATCAGCTCGTTTATGCTTATGAACTGCTTTTTAAGGGCTATTGCGCCGGATTGCAGCCGGCTGAGCTCTAAAAGGTCGTCGATGAGCCGGGAAAGCCGCATTGACTCCCGCAGTATATAGCCGTAATACCTTGCCTTATCCTCGTCCTTCTTTACCAAGCCGTCGTTGAGGGCGTCCGCAAGCCCGCGAATGGAGGCTATTGGCGTACGCAGCTCGTGGGATACGTTTGCCACGTACTCCGTGCGGGTCTGCTCCAGCCGGCTCGCCTCGGTGACGTCGCGCACCAGCATCACTGCTCCCTCGCACTTGCCGCCATCGCTCAGCGGCGTTATGGCCACGCGCAGTATGCGGTCCCTTACCTTAAGCTCCTTTGATACGGTATCGCCGCCGAGCACGCGGCCTATATCCTCCGCCGCCTGCTTATACGCCGGCAGCGCCGTTATGTCGTCGGCATAGCTGCCGCCAAGCAGCTTCAGGGCCGCCGAATTGGTCTTTATTATATTCCCCTCGGCGTCTATCGCGATTATGCCCTCGCCCATGCCGTTTATTACGGCGTGCAGCCTGTTCTTTTCCAGAGTAAGGTCGCTTATGGTAGCCGAAAGGGCTGCAGAGAGATGGTTTAGGGACCTTCCAAGCTGCACCAGCTCGTCCGTGCCCTCCTCCTCCGCCCTTGCGGTAAAGTCGCCGCCCGCCATGGCGTTTGCAGTCACGTTCATCTGGCGTATGGGGCGCACTATGCTCCTTGAGCCGAGATAAGCGGGCAGTATCATTATAAGGCTGGAGGCGATAAGGCTGATTATCAGTGCGTATATAAGGCTTCCCATGGCGGTGTTAAGCTCATTCAGCGGCTTTACTAAGAACACAGCGCCTATGACGCTGCCAAAGTAACTCACCACCGGCTCGCCTATTAAGACGCCCGCGTGGTTCTTGGTGCTGGGCGAGTATACGCTTTCCCCCTTGAGCACGGCTTGCAGAAGGCCGGCTATGGCGTCCTTATTGACGGTGCTTTCCTCATTCGCGGGATAGGCGAACAGGTTGCCGCAAGCGTCGTATGCGTACATGGAAGCGTCCCACACCTTAAAGCCCCGGCCTATGGAGCGCTCATAGCTTTCCTTTGTGATGAGGCCCTGAAGGTATTCCGCCGTGATATTAGCAAGATATTCGGCGCGCGGCCTAAGCTCCTTGGCCTTTATGCCGCTGAACACCATGCCGCCCGAATAGTAAAACGCCGCCGTGGTCAGCGCGGCGCTAAGCAGCACCGAGAGCAGTATTATCACCACTATGCGGCGGAGTATCGTATCCTTAAACACCGTCAGCAGACCTCGAACTTATAGCCCACGCCGTAGACCGTCTTTATGCCCCAGGGAAGCTCCTCATCGGGCAGCTTCTGGCGTATGCGCTTTATCTGGGTATCCACCGCGCGCGTATCCCCAAAAAAATCATAGCCCCATACCTTGGAGAGGATATGCTCCCTGTCGAATACCCTGCCTGGATTTGAGGCGAGAAGGTACAGTATCTCTACCTCCTTGGGCGTAAAGGGTATTCTTTCGCCGTTTACGCGGACGTCGTAATTTGCCATATTTATCTCGAGGCCGGGGCGGCGTATAAGCTGCGGCTGGGACTCCCCGTCGGTATCGAAGCGCCTGAGCACAGCCTTTATCCTCGCAACTACCTCCCTTGCGGAGAAGGGCTTTACGATATAATCGTCCGCCCCCAGCTCCAGCCCTACTATGCGGTCTATTTCCTCGCCCTTTGCAGTGAGCATTATTATGGGCGTGCGGCTCCTTGCGCGTATCTCCCGGCACACCTCCGTACCGCTCTTTTTGGGCATCATAAGGTCGAGTATCACAAGATTCGGCTTCTTGACGTCAAACATTTGAAGCGCCTGCTCCCCGTCGTATGCGGAGCAGTATGTAAAGCCCTCATTCTCAAGGTACACGCCAAGCGTCTCGTGTATCATGGGCTGGTCGTCGCATATAAGTATCTCTTGTCCGTTTGCCATACAGTCACCTCCTAAAAGATCAGCCGGCATCGTATTTAAGTTAAGTATAGCCCTCCCGCTGCCAAAGGCAATATTTTCAGGAGCAATGACATAATTGTACTCAATTAGGACAAATTATGGTACGGGTTTCAGCTCTTATATATAAAGCTGAACCCGTTTTCGCCCATGGCGTCCTCAAAAACCTGTATGAGCTTATCCCCGTACACGCCGAGGCCGTTCTTCATCTCACCGCCGTTAAGCAGTATTATTATGCAGTCGCTCGTAAACAGCCCGCACAGGCAGTCGTACAGCGCGTCCAGATTGCGCCCGTAGTATTCCGGAAGCCGCAGCGTCCTGCCGAGATAGTCGTGTGCGGATTCGAAATCCCCCATGCATTTTCCGTCAAGTATGATTATTTCCATTGCTACTCCTCCCCGTAAAGAAGCTCGAATGACTTATAGTGGTCGCCTGTATAGTATATAAGGCCGTCGTTGGAAAATACTATGCGCTTCACCCCGCGCGGCGAATCTCCGCCGGTATCTATGTCGCATTCAGTATATACTCTCCCCTCAGCTTCCGGCAGCAGGCCCTCGTAATTGCCGAAGCGGTCCCCGCCGATGCTGCGCCCGGACGCGTAAGGCTCAAGGCTTCCGTCCTCCCAGCCCAGCTTTTTCGCCTCGCTCTTTTTGATGAAGTTCTCAGGCAGCTTTCCGTAGGTGTGTATGTAGAGCGCCACCTCCTCCTTGGAGGTGTATTCCCCGTCCTCCTCTATCGCAGCCCGCTCCGGCGCCTCCTCTTCGCGAGGCGGCTCTGCCCGGTATTCCTGACGGTTTTCCGGCGTACCCGCCAAAATATCCATAAGGCCCGCCGGGGTGAGCCTTCCCGTGAGCAGCAGGACGGCGGCAAGGGCCGCAGCAGCTATGAGGATAATGGGCCGCGCATGGAGCTTTTTCCCGTTTCCTTTGTTTTTGCCCATATACTTCTCCAATTATATGCTTGGATAAAGTATATCATATAATGGGTAGGCTGTTTACACTTAATTCCAAAGTTTACTGTGTCGTATTCCCTCCGTATATGCTATAATGGGAGCATGATGAACAGAAATTTTAAAAAGGTTATGAATACCGCTATGGCGCTGCTTACGGCAGCCCTTATTTGCGGCTGCGAGGGCATCGCGTCCCCCGCCTCATCGGGCCAGCTCTGCATAAACGAGGTGGTCACCTCCAACTCGTATTCCCTTGTGGACGAAAAGCTCGGCAGCCCCGACTGGATAGAGCTTTACAACCCCACCTCCAAGCCCATAGACTTAGAGGGCTACGGCCTTACCGACAAGATCAAGAACCCTCATAAGTACACCTTTCCCTCTGTCACCATACCCGCTGGGGGCTATCTCATAGTATACGCCTCAAAATACGAGGGCGACCCAATGTGTACCGGGTTCGGCCTCGCCAAGAGCGGCGATATGCTATATCTTATAGACCCGTATTACAACGTATTGCAGCAGCTTGAGATACCCGAGCTGGTGACGGACATTTCCTATGCCCGGACGGCCGACGGAAGCTACGGCTATTGCAGCACGCCTACCCCCGGCGAGGCAAACGGCGAGGACATATTCCTCTCGGTCCAATCAAACGGCGGCTCCGGCTCCGGCGAAAGCGCCCTTGCCATAACCGAGGTAATGCCTAAGAACATCTCCACCCTCGCCTCCGCAGACGGCAGGTATTACCCATGGGCCGAGATAAAAAACATATCCGATAAGGAGGCGCTCCTTTCCGATTATTACCTTTCGGATTCGGTGGGCGAGCCTTCAAAATACCGTCTGCCCGGCGTCACCCTCGGCGCGGGCGAATACGCCATAGTCTACTTTTCCGGCAAGGAGGACTCCTCCTCCGGCGATATACACGCCTCCTTCCGTCTGGGCAAGGGCGATTCCGCGCTGCTGCTCTCCAACGGCATGGGCAACATGGTATCCATGTTCAACTGGACGAACCCGGTATACCCCGGCATATCGGTGGTCGCCCCTGACACCTACTGCGCCTTCCCCACCCCCGGGCAGGAAAATTCACAGGAGACCCTGTCCTCGCTGACCCTTTCGGCCATGGACGGCAGCGATCCCATACACATAAACGAGGTGCTCAAGCGCAATAAATACAGCATTCGCGACAGCTTCGGCGACCGTTCCCCATGGGTGGAGCTCTACAACTCCTCAGACAGCGCGGCCTCGCTTGCGGGCTGCTTCCTAAGCGACGATGTGGATAATCCGTTCAAGTGGGCGTTTCCGGAGGTCTCCATAGAGCCCAAGGGGTACCTTATAGTGTTCCTCTCCGGCAAAAACCAGACCGAGGGCGAGCTTCACACCTCCTTCACCCTCTCCAAGAGGGAGTACGATCTGATGTTCCTCTCCTCGGAGGCCATGCGCTATGAAAGCATCCAGCTTGATCCCAAGCTGGGCGATAACGTATCCGCGGGCATTTCCTCAGACGGCTCGCTGAAGTATTACTCCAGCCCCACCCCCGGCGGCCCCAATATCACCCACGAATTTTCGGCGCCGGGCGACGCCTCCATAACCACCGATATGTCCGGCGTATACATAAGCGAGGTATCTGCCGTAAAGGCCGCAAAGAGCAAGGAGACAGACTGGATAGAGCTTCACAACGCCTCGGGATCCTCCGTAAACCTCGAGGGCTGGCACCTGACAGACGACGCCAACGACATGAAGAAGTTCACCTTCCCATCTTTTAAGCTGCCGGCCGGAGAATACGCCTCCATAACCGCTTCCACTTCAGCAAGATCGGGCGTTTCGGCGCCCTTTAATATATCCGCTTCCGGCGATACGCTGATACTCACCGACGGCGACGGCAACATCAAGGATGTGTTTTCCACCGGCGCACTCAGCCTAGGCGTCACATCGGGCCGCACCGCGGACAGCCCGGAGCGGGTATTCTTCACCACGCCCACAAGAAACGCCGCCAATCCCTCGACCTATTGCAGCAGCTATGCCGCCGCACCCATATTTTCCGACAGGGAGCTTTATCACAGCGGCGCCTTTGAGCTTACGCTGCACAGCCTTACGCCGAACGCCAAAATACACTACACCACCGACGGCACCAAGCCCACCACGGCTTCCCCGGTGTATTCAGAGCCGATCAAGATATCGTCCAACACAGTCATAAAGGCCATCTCCGCCGCCGACGGCCTCGTAAAGAGCGAGATTGCGGCGGCCACCTATCTTTTCGAGGAAAAGCACACCGTGCCGGTGGTCTGCCTTTCCATAGGCAAGGAATCCTTTGATGAGGTCTACTCCGTTACCGACCGCTGGAAGAAGGTGGAGCGCGAGGGCTTCTGCGAGTATTACGAGCCGGACGGCACGCTGGGCGTAGAGTTTCCCTGCGGCCTGCGGGTAAACGGCGCCTCCACGCTGACCATGCGGCAAAAGTCCATGTCCATATTCCTTCGGGGCGGCTACGGGCAGAGCTCCACGAAATACAATTTCTTTCCCGGCAACGACGTTACCGAATACTCCTCCCTTGCTGTGCGAAACTCCGGACAGGACGCGTCAAAAGCGCGCGTCCGGGACTCCTTCTTCAGCAAATGCGTGGAGGGGCTGAACCTCGACAGCATAAAGACCCGCTCTGTGGTGGTGTACATAAACGGCCAATACTGGGGGCTTTACGACCTTAACGAAAACCAGAACGAGGACTACCTCGCCACCCACTACGGCGTCGATCCCTCCACCGCCAACATCATCCGCCGAAACGAGACCCCCCTTGCGGGCGACAGGGCGGACTTCAGGCGCGTACGCAATTACGCCCTTACGGGCGACATATCCAGCAGCGCAAAATACGAGGAACTGTGCCAATGGGTAGACGTGGACTACTTCATGGATTACCTCATTGCCCAGACGTACTTTGCCAACGGCGATATGTTCAACCAAAAATACTGGCGCACTACCGACTACAAGATAAAATGGCGGCCTATATACTACGATCTTGACCTTGCCCTCGGCTCCTCCAGCCCCACGCGGAACGTGCTGCCCAGCTACTTTAACGCGGAGGGCGTGCCCTCTCAGGACGGCTCTCTAACCAACATGGACATATATGTGGGCCTTCGCAAAAACCGCTCATGGTGCGAGAAATTCGGCGAGAGATACGTATATGTGGTGTACAATTACTTCACGCCCGAAAGGGTCACGGCCATACTCGACGATATGGTTAAGACCATGGAGCCCGAGATGGCCCGCCACATAAAGCGCTGGGGCATCCCCTCCAGCATGTCCGCATGGAAGAGCAGCGTATCCGACCTGCGCGGCTGCCTGCAAAAGCGCACCAACTATGCTCTCTCCTCCTTGCAGAAGGAATTTGGCTTTTCCAACGCCCAGATGGAGCAATGGAAGGCAAACGCCATGGCTAAGCCGGAGGCAGAAGCCGCCGGATAGCGGCAAAAAGGCAATAAAAAACCGCCGGTTAGCACCGACGGTTTTTTGATTTAAGTCTTAGAGGCTTTTATCCTCCACATAGAGGCTAAGTACCTTGTTGGGATCTGCCGGGGCGGCCGCGGGAGCGGCGCTCTTGCCCTCCTTGGCCTCCTTGCGGGCCTCGAAGAACTTGGGGGCTACCTTGGGGAACAGCGCGTAGCTCAGTACGTCTTCCTCCTGCTCGTAGTAGCCGAGCTCCTTTACCTCCTTCTCGTATTTCTCAAGCTCCGGCGCAAGCAGATCGGCGGGACGGCAGGTGATGACCTCCTTGTCGCCAATGGCCTTGCGGCGGACCTCTTCGTTTACCTCGCCGGGCAGCGCGCCGTATTCGCCGGCGAGCAGCGCCTTGGAGTTCTGCGGGAAGGTCTTATAGCGGCCCATGAGCACGTTGAACACGGCCTGGGTGCCGACTATCTGGCTGGTGGGGGTTACGAGGGGCGGATAGCCGAAGTCCTTGCGGACGACGGGTATCTCTTCCAGCACGTCATAGTACTTGTCCTCCCTACCCGCTTCCTTGAGCTGGCTGATGAGGTTGGAAAGCATTCCGCCGGGAACCTGATAGACCAGGGTATTGGTATCCACCCGGAGCACCTTGGGATCGAGTATGCCTTCCTTCATCATCCTTTCGGCAACGCCGCGGAAGTGCTTTGCGGCCTCCGCCAGCTTGGCAAGATCCAGCCCGGTGTCATTCTCGGTGCCCTTGAGGGTGGCCACCAGAGATTCCGTGGCAGGCTGTGAGGTTCCGTTTGCAAAGGGAGACAGCGCGCAGTCCACTATATCCACGCCCGCCTGCATAGCCATCAGGTAGGTCATGTCGCCGGTGCCGGTGGTGTTGTGGGTGTGCAGGTGTATAGGCACGTCCACCTCGGACTTGAGGCGCTTGATGAGCGAATATGCGTCATAGGGCAGCAGCAGGTTTGCCATATCCTTTATGCAGATATTGTCCGCGCCCATCTGAACCAGCTCTTTGGCCAGCTTTACAAAGTAATCCTCGTTATGCACGGGGCTTATGGTGTAGCTTATGGCAGGCTCGCATATTCCGCCGTACTTCTTGGTGTACTTGATGGCGGCCTCCAGATTGCGTACATCGTTGAGCGCATCGAATATGCGAATTACGTCAATGCCGTTTTCTATCGCCTTGCGGCAGAACTGCTCCACGACGTCGTCCGCATAGTGCTTATAGCCAAGTATGTTCTGGCCGCGGAAAAGCATCTGCAGCTTGGTGTTGGGCAGGGCCTTCTTCAGCTTGCGGAGACGCTCCCAGGGATCCTCGTTGAGGAAGCGCAGGCAGGAATCAAAGGTCGCTCCTCCCCAGCACTCCAAAGAGTAATAGCCAACGCTGTCCAGTATCTCGCAGGCGGGGAGCATATCCTCTGTGCGCATACGGGTCGCGGCCTGGGACTGGTGCGCGTCGCGCAGTATGGTATCGGTTATCATCAGTTTTTTAGCCATGGTGCAATACCTCCTATTACATGAACAGGGCAAGGAACACACCGGCAGCGATAGCGGAGCCGATAACGCCGGCTACGTTGGGGCCCATGGCATGCATGAGCAGGAAGTTGCCGGGCTTTTCCTTCTGGCCCACGACCTGAGACACGCGGGCAGCCATGGGAACGGCGGAAACGCCAGCGGAGCCGATCAGGGGGTTGATGGGATCCTTGCTGAATTTGTTCATTACCTTTGCAACTATCACGCCGCCGGCGGTGCCGAAGCTGAAGGCGCAAACGCCCATAAGCAGTATGCCGAGGGTCTTGCCGGTGAGGAAGGTCTCAGCGGTGGCGGTAGCGCCTACCGAGATGCCGAGGAATATGGTTACGATATTCATCAGCTCGTTCTGGGCGGTCTTGGAGAGGCGGTCGGTAACGCCGCTCTCGCGGAACAGGTTACCCAGCATGAGCAGGCCGATAAGGGGCGCTGCGGAAGGCAGCATGAAGGATACGAATATGGTGACCATGATGGGGAATATTATCTTTTCCTTCTGGGACACCGGCCTTAGCTGCTTCATAACTATCTGACGCTCCTCCTTTGTCGTCAGGGCCTTCATTATAGGGGGCTGGATGACAGGCACCAGCGCCATATAAGAGTAAGCGGCGACGGCGATAGGGCCGAGGAGATAAGGGGCGAGCCTCAGGGTAACGTAGATAGCCGTAGGGCCGTCCGCGCCGCCGATGATGCCTATGGAGGAGGCCTCCATGTTATTGAAGCCCAGGAGCTTCGCGCCGATAAAGGCGACGAATATGCCGAACTGCGCGCCTGCGCCCATAAGCAGGCTCTTGGGGTTGGCGATCAGGGGACCGAAGTCCGTCATTGCGCCCACTCCCATGAATATCAGTGAGGGGTATATGCCCAGCTTTACGCCCAGATACAGGTAGTCTATAAGGCCTGCGCCGTGACCCAGCTCAGCCCAGTTTATGGCGGTAACGCCGTCTACTACCTTAAGGAAGTAATCCGGATGGAACATATTCGCGCCGGGAAGGTTGGTGAGCAGCATGCCAAAGGCGATAGGCACCAGCAGCAAGGGCTCAAATCCCTTTACAATAGCCAGGTACAGCAGAACGCAGGAAATGGCTATCATTATAAGACACCGGGGGTCGGCTAACAGATAAGCAAAGCCTGTGGTATCTATAAAATTAGAAAATACATCTGTAAAAGTCATCTGCGATCTCCTTTCTTAAGTTTATTTTCCCTTAAAAGGAGATCAGCCTATAACAACGAGAACGTCGCCGGAGTTTACGGTAGAGCCCTTGGTTACGTTGATGGCGGTGACCTTGCCGGCGGCGCCCGCATAGATCTCGTTTTCCATCTTCATGGCCTCGAGCATTATGACCACGGTATCGGCCTTAACGGTATCGCCCACCTTTACCTTTATATCGAGTATGTTGCCGGGCATGGGCGCGGTAACGCTTGCGGAGCCTGCGGCTGCGGGAGCAGCTGCGGCAGCAGGGGCGGGTGCGGGAGCGGCTGCCTGAACGGGTGCTGCGGGAGCCGCGCCGGCGGCTATTTCTTCGACTTCGACTTCATAGGGAGTGCCGTTTACATTTACGTGAAACTTACGCATTGTTTTGATTTCCTCCGTCAATAATCAATAATCTCAATCAATTTGGTAGAATAGCTTATACTCTTTTGATGCTGTGGATCCTGAGTCCTTCGGGCGCGTTACCCATATAGGTAGCGATAGCCGCAGCTATTGCCGCGTCAAAGGCTTTTCTGTCGGGTATGCCGGCTGCCGCCGCAGGCGCTGCCTCGGCCTGCGCCGCCGCCTTGCCCTTGCCTATCACCGCGCTCATAAGCTTGGTAAGCAATATCAGCGTTATAAGTCCCACAAACACAGTGCCCATACCGAGTACCATAACTAATGCCGAGCTGATGTTTTCCAATGTATTGCTCCTCCCTTCTTTTTATTATCAATAGTCTCGCAATAAATAATGATTGAAAAGTCATAAAAACTACTTATAGTTTTTATGGTGATTCAATGGGACATAATCTTGCCCCATTGTGTTCAATGATACACTACCGATTTATTTTTGGCAATATAAAAACGGCAATCAGGTAAAAAAATCCGTAAAATTGCCGTTAAGTTATAAGCAATATTTATATGTTTGGCCCTTGCTATTGCCCGCGCAGGAGAGCGGCAAGCTCGTCCTCGGTAAGGTAGCGCCACTCTCCCCCCTTTAGTCCGCCCAGCGTTACCGGGCCCTCCTTTATCCTTCTAAGCAGCATCACCTCGTGGCCCACGGCAGCGAGCATGCGGCGCACCTGCCGGTTCCTGCCCTCGTGTATGGTTATGTCGAAGGCCGTCCTGCCCCGGGAATACTCAATATTCTCTATCTTCGCCGGGGCGGTGAGCCCATCCTCCAGGGCCACGCCTTTTTCGAGGCGATCCTTGTCGCCGTCTGTCAGTGCGCCTGTGCATACAACATGATAAGTCTTTTCCACGGCGAAGCTCGGGTGCATCATCTTATATGCTAAGTCGCCGTCGTTTGTGAGTATGATCAGGCCCTCGGAATCGTAATCCAGCCTGCCTACGTTATAGAGCCTGTACGGAAGCTCCTTTACATAGTCTATGACCGTCCTCCTGCCCTCCGGGTCGCTGGAGGTGCATACCACGCCCTGCGGCTTATTCAATACTATCGCCACTCTTTCCGGCTTTACGCATACCGGCCGGCCGTCGAACAGCACCTCATCGCCGGCCTCTACCGTGCAGCCTATCACGGCTGTGCTGCCGTTGACCTTCACGCGGCCTTCTGCTATGTATTCCTCGCATTTTCTCCGAGAAGCTATACCGGCGTCCGCCATGAATTTCTGTAAACGCATTTTTTACCCCCACACAAGGGCGCGCGGCTTACGCCGCAAAGCACCTCGTCAATTTATCAAAGTAGAACCGTATGCCCGCGCCCGGTATATCGCCTGCCGAGAGCAGAGGGCATTTGCACAGCAGCGCGCCGTCATCCAATACCTCCACGAAGCCAAGCTCCGTCCCCTCGGTAATGGGCGCATGTAGCCCCTCATTTAATATAACCCTCGTGCGGTACGACGCGCTTTCGCCCTTCCTTACGGGTACTATTATATCTTTACCGGCCTTCAGTTCCAATATGTTTTTTTCTCCACCCGCTACCTCCGCCCCGGCTATCCTGCTTCCCGCCCTTACCATAGTGACCGTCTCATAGTTTTCAAAGGCGTAATCCATCATGGCCTTGGCGTCGCCGAACATCCCGGGGCAATTAAGCACTACGCCTATTACCTCCATGCCGTCCCTTTCCGCGGAAAACACCAGGCACTTGCCCGCAATCTTTGTATAGCCCGTCTTTACTCCGCTGCCCCCATCGTATTCCCATAATATCCTGTTTTTGTTTTTGAAGGTGCGCGGCTTTGCCCCGGTTTCCGCCCTGTAATACCGCGTGGACACTATCTCACGGAATATGGGGTTTTTCATGGCTGCCGCAGTTATTCGGGCAAGGTCGTAAGCCGTGGTGTAGTGGTTCACGTCGTGCAGCCCGTTTGGCGTTACGAAGTTGGTATTTAAGGCGCCTATGCTTTTTGCCCGGGCGTTCATCATATCGGCAAACCTGTTTGTCCCCTTGCCTATGTGTACCGCTATCGCCACCGCCGCATCGTTGCCGGAGGAAAGCATAAGGCCGTACAGCAGATCCTTAAGGCTTATCCTCTCCTCGTGATCGAGATATATGCTGGAGCCCTCCGTACCGTAGGCGGAGGCGTCCGTTTCCACCATATCGTTTAGATCGCCGTTTTCTATCGCCAGCAGCGCGGTCATTATCTTTGTGGTGCTTGCCATTGGCAGCCTCGCGTGCGCATTTTTTGCGTACAGCACCTTGCCCGTCCTGCTCTCTATCAGCACCGCCCCCTTGGCGGATACCTCTAAAGCCGACGCGCCGCCGAAGGCAAGCAGCATCGCGGCGGCCACAAGCAGCGCGGACATCCTTAAAAGAGCGGCCCTCATTCCTTGTCGCTCTCAGGGGCGCAGGGCTTTGACTTGGCTATGGCCTGTTCTACGGTTTCTATTATTTCGGGCAGTATCTCCACCGCCCTGTCAAAGGTAGTATCGTAATCCGCTGGCATAACCTTTACGCTGCCGTTGCTGACCGACAAAAACGCCATGGGTGTTATAGTCATTCCGGCGACCGCCGCGCCGGTAAAGGGATATCTCGCGCACTCCCCCATCTCCTCGCTGCTCTTTTGTATGGGGGTGCGCTCCTTCCTTTGCCCGTATTCGCCGCCGCCGGATATAAAGCCCATGGACAGCCTGGAAACGGGCAGTATCATGGTCTCCCCCGCGGTAAGTATAGGCTTTCCTATTACGGTGTCAACGTCCACCATCTCCTTTAGCTGCTCCATGGTGGTCCTCATTATGTTCTCAACAGGGTGCATCTTGGCATCTCTCCTCCCGTTTGGTTTTAGCTCGCCGCCTTGCCTCGGCAAATATAATCTGCGCCGGTATTATTTGGGCTATCCCTTCCAAATTTATGCAGAAGGCGTCCCGCTCAAGGGCGGGGCTTATATCGGCGCATATATCCCCCGCTCCGGACAGGGCACAGGCCGCCAGCCCCAGCTCTCGCATCATGCCCGCTATTATGACAGTCCTCGCCCCGTCGCCGGCTACGCCGAGCTCGCCCGTTATATACAGGCGCTTTATTGAGGCTGCTTCCCATAGCGAGGGCAGTATGCCGCCGCGCTCTTTTCTTTTCTTCCTTATCCTCCTGCCGTTTATGCGTATATCCGCCTCGAGGGGCAGCCAGATCACGAGGGCCTCCACCGTTATTTTTACCCTTCCGAGCAGGCGTATATCGGCCCGCGCCTCCCCATAGCGCGGCTTTACCCTCGCATAGCCTTTTATCCTCGCGGGGCATATTAGCGCCGCGCAAAGCGTTATAAAAACAGCGACAAATAAAAAAAGGACTACCTTCATAGCCCTTAGTATCGCTTGGTTTATCGGAAATTATGAAGGCGCTTCCCCGCCCTTGTCGGCTTCTGCGGCAAACGCGCCGTATTCCGGCAGTTCCTCCACGGAATGCAAGCCGAAATGCCGCAAAAAGGCGTCCGTAGTGCCGAACATCATGGGCCGCCCTACGGAATCCCTGCGTCCCAATTCCCGTATGAGCCCCAGCTTCAATAGCTGGCTCACGGAATAATCGCACCTTACCCCCCTTACGGCCTCTATATCCGCCCTCGTTACGGGCTGCCTGTAAGCCACGATGGAAAGCGTCTCCAGCATGGCCTGGGTAAAGCTCTTGGTCTGGGCGGGCTGAAGCAGCTCCTCGACGTAGCCTGCGTATTTTTTGTTGGAAACGAGCTGCACCGTGTCTTCGGTTATGTATAGCTGTATGCCCCGCCCCTCATCGCGGTATTGCTTTTCCATGCCGTGTATTATCGCGTTCATCTCTATGCCGGTTATATCCAGCGCGCGCTGGAGCTGCACCAGCGACACCGGCTCGCCGGACACGAAGAGTATGCACTCAATTGCCGAATAGCGTTCGTCCTGCATCGTTTGTTTCTTCCCTTTATTGCTCGTCCATGTACTCCGCGTCCTCGTCGTCCTCCCGGAGCTCCTTTGCGGTTATGGTTATTTTTTCGTATGGCCTCGGCTGCTTTATGCTTATCTCGCCCCTCATAAGCATATCCAGCAGCGCCATGAAGGTGACTATCATCTCCATCTTGGGCGCGCCGTCCTCAAACAGCTCCTCAAAGGGCACGTTGGCCCTGTCCCTTAATACCTCGCGTATTTTTACAAGCTGCCGCCGTATCGTGAAGCGGTCCTCCATTACCTCCTGTGAGCTTATCTCGCGCTGCTTTTCCTCCCTGCACCTGTCCATAAGCTCTGCAAAGGCGTCAAACAGGCTCTGCACCGAGGATTCACGAAGTATCACCTCCTGCGGCGGCAGCGCAAACTCCTCCGGCAGCTTTGCGTATACGCCCCGGGCCTCCTCTAAAAGCGACAGGAGCTTTTCCCCCGCCTCCTTTGCCGCCCTATATTCGCGGAGCTGGCGTATTAGGGCTTCGGCGGGATCCTCCTCCTCGGCATTTTCCTTAGGCGGCTTCGGCAGGAGGGAGCGGGATTTTATATACACCAGCGTCGCAGCCATGGTGAGAAATTCGCTGGCGGTATCCATATCCAGCGCATCTATCTGATCCATATATTCAAGGTACTGGGCGGTTATCTCGGATATGAAAATATCCTTTATATCCACTGCCGACTGCTCTATAAGGTGCAGCAGAAGGTCTAAGGGCCCTTGAAATTCCTTGAGGTTTACCTCGTATGCCATATCACATCAGCCCGAACAGGCCGTATATTGCCGCGCACAGGTTCATCATTCCGGACATGAGGAAAGTCACTGCGGAGGACATGATGCCGTCCAGCCAGTTGGTCATCAGCAGCACTATAAGTATAACGAAGCCGTACTTTTGCAGGAACATAAAGGGCTTTGGGCCAATGCTCCGCATGAACAGGCAGGAGGCCACATGGAAGCCGTCAAGGGGCGGTATGGGCAGTATGTTGAACACGCAAAGGCCCAGATTTATAAAGTAAAAATAGTAGAATATGGTGTTCAGCGCGGCGTTGCCGGCCTTGCCCGCCGCCATAAGGCCGAAGAATATGAGCATGGTGACAAAGGCCAGCGCCAAGTTCATAGCCACGCCCGCGAGGGATACTATCAGCTCATCCCTTCTGGGGTTCTTGAAGTTGCGCGTGCTCACGGGCACAGGCTTTGCCCAGCCGAAGCGCACCAGCATCATCATTATGAGGCCGAGCGGGTCTATGTGGGCAAGGGGGTTGAGCGTCATTCTGCCCAGATTATAGGCGGTAGGGTCGCCCAGCTTATACGCGGCATAGGCGTGGGCCCATTCGTGGAAGGCCAGCGCCACCAATATGGCGGGCATCCTGTAAAGCAGCTCCATTATATAAGAACCGAGGGAGCCTGATATTCCGTTTGCAATACTGTTAAGCAATAGCGTTTCTCCTGTCACAATAATCCTTTTTATTATACGCTATTGCTCAAAAGTATGCAACCGCAGAGCCCTCAGGCGTGAAGCCATTCAAAAATTATCCGCCCTACATAGTGCGCCGTGTCCGCACGGGGTATGTCGGCCGAGGATATCAGCTCCACCAGGGCCACCTGCTCGCCGTCAAGGGTATAGGCGACGCTGCCCAGCACGTCGTTTTTTGATACCGGCGCTTCAAGCATATCCGGTATGTCACTATCCGAACGCAGCTCGGCGTTTTTCGGCAGCAGGCACACGGCCCCCTCCTTAGCCGTAAGCTCCGCCACGGGAGCCGTGCCGTTTTTTACCTCGACCGCCGCAATGCGCTCGCCCCTTTTCGCCACCGTCTTTACATCGTATGCCGCAAAGGCGTATTCCAGCATCGCCCTTGCCTTAGCCGCCCTTTCAGATGAGCTTTTGGCGCCTATTACGGCGCATATAAATACGGAGCTTCCCCGCTTTACGGAAAATACGCCGCAATATCCGGCCTTTGCCGAGGAGCCGGTAGCCACGCCGCTCGTGCCCGCGCAGCTCTTTATCAGCTTATTTGAGCTTGCAAGCTCCGTTATCCTGCCGTCCTCGTGCCGTATGCTGTCGTAAAATATGCCGCTGTACAGCGAAAAGCACCCGCTCTCGCTTAGCCTGCCGCCTATCGCCGCAAGGTCGGCGGCGGAAAGCCTTATGCTTCCATCGGCTATTTCCCCACTTTCCGCCTGTATCCCCATGCCGTTCAGCTTTTCCGCCGCCGCCATGGCGCAGGCCTCTATGGAGCCGTATGCCGCCTCGCCCAAGGCGTATATGGCGTCCCCCGCGCATATCACCGCAGCGGCCTTAAGCAGCATGGACACCTCGGCGTTCTCGTATGCTTCAAGGAAAGCTGTGGGGCCGGTCACCCTTGCTGCCTCGCGGCTGACCGTGACCTTATCCGTAAGCGCCGGACCGCCGCCATCTATCTTTTCGCAGGCGGCAAGCAGCAGCGGCAGCCGCCCCAAGCCCCCGACCTCCAGCCTTTCGCCCGAATTGTATTCGATTATGCCCTGACCCTCCCGGCTGCAAAGCACAGCCGCCCTCACGCCGGATATGTCCACCGGATATTCCTCGCCGTTTGCCGCCCCGAGGCTCATCAGCAGCATCGCCGCAAGCAACGCCCCCGCCAACCTTTTGCCCATAAAAAGACCTCCTTTGTCGTTATTTAATAATATTAGGCAAGGGAGGCCATTATTGCGGAATGTATTAAATTTTACTGTATTTCCTTCAAAAAGGAGGTTCCCGTCCTCCAACATTCGCCAGTTATATACTCATACACGGTGCAGCCTATATCGGCAAAGGTGCTGCGTGTGCCTATTGGCACGCCCTCCTTTAGCTTCTTGCCGTATATCAGTATGGGTATATACTCGCGGGTATGATCTGTGCCCGGGAAGGTGGGGTCGCAGCCATGGTCGGCAGTAACTATCAGCATATCGTCATCGGTCATGGCGTCCATTATTTCCGGCAGCTTGCCGTCAAAATACTCCAAGGCCTTGGCATAGCCCTCCACGTCGTTGCGGTGCCCGTACAGCGCGTCGGTATCCACCAGATTGGTGAATATAAAGCTGCCGACACCGTCCCTGAGGAAATCTATCGTGGCCTCGATGCCCGCCGGGTTGTTGGTGGTGTGGTTTACGGTGGTTATGCCCCGTTTGTGGAATATATCCTCTATCTTGCCCACAGCGACGGTCTCAAGGCCCTTTGCGGCAAGGCCGTCCAGTATGGTGTCCCCGACGGGAGGTATGGCGTAATCCCTGCGGTGCTCCGTGCGGGTATATTTGCCGTTTCCGCCTATGAACGGTCGTGCGATGACGCGGCCCACAAGGTCGTCTCCCACCAGTATCTCCCTTGCCTTTTGGCACATGGAATAAAGCTCGTCAAGGGGTATCACGTCCTCATGGGCGGCTATCTGAAATACGCTGTCCGCGGAGGTGTATATTATCGGCTTGCCGGTCGCCACGTGTTCGTCGCCCAGCTCCTGTATTATGACCGTGCCGGAGGCGACGCAGTTGCCGAGGGTGCCGCGGCCTATGGCCTTCTCGAATTTGTCCATTATGTGCTTTGGGAAGCCGTTTGGATAGGTCTTGAAGGGATTATCCATTATTATGCCCGCCATCTCCCAATGACCGCAGGTAGTATCCTTTGCCTTGGTCTTTTCCATCGCCCTGCCGTAGCAGCCTATTATGCTCCCGTCGTATCCGCCCAGCTCTGCGCCCTCAATCCTGCCTATGCCCAGGGAGCGCATATTGGGTATATCCAGATGCCCGCGCTTTTTATATATGTTGCAGAAAGTATTGGCGCCCACATCGCCGAACTCGGCGGCGTCCGGAAGGAAGCCTATGCCGGCGCTGTCCAGCACGATTATAGTTGCTCTTTTCCTTGCCATTATTTTAAATTCCCTTCATTATGCTTTTTCTTTTGTGCTATGATTTTACCACCGGCGGGCGGCTCCGTCAAATCATTTGGACAGCATGGCCGCCGTCCTTATGAGCGAGGGCAGGGCTACCCCCTCCGTCAATGCGCCCGCCGCGAAAAGCGCCATCTTCATCCTCAGCGGTTGGCCCTTCGCCGCGTCCCTTTCAGAGGCGCCGACCATAAGCCCCATGCACAGGCAGAGCCCGCCCATGAAGGATAGGGCTATTATAGGTATGCCTATAAGCCCCGGCCAGTCCTCTATGACGGTTCGGGCAAAAAAGCCCATCAGGAAGGATTTTATCCACAACGCCGCGGCTTTAAGTATCCCCCCGGTCAGCGCGCCCTTGGCTATCGCCGCCATGGAATAAAGCGCCGCCCCGGACAGCAGGGCGTATCCGGACAGCCGCAAGAGCCCGGCCCCGTTCATATCTCCTATGGCGCTTACGGCGGCGGCCATGCTGCCGCCGCATTCCCACTCCGTCGAGACGCCCGCCGCAAAGGCCATGACCGCCGCAAAGGCATATATGTACCACCGTCTTTCAAGATAGCGCACTAAATCGGCCCTCCCTTCAAGCTCATAATAAATGATATGAGTGCGGGACGGCATTTAAGACATTATCGTATTTATGCTTTTTAACTGTGGCGAAGATGGGTAACTATCCTGTCGGTTATGTTCGCTATAAATTCCTTATTGGTGGGCCTGCCGTTTGACTGGCTTACGGTGTTGCCGAAGTATCTGTGCTGGGCTTCTATATTGCCGTGGCTCCACGCCGCTTCTATGGCTGTCCTTATGTTGCGCTCCACCCTTTTAGGCGTGGTCATAAAGCATTCCGCTACGTATTGATATACATCCTGGGACAGGTTTATCTGGTAAAGGCTGTTTTCCACGCAGTAAAGTATGGACTTGCGAAGCTGGGCATATCCGACGAGGTTTACGGGTATGCCTATCGCCCTGAAGAGGTTGTTCGTCATGTTCTCCGCAATTTTTGCATGCTCGCTTTTCCGCTGCTCCTCCCTAAGGAGCCTGCCCGCCTCGTCATCCATGGTAAGGTCCAATATCCTGCGGTAAACCATGGCGGGAGGGTTGCTGCTGTGTATTATAAACGCCGCGCCCAGCGCCTGATAAATTATCAGCAGGTTATCGCACAGCGTGGGCGTTATAACCACCACCTTGGTGTCCTTTGTTTCGGGGCAGTTGCGTATGGTGCTGAGCATCTCTATGCCGTCGCTTCCCGGCATGGCCGCATTGAGCAGCACGAGCTCCGGCTTGTTTTCTTTTATATTGTCAACGACAAGCCCTGGGTCATGCACCGGCGGCAGCACATCAAAATGTCCCGAATCCTGCAGCAGCCCTATCAGCTCGGTGCAGTAATCGGTGCGATCTTTTACCACAAGTATTTTTGTACTGTTCATTTCCATACAGCGAAACTTCCTGCAAAAAAATAGGCCTTAAAATATGTGCAACTACAATATAGCACATTACGGCCGCCTTTTAAACACCAAACCGCATTTATTTCTCTTTTATTACGGCAGCTTGCCGCAGACGCTGTTCATCCACCATGCATATATACAGTAGCCGCACTTCGCGTCGTTTATAAATACGTGGGTGACCGCGCCTATCAGCTTACCGTCCTGCATTACGGGGCTGCCGCTCATGCCCTGGACAATGCCTCCAGTCTTTTCGATAAGCTCCCGATCCGTTATCCTTATCACCATGCCCTTGCCGCTCATCTCCTTTTGGGAATACAGCTTGATTATCTCGCACTCGTAGGCACATACTCCCCTGTCGTCCACGGTGGAGAGTATCTCTGCCCTTCCGGTATGCACCTCGTCAGGGTATGCAAGCCTTGCGCCGTTTGGGTATATCGGGTTGACGGGTATTTCCTCCATCTCGCCGTAAAGGCCGTATTCGCAGTTTAGCTCTATGCTGCCTAACCGCCTGCTCGCCGCCGAAAACGAGCCTATCACCTCGCCGGGTATACCGTTGCTGCCTGCCGATACGCCTATTATGCTGGATTCCACTATGCTGCCGCTGCCCACGTCTATTATGGAGCCGGTATCTATATCCGTTATGGGGTGTCCCAGCGCCCCGTATCTGCGGGACGACAAATTGCAAAAGGAAAGAGTACCTATGCCCGATGTGCTGTCCCGCACCCACATACCCGCCTGATATGCGCCGTTTTGCGTATTTTTAACGGGGACAAGGGCAAGGGTCAGCAGCCGCCCTCCCCGGCGGACGGTCACCGTCAGCTCACCGCCCTTGGAGCAAAGCTCGCTCAGGTGCAGCGAATCCCGCACTGTCTCGCCGTCTACCGCGGTTATGACGTCCCCGGCCCTTATGCCGGCAGACGCCGCCGGGCATATATACTCAGCCTCGGATACGCTGCCTAAGCCCACCACCAGCGCCCCGTCCGTATATATGGATACGCCTATGGGCATGCCTCCCGGCATCACGGTTATTTCCTGCCGCCTGCCGTACTCCACTGTCTTTATGGGTATGACGCCAAAAAGGCGTATGCTGGCGCTGCCGCCCTTGCCGCGTAGGGTCTCTGAAAGGTTTTCCGAGGCATACGCCTCCCCGTCCCCCATGCTAAGGCTCAGCGGCCCCTTAAGGCTTTGGCATATATATTCAAGCTGCTCGTCGGATACGTTGTCGGGAAGGCCCCGCACATAGCTCATCTGCTCCCCCGAATTGAAGCAGAGCAGCGTCACGCAGAGCGCCAGCCCTGCGCATTTCGCAAGATTTTGCCAGAATTTTTTCATACATTCACCGCCCCTAAAAAATAAACACCGCGAAGCCGCCTCGCAGTGTTTATGATTTGTAATGGCGATGTATTTTATTATTTATTTTTGCGGCGCCTTTGCTTGATCTCCTCGGAGCGGGTTATAAGCTCGCGTGCGTGCTCATAGGCCAGCCTTGAATCCTCCATGCCGCTCATCATGCGGGCGATGTACTCGTACCGCTCCTCCATTTCCAGCCGCTTTAGGCTCGTCCGCGCGGTATTTCCGTCGTCCTGCTTCTGAACCATGAAATGTACGTCCGCAAGGGCCGCTATCTGTGGCAGGTGCGTAACGCAAAGCACCTGATGGCTGTCCGCTATGCTCACCATCTTTTCCCCCACCACCGCGGCTATGTGGCCGCTTATGCCCGTGTCTATCTCGTCGAATATCAGCGTGGGTATGGAGTCCGCATTGGCGGCAATGGCCTTAAAGGCCAGCATTATGCGCGACATTTCGCCGCCGGACGCCACCTTTTCAAGGGGCTTCAGGTCCTCGCCCGGGTTTGCGGAAAGCATGAACTCCACCCTGTCCATGCCGTTTGGCCCCGGCTCCGCAAGCGGGTCGAGCTTTACCTCGAACCGCGCCTTCTCCATGCCGAGATCCTTAAGGTGGTTCAGCAGCTCCGCTTGCAGCCTTTTTGCCTCTGCGCGGCGCATCTCCGTAAGCGCGGCCGCTTCCTCCATGTACAGCTTTTCCCTATCCTCAAGCTGCTTTTGCAGCCTTTCCCGCTTCTCCTGCGCGCCCTCGAGCTGCTCGAGGCGGTGGGACGCCCGCCGGCCAAAGGCTATGACGTCCTCTACCTCCGGGCCGTATTTCTTTTTAAGGCCGGAATAGACCTCGAGCCGCTGCTCTATCTGATCTATCCTGCCCGGCTCAAAGTCGAAGGAGTCACGCATGTCCCTTAGCGTATAGCCTATATCCTCGATGGTATAATACGCCTCGTTCAGCCGCCGTGACAGCTCGCCATACTCCGCCGATATGCCGGATATATCCTTCATGGCGGATACGGCCCTGCTGAGTATGCCGGTCGCCCCCTCGTCGCCGGAGACAGCCTCGGAGCTCTCCTGAAGCGAGGTCATTATGCGCTCCGCGTTTATAAGCACCGCCCGTTCCTCCGCGAGCTTACGCTCCTCATCGGAGGTGAGCCGCGCCTGCTCTATCTCGTTTATCTGGTATCTTAATATATCTGCCTCACGGGCGCGCTCATCCTCTGAGCCAAAGCCGCCCAATATCTCTGAGCGTATCGCCCTGCACTCTGAATAAAGCCCGGCCACCCTTTCGCGCTGCGCCTTAGCCCTTTCCCCTGCGAAGGAATCCAGAAATTTTATATGGCGGGACTGCATGAGCAGCGACTGATGCTCATGCTGCCCGTGAACGTCCACCAGCATATCCGTTATCTGCTTCAACGTAGCAAGGTTTACGAGGGTGCCGTTTATGCGGCACACGTTCTTGCCCGAGGCCGACAGCGCGCGGGATATTATCAGCCCGTCGTCCTCAAGCTCATTCTGACGCAGCGCCGCCTTTACGGCCTCCTCGCCCTCTATGTCGAACTCCGCCTCTACAGAGGCCTTTTCCGCCCCCGTGGTTATGAGCTCCCTGCTCGCCCTCTCTCCCAGCGCCAGATTTACGGCGTCGATAATGATGGATTTACCGGCGCCGGTCTCGCCGGTAAGCACGTTGAGCCCGTTTTCAAACTCCATATCCAGCCGCTCTATAAGGGCGACGTTTTTTATAGAAAGCCTTTTTAACATTGACCTCTCCGCCGCGATCAGGCCTTTAGCATATCCTGAAAGCGCTTTATAAGCTCAGGAGTTACTACCGGATCCTTCACGGCAACAAAAATAGTATTATCTCCGGCCATGGTGCCCACTATGTCGTCAAGGCGCATGGAATCTATCGCCTCTGCGGCTGCGGGGGCCGTGCCGGTAATCGTCTTTATGACTATGAGATTGCCCGCCTCGGCCATGGATACCACCGAATGGGCAAATATGCTTATGAACCTGTCCTTTAGCCCCGCCTCCGCCTTGTCCACCGTGGCGTATTTATAGGAGCCGCTTTCGGACAATACCTTTATAAGCCTCAGGTCCTTTATATCGCGGGATACCGTTGCCTGCGTGACCTTTACCCCCCTATCCCTGAGCATCGAGGCAAGCTCATCCTGCGTATTGATATCGTACCGGTCAATAAGCTCCAGTATCATGGAATGCCGTGCAGATTTCATTGCTTCACTCCTCCGTAAGCTGTATATTTCTCTTGTATATATCGTATATTCGCAATCGTCCGCTTTGCGAAAAATAAATACGTATTTATCAGGAAAGCTTGTTCCGTATGAGTGAATAAAGATTCCTATCCCCGAATCTTATAAAGCTTACGCTGCGCCGGCTCCTGCATATCCTTACCCTGTCCCCCGGCAGCACGCGCTCCGTGGATACGCCGTCCAGCCCCATAAAGCCCTCCTGCTTTATGGAAAGCTCTATAACGGAATCCCCCGGCGCTATTATTGGCCTGAAGGCCAGGGTATGGGGGCATATCGGGTTGATTATCACCACATCGGTATTAGGGGCGATTACCGGGCCGCCCGCCGAGATGGAATAACCCGTGGAGCCCGTGGGCGTAGCCACTATGAGGCCGTCGCAGGAGACGGTTCCCGCGTCTATGCCGTTCACGCTTACGGTGATGGAAACCACTCCGGAGAACTTTTTTCTGTATAAGACCGCCTCGTTTAGGCAGTCCTTGGCGGCGCGCCCGTTCACGCTGCATGAGAGCATCATGCATTTATCCGTGCGGTACCTGTCGCCTTCGATAGCGTCCAGCGCGCCGGATATGCTCGAAACGTCTATCTCGCTCAGGAAACCTATGCGGCCAAAGTTTATACCGAGTATGGGTATTTCATGCTCGGCGGCGTATACCGCCGCGTGCAGTATCGTGCCGTCCCCGCCTATGGCTATCATTAGTCCGGGGGTCTGCTCCTGTATGGTATTGTAGCCGCCAAATTCCTTCATGTTGGCGAAGGATTTATCGATAAGGAACTCTATATCGCGGCTTTTTGCCGCGGCGTATACAGAGCTTACCGCAGCCAGTGCGCCTTCATTATTTGGGTTTGCAAATATACCAATGCTCCGGATCTGCATTTAACTTAAAAACTCCTCTGTAAGCTGAAAAGTGCTTTTTATAAACCGCAAGGGTAGGCATACGGACTTTTTATAACAAAATAACGGGCTCGTCTGCAAAAAAATCATTTTAACGTATATTCATTGTATGCATATCATCGTCATATTTCAAGCATAAATATTATTTTTTTGAAAAAAATATGCATCAATCCAGCTCGCCGTGCGCCATATCCACAATATGCGGTATATCGGCAAGCAGCTCTGAGCCCTCCGCTGCGCCGCCTTTTTCCAGCAGCAGCAGGAACTCTATATTTCCCTTTGGCCCGGTTATGGGCGAATAGTCTATATCGAGTATGGAAAACCCGGCGTCCAATGCGAAGCGCGCCGTGTCCTCCACCACTTGACGGTGGGTGTCCTTGTCCCTCACCACGCCGTTTTTGCCGACGCGGCCCCGGCCCGCCTCAAACTGCGGCTTTACGAGTATTACCGCCCGCGCCCCTTCCCGCAGGCTCTTGTATATGCCGGGCAGTATCAGTTTGACCGATATAAAGGAAACGTCCATCGAGGCAAAATCGGGGGCCTCGGCAAACCAGTCCGGCTCCATATTTCGAGCATTTGTGCGCTCCATCACCACCACCCGTGGATCGTTTCTCAGCCTCCAGTCAAGCTGGCCGTAGCCCACGTCTATGGCGTATACCTTTTTTGCGCCGTTTTGCAGCATACAGTCTGTAAAGCCGCCGGTAGAGGCTCCCACGTCCAGGGCCGCCATACCGGTAAAATCGAGGCCGTATTTCTTAACCGCCTTATCCAGCTTCAACCCGCCCCGGCTGACAAAGGGTATCGCCTGCTCCCTTACGGTGAGCGCTGCGTCCTCGGGCACAGCCGTCCCCGGTTTGTCTATCCGCAGGGTATCCATAAACACCTCGCCCGCCATTATAAGCGTGCGCGCCTTTTCCCTGCTGGGCGCAAGCCCCAGCTCCACGAGCCTTACATCTGCCCTTACTCCGCTCATTTTACTCCCTCCATAGCCATAAGCACCCGCACCCTGATGGCCGCCTCGTCCATGCCGCACAGCCTTGTCTGCTCCTCGCAGGCACCCTGGCCCACCGGCTTTTCGCCTACTCCCATGCACTCCACCCTTACGCCCGTAAGCCGCTGGGCTATCCTGCTGCCCATGCCGCCCTTGGCGATGCCGTCCTCTATCGTTATAACGTAAGAGCACTTCTCTTTTATCGCATCCAGCATGTCCTCGTCCATGGGGCGTATGAACCTTGCGTTCACCAAGCCCGCATCGAGGCTTTCCACCGCCATTTCCGCTATCTCCACCATGCGTCCGGTGGCTATCACCGTGACCTTGGCTATGGGCTTAAGCTCTACCCATTTGCCGTGCTCCACCGCCGGATATTCTTTATGGGGCAGGGCGCACTTGCCATACCTTACCGCGGCGGGCGCGCTTCCCTCCACCGCCATTTTGAGCATTTCCTCAAGCTCGCCCTTAGAGGCCGGTGAGTATATCTCCACATAGGGCATGGTGAGAAAGTAGGCGATATCGTACACGCCCTGATGGGTTTCGCCGTCCGCCCCCACGAGGCCCGCCCTGTCTACCGCAAAAACCACATGCAGCCTTTGCAGCGCTACGTCGTGGAGCATTTGGTCGTAAGCCCGCTGCAAAAACGACGAGTATATCGCTACCACGGGCTTCATGCCGCCCATAGCAAGCCCCGCTGCCATTGTCACCGCGTGCTGCTCGGCTATGCCCACATCGAAGAACCTTTTCGGGAAGGCCTCCCTGAAGGGCTCCATGCCGGTGCCCTCGCTCATTGCGGCGGTTATGACCGCAAGCTCCTTCTCATGCCCGCCCAGGCGGCACAGCGTCTCCCCGGCGATGGCGGAATTGCCCTTTTCGGACGAACTCAGGCTCCTGCCGGTATCGGGATCGAATTTCCCTATGCCGTGGAACCTGCTGGGCTCCATTTCCGCCGGGGCGTAGCCCTTTCCCTTTACTGTCAGAACGTGCAGCAGCACGGGATTGGGCACCTTTTTCGCAAGGTTCAGCGCCTCCGTAAGGCCCTGTATGTCGTGACCCGATACCGGGCCAAGATAAGTAAAGCCCAGCTCCTCAAACAGCACGTTTGGGAGCAATAGGTACTTGATCCTTGACTTTACCTTTGACAGCCAGGCGTGTATGCGCGGCCCGGCCTTTGCCATCCTATCCAGCATGTGTACCATGCCTTTCTTAAAGGCGAGATAGCCGCTGCTGACGCGCATGCTGTCAAGATGCCTCGGCAGCGCGCCCACGTTTCTGGATATGGACATATTGTTGTCGTTGAGTATGACGATAAGCGGCAGCTCGCTCTGCCCCGCGTCGTTGAGCGCCTCGAAGGCCATGCCGCCGGTAAGCGCCCCATCGCCTATTACCGCCGCCACGCGCCCCGTGGTACCCTTTATACGCATGGCGCGCAGCATGCCCAGCGCCGCCGAAATGGAGGTGCTGGAGTGGCCGGTATTGAAGGTGTCGAATTGGCTCTCCTCCGTCTTGGGGAAGCCCGACAGTCCGTTCATCTGCCTCAGTGCAGGAAATTCAGCCGCACGGCCGGTCAATATTTTGTTGACATAGGTTTGATGCCCTACGTCGAATATTATCTTGTCTTTAGGCGTATCAAAGGCGCGCTGAAGTGCTATGGTAAGCTCCACCACGCCGAGATTGGAGGCGAGATGCCCGCCGGTCTTGGATACCGACCGCACCAGAAACTCCCTTATCTCCGCGGCAAGGTCATCGAGCTCATTCTCCGGAATGCGCCTGAAATCCTCTATGCTTTTGATGCCGTCAATGTAGCTGGTTTTCATTATATCCCGTAAATATCCCGCATTCCGTCAGCTTTTTCGGCTTAACGTAGCGTTTGTAAGCTCCCGCAGAAGCCATGCCTTTTCTCCGAATATCTCCAGCGCAGCCAATGCGTTTTCGGCTGTCTGTCCGGCGATTTTTTTCGCTTCCTCAAGACCCATGAGGGATACGTATGTGAGCTTTCCCTCCTGAGCGTCCTTGCCCAGCGTCTTGCCCATGCCTTCAAAGCTCCCCTCCACATCCAGTATGTCGTCCGTCATCTGGAACAGGTCGCCGTAAGCATAGCCGAAATCGCTCAGCGCCTTCATTTGCTCATCGTTTGCGCCCGCTATGCAGCCGCCCGCAAGCAGCGATGCGCGTATCATCGCGCCGGTCTTGTTGGCGTGTATAAAGCGCAGCGTATCCACATCCCACACGCCGGACTTTTCGCAGGACAGGTCCGCCCACTGGCCCGCCACCATGCCCCGCACGCCCGCGCCCTCGGATACCGCCTGCGCAGCTTTTATTTCTCTCTGGCAGGGGTTCTCCGCTATGGCGGCGAGCATGGCGTCAAACGCCAGCGAAAGCAGCCCGTCCCCCGCCAGCACCGCGTTCGCCTCGCCGAACACCTTATGGTTGGAGGGCATGCCGCGCCTGTAATCGTCGTCGTCCATGCACGGCAGGTCGTCATGTATGAGGGAATAGGTATGTATCATCTCGAGGGCGCAGGCAAAGGGCAGCGCCCGCAGCATGTCGCCGCCCAGCATCTCGCAAACGTACAGCGTAATCGCGGGACGGAGTCTCTTGCCGCCCGCCTCAAGGCTGTATCGCATGGCGCTTTTAAGGCCCTTCGGCGCACCGCAGCCATCTACTATCGCAAACAGCTTTTCCTCCACTATGCCCTTATAGCGGGCCAGCTCATGCTCATAGGACATACATCAACCCTCCGAAAGCGAGCTGTCTACCTTTTCCAGCCGCCCCTCATACTTATCGAGCAGGCCGAGGCAATACCTGGAAAGCTCCGCGCCCTCCTCATACAGCCTTACCATTTCCTCTATCGGCAGATTGCCGTCCGAGAGTTTTTCCACTATGCCGTCCAGCTTTTCCTTTGCCTGCTCGAATGTCATTTCCTTCTTTGCCATGGCGCTTCCCCCGCTTGCATTATGTTTATGTTATCCACGGTGATATCCGCGATACCGTCTCTCATTATGAGCCTTGCGGCCGAGCCCTCTTTAAGCTCCGCCGCGCCGCCGACATACCTGCCCTCAGCCTGCACCATGCCGTAGCCCCTCCTTAGCACATTGCCCGGAGACAGCGCTTCAAGGCGTGCAGCCAGGCTTTCTATGGAATGGGCGGCGTTGGCGGTTTCTGCTCTCATATAGTTTGTCATGGCGCTCTGCTCTGCCGCTATCTCATTACGCAGCAGCGCTATCCGGTGATGAGCAATTTGGAATGAAGCAGATTCACCGATATCCGAAAGCTCCGCCCTTATACGCCCCATATAGCCAGCGGCAGCCGAGCGCAGCCGCTGGAGCGCAGTCCTGACGTCACCCTCTATCCTTGCCCGCTCCGGCACGCAAAGCTCCGCCGCCGCAGAGGGCGTTGGAGCCCGCATATCCGCTGTAAAGTCGGCTATGGAAAAGTCCGTCTCGTGCCCTACGGCGCTTACGACGGGTATCTTGCTCTCGTATATGGCCTTTGCGACTATTTCCTCATTGAAGGGCCAAAGATCCTCCATGCTGCCGCCGCCGCGTCCCACGATAAGCACATCCGCCTGCTTTATGCGGTTCATCTCGCCTATCGCATGGGCGATCTCCGCCGCCGCCCCCTCGCCCTGTACCCGCACCGGATACAGAAGTATGTTCATACCTTCAAAGCGGCGGCGCGTTATGTTAATTATATCCTGTACCGCGGCTCCGGTTGGCGATGTGACCACGCCTATGCACTTTGGCAGCAGCGGTATGGGCTTTTTATGGCTTTCATCGAAGTAGCCCCGGGCCTCCAGCCGCGTCTTCATCAGCATAAAGCGGCGGAAAAGCTCTCCCTCCCCCTCCCGCTCCATGGCCGTGACGTAAAGCTGGTACTGCCCGTCCTTGACGTAAAGGGATACGCTCCCGTATACCCTTACGGATTGGCCGTCCTCCGGCGAGAAATCGAGCTCATAGGCGTTCTGCCGGAACATTACGCAGCGCACCAGCGCCCCCTCGTCCTTCAGCGAAAAATAAACATGCCCGGAGGAATGGCGCTTAAAGCCGCTCAATTCCCCGCACACACAGACGTTGTTCAAAAGGATATCCCTTTTGAGCATACCGTTCACATATTCGTTTAGCTGAGTCACAGTCAGCTTGTAGCCGTTATCCAACAATGGTATTTTCCGCAGCCTCCACCGTGTTTTCCATGAGCATGGCGATGGTCATGGGGCCGACCCCGCCCGGCACGGGGGTTATATGCCCCGCTATCTTTTCCACCGGCTCGAAATCCACATCGCCGCACCACTTGCCGTCGATCTTATTCTGTCCTACGTCTATCACCACGGCCCCGGGCTTTACCATGTCCGCTGTGATGAGCCTCGGCCTGCCCGCGGCGGATATTAGTATATCCGCCTCCTTGGTTATGCTGCCCAGCTCCTCAGTTTTGGAGTGGCACACCGTCACAGTGGCGTCGCTGTTGAGCATGAGAAGGGCGGCGGGCTTGCCCACTAAGCTGCTTCGCCCTACCACGGCGCAGCGCTTGCCGGCTATGTCTATGCCGGTGCTCCTTATCAGGTGCAGTATCCCCTTGGGCGTGCAAGGTATGAAGCCCCTGCCTCCCGTCATAAGCGCTCCTGCGTTTGCGGCGTGGAGGCCGTCCACATCCTTTTCCGGAGATATGCACGACAGCACCCGCAGCTTGTCCATGTGCTTCGGCAGCGGTAGCTGCACCAGTATTCCGTGTACAGTGTGGTCAAGGTTTAGCTTTTTTATAAGCTCCGTTACCTGAGACTCCGCCGCGCCTCCGTCAAGGTGGTATTCCTCGGTCTCTATGCCGTTTTCCCCGGCGCGCTTTTTCTTTGAGTTGACGTATAGCCTTGACGCGGGATCATCTCCCACGAGCACCACCGCAAGCTTGGGTATCACGCCCATGCCGCGCAGCTTCCGTACCCTAAGGTCTATATCCTTATATATGCTTTCAGCTATCGCTTTTCCGTCTATAAGCCTTGCCATCTGCCCTCCGTGCGCCGCTTTTGATCTTTCATATTATATCATACCCTAAAAGCGGTCTTTTTTCCAGCAATAAAGCACCGTCTGCGGTACCGCAAACGATGCCTTGCGTGAGCTTTTTATGTTTTCCCATAAGGACTATGCCTGTGGCGCGCCCTCTATACGCTTCGCAAAGGTGCCCAGCATTCCGTTTATGTAGGCGGAGGAGCGGTCGCCGCCAAACTGCTTTGCGAGCTCTACCGCCTCGTTTATGGATACGCCGCAGGGTATGTCATCCCTGTAAAGCATCTCGTAGATCGCTACCCGGAGCACGCAAAGATCCACCTTTGGCATACGCTCTATGCGCCATCCGATAGATAGCTCGTTGATGATGCCGTCTATCTCGGCCTCATGCTCCTGTATACCCTTTAATACCTCCTCGGAGTAGGTTATGTCCTCTTGTGTGGGCTTCTCGGCGATGCCGGACTTGTCCAACACATCCTCATAGGTTTCCTCTCCTCCGAAAAGGCTTGCGAAGGCTAACTTCATGGCGACCTCGCGGGCGGTTTTTCTGCTCATTTGTAAAAGTACCTCTTGACGTTAATTTTTTCTGAATAAATGGCTTATTGTCTCTTCAAGGCCTTCCTTGCCGCCCTTATCCAGTATGCAGCCGACGAAATAGCACAGGGCCGTAATGGCGGTTAGCAGCAGCGTGCGCCAAAAGCCTATGGTGAATATCAGCACGGCGAGCAGTATGCCGCCCGCAACGCCTATCACGCGCCATTTATATTCCTTTAAAAATTGCCTGAATTCGTCCATCGTATGCTCCTCTGTTTTTAACGGGATCAGGCTTCAGCCTTCTTTTCGGGCTCGGTGGAGACAAGAATGCTGACGTCGCTCACCTGTATGCCGGTAATTGTCTGTATGTAATCTATAAGGCTGGTCCTGAGGGCTTCTGTAGTCTCGGGAATATTGGCTTCCTCTGCTATTACAACTCTCAGGTCGATCTTGAGCTTGTTTTCGACCACTGCAATGCGGCTGTCGCACTTTTTGACATTGCCGTTCGCAGTAGCGCAATGACGCTTGACCATATCGTCTATGGCCGCGAGGGTTATGCTGGAGATACCCATCTCGTTCTGGGAGATAACAGCCGAGGCGGGTGCCTGATTCTTGGGCGCCCTGCGGTTGAAGCCTATAATGAGTACTATAGCGATAAGGCAGAGCAGCAATCCGACACCGGCGGTTATCCAGCCGTTTATGGCGGAAGCGTAGGGCAGCGCGGCTATGACGTTTACAGTGTCAGCCGTTATGAAGTTAAGCGCAACGCCTATAAAGCACAAGCCCAGCGCAAACAGCACCAGCATTACCAGCACCAGCAGTATCCTGTGGAGTACCTTTGGTTTCATAATTTGATACCTCTGTATTAATTTAGCTTTAAGTGATGGAAGGCTTTATCAGCATTCCTTTTCTTCTTCAGTCTCTGCGGGAGCGGGGACAGCCGCCTTCTTTTCAGGCTTCTCGAAAGCTATTGCCTGCACGAATACGTTTACGGCCGTCACATTCAGGCCTGTCATATTCTCGATGGTGCTCTTTACCTTGCGCTGCAGATTGGTAGATACCTCGTGAATCTTAAATCCGTATTTGATTATGGCGCTTATGTCTATTGTGGCGGTATTGTCGTTGATGTCTACTTTTACGCCCTTAGTCATGCTCTTCTTGCTGAGCATGCCGGTAATGCCTTCTACCACCGTTCCGCCCAGGCTGTCCACGCCCTCTACCTCGTTTGCCGCAAGGCTGGCTATTGTAGCTATCACATCAGGCGCGAAGGTTATCTTGCCGCCCTGTATATCCATTGCTTCCATGGAAATGCTCTCTTCAGTTGCCATTATGCATGCCTCCTTCAAGTATTTGTTTTATTATTATAACAGGTTTTGCCTTTTCTGCATAGATAATGATCAGGATTTTGCAGTTTAGTCACGAATTTGCCTATTTGCCCGTCATCACCTTTATGTTTTCCGCGGGCTCGCCGGTCTCCTTCTTGGTTATTTCAAGTATCTGCGCCACCTGCTTGTCGCTAAGCTCGTCGGCCTTTACCACTACGTTGACCGTCCCTGCGTGGAATGTTACCGCCGCGTCCTCAAAGCCCTTTGCCTTGATCAGGCTCTCTACAGTAAACTCCTTTTCCATGTTTTCCACCAACGTTAGCTTCTGCCCCTGTGCGTCCGCAAGGGTCTCATCGTCACTTACAGAAGCTGCTATTACCTCGTCCAGATACTCCATTTCGAGCTTACGCACCTGCTCCCGATCGTCCCGGAATGTGGCAAAATAATCCCCGGACACATACTCCGTCTCCTGCGCCTCCTCCGGGGGCTGAAGCGCCTCGTCCCCGCCGGACTGGGTCTTTGCGGCGTTCGTCTTCAGGTTGAGCAAAAACGCCCCTACGAACAAAACAGCCACCACCATCAGCACCAGATACTTCTTGACAAATCTTACCATTATTTCATTCCTCCGTTCCGTTTATTCCCATTTCAAGCACCTCGACTCTGGAGGCTTCCACCCCCAGCACTGCCTGCACCGCCGACTGGAGCTTCATTCTTACGGATATGTCGGCTGCGCCCTGAGCCACTACTATCACGCCTCTTACCGTAGGCTGCCTCTCCATAAGTACCACGGCCTCGTTTTCGCCGTTCTGGTATACCGTTACGGGGCTTAATGATTCCGTCCGGTTCTCACCTTCGCCATTATAGGTGCTGCTTTGGGTGATATCAGTATTCATCGCCGGAATCTTCTCCTTGCCCGTCTCGTAGGTTATCATTACTTTTACCTTTCCCGCGCCCCGCACGCAGCTAAGCGTATCCATAAGCCTCTGCTCAAGGTCGTCCTGCAGGGCCGCCTCTGCCTCCTTATTTTCCTCCTTCTGCCTTTTTCCGCCGTATGCCGGCAGGCACAGCAGCAGGCACAGCGCCCCGAGGCCGCAGTACACGGCTATCTCCAGCCGTTTATTCCCCTTAAGCCTGTCTACAAAGCTGTCCAGTATCTTCCTCGCCCTGTTATCTCCCATTGGGCATCACTCCCGTTATTATTCTTATGACGGCCGTAAGGGCGACTATGTCCAGCGCTTTTTTCGCGCTTCTCTGCATACCGCCCTCAGGTATGGCGCACTTCAATATATATGCCCCGCACGCTATCCCGATGAGCTGCACGCAGGCAGAGTTAAGGGCGCTTATCATTTCAGCCATTTTTATCCCACCCCCGAGGCCAGCAGCGCCGCCGCGACGGAAAGCATATTCATAAGCACGGCTATGGCGCTCACGGCAAACATGTATGTGCAGCTATCAGCCGCCGCCGTAAGCATGGCGGATATCCTCCCGTCGTCCGCCACGGCGCATATAGCGGCGGTCACTCTCATGCTTATGATCGAACAAAGCATCCTTATGCCCGGCGCCGTAAAGTACAAGAGCAACAGCAGCAGCGCCGCCGTGCCCGCCGCATTCTTCAGCACGAGCGCCCCCGCCCTGAGCCCCTCGTATGTGCCGGATATCATCCCGCCCACCACGGGCACGGATCTGTCAAAGGCGTATTTGAGCGCCTTGCCCCCCGCGCTGTCCAGCCCCGCGGCATTAAGGCTCCTTATGCTGACGCTGCCCAGAAAGAAGGTGAACGCCAGCCCCATGGCCCACTTCAAAAGGCTTTTTATCAGCCCCGCAATCGCCTTGAGCTGCTTGTTTTCGCTCACCGTGCCCGCCGTAGACAGCGCGCACATCATAAGTATGAATGGCATGAAGGTATCCCGAAACGCCCCGGTCATGCCGCTGCAAAGCAGCACGGAGGTGGGCTGCACGGCGGATACGGCGCTGCCGCCGGACGCCGCTATCATCACCATGAGCGCCGGGGACACGGTCTCGCCGAGCCGCGATACCCCGTCTATCACCCTCTGCGCCTCCCTCATCTGCGCGCATACGCACGCGGCGGTCATAGATATGCAAAGCCCTGCAAGGCAGAAGCCGAGCATCTCGCCCACCCCCTTTTGCGTCCCCACCGCCGCCCCTGCCGCCGCGGAAAAGAACGCCGTGGCTATTATGCCCAGCATACCCTTTACCCTCTCTGCGAGCTTCTCGCGGAAAAGCTCCTTTATCCTGCCAAGCTCCAGCAGCCCCTCAAGGTCTCCGCCCCTTATACGCGCTATCGCGTCCGATACCGATGCGCCCCCTGCCGCCATTCCTGTTTCCGCCTGTATCTCGCGCCATATATCCTCCCAGCCGGATATGTCGTATTCCACCGCCGGCACGGATATCTCCTCGGCCCGCGCCGCCAACGGAAAAAGCAGCAGCATCCCCAGCAGAAAAAGCCCTGTCAGCTTACGAGGCCGCATATCGCCTCCACTGCCGAAAGCACCATGGGCAGCGCCGCAAGCAGCATCATAAGCCGCCCCGCCAGCTCTATACGGGAGGCCACGGCGCTTTCCCCCGCGTCGCGGCATATATCCGCAGAAAACTGCGCGGTATACGCTATGCCGGTTATCTTTACCACCGCCGCTATGCCTGCCCCGTCCACCGAATAGTCCCGCATGAACTCCTCCGCCTGCTGCTTAATCTCACCGGCTATGGCTATCGCCGCCCCAAGCAGCACTATGCCCGTGACCACGGACACCTGCAGCGCAAGCTCCGGACGCTGGTTTTTCAGCACCAGCGCTATGCTTACGGCTATCACCGCCGCGCCTCCCAGCCTAAGCATCTCTCCGCCCATATTCACAGCCCGAATATGCGCTTAACCTGCTCAAGCAGCGCGCTTATCTCGCCCACCACAAGGCTCAGCGTGATGACCAGCCCCGCAAGCGCCGCAAGCATAGCTATATCGTCCCTGCCCGTCTGCTTTAAAAGCTGGCATATTATGGCCACCAGTATGCCTATGCCCGCTATCCTTAGTACGATGTCTATCCCCATATACTTTCACCTCATATCAGCAGCAGCGCCGCCCCTATGCCCATAAGCACGCCTACCTTAGTGAACATTACGCCCTTTGCAGACGCTTCCTTTTGCAGCTCCTCGCTCCTCGCCAGGGCCTCCTCGCCGGCCCTTTGGGCGGCGCTTAGCTGCGGCTCCGAGGGGCTTATGCCCAGCCCGCTGCCGCATAGGAGTATTATCTCCCTCTCCCTTTCCTCAAGCACGTTAAAGCCGCGCCACGCGGCGGCCCGCCGCCACGCCTCCTCTGCCCGCTCGCAGTCCTCAAGGCTCTCCCCCAACAGCTTCCAAAATCCCCCCAGCTCGCCTGCTGCAAGGTAAAGCGCCATGCTGCGAAGCTCCCTCGGCCTGTGCTTCATTTCGCGGCATAGCCTTTGAACGTCATTGCCGAAGGCACGCATTATCGCGGCGCGCATCTTTAGCGCCCTGCTCTTTGAATATCCCCAAAGGCTGAACAGGCATATCGCCGCTACGCAGGCCATGCTCCTCATATAAGCTCCTCCGTAATGTCATATAGCCGTCGCTCCGCTCCCCGCCTTTTCAAAAGCAGCACCTTATCAAATGCCCCCGCCGCTATTATGGCGGATATATCGCGCCGGCGCGCTATCTCCGCCGCGCTGCCCGCGTGGGCGCTGGCCATCACCCTTATCCCGCAGCCCGAAGCGTCCATGACCGCCGCGGCGTCCTCCCGGGTGGCTATCTCGTCAGTTATCAGCACCTGTGGCGACATGGCGCGTATCATAAGCTCCATGGCCCTGCACTTGGCGCAGCCACCCATAACGTCGGTATTGTCCCCTACGTCCAGCCTCGGCACGCCGTTTACAGACGCGGCTATCTCCCCCCGCTCGTCTGCGACGCCCACCTGCAATCCCAGCGCAGAAAGCTGCCGCGCCGCATCCCGCAGCACCGTGGTCTTGCCCGCCCCCGGCTCTGAAAGTATCAATGCTGAAAGCAGGCGGTCTTTATGCGTTATCCTCTCCATAAGCCCGTCCGCCGCCCCCTTTATCTCCCGGGCCATGCGTATATTGAAGCTCCCCGGCATGGATACGCTTCCGGAGGGGTTGAGCCTGCCGCATATACCCACCCGCGAGCCGTCCTCCAGCGTCACATAGCCGCCGCGCAGCTCCTGCTCATAGGCAAAGAGCGAATGGGCGCAGGCCAGCTCCAGCATGGTTTCGCACTCCTCTATGGAGGCTATACGGCCCAGCGCCACGCTTTGAGGCCCTCTGAGCAGCACCGGCCTTTCGGCCCGCACCCGTATCTCCTCCGTATCCGGCCGGAGCGCCCCCTCCACTTCCTCCCGTATTCCCCTTGGCAGCACAGATAAGCAGCTCCTTTTCATCGCCTGTCCCTCCTGTTGCTATATACCTATGACAGTATTTCCCCGCATAACACAAAACCGTCCCCGCTAAGGACGGTCGAATTAAGCGTTATATTGTTTTATTTGGCGTCTGCTCCGGCGGCCGAGCAAAGGCTGTGTATCCATATTATCACTATTGCCATGCTCAGCGCGGCAAGCTGGGAGAAAAGCACCTCCGGGCCTATCTCAAGGCTGGAATAGCCTGCGGTGGCCATGCCTATAAAGCAGTCTACCACCTTGGCAAACACGGGTATGCCCGCCGCTATGCAGCAGGCGCAGCCCCGGCTTCCGCTCAAAAGCACGGCGGAGGTCCCCGCCATGAGCGCGCAGAAAAGGCCGCTGCCGCTGCCGTATATGAGCCCGCTGCGCTCAACGAGCGCTATGACCGCTGAAAACAGCGCCAGCGCCGCAACCGCCCCTCCCTGCTCCTCACGCTCCTTTCCCGCGAGCAGCGCCGGCAGGAATACCATCGCCGCAGCCCCGGCGTTCACCTTCAGCTCGACGCTCAGCGTTATATCGAACACGGAAAGCGCCAAGGCACAGAGCAGCATGTAGAGAAGCCCAAAAACGCTTAGCCCCGCCGCCCTGCACGGCAGCCTTAACGCCCCCGCGGCGGAGAGGATCATAAGGCATATCGAAAAAACTATATATTCAGGCATATAAAAAACTTCCCCGTAAATACTGCCCTTAGTTTGGCAGGATGAGAGGAAGTTGAAAGCAAGTAATTTATGGCTGTATGAGCTTTATATAGGCCGCCATGGAGCCGGTTTTTCCCTTATCCCGCCTGTGCGAGAAGAAATGCCGGCGGTCCTCATAGGTGCAGGCGTTCATAAGGGTGATGTTCTCCGGCCTTATTCCGGCCTCCACGAACTGCACCGCAGCCGCAAGCTCCAGATCGGTATAGGCCTTGCCCGGCCTGCCCGGGCGCGATATGCCGGGATAGTCAAATTCATTTTGGAATTTTTCGCCGAGATCCGCATCCACCTCAAAGCAGTTTCGGCATATACAGGGCCCTGTCGCGGCGATAATGTCGCCCGGGTCGGTGCCGAACTCCTCGGCCATGCGGCGGGCCATCTCCGCCCCTATGCGCAGCAGCGTGCCCTTCCAGCCCGCGTGGGCCATACCTATGGCGCGGCGTATGGGATCGTAAAAGAAATATGCCCCGCAGTCCGCATGGGAGGTGACAAGGGTGACGGTGGGATCGTCGGTGATTATGCCGTCACAGGGCGGCAGAGGCTCTTTATAGAAGCCGCGCCCCCGGTGCTCATGGGTAAGCCTCAGCACGTTGGCCCCATGCTCGTGGTTCACCACCACCATGTCGTCGTAATCGACGCCCGCGCCCTCCGCGAATATCTTAAAGTTGGCTATGACCTCCTCCGTTGACCCGCAGCGTATCCAGCTAAGATTAAGCGACGCCTTAGCGGGATCGGCGGTTATGCCTCCCTCGCGGGTGGAAAAGCCGTGGGACACGCCTCCGGCCTTGTCCAACGCCTCCGCGCAGTAAAGCCCTGTGCCCCTATCTGTTTTTTTGTAAATAAAGCCGTGCTTTATCAGCGCGGCCTGTTTCTGCTGCATACTCATCAGTTTTCACCAAGCAGGAGCTTAAGCTCGTTCATAAAGGTGTTTATATCCTTGAACTGGCGGTATACCGAGGCGAAGCGCACATACGCCACCTCGTCCAGATCCTTGAGCCTGCTCATTACCATCTCGCCTATGGCCTCGCTTTTTACCTCCTGCTCGAGGGAGTTAAACACCTCCCGCACCACGTTATCCACCAAAAGCTCCATGTCCGCGGTGGATACCGGGCGCTTTTCGCAGGCCTTGCGGACGCCCAAAAGTATCTTCTCGCTGTTGAACGGCTCTCGCGTGCCGTCCTTTTTTATTACCATTATGGGTATTTCTTCGATCTTTTCATAGGTTGTGAAGCGCTTTCCGCAGTTAATGCACTCTCTCCTGCGGCGAATAGAAGTACCGTCCTCGGTAGGCCGGGAATCCACTACCTTGCTTTCCGTGCCCGAGCAATAGCGGCATTTCATGGGGGATACCTCCCAAAGTATTGTATTTATACTATGCATGATACCACATATATTGTTTTTCCGCCATAGCTTTAAGCATTTTTATGCAGTGCCGGCTCTATTTGAGCGCCACGTCCACCAGTATCACGTCGTCGCCTATCTTGCTTATGCGGTCGTAAGGTATCACCAGCTCCTCATCGCTGCGGAGTATCCCGAAAAGCCGCGGCGGCCCCGGCACGACTATGGAGCGTATCAGCCCGGAGCACTGATCCACCTCCAGATCGCATATACAGCCCAGCCTCGCCCCGTCCCGCATATTTATTACCTCCTTGCGGCGAAGGTCTCCGAAATTCAAAAACGGCATATCACTCACCCCTCAATAGGATATGCTATAATATGCCGCAATAAAGCAAAAAAATCCCCGGCAGAAATACCGGGGGATAATCTTTAACCGTTTATGTTTGTAATTCCGGCGTCGCCACGACTGCCTTGTGGTTTTTACGGGAAGGCATTACTATCCCGAACGTCAAACCTTGTGTGTTTTTTGTATTAGTACTTGCGCTTTCTGGCCGCTTCGGCCTTTTTCTTGCGCTTTACGCTGGGCTTTTCATAGTGTTCACGACGACGCACTTCGGCCAAGATGCCGCTGCGGGCAGTCTTACGCTTGAACCGCTTAAGAGCACTTTCCAGGGACTCGTTTTCACCTACGCGAATTTCCATCAATTTCCCTCCCCTCTGAATGCAACATAGCACATCGTGAATTATGCGAAGCATAGGAATCCAAACAAAGCTATTATACTTGAAGAGGGCCTCCAAGTCAACACAATAATTGTGTATTTTTATTTAAGGCGCTAACCTGCCGGCCAGCCGTGCTCCCTGCCGCCCGTCATGTGCAGATGCAGGTGAGGTACGCTCTGCCCGCCGTCCCTGCCGGTATTTATGACGAGTCGGAAGCCGTTCTCCGCTATGCCCAGCTCCCTTGCAAGCTTAGCCGCCACATGGAACATGTGCGCGACTATCGCGTCTCCCTCCGGAACCTCCAGCACGCTCTGGTAGTGCTTCTTTGGCACTATCAGCACATGCACCGGCGCCTGTGGGGAAAGGTCGTTAAAGGCCGCCACTAACTCGTCCTCATAGACGAGGCTCGTGGGTATCTCTTTGTTTGCTATTTTGCAGAAGATGCAGTCATCCATGGGCTATCCTCCTTTGTGTATTTGGCTTTAGGTATATTATATCACTAATTGTCCCAGCAGGCGATCCTCTGACGCTTCTTTTATCAGAACCCTTACCATCTGCCCCGCCATGCCTTCCTCCGCGCCCTGTACGCTTACTCTGGCGTATGTGTCGGTATAGCCGCTCATAAGGCCCTGCTCAAGCTCCTCCAGAAGCACCTCCTGTACGGTGCCGATGAAGCCCTGAAGATATTCCCGCTCTAACTCCGCGCCGATGCGTATAAGTTCGCCCGCCCGGCGGGACTTCTCCACGTTAGGTATCTGATTCGGCATAGAGTAGGCCGCCGTGCCCTCGCGCCTGGAGTATGGAAAGACGTGTATCCGCGCAAAGCCTATACGGCGTATAAAGTCCTTTGTCTCCTGAAACTCCTGCTCGCTCTCACCGGGGAAGCCCGCTATGACGTCGGTGGTTATGGCGCAGCCCGGCATGGCCTCCCGCAGCATCTCCACGCACCTTTCATATACGGCGGCGTCGTAGCGGCGGTTCATGCGCTTCAATACCCCGTCGCTGCCGCTCTGCATGGAAAGATGGAACTGGCGGCATATCTTGGGGTTGCCGCTAAGCGCCGAAACGAACCCCTCGGTAAGAAGCTGAGGCTCCAGCGAGCCCAGCCTTATGCGCTGTATTTCGTCTATGCCCTCCGCCTGGGCTATGGCGTCTGTCAGGTCTACCTTCCAGTCCATATCCTTGCCGTATGACATAAGATGTATCCCGGTCATCACCACCTCCTTATAGCCGTGCCCGGCAAGCAGCAGGAGGTTTTTGCGTATGTTTTCCGGCGTCCTCGAGCGCAGCGGGCCCCTTGCGTAGGGTATTATGCAGTAGGTGCAGTACCTGTCACAGCCCTCCTGAATCTTCAAATGCGCCCTCGTCCGGCCCTCCCGCGTGGCCACAAGCTCCTCAAACTCGCGCTCATCCATAAGGGAGCCTACGGCGTTGAGCCTGCCCCCGTGAAGGCTGGCGATAAGGCTTACTATATTTGCCCTGTCCTTTGAGCCTATGACTAAGCTCACCCCGGGCAGGGAAAGCACCTCCTCCGGCGACCTTTGGGCATAGCACCCGGTCACCACTATCTTTGCATCGGGATTCCTTCCGTGGGCCCGGGATATCATCTGGCGGGACTTTTTATCTCCGACGGCGGTGACAGTGCAGGTGTTTATTATGTATACGTCCGCCTGCTCCTCAAAGTCCACGGTATCGTAGCCTGCGTTTTCCATCAGCTCGCGCATGGCCTGTGTATCGTATTGGTTTACCTTGCATCCAAGTGTGCAGTATGCAGCCTTCACCTGTTTTTATCTATTCCTCCAGCTCGTAAAGTATCATCGCGGCAGCAGCCATTCCGGCGGTTTCGGTGCGGAGTATGCGCCGCCCCAGGGATACGGCCCTGCCGCCCTTATCTATCAGGCTCTCTACCTCGCCAACTTCAAGGCCGCCCTCCGGCCCTATTATGACGGCTATGCTTTCCGCCCCCATATTTGCCCTTAGGACTTCCTTAAGGCCGGTCTTATGCTCGTCCTCATAGGCGATGAGTATGAGGTCGTATGGGGACATATCGGCGGTCTTAAATGTAGTAAGCTCGCCTATATGGGGTATTATGCCGCGGCCGGACTGCTTTGCCGCCTCGCAGGCTACCCTCTGATAGCGCGTCCGCTTCGCCCCGTACTCCCCCGGCTTTACCCTGACCACGCTTCTCTCCGCCGCCACGGGTATTATGGCATTTATGCCCAGCTCCACGCATTTTTGTATTATTAGCTCCATCTTGCCCGCCTTGGGGAGGCCCTGATAGAGCGTTATGCGCCGCTTTGGCTCGGCGGGGCAGGGCCTTTTATCCAAGAGCCTAAGCTCTACCCGCTCCCTTGAGATATCCGCTATCTCCGCAGTATACTCATACCCACAGCCGTCTGAGAGCATCACCCTGTCGCCGCACTGCATGCGCAGCACCTTGGCGATGTGCTTCACATCCTCGCCGGCAATGGTGGCGGAGTTATCTGAAATATCCTCCGGCCTCACAAAAAACCTGTTCATGGCCTACCTCTTGGGCCTTGCCAATATAGCCCGCCAGTCGTCCCCCGCCTTTACCTCCAGCACCTCAAAGCCGTTCTTATCGAGGGCGCACAGCACCTCATCCAGCCGCTCTGCGATTATGCCGCTCATTATGAACGCGCCATCCTCCTTTATGAGCCTCGGCACTATTGCGGAAAGCTCGATTATGACGGAGGCGACTATGTTTGCCGCTACTACGTCGTACTTCTTTTCGCAGAGCTTATCCTGCAATGCGCCGTCGGAGAGCACGTCCCCCACAAGCACCGTATAGGTATCCCTGCCTATGCCGTTCATGGCGGCGTTCTCATAGGCGATCTTCTCGGCTATGGGGTCTATATCCACAGCCACCGCTTCCTTTGCGCCAAGCAGCAGAGAGGCTATGGACAGTATGCCGCTGCCGCAGCCCAGGTCTATCATGCTGTCCCCCGCCTTTACTGTCCTTTCAAGGAACTCAAGGCACATGCGCGTGGTGTGATGGCTTCCCGTGCCGAAGGCCATGCCGGGATCAAGGGACAAGACCATGCGTCCCGTATCCTCCGCCTTTTCCCAGGAGGGGCGCACCAGCAGCCTTTCGCCTATCTCCAGAGGCTTATAGTATACCTTCCAATTATTCTCCCAGTCCTCGTCGTCCGCGATGCGCACCACGGTACGCAGGCTGCCGAGGTCCAGCCCCACATCGGTATTTTTAAGCTCCCCGAAGGAATCCTCTATGGCCTTAACGGTGGCGCGGTTGTCCGCCACGTCCGCTATATACGCCTTTACGCAGGGCTCGTCCCCTGCGACGAGCTCATCCATGTCGGCATAGTCCCAGTACTTCGCGGTGTCCCGCAGGAACTGCTCTATGCTCTCCCTGCCCTGCTCTATCACTACCTGATCTATGCCCAGCATGTCAAGGCGAGCGCATACCGGGTCAAGGCCCTCCTCGGTGGTAAAAACGGTAATCTCCATCCACTTCATGTGATATATTCCTCTTTATACATATAATTCTAAAGTATAATATACAGCATTTATCCCTTTTGGGCAACACAAAAGGGCGGCCGTAAAGCCGCCCTGAAGCGTTCACCTTAGTTCCACTTATCCTTTACCTTGTCGAATATAGTCTTTTTGCCGACCTTCGCCTCGGATACCTTATCCCCAAGGGAATCCGCCAGCTTCTTTATCATATCCTTCTGCTCCGCCGTGAGCCTCTTGGGTATGACTATGTTGGCCTTAACCATGAGGTCGCCCTTCTGGGTAGTGTTGAGCCGCACTATGCCCTGCTCGCGCAGCCGGAAGGTAGTTCCGGGCTGTGTGCCCTCCGGTATGTGATACTTGACCGTGCCGTTGAGGGTAGGCACCTGTATATCGCCGCCCAGCGCCGCCACCGTCATGGGAACGTCCATGGTGATATACAGATCCGAGCCCTTGCGGGTAAAGAGCCTGTGGTTCCTTACGGTAATGCTTATATAGAGATCGCCCGCGGGGCCGCCCCGCAGGCCCGCCTCGCCCTCGCCGCGCATGGTGAGTATCTGGCCGTTGTCTATACCGGCAGGGATATTGACCGCTATGCGTTTGGACCTATTGACGCGCCCCTTGCCCTTGCATTCCGGGCAAGGCTCCTTTATCATCTTTCCCGTGCCGCCGCAGGCGTCGCAGGGGCGTACCGTAGAGAAGGAGCCGAATACTGTATTCTGCTGCGAGCGCACCTGGCCGCTGCCTCCGCAGACGGAGCAGGTGACGGGGCTGGTGCCCTTCTTCGCGCCGGTGCCGCCGCAGGCCGCGCAGTTCTCCTCCCGCGGCACGAGTATCTCCTTCTTCGTTCCGAAGGCCGCTTCCTCAAAGGATATGGTAAGGTTGTAGCGCAGGTCGCTGCCCGCCACAGGGGCGTTGCGCCGCGCCGATGAGCCGCCGAAGCCGCCGCCGAAGCCGCCGCCGAAGCCGCCGCCCGTAAAGGCGGAAAATATATCCTCGAAGCCGCCGAAGCCGCCGTCAAAGCCGCCGCCCTGTGCCTGGGTGGGATCGAAGGCGGCATGGCCGAACTGGTCGTACTGCGCCTTCTTCTTAGGGTCGGAAAGCACCTCGTATGCTTCGTTTATTTCCTTGAATTTTTTCTCTGCCTCAGCGTCGCCTGGGTGCAGATCCGGGTGGTACTTCTTGGCAGCCTTTCTAAAGGCGCTTTTTATCTCCGCTTCGGAGGCGTCTTTATTGATCCCCAATATTTCGTAATAATCTGCCTTTGCCACTGTTTCCCCAACTTTCTACATCTGCCGCTTTCGCGTGGATTCTTTTATTATATTTTATCTTGGTTCCCCCGCAAGGAGCCAAAGCGAATCCGCTTTGGCTCCCTGCTTTCCGAAAACCTTATTATCTGCTCGCTAAAGAGCTTTATTTCTGATCCTTATCATCGACTATTTCATAGTCGGCGTCCACAACGTTGTCGTCGTGGGGCGCGCTGCCGCTGCCTGCGCTGCCCGCATCGCCGGCGTTGAAGCCCGCGCCAGCCTCCTGCTGCTGGGACTGCTGATAGATCTTGCCGAATACGTCATAGGATACCTCGGTCAGCTTATCGCTGGCGGCCTTTATGGCTGCGGAGTCGGTGCCCTCCAATGCCTTCTTGACGTTGGCGACCTCGGCCTCGATCTTGGCCTTATCCTCGGCGCTCAGCTTGTCACCCAGCTCCTTGAGGGTCTTTTCAGTGGAATATACCATGCTGTCAGCATGGTTGCGGATCTCTACCTCCTCCTTGCGGGCCTTATCCTCGTTGGCGTACTGCTCGGCGTCGTGTACGGCCTTGTTGATCTCGTCCTCGCTCAGGTTGGTGGAGGCGGTGATGGTGACCTTCTGCTCGTTGCCGGTGCCCAGATCCTTAGCGGATACGTGGACTATGCCGTTTGCATCGATATCGAAGGTAACCTCGATCTGAGGCACGCCGCGGGGGGCGGGAGCGATGCCGGCAAGCTGGAAGCGGCCAAGGGTCTTATTGTACTGTGCAAACTCGCGCTCGCCCTGGAGCACGTGGACCTCTACGCTGGTCTGGCCGTCCGCTGCGGTGGAGAAGATCTGGCTCTTCTTGGTGGGAATGGTGGTGTTGCGGTCGATCAGACGGGTGAATACGCCGCCCACGGTCTCGATGCCCAGAGACAGAGGGGTAACGTCCAGAAGCAGTACGTCCTTTACCTCGCCGCCCAGCACGCCGCCCTGGATAGCAGCGCCTATAGCTACGCACTCATCGGGGTTTATGCCCTTGAAGGGATCCTTGCCGGTAATGGCCTTAACGGCCTCCTGTACTGCGGGGATACGGGTGGAGCCGCCGACGAGTATGACCTTATCAATGTCGGCGTTGGCCAGCCCGGCGTCCTTCATGGCGATATGCATGCACTCCTTGGTCTTATCGATAAGATCGGAGATCATATCGTTGAACTTGGCCCTGGTCAGGGTCATGTCGAGGTGCTTGGGGCCGGTGCTGTCCGCAGTGATGAAGGGCAGGTTGATGTTGGTCTGCACCATGCTGGAAAGCTCTATCTTGGCCTTCTCCGCGGCTTCCTTCAGGCGCTGCATTGCCATGCGGTCGCCGGAAAGGTCGATGCCGTTGCTCTTCTTGAACTCGGACACGATATAATCCATGATGCGCTGGTCGAAGTCGTCGCCGCCCAGACGGTTGTTGCCGTTGGTGGCAAGGACCTCAAATACGCCGTCGCCTATCTCAAGTATGGATACATCAAAGGTGCCGCCGCCCAGATCGTACACCAGTATCTTCTGGTTGGTCTCCTTATCCATGCCGTATGCAAGGGCCGCCGCAGTAGGCTCGTTGATTATACGAAGGACTTCCAGACCGGCAATGCGGCCCGCATCCTTAGTAGCCTGACGCTGGCTGTCAGAGAAGTAGGCGGGCACGGTTATTACGGCCTGGGTAACCTTTTCGCCCAGATAAGCCTCCGCATCGCTCTTCAGCTTCTGAAGTATCATTGCGGATATCTCCTGAGGGGTGTAATCCTTGCCGTCGATGTGCTTCTTGTAGCTGCTGCCCATCTCGCGCTTGATGGAGCTTATCGTGCGGTCCGGGTTGGTGATAGCCTGACGCTTTGCGGCGTTGCCGACTATGCGCTCGTTATCCTTAAAAGCAACCACAGAAGGGGTAGTGCGCGCGCCTTCGGAGTTGGGAATTACAACGGGTTCGCCGCCTTCGAGAACGGCTACGCAGGAATTGGTGGTACCAAGGTCAATACCGATAATCTTTGACATAATCTATTTCCTCCTGATTATTGTTGAGTTTATGCTTTATTTAAAAATTTATTTTACTTCGCAACCTTCACCATGCTATGGCGGATTATGCGATCCTTTACTTTATATCCCTTCTGGAAAACCTCCAGAATATCGCCGGACTCGGCGTTTTCGCTTTCGCCCTGCATCACGGCGTTGTGCAGCTCGGGATTGAACTTGCCGCTGGCATCTATCTCCTCGAGGCCCTTCTTCGCGAGCACGTCCATCAATTGCTTGTAGACCAGCCTCACTCCCTCGACGTAGTTTTGATCCACATTTTCGGAATTATTCAGCGCCCTTTCGAAGTTGTCTATCACCGGCAGCAGCTCTTTTATTACGTTCCGCTCGCCCTCCGCCACGCTGTCGGCATAAACGTTAGCGTTGCGCCTGCGGAAATTATCAAAATCCGCCTGAACGCGCTGGGCCAGGTTTTTCATTTCATCCCGCTCGCCCTCAAGCTTGGTGATGTGATCCTTTACCTGCCGGAACTCATCCTGCTTGAGCGTTACGGTTTCCTCGGGCACAAGCTCCTCCTCGGCCCCGTTCATTTCCGGGTTGGGCTCTATGGGCTTCTTTTCGCCCTTTTCTATGTTCTCATGCTCCTTATCCAATTTACTGCTGCTCCTCTTCAAACATATTTGTAAGTATGGTGCCGAGGCTCTTGCCGAGCTGGCCCAGCACCGCAAGCACCCTTGCGTAATCCATCCTTGTAGGCCCTATCACCCCGAGGGAGCCGAGGGGCGTCCCTCCCACCTTATACGTAGCCGTGACTAAGCTGCAATCCTTCATATCCTCCGAGGGGTTCTCCGTGCCGATAGTCACCGAAAACTCGACCTTTGTGGCCTCTGTGAGCATGCTGCGGAGCATATCCTTGGATTCGATTACATTCAGGAAGCTCCTCGCCCTGTCCATGTCGCTGTACTCAGGGTAATTGAGCATATTGTTTGCGCCGGACAGCTCAAGCCTCGAGCCGTTTTCGGCGCTCCTTCGCACGGTATCCAGGGTATCGTTCAAAAAGTCCCTGTGCTCCTCCATTATGACGTGCAGCTCCGGTATCTCCTCCTGGTTCACCGTGTCCAGCCGCTTGTTGCGTAGGCGCTCTGTAAGTATTTTGGAAATGCGCTCAAGCTGCTCGGTCGTGATGTCCCGCGGCACCCTTATCATGTAATCGCGGGTGATGCCCGCGTCGGTAACTATCACCACTAAAGCCTTGCCCTCTGTGACCGGCACAAGCTGGATGTGCTTCAGCTTCACGGCGTTTATGCTCGGCGAAAGCACGAGCGAGGTGTATTTGGTCATGCTGGACAGCACCCACGCGGTCTGGCGCACTATCTCGTCCACCTTGTTGATGGTGTTTGAATAGCAGCCCTGTATGAACCTCTGCTCGCTCTCTGTGAGCATTGCCCGGTGCATTATGCTGTTCACATAAAGCCGGTATGCCTTTTCCGAGGGTATGCGCCCGGCCGAGGTATGGGGCTGCTCGAGGTATCCCATATCCTCAAGGTCGCTCATCACGTTGCGTATGGTGGCGGAAGAAAGGGCGATGTCGGATTTCTTTGAAACCGTCCGCGAGCCCACCGGGGTCGCAGTCAGTATGTAATCGTCGATTATGGCCTGCAATATACGCATCTTCCGCATATCCAGTTCCATAGCCGCTCCCTTCCTTTCTTAAATACTTTTGCGTTGTTAGCACTCATCATGCTCGAGTGCTAACCCACGTGTATTATAATAGCACTGCTTATCGATTCTTGCAAGTGGAGCAGTGCCTTACATTGTGACAAAACGGAAAAATCACGTTGATAAAATTTGTTTTTACTGCATGAATTCCATAAGCGCGCTGTTTTGCATATCGAGGCCCCTGTCCGTAAGGCGCACGTGTCCTGCATCCACAGCGAGCCAGCCCATATTTTCCAGCCTTCTTACGGCCTCTCCGTAAGCCTCGCATACGTCCGCACCGAAGCGCGCCTTAAAGCGCCCGCGCTCCACGCCTTCTATTTTACGCAGCCCCAGCATTATCCATTCAAACATCTCCTCCTCCCGCCCTATGCGTTGTATGCCTTCCCGCGGAAGCCGGCCGTTGTGGATATTAGATATGTAATCCTCCATTACCTCGCAGTTTTTGAAGCGGATCAGCTCCCCCTCGTCATTTCGCAGGGCGGAGCTTGCGTTTAGGCCGAGGCCGATATATTCCCCGACCTCCCAGTAATTTATATTGTGCCTGCACCGGCGGCCCGGCCTCGCGTAGTTGGATATCTCGTATCGCTCATAGCCAAGGCTCTCCAGCCGCTCCATGCCGGCCCTGTGCATATCGTACGCCGCGTCGTCGTCAGGCAGGGCGACGCGCCCCTCCTTCACCCAAGCGTACAGCGGCGTGCCCTCCTCTAATATGAGAGAATACGCGGATATGTGGTCTGCACCCAGCAGGGCTCCCCGCTCTATGCTGTCGATGTACGCCCCTTCTTTCTGCCCCGGCAGGCCGTACATTAGGTCGATGCTTATGTTTTCAAACCCGGCGGCCCTTGACAGCCTTACGGCCTCCTCAGCCTGCCCCGCGCAGTGTATCCTGCCCACGGACTTAAGCAGGCCGTCGTCAAAGCTCTGCACGCCTATGGATATCCTGTTGAAGCCCGCACTCCTGTATGCCTCCAGCTTGCCCATATCCACCGTGCCCGGGTTGCACTCTATCGTGGCCTCGGACAGCTCCACGTCAAATACGTCCCTTATGCGCTCCATTGCGGCGCATATAAGCTCGGGAGGCGCCGCAGACGGCGTGCCTCCCCCGAAAAATACCGTATCGAATTTTTTGCCGCCGCACTCCTCCGCGGCCATCGCCGTTTCCTTATAGAGCGCCTGAAAATACGCCTGCTCCCTGCCCTGCCCCGGGAAGGAGACAAAGTCGCAGTAGGCGCACTTTTTGACGCAGAAGGGGACGTGAAGATATATTCCCGCCATTTTAGTTTATGCGAAGCACGCTCATAAAGGCGTCGCTGGGCAGCGAGACCGTGCCCACCTGACGCATGCGCTTCTTGCCCTCCTTCTGCTTTTCCAGCAGCTTTTTCTTTCTTGAAATATCGCCGCCATAGCACTTTGCAAGCACGTCCTTACGCACCGCGCGGACGGTCTCCCTGGCGATTATCTTGCCTCCTATCGCGGCCTGTATTGGTATCTCGAACTGCTGGCGGGGTATTACCTCCTGAAGCTTCTCCGCCACTGCGCGGCCCTTGGCGTAGGCCTTATCCCGGTGGACTATAGTAGAGAGCGCGTCGCAGATGTCACCGTTGAGCAGGAAGTCCAGCTTAACGAGGTCGCTCTTTACGTATTCCTTAAGCTCATAGTCAAAGGAGGCATAGCCGCGGCTGCGGGACTTGAGCTGATCAAAGAAGTCGTAGATTATCTCGTTGAGCGGAAGCTCGTACTTTATATTTACCCTATCCTCCTCGATATAGGTCATGTCCTTGAACACGCCCCGCTTATCCTGGCAGAGCTCCATTATGGTACCCACATATTCGGAGGGAGTCATTATATGCGCCTCCACCATGGGCTCCTCCATATACTCTATCTCAGATACGTTCGGCATATTGCTGGGGTTATCCAGCAGCATTTCGCCGCCGCCTATAAGCTTTACCTTATATATTACGCTTGGGCTTGTGGTGACAAGGTCGAGGTCAAATTCCCTTTCAAGGCGCTCCTGTATTATTTCCATGTGGAGCAGGCCTAAAAAGCCGCAGCGGAAGCCGAAGCCCAGCGCCATGGAGGTCTCCGGCTCATAGGACAGCGATGCGTCGTTGAGCTTTAGCTTGTCAAGGGCGTCGCGCAGGTTTTCATAGTCCGCGCCGTCGGCGGGATATATGCCGCAGAACACCATCGGGTTTGCCTGCTTATAGCCGGGAAGCGCCTCCTTGGCGGGGGCGTCCGCGTCCGTTATGGTATCGCCCACCTTGGTTTCCGCCACGCTCTTTATGGAGGCGGAGATATAGCCCACCTCGCCCGCCGTGAGCGAATCGGTGGGCAGCAGCCCGGGCGTGAACACGCCCACCTCGGTAACGTCGAACTCGCGCCCTGTCGCCATGTACCTTATACGCATGCCGGGCTTTATTGTGCCGTTCTTTACCCGCACATAGCTGAGCGCACCCTTATAGTTATCGTATATGCTGTCGAATATGAGCGCCTGAAGCGGAGCCTCGGGATCGCCGCCGGGGGCGGGTATGTTTTCCACCACCTGCTGTAATACCTGATCTATGTTTATGCCGTTTTTGGCGGAGATGCGCGGTGCTTCCTCCGCCGGAAGGCCTATCACGTCCTCTATCTCCTTTATGACAAACTCCGGCTGGGCGCTGGGCAGGTCTATCTTATTTATAACCGGCACTATCTCAAGGTCGTTGTCCAGCGCAAGGTATACATTGGCCAACGTCTGGGCCTCTATGCCCTGCGTGGCGTCCACCACCAGCACCGCGCCCTCGCAGGCGGCAAGGCTGCGGGAGACCTCGTATGTGAAATCCACATGACCCGGTGTGTCGATGAGGTTGAGCATATACTTTTTGCCGTCGGTATGGGTATAGAACATCCTTACGGCGGTGGCCTTTATGGTTATGCCCCGCTCGCGCTCTATCTCCATGGTATCCAGCATCTGCTCCTCCAGGTCCCTTACGGCCACGGTATCCGTAAGCTCCATCATGCGGTCCGCAAGGGTGGACTTGCCGTGATCGATGTGGGCGATTATGCAAAAGTTTCTTATAAGCTCGCGGCTGTATGCCATTGCTGTCCCTCCAGAGAAAAATAAAAGCCTTAAAAGCTTCCAGTAAAAATAATACTTTATGCGAAGGCAAATTGCAAGGGCGGCTGTGATGTGATACATTATTTATATATATTGATCTTAAGATTCGAGGTGTACACCATGTTCTGCAAAGACTATGATTCCTTTATATCCCTCCTCAGCCGCAGGAATTACACCGTGCATACCGCAAATGACGGCGCGCAGGCGCGCGACATACTGCTTTCCCTCGTTCCGGAGGGCAGCACGGCGGGCTTCGGAGGCTCCATGACCGCCAAGGAGCTATGCCTTGCCGAGGCGCTGCGCGGCAAGGGCTGCACCACTTATTTCCACTGGGAGGCGCCCGCCGAAGAGCGGGGCGAGGTGACCCGCAGGGCGGCCCGGGCTGACTGGTTCATAGCCTCCGCCAACGGCATAACCCGTTCCGGCAAAATAGTGAACATCGACGGCACCGGCAACAGGGTGGCCTCCATGATATTCGGGCCAAAGAAAGTGGCGCTCATAATTGGCAAAAACAAGTTTGCGGAGACCCTTGACGAGTGTATGGACAGGATAAAGGCCGTGGCCTGCACAAAGAATGCCAAGCGCCTCGGCCTGTCCACACCCTGCGCCGTCGCCGGCCGGTGCGCGGACTGCTTCTCAAAGGAGCGTATATGCAACGTTACCACCGTCATCGATGCCAAGCCCGGCGCAATAGGCGAGATGCACCTCATACTTACAGATGAGGAGTTAGGCTACTGATGTACTTCGCCTATATCATGCGCTGCGCCGACGGCACCCTGTACACCGGCTATACCGACGACATAGCCCGCCGGGAGGCCGCGCACAACTCCGGCCGCGGCGCAAAGTATACGCGCTCCCGCCTCCCCGTTAAAATGGTCTATTACGAATCCTTCGCTGCGAGATCCGAGGCCATGAAGCGGGAATGTGCCATAAAGCGGCTTTCGCGGGAGCAAAAGCTGAAGCTCATAGCGGAGAATACTATAAAAGCCGGGCAATAATAGTTTGTCCGGCTTTTTGATGTGCGGGTTATTTATTTGATGTAAAGCAGGGGGAACAGCCGGTGCAGAAGCGGCATATCCCCGGTCTTTGGCACAAGCAATATAAACGGGCCTTCAGAAAGCTCCGGCTGCCGCGGCGGCTCCTCCGCGGGCTTGAGCTCCTCTCGGCTCTGTTCGCCGTCATCTGTAAATCTGACGCTCCTGAGGATTCCGGGGCTGTTTTTCTCCCGCGTTTTTTGCTCCTCTTTCCATGGGTCGGAGCTTCCGTCCGTGACCGCAAACCCATATCCCGGCCTTGCCGACTTTATCGCCTTCATGCTGTCATCGATGTATTCGGCGTCCGGCTCAAAGTCGAAATAACCGCCGGATATGCTGACGCTGCCTTTGCTGCACATATACGAGTAAAATCCGTCGGTGGGATCTGACCTGCAAAGGTTCTCCTCCGGAACGCGCAGCACCTCGCCGCCGCTTATCCTTACGCTTTGACCGTACATATCGTAAAAATCGCCGGCAAGCATGCCTCCCTCGTCTAACTCCGCCATGGATATCCTGCCGCCCGTCATTGTGAAGCCCTCTTGACCTCCGGTAAATCTTACGGGCGCGCCGGCAAAAATCATCCCGTATAATTCGCCGTATTCGCCACGGGAGGCGACGCTGCCGCCCTCAAGGGAGCAGCCGCCGTTATTTACGCTTATTGCAACGGAATTGCCGATTATGCCGCCGCTCTTGTCCTCCGAGGAATCCTTGACGGTCAGCGCCCCGCCCTCAATATTCACGTTTACTGCGGCAAAAGCGTTATACGTGTTTTCGCCCCTCTCCTGAGCGATCGTACACCCGTTCAGGTCTATGCAGAGCTCCCGTTTTACGTTTATGCCTAAAGTACCCGCCCCGCAGTTGGCAAAGGTGACGTCGCTTTTGAGCTTTATGCTCTTTATGAGCTCATAGCCGCCCGACACCTGGCCGTGCATGGCGGTCACATCGCACGCAACGCACCTGTCAAGGTCGCCCACAACGTAATATGCGCCATTATCGCCATCGATGCTGAGCCTTGCTATGCATTCCGTGCCAGTAGTCCTTCTGCTCCACTCTCCGCCCTCGACGCAGATGATGACCGCTTTTCCCGCAACGGTTATGTTTTCTGCGTCATCCGCCTTTTGCAGCTTTATTATGTCGCCGTCCTTTGCCGCGTCCACAGCCTCCTGCAGCCTGCCGTAATGCTCTTCGCCGATAACAGGCGCCGCGTATGCTGGAACCGGCAGGAAAGCCAGCGCCGCGGCAAGCAAAGCAGCAGTCAAGGTGTTTCTCATAGACTCTCCTCCCTGTATTTTTTTAAAGATGGTAAACAACGCATTTAGATGCGTATTTGGATACTGAAGCCGGTTTTGGGCAATCGATCGGATTGAGCTAATATTTTGAGCTGAAATAAAAAACGTGATTTGCTAAGTGCATATAAAAGCGCCCCCGCCGGAGGCTTGTCCGGCGAAGGCTAAGGTATTTTATTAGAAATCTATCTCTTTCTGGATATAGCCCTCGAGCTCCGCTATAGGCATGCGGACCTGAGCCATGGTATCCCTGTCGCGCACGGTAACGGTTTCGTCCTCAAGGGTATCGAAATCGATGGTTATGCACAGCGGGGTGCCTATCTCGTCCTGCCTGCGATAGCGCTTGCCTATGGCGCCGCTGTCGTCGAAGTCCACCATGAAGCGCTTGGCCAGAAGCTCGTATACCTCCCTTGCCTTGTCGCCCAGCTTGTTCTTCTGCAGGGGCAGTACGGCAGCCTTGTAAGGGGCTAAGGCGGGGTGCAGATGCAGCACGTTTCGTACATCGCCGTTTTCCAGCGTCTCCTCGTCGTATGCGTCGCACAGGAAGGCCAGCGCTACGCGATCCGCGCCGAGGGAGGGCTCAACACAATAGGGTATGAACCTTTCGTTGGTAAAGGGATCCAGGTATTCCATGGACTTGCCGGAATGGTTCTGATGGGCCTTAAGGTCGAAATCCGTGCGGCTCGCAACGCCCCAAAGCTCGCCCCAGCCGAAGGGGAACAGGAACTCTATATCGGTGGTACCGTTGGAGTAGTGGCTGAGCTCCTCCTTGGCATGCTCGCGGAGACGTATATGCTCCTCCTTCATGCCGAGGGAAAGCAGGAACTTATGGCAGTAATCCTTCCAGTATTCGTACCATTTTATCTCGGTGCCGGGCTCGCAGAAGAACTCCAGCTCCATCTGCTCAAACTCGCGGGTGCGGAAGGTGAAGTTGCCGGGGGTTATCTCGTTGCGGAAGGACTTGCCCACCTGAGCTATTCCGAAGGGCAGCTTCCTGCGGGTGGTGCGCTGCACGTTCTTGAAGTTTACGAAGATGCCCTGCGCAGTCTCGGGGCGGAGGTATATCTGGCTGGCAGTATCCTCGTTTACGCCCTGGAAGGTCTTGAACATCATGTTGAACTTGCGGATGCCGGTAAAGTCGCTCTTTCCGCACTCCGGGCACTTTATGCCCTGCTCCGCGATATACTCGGACATCTTCTCGTTGGACCAGCCGTCGGGGTGTATGTCTGTAAGGCCATGCTCCTCAGCATAGTCCTCGATGAGCTTATCCGCCCTGAAGCGGGCCTTGCAGGACTTACAGTCCATAAGGGGATCGTTGAAGCTGACGACGTGGCCGGAGGCTACCCAGGTCTCCGGGTTCATCAGTATAGCGCAGTCCATGCCCACATTATAAGGGCTTTCCTGGACGAACTTGCGCCACCACGCCCTTTTTACGTTATTCTTAAATTCGACGCCTAACGGGCCGTAATCCCATGTATTTGCCAGGCCGCCGTATATATCCGAGCCCGGGAATATAAAGCCGCGGTTATTGCACAGTGCAACTATTTTATCCATGGTAAGGTTTGCCATTATATATTTCTCCTTTCAGCAAAGCTGCCAAAATATTATTTGCTTTTTCAATAATAACACGGCGTTGCCTTTTCTTCAACCCGAAAAAAGCCAATATGCACACAAAACGCCTATTTTGCGTACTATATCGTAGAACGGCGCGACACGCCCGAAATTAAAGGAGGCAATATAATATGTGTAACTGGGGAAACAATAGCTGGTGGATCATAATTCTCCTGCTTATCATCGGCTGGGGCAATAACGGCTGCTGCTGCGACAATAGCTGCGTAAGCAACGGCTGCGGCTGCGACAACGCTTGGTGGATCATTATACTGCTGCTCATCCTCGGCGGCGGCTTCAACGGCTGCGGCTGCGACAACGGCTGCGGAGGCAATGGCTGCGGCTGCGGAAGCAGCACCTGCGGCTGTGGCTGCAACTAAAGCATACATAAAGCGGCGGGGTGCTTCCCCGCCGTTTAGCATTTGCGATAACGCCGCTTACGCTCTTATTTTTCCTTTGTACTTTTGCTCAAGCACCTTTACTATATATATCGCAAGGCCGCTTATCTCGTCTGTATCCCGTCCCTCCAGCATGACGCGGATCATGGGCTCCGTGCCGGAGGCGCGGACCAGCACTCGGCCGCCGTCGCCCAGCCTGCCCTCCGCCTCGCGTATGCGCTGCCAAAGCTCCTCGTCCTCCATGGCCTGATGCTTTACGCCGTTATCCACTATGACGTTCACCAGCACCTGAGGGTATATGGGTATGTCGTTTGCAAGGGCGGACATGCGCCTGCCGGTGGACTTCATTACGTCCAATACCTGAATAGCCGTCAGCATACCGTCGCCCGTGGTGTTCTTATCGAGGAATATTACGTGTCCCGACTGCTCGCCGCCTATGGAATAGCCCTCCCTGAGCATCTCCTCCAGCACGTACCTGTCACCCACCTTTGTTTCGGCAACGTTTATGCCAAGCTCGGCCATGCGCTTCTTTAAACCTATATTGGACATCACGGTAACCACCAGTGTATCCTTTTTAAGCCTCCCCTCGGCCTTCATGGCCTTGGCGCATATACCCATTATCCTGTCGCCGTCCACAATATTGCCGCGCTCGTCGGTGGCTATAACACGGTCCGCATCGCCGTCAAAGGCAAAGCCCGCGTCGGCGTCCGATTCCGCCACAAGCTCCTGAAGCCTCTCCGGGTGGGTAGAGCCGCACTTGCTGTTTATGTTTATCCCGTCCGGCTCGTCCGCTCTTGGGTAGACCCTTGCGCCAAGCTCCGTGAATACGTCGCAGGCTATCTCCGAGGCCGCCCCGTTGGCGCAGTCCAGCACCACCGTCAGCCCGTCAAAGCGGTTCCTGGCGGTGGACTTGAGGAATTCCTTATACTCCTGCACCGCCCGCCTGGCAATTATCACGTGGCCCACATTTTCACCGGTGGGCAGCTCAAAGTCCATGCCGTCCCGCACGAGCTTTTCTATCTCGTCCTCCAGCTCGTCGGACAGCTTGAAGCCCTTGCCGTCAAACCACTTTATCCCGTTGTATTCCATGGTGTTGTGCGACGCGCTGACCATTACCGCGGCGTCCGCCTCGTATGCCCTTGCAAGGTATGCCATTGCCGGCGTGGGTATCACCCCCACGTCTATCACGTCGCCGCCTACGGAGCAAATGCCGGCCGTAAGCGCCGCGGAGAGCATATCGCCGGAAAGGCGCGTATCCCTGCCCAGCAGTATGCGCGGCTGATGGACCTCGCTGGCGAGCGCGTATGCTCCCGCCTTGCCTATCTTCAGCGCCAGCTCGCAGCTAAGATCCTTATTCGCCACGCCCCGCACGCCGTCTGTCCCGAACATTCTCGCCATACGTCTTACTTCCTTTCATTTAGCCTCATAATGTACTCTATGGCGGACGCTGCGGCTACGGCGCCGTCAGCCGCCGCCGTCACCACCTGCCGCAGCGGGGTATCCCGCACGTCTCCCGCGGCGTACACGCCGGGGATATTCGTCCTCATGTGCTTATCGGTAATTATACGCCCGGCCTCGTCGGTGGATACCTTATCCTTAAAAAGCCCGGCTTCAGGCTCGACGCCCACGGCTATGAAAAGGCCCTCGACGGGTATTTCCCTCAGGCCTCCGTCCAGCGTGCTTTTTACCGTGATCCCCTCTAATTCCTCCCCGCCTGTGAGCCCGCTTATCACGGCGCAGCTCACAAGCTCTATATTGCCGTCGGCAAGCATCGCCCGCTGCAGCGCTTGGGCAGCCCTCAGCTTATCCCTCCGGTGGATAACATACACCTTTTTGGCGAAGCGGGAAAGGTACAGCGCATCCGATACCGCGGTGTCGCCTCCGCCCACCACGGCGACGTTTGCGTTGCGAAAGAACGCGCCGTCGCAGGTGGCGCAATACGAAACTCCCGCTCCCGTTAGCTCCTCCTCCCTATCCAGCCCCAGCTTCTTTGGGTGGGCCCCAGTGGCTATTATCACGGCCCTTGCCTCGATGGCTTCCCCGCCGCAATGCAGCCGCTTTATCTCTCCCTCCAGCTCGGCGTTATCCACGCCGATGCGCTTTATCTCCAGCCCGAAGCGCTCCGCCTGCCTCTGCATATTCATGCCTATGGCGAAGCCGTCTATACCGTCTGGGAAGCCGGGGTAGTTATCCACCTGTGTAGTCTTTGTTATCTGGCCGCCTACCAGCATATTCTCCAGCAGCACGGTATCCATGCCGCCCCTTGCGCCGTAGAGCCCCGCCGCAAGCCCTGCCGGACCGCCGCCAATTATCGCTATATCGTACATATCATATCTCCCAAGGATTTGCTTTATATATTCTACAACAAAGCCGCCCGTTTTGCCACGGGGTATTTGGAGAATCAAAACCACCGGTTTGACCGGTGGTTTTGGTTGCGCTGCGGCGCGGATGCGTCATTATAAGATCCAAGTTAATCAATCAAGCAATTTTTGCAATATATTCTGCAATCAAGCCGGTTGTTTCGCGCAAAAGTATCATATATGCTTATCAAAGCTAAATCTCGCGCAGGGCGTCCACCAGCGCCGTCTTTGCGGCGGCCTTCTCGTCCTTGTGCTTTATCACCCGCGCGGGGCAGCCGGCTGCCACGGTATCGGGCGGGATATCCGATATGACCACTGCGCCTGCGGCGATGACCGCCCCCCGGCCTATGCGGCAGCCCTCGATGACCACGGCGTTTGCGCCTATGAGCACCTCGTCCTCAACCACGACGGGGACCGCGCTTGCGGGCTCAACTACGCCTGCCAGCACCGCCCCTGCGCCTATATGGCAGCGCGCACCCACCGTCGCCCTGCCTCCGAGCACGGCGCCCATGTCTATCATGGTGCCCGATCCGACAGACGCGCCTATGTTGAGTATGGCGCCCATCATTATCACGGCGCCCTCACCTATCTCTACCCGCTCCCGTATGATAGCCCCCGGCTCTATGCGGGCGTTGAGGCTTTTTACGTCCAGCATGGGCACGGCAGAATTGCGGCAGTTATTCTCGACCACCACGTCTGCTATGGCATCCCTCTGGCGCTCTATTGCGGGGCCTATATCCCGCCAGTCGCCAAACACTATTTTCGCACCCTCGCCCGCCGGGAAAACCCTCGCATTCGGGAAGTCGGTAGGAGATTTTTCCCATATATATGCCTTTACAGGCGTCTTTTTCTCGGCAGAGCGTATATATTCGATTATTTCTGCGGCGTTCATGCTTGTACCCCTCCCCTGTTTTATGTGCTGAGAGCATACCATACCGGAGGGCGCGGAGGCAACAAGGAGCGCGATATATTAAAATAAAAGTGAGGAAAGTTTACAAACATGACAGCTATCACACCCATGACCGCGGACAGGCGCGCCCTGCACCGCATACCCGAGCTGGACGACGACCTGCCCGAAACTATTGGCTATATACGGGACGCCCTGAGCGGCGCGGGCTGCACACTGCTTTGCCCGTTGGGCAGCGCATTATGCGCGTATTTTGACTTCGGCGCGAGAGATGCGCTGGCGTTCCGCGCGGAGATGGACGCTCTGCCCATTGCGGAGCGCACAGGGCTTCCCTTCTCCTCCCTTCACAGCGGCAATATGCACGCCTGCGGGCACGACGGGCACATGGCCATGGCGCTGGAATTGGGCCGCAGGCTCAGTACGAAAAAGCACATGCCGCACAACATACTGCTGATATTCCAGCCCGCCGAGGAAACCACCGGCGGGGCCAAGCGGATATGCGACACGGGAATATTGGAGCTGCTCAACGTAAAGGCCATATTCGGGCTGCACCTTTGGCCGGGGCTTCCGGCAGGCGCATTAGCCGGCCTACCCGGCCCCATGATGGCCCGCTCCGGCGAGGTGACGTTCACCGCCAAGGGGCGCTCCGCCCACCTGTTCTCCGCCCATGCAGGCGGCGACGCCCTTGCCGCCTGCGTGGAGTTTTACGACAAGGCCACAGCGCTCGTCCCTCCCTCTCAGGCAGGGCAAACGCTGCTCGGCTTTGGGCGCATGGAGGCGGGCAGCGTGCGAAACGCGGTGGCGGGCAGCGCGCGGCTGGAGGGGAGCCTCCGCTCCCTCGATGACGGGGTATTTTTCGGCATAAAGGATGAGCTTGAGGCCGTATGCCGCAGCATAGCGGCAAGGAGCGGCTGCGAGGCCGAGGTGCATTTCAGCGAGGGCTACCCGGTCATCGACAACCCACAGGGGCTTTTCAGCGCCGCCTCCTCGCTCTTCCCCATAAAAATGCTGGACGCGCCCACCATGGTGAGCGACGATTTTTCATGGTATCAGCGCCGGCTGCCCGGGCTGTTCCTCTTCCTCGGCTGCGGCCCCGCCCCGGCGCTGCACTCGGCGGAGTTCAACTTTGACGAGGGCGTGCTCGAGACCGGCGTAAGCTATTTTGAGGCCGTTGCGGAGGGAGAAGCATGGTAGACAGGATAAGCGCAGCCCTCGGCGGGCTTTCATTAAGCGCCATACGCAGATATACCGCACTTGCCATGGAGAGGGAGGACTGCGTCGCCCTCACCATAGGCGAGCCCGATATGCCTACCCCCAGGCCCATACGGGAGGCCGCCGCACGCGCCCTTGAAAGTGGCGATACCCACTATACCGCAAATCAGGGCAGCGCGGGCCTTAGGGCCAAGATAGCCGCCTATGAAGCCGAGACGCGCCGACTTGACTATAAGCCGGACGAGATCATCATTACCGCGGGGGCGACGGAGGCCATTTACTGCGCCCTGACCGGCATACTCGACCCCGGCGACGAGGTAGTGATACCCACCCCCGCCTTCGGGCTTTACGAGACCGTGACGCGGCTTGCAGGCGCTGTACCCGTATATTTGGACACCTCCGCCGCAGGCTTTCAGCTCACCTATGAGGCGCTCTCCGCCGCCATAACGCCTAAGACAAAGGCGCTCGTATTAAACAGCCCCAACAACCCCACCGGCGCGGTGTACGACGAAGGCTCTCTTGCCGCCGTGCGCCGGGCAATAGGCGATAAGCCCATATTCATACTCTGCGACGATGTATACCGCGGGCTCTGCACGAAGCCCTGCCCGGACATCGCGGCATTCGGCGGCCTTCGCGACCGGCTGCTTATAACCCAGAGCTTTTCAAAGCCATGGGCCATGACGGGCTGGCGCATAGGGTACCTCATGGGCAGTGCGCCCGTGATAAAGCGGCTCGCCGCGCTGCACGCGCACATACTCACCTGCGTCCCCGCCATGCTTCAGACCGCCTGCGAGGCCGCGCTAAAGACCGACACCGCGCCTATGAAGGAAATATACGCAAAAAGGCGGGAGCTGGTGCTTAGCCGCCTTTGCGCCATGAATCTCCAATGCCCCGTCCCGGAGGGCGCGTTTTACGCCTTCCCCAACATAAGCGGCTTCGGCCTCAGCTCGGAGGAGTTCTGCCTTCGCATGATAGCCGAGGCCGGTGCGGCGGCGGTGCCCGGTAGCTGCTTCGGCACGGAGGGGCATATCCGCATATCCTACTGCTGCGGCGAGGAAAAGCTGCGGCTCGGAATGGATCGCCTTGAGGCGTTCATATATAGGTTAGAAAAGGAAAGAAGGCATTGACGACCCACAAATAAAAGGAGGTAAACCAAATGAAACAGAATACCCTTTTCCGCGGCATAGCCACAGCCCTCGCCACCCCCATGACGCAGTCTGGCGCCATAGACTACAACGCCTACGGGCGGCTCATAGACTGGCAGATAGAGAGCGGCGTCGCCGGCCTCGTGTCCTGCGGCACGACGGGCGAGGCGTCAACAATGACCCTCGACGAGCACAAGCAGACCATAGCATACGCCATAAAGAGGGCTAACGGCCGCGTGCCGGTGATAGCCGGCACGGGCGGCAACTGCACCGCAAAGGCCGTAGAGCTTACCAAATTCGCCTGTGAGGCCGGTGCTGACGGCTGCCTCGTGGTCACGCCATACTACAACAAGGCCACGCAAAACGGCCTTATCGCCCACTATACCGCCATTGCGGACGCATCGGATAAGCCGGTGATACTCTATAACGTCCCCTCCCGCACGGGCTGCAACCTGCTGCCGGATACCTGCGCCGCCCTCGCAAAGCACCCCCGCATAGCCGCCGTAAAGGAGGCCAGCGGGAATATCTCCCAGATAGTATCGCTGTTCAGCAAGGCTTGGGATCGCCTGGACGTATATTCCGGCAACGACGATCAGATAATACCCGTGCTTGCCATGGGCGGCGCGGGCTGCATATCCGTGCTTTCAAATGTGCTGCCGAAGGAAACCGTAAGGATGTGCGAACTTTTCTTCGCCGGCGACATACGCGGGGCCGCGGAGCTTCAGTGCAGGCTGCTGCCTGTGATAGACGCCCTGTTCTCTGAGGTCAACCCCATACCGGTAAAGGCCGCGCTCGCAAAAATGGGCTACGGCACGAACACCTTGCGCCTGCCCCTCACGCTCATGGACGAGGGCAGGAAGGCAGTCCTTTTCAAGAGCCTCGAAGGGTGGGGCGTCTGACATGATAAGAGTACTTCTGCACGGGGCAAACGGCGCAATGGGCAGGGCCATAGCGCGGCTGCTGGAGGACGGGATTGAGGGCTGCGCCCCAGGGCCTATGGTGAGCCGCGGCAGCCACGGCTTTTACGCCTCCATCGCCGACGTAAAGGAGCCTGCCGACTTGGTGATGGACTTCTCCTTCCATACCGCCACCCAAAGCGCCCTGCGCTACGCATCAGAGCGCGGCCTGCCCATAGTCATCGGTACGACGGGCCATACCGAGGAGGAGTTAGAGAGCATAAAAAAGGCGTCGGAGTGCATCCCCGTGTTCCTCTCCGGCAACATGAGCTTCGGCATAGCGGCGCTTTGCGGCCTCGTGCGCGAGGCTGCCCGCCTTTTCCCGGAGGCGGACATAGAGATAGTCGAGACCCATCACAACCGCAAGGCGGACGCCCCGAGCGGCACCGCCCTCATGCTCGGCAGCGCGATAAAAAAAGAAAGGCCGGAGGCCGACATAGTGTGCGGCCGCGCCGGCTTTTCCCCAAGAAAGCGCAATGAGATAGGCATATCCTCCGTACGGCTCGGCAACATAACCGGTATACATGAGGTGTTCATCTCCACCGGCACCGAGACGCTTACCCTTAAGCACGAGGCGCACGACAGGCTCCTGTTCGCGCAGGGTGCGCTTCGGGCGGCGGCCTTCCTCTGCGGAAAGCAGCCCGGGCTTTACGGCATGGACGACCTTTTGGAAGGGGGCGTCGTATGAAAACTGCAAAGTTTGGCGGCACCTCCCTATCCGACGCGGCCCGCTTTAGAGCGGTAAAAAAGATAATACTTTCCGACCCCGACATCCGCTTTGTCGTGGTATCGGCCCCCGGCAAGCGCTCCCCGGAGGACAAAAAGATCACGGATATGCTGTATGGCTGCCACGCTGCCGTGGAAAACGGCGTACACCCGGAGATAGCTTTTGATCCCGTGGCCGCGAGATTCCGTGACATTGCCAGCGGGCTCAGCCTCGGCATAAACCTTGAGCCGGAGTTCAGGCGGATAGAAAGCGCCCTGTCCTCCGGCGCGTCCGTGGATTACTGCGTCAGCCGCGGGGAATACCTTAGCGGGCTCATATTGGCCGCCCTGCTGGGCTGGCCCTTCATAGACCCCGCCGATTTGTTTTTCTTCGACGCAAAGGGCGTACCGGATCACGAAATGGCGATAAGGGCGCTGAAGCGCAGGCTGAGCTATATAGGCCGCGCCGTGATGCCCGGCTTTTACGGCGGGGCCATAGGCGGCGGGATATGCACGCTGCCCCGCGGCGGCTCGGACATATCCGGCGCACTGTTGTCCAGCGCCTCGCGGTCGGACGTCTACGAAAACTGGACTGACGTGCCCGGCATATTCAACGCCGACCCCGCCCTTGTGCGCCGCGCCAAGGTGATACCCGCAATAGCCTATGACGAGGTTCGCGAGCTTGCATATATGGGCGCAAACGTGCTGCACGAGGATGCGGTGCCCGCCATGCGGCGCTCGGGGATACCCATACACATACGCTGCACCATGGATCCCGGCGCCCCCGGCACCCTCATATCCTCGGAGGGATACCCCTCCGCCTGCCCCGTTACGGGCATAGCGGGCCGCAAGGGCTATTCCGCCATACAGGTGGAAAAGGAGAGCATGAACAGCGTCGTGGGCTACTGCCGCAGGATACTCTCCGTGCTGGAGGAGAACAAGGTCCCCTTTGACCACATCGCGACGGGCTTGGGAAGCATTTCCCTCATCGTACCGACGCGCAACGCGGCCCCCTGCCGCAGCGCCCTTATCTCGGGCATATCCTCCGCCGTGAACCCCGACAGCATATCCATAGCGGACGGCCTCGCCATGATCTCCATAGTGGGCCGGGACATGGCGGGAAAGCCGGGGGTATCCGGCCGCCTGCTCAGCGCCTTGGGCCGCGCGGGGATAAGCGTGCGCATGATAGTTCAGGGCACGCGGGAGATAAACATAACCGTGGGCGTGAACGAGCAGGACTATGAAAAAGCCGTGTACGCGGTACACGGCGAGTTTTTCTCCGATTAGCTCATTCAAACCTTACGATCCAGCCTTTATCCTCCTCTGCGTCAAAGCACATTAGTATCTGCTCCCGGGTGGTCTTGGTTTCGGCCAGCTCGCCCGGCAGCTCGTCCCTGCCGAAATAGCCGCTCTGTACGGTTTCTATATTCGGCGCAAACTCCCCGCCCATGGCGGCGCACAGCACAAATATCTTTACTATCCCATACGCGCTCGGAGGCTCATTGTGCCTGTTCCTGTCCTGAACGGCAATGAGCCTTTCCGCTATTGCCGTTACCCCCGCTTCCTCGAGCGTCTCCTTTACGGCGTTTTCGCCCACCGACACATTCACATCGCACCAGCCGCCGGGCAGCGCCCAGCGACCGTCGTTTTCGCGGACGAGCAGTATCTTCCCGTCTTTAAACACCGCCGATCGCGTGTCCACCTTCGGCGTCTGGTAGCCGGTCTCGCCGCAGAACAGCTCCTTGGCTTTTTCGAAGGATATATCCGCCTTATGGGCTATCATCTCGGCGGCTATATCCCTAAGCCGCCGGTAACGCTCCAAATCAAAGGCGTCATGCCCGTAGGCGAGCCCCGCCTGGGCTATGCTCTGTATCTCTATCGCCCACTCAGTCCACATATCACGGTCTCCCACCGCCAGCTCACCCCTAACCCTTTACTCCGCCGGAGGTAAGCCCGGAGGTAAGGTGTTTTTCGATGCACATGAACAGTATTACCACGGGCACAGTCGCCAGCAGCGACGCCGCGAATAAATACTGCCATTCTATCATGTTGAATGATGAAAACTGCGTTATGCCCACGGTTATCGGCCTGTTGGACGCCGTGGATATCAGCACCGTGGATATGGTGTACTCGTTCCATGCGTTTATAAAAACGAATATGAGCGTGGTGACTATTCCCGGCGCCGCCATGGGCAGCAGCACGTGCCAGAGCGAGCCGAGCGAGGTGCAGCCGTCTATCCTTGCCGCCTGCTCCATCTCCGGCGATATGGATACGAAGGTCCCTCTGAGCAGCCATATCGCAAACGCCTGATTAAAGGCGGCGTTTATGAGCATGAGGCCGAGTATGGAGTCGTTGAGCTTCAGCGCGCTCATAAGCTGGGCTATGCCGACGAGCAGCACCACCGGCGAGAACATCTGGCTCATTATGACAAAGCCAAGAAACGCCTTTTTCCCCTTGAATTTGCGGCGCGACATGGCATAGGCCGCAGGCACACCGCAAAGCAGCGCGATGAGCGTTGCGCCGCCCGCGATAAGCAGCGAGTTGATCAGGTATCTCGGCACTCCCCTGCTTATTATATCCTTCATGTTCTGCAGCCGCCACACGGTAGGCATAACGTATCGGAAGTGCATATCCGTGGACTCCGCATTGGAGCGGAACGCCGTTACCAGCATCACATAATACGGATACAGTATAAAAAGGCACATGGCTATCACAAAGGCGTAAAGCAGCCCCCTGAGCAGCGTATGCTTCACCGCGCCGAACCTTAGCTGGACGGCGGAGAGCAGCATCGCAAACAGGCAGGGCACCGCCGCCCATAATGCGCCCGTGCTTTCAAACACGGTGTTTTTCAACGCGAAATCTATATTTTCCCCCGCGTTGCCGCCGAAAAGGAAGGCGTCCAGCCTGCTGAACAGTAGCTCCCTCCCTTCCGTCTCTACGCCGGCGGTCAGCAGCGCGACCCTTCTGGAAAGGGTATATGTAGAGGTCATGGCAAACATCGGGACCAGCAGCAGCGCGATCAGCAGCAGCCAGCAGGCCGCGGAGCGCAGCCGTCTCTCCCTCTCGCCCAGGGCTTTCTCTGCGGCGTCCGCATGGCCAAGCGTGCCGGCGGCAGCGCAGGCGGCGCCCAAGGCGGCGCAGGTCAGCATCGCCGTCAGCACCCATGAGGGAGCAATGCCCGCCCCAAGAAAATCCCAGCCGGTTTTTTCAAACCTGTCGTTAAGCGTAAATACCACGAGCGACGTCCTTTCGCCCTTGGAGTTTACCCTCTCCGTAACGCTTTCGCTGAGCTTTAGCTCTATGCCATCCTCCCGGTATTCCTCCATTATCCCGCGCAGCTCCTCCAGCGCGGCGTTGTAATTTCCATCTCCTGCAAAGGTATTGGGGCATCTTTTCGTATATACGCCTGAATCAAAGCTGTACAGCCGCAGCGAAAGCACCGCGAGCAGCGCGATAAACGCCGCAAGCAGCAGCGCGACGGCTATCCTGTTATGCCTTGCCACATTCCCCTGCCTCATAGCTCTTCCTCCTTTCGCATTACGGTCATCATATACAATCCGGCGCAAACGCAGAGAATAAGGAAACCTATGACCGACAGCGCCGTGGCCGGGCCCTTCTTGCGGTCGTAAAAGCTGAGCATATAAAGGAAGGTAATGAGCGTATCTGTATTGTTTGCAGGCGCCCCCTTCGTCATGGTGTATATGATGGGAAAGGAATTAAAAACGTATATGATGTTCAGCACGGTGCTGACTGTAAGGGACGGCTTTACAAGGGGTATGGTTATGTGGCGCAGTCTGCTCCAGAAGCCCGCGCCGTCTATATCAGCCGCCTCATACAGGGTTTTGTCTATTGATTGCAGCCCGGAAAGCACGCAGAAGGCCACAAAGGGGATCGTTACGAATATGCCCACGCCGCATTCCCATAGGAACTCTATCTGATAGGACGAGCGCCAGTTTATGGCCTGCTTGATTATGCCGAGGTTGAGAAGTATATTGTTAAGATTGCCGTATTCGTATTTTATGATATAGTTCCAGACAGAAGCCTGAATTACCAGCGACGTCGCCCATGGGAATACCACTATGGCCCTTGCGAGCTTCCTGCCCCGGAACTTTTCGTTCAGCACCATCGCCACTATAAAGCCTATGACGGTGGAAAGCACGACCACCGACAGCACCCAGAAGAGGGTGTTTTTCATCACCGTATTGAACGCCGGCAGCCTTACCGCGTCCGAAAAATTCTTAAAACCGATAAAGTCCCCAACTATGCCGGATTTCGACACCTCGCTGAAGGACAGCCTGAATACTATGGCGATAGGGAACACCACGAACACCGCCATAAGGATCACGCTGGGAAGCAGCCAGAGATACGGTTCTATTTTTTTGCCCAGTGTCCTTTTCATGACTTACTCTCCCTTTTTTGCTATTTGACACGCTGCACGTCTAAGGGAAGCCGGGCTGTACCCGGCCCCCCAATGGTCAGTTTTTCTTTTTGGCCATGTCCGGCCTTATATTATCCGGCTATTTCCGCCTGGAGCTTATCCAGCTCTGCCTTTACACCGGAGCCTGAGAGCGCGTTCTGCTCAGCCGCTATTACGCCCTGCTTTACGGCGTCCCATTCAGCCATTGCGGTGGGATAGAACTGACAACTGCTCAGCACGTTGAGCCATGCCTCAAAGCTGGGATCGGCAGCCACGAGGGCCTCTACCGCCGAATTGACCGCGGGCAGGAAGCCTTCCATGCTCACCCAGCCCACATAGTTTTCCGGATCGTAGAAGAAGGTAAGGAACTTGCCGATAGCCTCGTCGCGGGCCGCCTGATCGGGAGCGGACTCATCCTTAAAGGCCATTACACGGTCCATAACGCCGACGGAGGAGGAGCTCTTGCCCTCGTTGGCGGGTATGGCGGCGGTAGCCATATTTACCTTGGAATCCTTATCCTTGCAGTAGGTAGGCATAGAGTTGGGGGCTATGCACATGGCCAGCTTGCCGGCGGCAAACATATCCTGAAGGTCATAGCGGGTCTGGGTGGCGGGGTTTGGGTTGGTGTAGCCGTTCTTGACGAGGCTGAGCGCATACTCTATGGCCTCTACGTTCTCTGCGCTGTTGAGCGCCCATTTGCCTTCGGCGTCAACAAAGCCGCCGCCGTTGCCCCATGTGTAGTACGCAAAGGCAGCCTGTCCCTCGTCGGTGGTCATATCGATGCCCCAGGGATATACCTCTCCGCCGTAGAAGTCGAGTATGGTCTGGGAAACGTCCTCGAGCTCGGCCCAGGTCTTGGGGACCTCAACGCCCATCTCGTTGAACATATCCACGTTGTAGTAGAGCGCGCGGGCAGAGGCCAGATCGGGAACCGCCCATACCGTGCCGTCTATTACGGACTGCTCGATGAAGGAGGGGAAGAAGTCGGCAAAGAGCTCATCGGGGCAATACTGGGAGACGGGCTCCAGCAGCCCTTCATTTGCGTAGTTCGCAAACACGTCGATATTGAGTATGTCGGGAGCCTGGTTGCTTGCGATGCGGGTATCAACGACAGTGTATACGTCGTTCCAGGACACTACCTCAAGGTTCAGCTTTATGCCGGGGTTCTCGGCTTCAAACTTATCCACAAAGTTGGTGCCGTTCATGCCTGTGCCGAGGAACCAGTCCTGCGTGTTGGGGCCGTACTGACAGATGATGACGTCCAGCGTGATCTCCTCACCCATCATTTCCTTTCCCTCTCCCTCGGTCATTTCGGTCTTTTCGCCCTCCATTGGCGCGGGGGCCTGCGGCTGGCACCCGTAAGCTGCGGCGGCCATAGCCAGGATAAGCAGCATTGCGATAAATTTCCTCATTTTTCTCTCTCCTTTTTTTATTTATTTAAGAAAGCGCCATGGCTTTTCTTACCGGTTTTAAGATGCGGCGGATACTCTTTCCCCGCCTATATACACGGCGAGCCTGTTCAGCTCCCCATCACAAATTATGAAGTCCGCATGAGCGCCACGGTTTATTTCGCCAAGCTCTCCATTGCGGCCTATCCGCCCGGCCGGTATGCGCGTTGCCGACAGTATCGCCTGCTCCTTGGGTATGCCGAAGGCCACGGCGTTTCTAAGGCATTGATAAAGGTTCCGTGCGGAGCCCGCTATGGTGCCGTCCGCAAGCCTCGCCACCCCGCCCCCGAGGAAAACGTCTAAGCCGCCCAGCTCGTATTTTCCGTCCGGCATGCCGCAGCAGCGCAGCGAATCCGATATGAGGCATATACGCCCCGGAAAGAGCCTGAAGGCCGCCCTCACCGCGCTGGGGTGGCTGTGCTGCCCGTCGCAGATCAGCTCCGCCGTAACGCTCTCCCTCTCGCTCGCGGCTCCTATCGGCCCGGGCTCCCTATGGTGCAGCGGCGGCATCGCGTTGTAAAGGTGGGTAAGGTGTTGAGCCCCGGCCTCGAAAACCGCAGCCGCCTCGTCATAGCCCGCGTTTGTATGCGCTATGGATACGGTGCAAAATTCCCTTGCCTTTTTTGTAAATTCCGCCGCGCCGGGCAGCTCCGGCGCTATATCGACTATGCGTATCAGCCCCTCGGCGGCTTCGTTAAGCCTCAGAAAAGCGCCTATATCCGGCGGCATCAGATACTTCGCGTTCTGCGCGCCCTTCTTTTTTTCGCTGAAAAACGGGCCCTCCATGTTTATCCCCTCAAGCCTCGCACAGCCCGCCGGCCTTTCCCTGTGCAGCCTTGCGGCGTTCCTGTACGCCACCTCCAGCCTCTCATACGGAAGCGTCATGGAGGCGGGCGCAAAGCTCGTTATCCCGTTTAAGGCAAGGTATTCGGTCATTTTTACCAAACCGTCATAGCTGCCGTCCGAAAAATCCTCGTTGGAATTGCCGTGCGTATGTATGTCTATAAGCCCGGGAATGACGCATTTGCCGCCAAGCTCGACGCCGGGCTCGTCCGTATCTCCAAAAAACACCTCTGAGAACCGCCCGTTATCGACCCGGAAGCCTCCCCTTGCAAAAGCGCCGTCTATGAATATATCTCCGTTTTTAAAGAGCATCTCATACCTCCGGCAGGCTTGCCGCCGCCATGGACTGGCCCACCCGCCTAAACTTGTCGTCCGGCAGTATCACATTTATCTTTTGGCTAAGATCGGGATATTCCTCGCCGAGTATCCTCCGGCACTCCTCGGTTATAAGCTCACCGCCTATGCCGGAGGCGACCCTGCCCAGCACTATCATGCAGCGTATATCGTAAAGCATCTCATAAAGGCAGAGCGTGTGCGCCAGATAAGCGCCTATGGTGCGGAATATGTCCCGCGCCCCCTCAAGGCCGCCCTCCGCGAGCTTTTGTATTTCCTTTAGCTTTTCCGCCTGCGTGAGATTGCCGCTCAGGGCTATTCCGGCGGCGGGCGCCAGCTTTACCGCCGCATCCTGTGAAAAATACTTGCAGCCCACGCCGCGGTCATGGGACCATTCATCCTCTGCGGCGTATTCGCATATATCTGCCGGTGCAAAGGCCAGCTCGTTTATCCGCCCCAGTATGCAGCCCTCCTCATTCACATAGCCCACCGCCTCGCTCGTGCCCATTGCGAGGCCCATGACCCGGCCTGAGCCTAAGCTCATGCTGCCGGCCAAGGCCGTGACGTCGCCGTCGTTTGCAACGGCAAGCGGCATATCGCCTATTTCCCTCGCCGCCCTTTCGTATATCGTCTTTACCTCTTCGCGCCGCTCACGCGGCACCTTTATGAATATGGAGGAGATCATAGGCGAATTGCCGACGAACACGCCGGCGGAGGATACCCCTATGCCGTCTACCCGCGGCAGCCTTGAGGCGGCTGTTTTCAGCGCCTTTACTATTTCACCATACTGATAATCAGGATCGGCGCTGGTCTTTGGGTGCCAGACAACCTCCTCGGAATATACCGTTTCGCCGTCTATCACGGCAGATACCTTTCTGTCCGAGCCGCCCGCGTCAAAGCCTATGCGGCAGCCGTTTACAAAGCCGCCTATCCTCTTAGCACTCTCGCTGCTCCTTGGAAAGCTATCCTCATCGCACGCGATAACCTCAAAGGGGCGCTCATAGACGTCCTCCATGAACGCGGCGTCAAAGGCCCTCTCCCCCTTTGGAGAATAGGCCTGCCTTATCCTATCGGCTATGCCTTCGTCTCCGGCGACGTATACCCTGAAGCCGCCCGCGCTCCAAAGCAGCAGCTTTACCATGCGCTCCGCAAAGCGGTAATTCGCCTCGGCAAAGCCCTCTCCTCTGAGGCGCAGCCTCAGCGCGGCGATCTGCCCATCCTCCCTCTCGGCGGCTATCCAAAACGGCCTCCTTGCATCGGCGAGGTACGCCCTTGCCCACGGGCCTAAGGGGACGAAGCTCTTATCCAGCAGCGGTATGTTCTTTATGTCGTATTCAATGCCAAGGTATTCCATCGCGCTTATCCTTTCACTCCGGCAGCAGCCTTGCCGCCTCCCTGTCGCATATCACGGTGACGTCGCCGTGGAACTGAAGTATGGATGCGGGCACAGCCGGCTTTACCGGCCCGAAGAAGGCCTGCCGCAGTATATCCGCCTTGTCGGCGCCCGTAGCTATGAGCACTATCCGGCGCGCGGCCATTACGGTCCCTATGCCCATTGTGAAGGCATATTCCGGAACATCGTCTATCGAGCTGAAAAAGCGCTTGTTCGCCTCCCGCGTGAGCTGCGTCAGCTTTACCTCGTGGGTGTGGCTGGGGAAGCTGTCCGCCGGCTCGTTGAAGCCTATGTGCCCGTCATGCCCTATGCCCAAAAGCTGAACGTCTATGCCGCCCCATTCCTCTATTTGGCGCTCATACTCCCGGCACATCCTCTCCGTATCCGGCGCGAGCCCGTCCGGCACTATGGTTTTTTCCGGCCTTACGGATATGTGGTCAAACAGGTTTTCCTGCATGAACCGCCGGTAGCTTTGCGGGTGCTCGGGGCCGAGCCCCTTGTATTCATCGAGGTTAGCCGTCCTTACCCGCGAGAAATCTATTATCCCCGCCCTTTCTCTATCGATCAGCTCCCGGTAAAGCGGCAGCGGCGTTGAGCCCGTCGCAAGGCCGAGCACGCAGGCGGGCTTCGCCCTTATCGCTCCCTCGAAAATGTCAGCCGCGGCCTTGCCCATCTCCTCCGGGCTGCTTACTGTCTTGATATACAAGCTCATTGTCGGTAAAGCCTCCTTCTCTGTGCTTTTGTTTATTTGTATCCGTCTGGGTTTTTGCTCTGCCACAACCAGGAATCCCTGCACATATCGTCTATGCCCTTCTCCGCCCGCCAGCCGAGCGCTTCCGCGCTCCTGCGCGGGTCGGCATAGCATACCGCAAGGTCTCCCTGCCGGCGCGGCGCCATTTTGTACGGCACCCTTACGCCGTTTGTCCTTTCAAATGCAGATACCATCTCCAGCACGCTGAAGCCCCGCCCCGTACCGAGGTTGAACACAGCCTCTCCGGTATGCGCCATAAGATGATCCATGGCGGCCACATGGCCCCGCGCCAGATCGACGACGTGTATGTAATCCCTTACCCCCGTCCCGTCCGGCGTGTCATAGTCGCCGCCGAAAACGCTGAGGCACGGCAGCTTGCCTATTGCGGTCTGCGAGATATACGGCATAAGATTATTCGGCACGCCCTTGGGATCCTCGCCTATCAGGCCGCTTTCGTGCGCGCCCACGGGGTTGAAGTATCTCAGCGACACCACTGACCACTCCGGATCTGCGCCGGCTATATCCTTCAATATCCTCTCGCACATATACTTTGTCCAACCGTAAGGGTTGGTGCAGCTCCCCGTCCGCGCCTCCTCTGTGAGCGGCATCTCGTTCTCGCCGGAGTAGACCGTTGCGGAGGATGAAAAAATTATCTTTTTAACGCCGTGCCGCGCCATAGCGCCGCAAAGCGCCATGGTGGAGTCCAGGTTGTTTTTATAGTATTCCAGCGGCTTATGCACCGATTCGCCGACGGCCTTAAGCCCCGCAAAGTGTATCGCGCAGCCTATATCCCCGCCCTCGAATACGCCATCCAGCAGTGCCGCGTCCCTCACGTCACCATTGATAAGCGCAATACTTTTGCCTGTTATCTCCTCCACCCTTTCCACGCTTTTCGGGCTGGAATTGCAAAAATTATCTATCACCACCGGCTCATGCCCCGCCTTGATAAGCTCAACGCAGGTGTGGCTGCCGATATATCCCGCCCCGCCTGTAACTAAAACGCGCATTTTACCTCCTCCACGGCCTTCCTCATCTTATCCCAGTTTTTTTCCATATCACTGGCCAGGGCGAACTGCGTGCGGCACCTGTCCAGATTGTGTCCCTCGCGATGCACAGAAAAGTAAACGTCCCCCAGTATGTGATCCGTCAGGAACCTTATCCCGTTTTCTATCGTCATGGTTTTCGCCCCGAGGGGAAGCGTTTCCAGCTCCGCCTCCGTAAGGCCGGGGCAGGCCCCTATGTACCCTTTGGCAAACGCTTCATAGCGATCCTGCCGGAAGGCCACCTTTGAAAGCTCCCTCTCGTCCTCCAGCGCCGTCGTAGCCCCGAAGCGTATGGCGTCTCCGAAGTCGTAGGCGCTGAGTCCCGGCATCACGGTATCCAGATCTATGACGCAGAGCGCTTTGCGGGTATTCTTATCAAAAAGCACGTTGTTGAGCTTCGTATCGTTATGCGTAACCCGGACGGGCAGCTTGCCGCTGTCGCGCAGCCCCTGGAGCATGCCCATTTCCCTCTCGCGGCTCAGCGCGAAGTCTATCTCCCGCCGCACATCTTTAGCCCTGTTAAGCGGGTCGCTGGTTACCGCCTCCCGGAATTTACGGTACCTGTCCGGGGTGTTGTGAAAGTCCGGTATGGTCTCGTACAGGCTCTCCGCCGGAAAATCCGAAAGGAGCTGCTGAAAGGCGCCGAAGGCCAGCGCACTCTCGTAAAAATCGCCGTTGCTCTCAGGAAGCTGAAGGCAGAGCGAATTCTCCACGAAATCATACATGCGCCAGTACCCGGCGTCGTTTTTAAGGTAGCTGCCCCCATCCAGCGTCTCCACAAGGGTAAGCGTCTGCATGGAGCTTTGCTTATTCGCCATGTGAGAGGTAACGGCGGCTATGTTGTGCATCAGCTTTGGCACATCCTTAAAGGTATTGTGATTTATCTTTTGGAGTATGTACCGCCGCCCGCCGGGAAGCCCGCACACGTATGTTGCGTTTATGTGCCCGCTGCCGTACGGTTCGCAGTATATGGGCTCCGCCGCTGTTTTAAAGCCTGCAAGCGCCTCTTTCAATTCATTGTTCATCAAGGTCGTCCACTCCGAAATCATAGTGTTGTACTGTATTCCTGCCGATCTGCCTTAAGAATGTAAAGGCCATGTATAGGTCATCTTTCCCTCCGGCCATATTGCACCCGCACCGCGTTGCCGGTTAAGCTGTATTATACAAAAAGCAATATAAAATCAACATAAAGCTGCGGGCGGTCATGCAATGTTTTTTCTCTTGACAATACCGAATAACAGGGCGGCCATTGTTTTAAAGCCGCTTTTGTACTATACTTATCGGATAAGGGCATGCTAATTTGCGGGAAAAGCTGAAAAAAGTGAAAAATCGGCAAAAAAGTAGCGCAACAGTAGCGCAGGCATGAATATAATCAGATAAAACATATCGATCATACAATACACGAATGAGGCGGGGCATGAAGACGCTTATAGTCGATGATAATAAAATATCGCTTGAATTTCTTAACGAAATCTGTATGGATTCGCCATACGTGTATGTCGCCGGCACATTTACCGACCCGGAGGCGGCCTGGAAATTTGCCAGGGACAACTATATTGAGCTTGCCCTGCTCGACGTAAGGATGCCCAAGCTGAACGGGATAGAGCTCGGCAAAAGGATAAGGAGCATATACCCCGAGTGCGTGATAATATACGTCACCGCCTATAAGGAGCCCTGTATAGACGCCATACGCATGAAGGCGGACTTTTATATATTTAAGCCGTACAGCGGCAAGGACATTGAGGACGCGATATACCGGGCGCGGCTTCTGGCCGTGCGGCAGCGGAAGCGCATAGCGGTAAGGACCTTCGGGCGGTTTGACGTATTCGCGGCAGGGCGCCCGATATGCTTCAAAAACGCGAAATCAAAGGAGCTGCTTGCGCTCTGCGTTGACAGAAGGGGCGGAGAGGTAATGATGGACGAGGCCATAGATATGCTCTGGCCGGAGCGGCCGTATGACGAAAGGGTAAAAAAGCTGTACCGCAAGTCCGTGCTGATGCTCAACCATACGCTGCTGGAATACGGCATAGAGGATATTTTCATAAGCAAGAGAGGCTATTGCTACATACTTCCGGAAAAGTTCGAGTGCGATTACTATGATTTTATAAAGCAAAAGAACAGGATACCGCCGGAGGAATATATGTTCCAATACCCTTGGGCGGAGGAAACGTTAGCCTCGCTCTGTTTTTGACAGGAGCAAAGGTCATAAACCTGATATTTATTGTTTTTCAAAAAAACAAATAATAATATAAAGGCGGACAGAGATCATGGATAAGGAACAGCAGAAACATCTTGTAGCGGTCGAAATGGCTTTACTGGCGCTCGGCATGCCGCCGAACCTGAAGGGCTTCTATTACATCAGGGACGCAGTATGGATGCTGCTGCAGTCAGGCGGGCATATAGGCAATAAGCACATATTCGAGCGGCTGACGAACAGATACGGCGCGCCTAACTCGGCGATAGGAAAATCCATGCGGACGGCAATAAAGGTCACATTCGACAGGGGCAATTCAAAATCCAAGGCAAAGTGGTTCGGCAGCCTGTTGAATGTGGAGCGCGAATATCCGCCGATATCCGTATTTATCGCTACAGTGGCGGCTCAACTGCGATGCCAGATGTTTTGTATGGAGGAGGAAGCTGTGAAATGCACCTTAGAGAAGCGTTTTTAGCAAGGATTTTATGACGGCAATGATATCATAAGCGAAAGGTACCGACGTCTGAGGATTGAGCGCTGTCCTCATTTCAAAAGCATGGTAAAGCGGTTGCTTGAAGCAGAGCAGCCGTTTTTTGTTGCGAGCCATCATTTTCAGCGGCAGGCTCCGCATAGTCCGAAAGTAGCATGTATAGCCTACTATTGGACACAGTTCACGGTATCCTTAACTGGAAATAAATGTAAAGGAACTATCAGATGGATACCGTGTCCGTCGCTCGAAACCGAATATTGCAGTTATGTGAAGAGCGAAAGATAACGATAAACAAGCTGGCTACGCTATCCGCCCTTCCGCCATCAAGCATAAAGAACATACTATATGGAAAAAGCCGGAATCCAAAGCTGCTTACCATAAAGATGATATGCGACGGTCTGGATATAACGCTCAGCGATTTTTTCAGCACCCCTGAATTCGATTCTCTGGATCAGGAGGTGATTTAGCGCTATGCCCTCCGCGGTGAAGGCATTCTATGAGGCCACCGGCGGCGACTACGCCGACGCAGTCGCCCGCTTTTCAAGCGAAGCGCGCCTTATACGCTTTTTAATGAAATTCCCCGCCGATGACAGCTTCCGTTCTCTTTCCGCCTGCCTGCAAACAAATGACACAGCAGGCGCTATCTTTGCTCTCCACTCATTAAACGGGGTAAGCGCCCTGTTAGGCTTTTGCAGGCTTAGCGATATGTGCGCCCTTCTCAGCCGCGCTTTGAAATTTGGCTCGCCGGACGCCGCGGCGGAGCTTTTCGCCCGCCTTCAAGAGGAATATCGCATCATCATTTCTTCTGTTGCCAGCATGCAGGACAAGGCATATATTTGATTATACTCACGTAAGTGCTACCGATACGCTACCGAAAGGCTTTTCAAGGCGGCGGCGACAGCTTTGCGCAGCCGATCAGCATTGACCGGCTTGGCGAGGCAGCCGTTCATTCCCGAATCGGCGGCCGCCCTTGCGCTTTCCTCGGAAGCATCCGCCGTAAGAGCTATTATCGGCACCGTTTTTGCGTTCCCGCACCCTGACCTGCGAATGGCGCGCGCCGCTTCGTATCCATTCATTACCGGCATCTGCACGTCCATTATTATGGCGTCGTATTCGCCGTTAGCACTCTCGAACATTTCCAGCGCAGCCCGCCCGTTTGCCGCTATGCTCACCGGTCTTCCCGTTTCATCCTCCAGCAGCTCACACAGTATTTCCCCGCATAGCCGATCGTCCTCCGCCAGCAGCAGCCGCTTCCCCGCAAGGGCCTCCGAGTCCGTTCCGGTTTTCTCTTTTTCCTCCATCCTATCGAATGCCAGCTCTACGCGAAACACGGTCCCCTTTCCCATGCAGCTTTTTGCCGCAATACTGCCGCCCATAAGCTCCGTAAGCCCCTTTGCTATGGCTATACCCAGACCGGCGGCGGGCGTATCCCCTTCGGCAAGCGCCGCATCTAAAATGCTCTGCTCCATTCCCTCGCCGTTGTCGCTCACGGTGAATGCCAGCGGCAGCTTTTCGGCGCGATCGCCTTGGGCGCACGAAATGCAAAGAACAGTCTTACCGCCGGCAGCCGTATGCTGCACCGAATTGACGATCAGGTTCAGCAGTATCCGCTCCAACCGCCGTTTATCCCCCAGAAGCATATCCGGCGCCGCCTCTGCGATGCACACGGCCAACTCGTGTCCCGCGTCCTTTATTTGCGGGCACAGCATTTTTTGAATATCCTCCGCCAGCTCATACGGCGAAAAAGGTTCCTTTTCAATGTCGATGCGCCCGCCTCCGAGCTTATAAATATCTACGATATCGTCTGCCAGCCCCAGCAGGTACTCAGCCGATACCGCTATTTCCGCCGCACGCTCCCGCACCCTGTCCGGCCTGTCCGCTTCTCTTTCCAGTATTTGCGCAAGGTGCATTACGGAGCTCAACGGCGTCCTCATATCATGGCATATCTTCACAAAGGCGTCCCTTTGCGCCGCTCCGGTCTTGTATCGCTTTGCTTCTTCCATTTTGCTTTTCTCTCGGCCTGCTTTAATGATTTTTAAATCTCAACGCCATTTTACTCCGAGATACATATAATGTCCACAGCAAAAGGAGCGGCCAAAGCCGCTCCTTTAAGTTCAGGTTTTATTGGTTGGTTTAATCGTAAACCAGCAGGGAGATCATCTCGTCGTCGATGTTCTCGGCATTGTACCACTGAGCGCCGGTATCCACGTCGGATACGCTCTCGCCCTTGGCAGCCATGACAGCCATTTCAACGGCCTTATAGCCGATCTGATAGGGATCCTGGGTGACGGAGCCGTAGAACCAGCCGTTGCGGACCGCATTCTTCTGAGCAGCGCCCGCATCGAAGCCGGCAACGATTATGTCGCCGTACTTGCCGCCCTCGGCGAGATCCTCACCGTCGGATACAGCGGACAGGAAGCCGGTAACGGCGCCCTCGTTGGAGCAGAAGATAGCGACGGGCTTCTTGCCCAGCAGGGAGTTGGCGGCAGTCTGAACCGCAGTGGCCTCGGTGGTGGCGGATACCGCAACCTCGATGATGATAGCGGGATCGGCAACCTTCTTCTCCCACTTTGCATGGCCCTCTATGGAGACCTTGCCGGGCTGATACATTTCAGCGATCTCAGCCATCTTGTTTACGAAGCCGGTGGTGCGGCCGGTTATGGAAGCGGATACCGCATCCTGGGACAGGCAGCCTATGATCACGGGCTTCTTGGAGTCGGCGTTCTTCATGGCCTCTACGATGACCTCGTTCTCGCCGAACTTCTCGGCGGCGATAGCGGCAGCGTTCTCGTTGTTGGTGCTGGCGGTGGCCTTTACGGCGCCGGTCTTGTCATCGGGTACGCCGGAGTCAAAGCCTATAACGGGGATGTCCTTCGCAGCGCACTCCTCGAGTATCTCGGTGACGGCCTCGGTGGAGAGGGCCGCAAGCGCCATAGCCTTGGGGTTCTTCGCCATTTCGTTCTTAACCATGTTGACCTGAGCGTCAATCTCGGTTTCGGAAGCGGGACCGTCGAAGTAGATCTCTACACCGTACTCGGCGGCAGCAGCGTCGGCGCCGGCCTTGACCGCCTGCCAGAACTGATGCTGGAAGCCTTTTGCCATGACGGGGATATAGAGCTTATCCATCGCTTCTCCCGTCGTTTCCTCCATGGTTTCTTCCGTCTTCTCTTCCGTCATCTCCTCAGTCTTGGGAGCCTCGGGCTTGGCCTGGCAAGCGGTAGCCGCTATGACCATCACCATGATAAGAAGCAGGGCTATCAGTTTTTTCATTCTCGTTTCCTCCTGTTATTTTTTATCAAACGCATCGCTGCGCTCAACACTTGGTTGTTTGCCGCCGTTCTTTGGCGTCGTCACTACCGGGGTGACCCGGTTTGCGGCGTTCGTGCGGGTGATGTCGAGCAGCACCGCGCCTATTACCACCGCGCCTGTAAGGAAGGTCTGCCAGGGAGCCTGGAGGCCGCATGAGGACAGGCCGTTTTTAAGCACCGACATTATGAATACGCCTATGAGCGTGCCCATCATCGAGCCGGAGCCACCCGCCATGGAGGTGCCGCCTATTATTACGCCGGTTATGCCGTTGAGCTCCTGTCCGCTTCCCGTTCCGGGGGTTATCGTGGTGTAGGCCGCCGCATAGAACAGGCCGGCCATGCCTACGAAGAAGCCCGAAAGCGTATATACAGCTACCTTCCAGTTATCGACCTTGATTCCGGAAAGGCGCGCCGCCTCCTCGTTTGAGCCTATGGCGTAAGCGTATCTGCCGAACTTGGTCTTATGCAGTATCGCCGCGGCGATGAGGAAGAAGCCTATGAGCCAGAAGGCGCCGACGGGGAAGCCCTTTATCCCGAAAACCTCGGAGCGGATAAACACCTTCTTGAACCAGCTTCCCACCTCGGCGGTAGCCGTGGGCCAGGTCTGGGACTGCACCTTGGTTATTATCGAGCCTATGCCGGAGGCCATCATCTGGGTGCCCAGGGTGGCTATGAAGGGAGGCAGCTTGAGCTTTGCGACGAATATGCCGTTTACAAAGCCGAACACCACGCCTACTAATATCGTAAGCAGCACGGAGAGTATCAGCGGGCAGCCCTGCTTGAAGGAGAAGCCGCCGAGCAGCGCCGCGCACATCATCGCCGTTCCCAGGGAAAGGTCTATCCCGCCGGTGATGATGACGAAGGTGACCCCGAATGCCATAAAGCCTATGTAGTAGCTGGATTCGAGTATGTTTTTAACCATATCCAGGCTCAGAAAGTTGTTGCCGAAGATCGAGAACACTATGTACAGGATCACCAGCGCCGCAGGAGCCAGCAGTTTTTGCATGTTGAGCTTATTGGTTCCCAGTTTTTCCATTCCGCTATCCTACCTCTCTCTTTGTTGCAAGGGTCATTATTTTTTCCTGAGTAGCCTCAGCTATATCCAGCTCGCCCGTTTTGCGCCCTTCGCACATTACCACTATGCGATCCGACATACGCAGCAGCTCGGGCATCTCCGACGAGATCATTATTATGGACTTGCCGTCGTCGGCAAGCTGGTTCATAAGCTTATATATCTCGCTCTTTGCGCCTACGTCTATGCCTCTGGTGGGCTCGTCGAATATGAGTATGTCACAGTTGTTGAGCAGCCACTTGGACAGCACCACCTTCTGCTGGTTGCCTCCGGACAGGCTGCGCACCTTGCTCTTTACGCTCGGGGTCTTTGTGCGTACCTTTTTGACGTATTCGTGGGACACGCCCTCGATCTTTCTGTCGTCCACAAAGGCCACCTTGGAAAACTGATCCAACGAGGCGAGGACGGTATTGTCCGCCACGGACAGCCCGAGGCACAGGCCGTAACGCTTGCGGTCCTCAGATAGATATCCTATACCTGCGGCGACCGCATCCCGCGGGGAGTTTATCTTTACCTCTTTGCCGTTTATGCGTATCGTACCGCCGTGGCGCGGATCCGCGCCGCATATAAGCCGCGCCGTTTCGGTGCGCCCTGCGCCCATGAGCCCGGCGAAACCGAGTATCTCGCCCTTTTTCAAATTGAAGGATACTCCCTTTACATCCTTGGAGACCAGCTCCTCCGCCTCGAATACTATCGGCGCGCCTTCGGGTACGTTTGACTGCGTCTTGGGCTCCTCGTATATCACGCGCCCGACCATCATTTGCACCACCTGGTCTATCGTCGTCTCCGCGGTATCGACGGTGTTGACATACTGGCCGTCCCTCATCACGGTTATCCTGTCGGTTATCTCCTTCAGCTCGTTCATGCGGTGCGAAATGTATATTATGCCTACTCCGGTGGCCTTAAGCCGCCGTATAAATACGAACAGGTCTTCTATCTCGCTCTCGGTGAGCGCGGCAGAGGGTTCGTCCAGTACGAGTATTTTTGTGTTTTCGTGAGAGAGTGATTTTGCTATCTCCACCATCTGCTGCTTTGCAACGGTGAGATGCTTGACGGGTGTTTTAGCGGATATGTTATTTAAATGAAGCGATCCGAGCAGTTCCTCGGTCATGCGGTTCTGCTCCGCCTTGTCGAGGAAAACCCCCTTGACGGGCTCGCGCCCTATGAATATGTTTTCGGCGACGGTAAGATCCTGCATAAGGTTAAGCTCCTGATGCACTATGCTTATGCCCTTTGCCTGAGCGTCCCTGGGCCCGTGTATCTCGACCGGGCTGCCGAAAAGCTCTATCGTGCCGGCGTCCTTAGTGTACACGCCGGTAAGTATCTTCATAAGAGTAGATTTACCGGCGCCGTTTTCCCCGACCAACGCCATTACCTCCCCCGCCTTTACCTCAAGCCGGGCGTCATCAAGCGCGTGCACGCCGGGAAAATACTTTTGTATACCGTACATTCGCAAAATCGTTTCAGCCATTATGGTTTCACCTTTCTGTACCTTATAAAGAAGCAAAGCGTTGAAGATGGTTTAAACGGTGAGAAAACGAACCGTTTCGCGTTTTTGTTTAAAATCAAACACAGCACTACTTGGCTCTATCATAAACAATGTGTTGCCAAAAAGCAAGACTTTTCTTAAAATTTTTATTTTTAATTCAAAACTTACTGTTGACGCAAGCGGTTAAAAACCTTATTATAGTTAATGAGGACTGTGGGCTTCATGCTTTCGGAGCCCCAGAAAAATGTAACGTTTCGTTTTTCCGGAGGAAATATGTCGAGCATTTCTACTATCAAGGATGTTGCCGCAAGGGCCGGCGTCGCCCCCTCCACGGTATCCAAATACATAAACGGCGGCAGCGTCCGCGAAAAGAACGTCATCGCCATCCGCGAGGCCATAGCGGAGCTGGAATTCCGGGCGAACCCCTTTGCCCGGAACCTCAAGTCACAGCGCAGCCACGCCATAGGCGTATTGCTGCCCGACCTGTCGGCCCCCTTTTTCAGCGCCATGCTGGAGGCCCTTAACAGGGTAATACGCGCCCGCGGCTATCACAGCCTCATCTCCTGTTACAGCTCTAACCACGGGCTGGAAAGGGACAATCTGCGCTTTCTTTTGGAGGCCAGCATAGACGGCCTCATATACGTGCCGGAGGACCTTTCCGCGGAGGAATTTCACGAGCTTACCGACGAATGCGGCGTGCCGGTGGTGCTTGCCGACCGAATGATACCCGGCTCAGATAAGGACACGGTGCTCACCAATAACACCGAATCCGTATACAAAGCCACATCGCATCTTATATCTGAGGGGCACAGGCGCATCGGCATAATTTCCGGCCCCAAATCCGTCTTTACCGCAAAGGAGCGCCTCGTGGGATACCTCAGGGCCCTTTCCGACAACGGCATAATTTACGACGATTCCTTAGTTATAAGCGGCGACAACATTTTCGCCACGGGATATCAGGGCCTCATATCCATGATGTCCCTCGACACCCCGCCTACGGCAATATTTTCCACAAACTACAACATAACCCTGGGCCTTATCACCTCCGCACGGGAGAGGGGCATAGTCATACCCGATCAGGTGAGCGTTTTCGGCTACGACTCCGTTGACGTATGCCGCATGATGACCCCCGCCCTGCCCGTCGTGTTCCAGCCGGAGCAGGAGATAGGCCGGCTTGCGGCGGAATACCTAATAGAGCGGCTGGACGGAAGCACCGTCCCTCCCCGCATGACCGTGCTCGAGTCCAAGCTGGTAATATAAAAAATACATATTTATAGCGTTATGCGTTATTAAATAGATCCGTCCCCTACTACCAAATTCATGCCCGCGGCAATGCCGCAGAGTACAATTTTCAAGGAGGAAGAATATATGGCAAAGAATCGTTACGTAGGCAGCTATCCGGTCATAGGCATCCGTCCCATTATCGACGGCCGCAGAGGCCCCATGAAGCTGCGCGAGAGCCTTGAGGGCCAGGTAATGGCCATGGCGGAGGCTGCGAAAAAGCTCTTCGAGGATAACCTTTACTACTCTAACGGCGACCATGTAAAGGTGGTCATAGCCGATTCCACCATCGGCCGCGTGCCGGAATCCGCCGCCTGCGCCGAAAAGTTCCGCAGGGAAGGCGTATCCATAACCCTCTCCGTCACGCCCTGCTGGTGCTACGGCTCCGAGACCATGGATATGGATCCCATGACGATAAAGGGCGTATGGGGCTTTAACGGCACAGAGCGCCCCGGCGCCGTATACCTCGCCTCCGTACTCGCCACCCACGCCCAGAAGGGGCTTCCGGCCTTCGGCATATACGGCCATGAGGTACAGGACGCGGATCAGGTCACCGAGATACCTGAGGACGTAAAGGAAAAGCTTCTGCGCTTCGGCAGGGCGGCCGTTGCGGCTGCCACCATGCGCGGCAAGAGCTATTTGCAGATAGGCTCCATGTGCATGGGCATAGGCGGCTCCATCATAGACCAGCAGTTCATGGAGGAATACCTCGGCCTGCGCGTCGAATCCGTCGATGAGGTGGAGATACTCCGCCGCATGGAGGAGGGCATATACGACCACGAGGCCTATGAAAAGGCGCTGGCGTGGACATTCGAGCACTGCAAGGAGGGCCGCGACGACAATCCCGAATCCGTGGAGTTCCTGGGCAAGGAGCGCCGCATAAGGTTTACCGACGAGGAAAAGCGCAAGCAGTGGGAATTTACCATAAAGATGTACTGCATCATAAAGGATCTCATACAGGGCAACCCCAATCTCCCCGAGGAATTCAAGGAGGAGATGGTAGGCCACAACGCCATCGCCGCCGGCTTCCAGGGCCAGAGGCAGTGGACCGATCACTGGCCCAACTGCGACTATCCCGAGGCGGTGCTCAACTCCTCCTTCGACTTTACCGGCAAAAAGGAGCCCATGGTGTTCGCCACGGAAAACGACGTGCTCAACGGCCTCGGCATGCTCTTCATGGAGCTGCTCACGAACCGTGCGCAGATATTCGCGGATGTGCGTACCTTCTGGTCCCCTGAGGCCACCAAGCGCGCCACCGGCTATGAATTCGAGGGCAAGGCTAAGGAGAACGGCGGCATAATACACCTGCTCAACTCCGGCGCGGCCTGCCTCGACGCCTGCGGCGAATGCACCGACGAAAACGGCAACAACGTCATGAAGCGCTGGTGGGAGGTCACCGACGAGGACATAAAGAAAATGACCGACGCTACCGTATGGTGCGAGGCTGGCTTTGACAACTTCCGCGGCGGCGGCTTCTCCAGCCACTTTGTCACCCGTGCGGAAATGCCCGTCACCATGATCCGACTGAATCTCGTCAAGGGCCTCGGCCCCGTGCTCCAGATAGCCGAGGGCTGGACGGTGAACCTGCCCGACGAGGTGACGGATAAGCTCATGGAGCGCACCAACCCCACATGGCCCTGCACATGGTTTGCGCCGCGCTGCGACGGCAAGGCGGGTAGCCCCTTTGAGGACGCCTACTCCGTAATGCAGAACTGGGGAGCCAACCACGGCGCGATCTCCTACGGACACGTCGGAGCAGATCTCATCACGCTCTGCTCCATGCTCCGCATACCTGTATGCATGCACAACGTGCCCTCCGAGGATATCTTCCGCCCTGCCGCATGGAACGCCTTCGGCATGGATAAGGAAGGCCAGGATTACCGCGCCTGTGCCGCCTACGGCCCCATGTACAAGAACATAAGGTAATGATCATCTGAAAAAATGGCCGGGACGGTTCATTCCGCCCCGGTCAGGCATATAGAAAGGAACGAGCCATGCTTAAAAACATCCCCTCCATCCTCTCCCCGGAGCTTCTCAAGGTGCTGTGCGAGATGGGACACGGCGACCGTATATGCATAGGCGACGGGAACTTCCCCGGCGCTTCGATAGCGAGGCAGGGCGGCTGCGTATTTCTCAGGGCAGACGGCCACGGCACGCCGGAGCTGCTGAACGCCATACTCGAGGTCTTCCCTCTGGACAGCTACACGGATACCCCGGCGATGCTCATGCAGAAAATGGACTGCGACAAAGAGCTGGACATACCTATATGGGATAAATACGTGGAATCCGTCGCCCGCCATGACCCAAGGGGCGCTAAGGCCGTGGGCTTCTATGAGCGGTTCCGGTTTTATGATGAGGCCAAGACCTGCTACTGCGTGCTCCAGTCCGGCGAGACCTCGATATACGCAAACATCATACTTCAGAAAGGTGTAGTGAAATAATATGCGTAACCTACTGGCTTTTGACATAGGGGCCAGCAATGGCCGCGCCATACTCGGGCAATTTGACGGCGAACGCATCTCCATGCGGGAGCTGCACCGCTTTGAAAACCACTATGTAGAGCTCAACGGCGTCTACTACTGGGATCTTCCCTACATTTACAATCAGCTCAAGCAGGGCTTCCTCGCCTTCCGCAGGGCGGACATAGGGGCGCTGGACTGCTTCGGCATCGACACATGGGGCGTGGATTACGGCCTGCTGGACAAAAACGGGCATCTCCTCTCAAACCCCCGCGCTTACCGCAACGCCGTGGAGGAGGACTGCACCGAGGCATGGAAGGCGATGGACTTCCCCGCGCTCTTCGCCCATACCGGCATAGGCAACGAGAGCTTCAACACCGCCTATCAGCTTTACCGGCGCAAGAGAGAGGGCGACGCCGCGCTGGAGGCCGCCGAAACCCTGCTCTTCATGCCGGATCTGCTTGGGTATTTTCTCACCGGCGAAAAGAAATCCGAATACACCGAGACTACCACCTCCATGCTTTACAACCCCATAAAGCGGGACTGGGACAGGGACATAATGGCGGCCTTCGGCCTGCCGGAAAAGATATTCCCGCCCATAGATATGCCGGGAACGATACGCGGCAGGCTGCGCTCCGATATAGCCCGCGAGTTAGGCATAAACTGTGCCGCCTTTGCAGCGGTCGGCACCCATGATACGGCTTCGGCGGTCGCGGCAATACCCGGCAGCGGCAGCTTTGCCTTCTGTTCCAGCGGCACGTGGTCGGTTTTCGGCATGGAGACCGAGCTTCCGCTGCTCACCGACGAGGTGCGGGATGCGGGCTTCTCCAACGAGGGCACCGTGCAGGGCGGCTTCCGCCCGCTAAAGAACATAATGGGGCTTTGGCTTATACAGGAATGCCGCCGGGAATGGCAGGCGGAGGGAATATCCCTGAGCTGGGACGAAATAGTTCGTGAGGCGGAGGCGGCGGAGCCCTTCCGCTCCATAATCGACACGGATCACACCCCCTTCTTCTCCGGCGGGCGCATGCGGCAGAAGATACGCCAGTTCTGCGCCGCGACAAACCAGCCCCTGCCGGACACGGTGGGCAGATTCGCCCGCTGCATATACGAATCCCTCGCCCTGAAATACCGCTACACGCTGGACAGGCTCAGCGAGATAAAGGGAGAGAGCATAGACAGCCTTAACATAGTCGGCGGCGGGAGCAGGAACCGCCTTTTGAACCGGTTCGCTGCGGACGCGGCGGGATGCCGCGTGATAACCGGCCCAATAGAGGGCGCCGCCATAGGCAACCTGCTGGTGCAGGCTATGGCGCTGGGCGATATAAGCGGCATAGACGAGCTTCGGGACATAGTCCGCCGCTGCGAGGCTGTGGAGTGCTATGAGCCCAACACCACCGCGGAATGGGAGGCCGCATACGGGCGGCTTCTGGGCTATATGGAAAGGAGCGGCAAAAAATGACGGTAGACATGACAAAATGGCAGGACATGGCAAAGGCGAACGCCCACATACGCCCTGCCGGAAGCGGCCGTATGGCGGGAAAGATATGCATAGTGACCGGCGCGGCCCAGGGCTTCGGCAGGGGCATAGCGCAGGAGCTTTACAACGAGGGCGCCTCGATAGTCATAGCGGATCTGAACGAGCCCCTTGCCGGGCAGGTAGCCGCTGAAATGGGCGAAAGGGCCTTTGCGGTTGCCGTGAACGTGTCCGATGAGGAATCCGTGGCCAATATGGTCGCGCAGACCGTGGAGAGCTTCGGCGGCCTCGACCTGATGCTATCCAACGCGGGGGTGGTGCGTTCCGGTCCCGTGGCTGAAATGGAAAAAAAGGATTTTGACTTTGTGACCTCCATCAACTATACCGGCTACTTCCTCTGCTCCAAATACGCGGCGATGATAATGCAGGCACAGCATGAGGCGGCTCCAGAGGCCATGTACGATATAGTGGAGCTAAACTCCAAATCCGGCCTCGAGGGCTCAAACCGCAACTTTGCCTATGCGGGCTCCAAGTTCGGCGGCATAGGGTTAACCCAGTCCTTCGCCCTTGAGCTTTGCGCCTACAATATCAAGGTGAACGCCGTATGCCCCGGCAACTATCTGGATGGGCCGCTGTGGTCCGACCCGGAGCGCGGCCTGTTTGTGCAATACCTCAGGGCGGGCAAGGTCCCCGGCGCAAGGACCGTACAGGACGTCCGCCGCCATTACGAGGCAAAGGTGCCCATGAACAGGGGCTGCCTCCCCTCCGACGTGGCCAAGGCAGTGATGTACTGCGTGGAGCAGCGGTACGAGACCGGGCAGGCAATACCCGTTACGGGCGGCCAGGTCATGTTAAGCTGACGGACGGTAGCGCCCATGATAGATATAGGCATATTAAACGAGCTTAACGCGCCCACAAAGGAGGAGCGGCTGGATAACCTCCGCCGCATAGCCGAAAAGAGCGTATTCCCTCCTATGGAGCCGCGGTATATAAACAACCATATACACACCTTTTATTCCTTTTCCCCCTACTCCCCCGCCGCCGCGGTATACGCCGCCCGCACGGAGGGGCTTTGCACCGCAGGCATAATAGACCACGACTCTATTGCCGGGGCCGGGGAATTTATAGAGGCCGGAGGCATACTTGGTATGCCCGTTACGGTGGGCATGGAATGCCGCGTATCCATGGCGGGAACCTCCCTCGAGGGCAGGCGCACTAACAACCCTGATCAGGCCGGCGTAAGCTACATGACCATACAGTCCGTCCCCCATGGCTCCATTGAGCGTCTGAACGAGCTCTTTGCCCCCTACCGCGAGGCGCGGCACAGGCGCAACAGGGCCATGACACGCAGCATAAACCGCATCCTCCCCGGCGTCGAGCTGGATTACGACAGGGACGTGCTGCCGCTGTCCAAGGCCCCGGAGGGGGGCGGAGTCACCGAGCGCCACCTCATGTACGCGCTCGCCCGGGGCATAGTGCAAAGGGCAGGGCGCGGAAGTGCCGCGATAGGCTTCCTCGAGGACGCGATGGGCGTTGCCCTTTCGCCAAAACAGAGGGCGCAGCTATCGGATACCGGCTATCCGTTTTACGAATACGACCTGCTCGGCATACTGAAGTCCTCCTTCCTTCCCGGCATATATATAGATGCCGACGAGGAATGCCCCTCTCTTGATGAGATAGCGGGGCTTTGCCGGGATATTGACGCATTGCTGTGCTACGCCTACCTTGGTGACGTTACGGACAGCGTTACCGGAGATAAAAAGGTTCAAAAATTCGAGGACGACTACCTCGACGAGGTAATGGAGTGCATGGCGGAGCACGGTGTCCGCGGCGTTACCTATATGCCCACGCGGAACACGCCGGCCCAGCTCGCCCGCATAAGGGAGCTTGCCGAAAGGCACGGCTTCATACAGGTATCGGGCGAGGATATCAACTCCCCGCGGCAGTCCTTCGTAATACGGGCCATGGAGGATCCCGCCTTTTCCAACCTTATAGCATCCACCTGGAAACTTATAGACCACGAAACGAAAGGAGCTAAACTATGAAAACAAAAGCTGTACGCATACACGGCAAAATGGATCTCAGACTGGACGAGGTAGACCTGCCTCCGGTTGGCCCGGACGACGTCAGGGTAAAGATCATATCCGACTCTATCTGCATGAGCACCTATAAGGCCGCCGTCGAAGGCGGCAGCCATAAGCGCGTACCGGACAACGTCGAAGAAAACCCCACGATAGTGGGACACGAGTTCTGCGGCGTGATAGACGAGGTGGGCGAAAACTGGAAGCACAAGTACCGCCCCGGCCAGGGCTTCGCCATACAGCCCGCGCACTACTACAAGGGCTCCCAGATGGCTCCCGGCTACTCCTATCCCTTCTGCGGCGGCGACGCCCAATACGGCAACATACCCATCGAATCGCTGCTTATGGACTGCCTGCTGCCCTACGATTCCGACGTATACTTTTACGGCTCCCTTGCAGAGCCCATGAGCTGCATAGTTGGCACCTTCCACGCCATGTACCACACCACGCCGGGCAGCTATGAGCACAAGATGGGCATAGTCGAGGGCGGCAAGATGGCGATGCTCGCCTCCGTAGGCGCAATGGGCCTCGGCGCAATAGACTACGCGCTGCACTGCGACCGCCGCCCCTCCCTGCTGGTCGTGACCGACATAGACGACGACCGCCTTGCCCGCGCAAGGAGCATATATACGGTAGAGCACGCCAAGGAGCAGGGCGTGGAGCTTCACTTCGTAAACACCGCAAAGCCGGGCTTCGGCACTGAGTACCTGAGGGAGCTCACCGGCGGCACCGGCTATGACGACGTGATATGCTTTGCCCCGGTAAGGCCGGTGGTGGAGCAGGCCGACGCCATACTCGGCTTTGACGGCTGCCTCAACTTCTTTGCCGGGCCTACCGACAGCAATTTTAAGGCGGAGTTCAACTTCTACAACGTGCATTACCTCTATACCCATGTAGTCGGCACCTCCGGCGGCAACACCAGCGACATGAAGGAGGCAATCGAGATGATGACCTCCGGACGGCTCAACCCCGCCACCATGCTCACCCACATAGGCGGCCTCAACGCCGTCGTGGACACCACGCTCAACCTGCCCAATATAAAGGGCGGCAAAAAGCTCATCTACACCCAGATAGAGCTTCCCCTTACCGCCATAGCGGACTTTGAGAAGCTGGGCGAAAGCGACCCGCTGTTTGCCAAGCTCGCCGAGATAACCGCCCGGCACAACGGCCTCTGGAGCCCCGAGGCGGAAAAATACCTGCTTCAAGCCAAGGCGTAGCGCCGATACTTATTATCGCCGGGGCATATACGCCCCGGTTTCTTTCTGTCAATTCGCCCGCTCTATTGACGCGGGGGCAAGTATGGTTTAAATTATTAAAGATGTATCCTTAACGAAGGAGCTACCGCAATGAACATCCGCTTGAACGAAGTGCGAAAATACATAGAAAACCACGGTGAGGCCACGGTGGAAACTCTGACGGAGCTTTTAGGCTGCTCCAAGATGACGGTATGGCGCTATCTTAAGCAGCTTGAGGACGAGGGCAGCATACGGCGCGTTCGCAACGGCGCCATAGCCACCAGCCTCGCGGGCGACACAGAGGGGCTGTATTCCCAGCGCATGCACGAAAACGCCGACGCAAAGCTCAGCATAGCCCGTGCCGCGATACCCTACCTCGTGCCCAACACCTCGATATTCCTGGACGCCGGCACCACCGTTATGAGCCTTGTGCGGCAGCTTCCAAACCAGCACTATACCATAGTCACGAGCGGGGCCAATATCGCCATAGAGCTCTCCCAGCGCTCCAGGAGCACCGTCTCCTGCGTCGGCGGGCAGATAAGCAGCTCCACGCTGTCCCTGTCCGGCCCTCAGGCGGAGGCGTTTCTCGCGACGGTAAACATAGACACCGCCGTTCTCGCCGCCACGGGCTATTCCGCCGGGGCGGGCTTTACCGTGGGCTCGTATACCGAAAATTCCCTTAAGCGCCGGGTGATACAAAAGGCCGACAAGGTTATACTCCTCATCGACCGCTCAAAGCTGGGGCGCACCCTCCCCTTCACCTTCGCCTCCCTGTCTGATATAGACGTAGTGATATGCGATGCTCCCCTGCCGGAGGACTTCATACAGGCCGCAAGGGCAGCCGGCACGGAGGTATTGCAGGTACAGCCCGCAAAATAAACAGAAGCATGCCCTTTAGCTCATAAATGGCTTTTGCAGGCTCGACAAACTTGAAGTTATCGTTCAGACCGCAGTATTGAATATCGTGCAGAATCTACGATGCCTTGATTATTTCTATTGCTCTGGCGCAATGTGCCTTCATATTTCATGCCGATTTTCTGCATAACACGGCCAGAATTAGGGTTATTCACATCATGGGCTGCGTAAATACAATTTGCCCCGACCTTATCAAACAATACTTCAATTATTACCCTTGCCGCTTCTGCTGTGTATCCCTTGCCCCAATATTTTCTTCCTATGACCCAGCCTAATTCCAAACTATCAGTTTCATCAATTACTTTTACGATAGAAATATTGCCGATCAGCTCTTGGGTTTCTTTTATTTCAATTATCCACTGATAAAATGCTGATTTAGCATATTCTTGCATGCAATAATCTATATATGCCATAGTCGTTTCAATATTTTGGTGCGTGGGCCAAGTTAAATATTTTGTGACCTCATCGTCCGATGCCCAATTATTAAACATTCCCTCTGCATCGTCCATAGTGAAACGTCTAAGTATCAATCTATCTGTTTCCAACCTGATCGTTCCAATATGATTCATAATATCTCCTTCGCAAATTTCCTGTTTGTTTCACTGAAGTGTATCATAAAAATGTGATTGAATCCACCATTTACGCTGAAAGCGCCCGAGCATTTCCCGGGCGCTTTCGATGTGAGTTTTTTTATATGCCCAGCTTGTTCTCCCTTATCTGCTCAAGCTCGGTGCAGTTATGGGTGCATATATGCCCCGGAAGCGGCAATATGCGCTGATGTATGGCGTCCACTATCCACTCCGGCTGGGGGAAGAAGGCGTCCTCCATCTCATGTGCGGGAGTTATCCAGTTCTTTGCGCCCACCACCACGGGAGGGGCGTCCAGATCGTCAAAGCAAAGCTCCGCTATATTGGAGGCCAGGTTGCGCATAAAGCTGTTGCGCTCGCAGGCGTCGCCGGTGACCACGATGCGTCCCGTCTTTTTGACGGACTCCATAACTATCGAATAGTCGAATGGCACTATGGAGCGGGCGTCTATGACCTCGGCGCTGAGGCCGTACTTCTCCTGCAATATGTCCGCCGCCTTAAGCGCACGGTACAGCGTAGCGCCTATCGACAGTATGGTAACGTCGCTGCCGGCGCGCTTTATATCAGGCACGCCTATGGGTATCTCGTACTCCTCCTCCGGCACTCCGCCCGGATGGAACTGCTCCGCCACATCGTATATGCGCTGGCTTTCCAGGAATATCACCGGATCCGTGCCGTTGAGGGCGGACTGCATTAGGCCCTTAGCGTCATACGGGGTCGCCGGGAACACCACCTTGAGGCCGGAGATATGGGCGCATATCGCGCTCCAGTCCTGGCTGTGCTGCGCGCCGTACTTCGAGCCTACGCTCATGCGCAGCACCACGGGCATCTTGAGCATTCCGGCGCTCATGGCCTGCCACTTGGAGAGCTGGTTGAAAACCTCGTCTCCGGCGCGGCCCAGGAAATCGCAATACATGAGCTCGGCAACCGCCCTTCCGCCGCTCATGCCGTAGCCCACTGCCGCGCCGACTATGGCTGCCTCGGCTATCGGCGTGTTGAACAGGCGGTAATAGGGTGTCGCCTCGGTCATGCCGCGATATACTGCAAAGGCTCCGCCCCAGTCCCTTACGTCCTCGCCGAAGCTAACTAAGGTAGGATCCTCATAGAGCTTGTTTATTATGGGCTCGGCTATGGCGTCGCGGTACTGATATACCCTCGCCTTGGGCACGGGCTTGCCGTTTTCGTCGAGATAATAGCGCTTTTTCTTGGCTATCTGCTGTATGCGGGGGCACTCCTCCCTAGGCAGCAGCATATCGGGCTTGCGCTCGGTATCCATGGAGGGGACGCGGCCGTTGGAGAACATGAGATCGCCTATGAAGTTCTTTTCCGCGCCGAATATATCTATCCTCGGGGAAACCGCGTCGTCTATGGCCAGCTTCATGTTGCGGAGCATATCCCCCGCCACCTTTGCCCGTATCCCGGCAAGCTCGGCTTCGCCGCATACGCCTGCCTCTACAAGCTGTTTGCCGAAGGCTATTATGGAGTCCTGCTCCTGCCATGCCTCGATCTCCTCCTTCGTCCTGTAGCTGGAGGAATCGGAGGGGCTGTGGCCGCTTATGCGGTAGGTGACTACATCCAGCAGCACCGGGCCCTCGTTCTTTGCAACGGGCAGCTTCCTCGTGTATGCGTCTATAACGGCGAGCGGGTTGTAGCCGTCTATGCGCTCCGCATGGAGTGCGTCCGGCGATATGCCCGCCGCTATGCGCGCCACCATATCGTAGCCCATGGTCTCGCCCCTGGTCTGGCCTCCCATGCCGTAGAAGTTGTCGTTTATGTTGAATATTATGGGAAGCGCGCGCTTTCCCTCCGGCCAGAGCAGCTTAATCTGATCCATGGCGGCTAACATAAAGCCCTCCCATACGGGGCCGCAGGCGGTGGAGCCGTCGCCTATATTGCATACGACCACGCCCTCCTTGTCGTTTACCAGCTTATAAAGCGCCGCGCCCACGGATATGGTGCCGCTGCCGCCCACTATGGCGTTATTGGGATATATGCCCAGCGGCGTGAAGAATGCGTGCATGGAGCCGCCCAGCCCCTTGTTAAAGCCGTTTTCCCGGGCGAAGGTCTCGCACATCATGCCGTAGAGCAGGAAGTCTATGCCCTGCTCCCTCAGGCTTTTCCCTTCATCCTTTATCACCCCGTAGGTCTTGCCGCCAAAGAAGCCCTCCATAACGGAAAGCAGCTCGCCCTCCTCCATTATCTCTATGGAGCGCAGGCCCTTGGCCAGTATCTCGCCATGGCTGCGGTGGGAGCCAAAGGTTAGATCCTTCGGGGTAAGGCGGAAGGCCTCGCCCACATAGGCGGCCTCCTGCCCTATGCCGAGATGGGCCGGGCCGGGGTGGTTATAGCTTACGCCCTGATATTCGCCCGTGGTCTTTATGAGGTTGAGCATGGTCTCAAATTCCCGGATATAGCACATATCCCGGTATATGTTCATAAACTCCGCCGTGGTGAAGCTGCCGAGCTCGTCCTTTACCGTTTTCTGATAGGTATTTACCGGTATCTCCGGCACTCTTATAGGCGTCTCCGGCCCGCGTACCGCCTTAGGATCCATGTATAAAGCCTTAGTCATTGATTTTCTCCTTTCTCTTTGCCTTATCCTGCCCTGTCCCCTGCGCTATGCCTGAAATACGGCTTCCCGTATTATCTCGGACACGGTCGGGTGCGGGAACACTATTTCCTTTATGTCGTCCAAGGTAAGCCGCTGCTCTATGAAGGAAGCCGCCGCTATTATGAACTCGCTCGAGTAGTTGCAGAGGGCCTGCGCGCCGAGTATGGTGTTGTCCCTGTTGTTCACCACCAGCTTGAATATGCCGTCGCCGCCCTCGTTTTCAGCCACATACCGCCCCGAATAGCGCATGGGCAGCGTAACCGTGCGGGCGTCCAGCCCTGCGGCTGCCGCCGCAGCCTCGGTATAGCCCACGCCACTGAGCTCCGGGTTGGTATACAGCACCGCGGGTATCGCATCGTAGCGCATATTGTCCCGCTTGCCCAGCATGGTGTTCACCGCCACCTCCGCCTCGCGATAGGCGGTATGCGCCAGCATCGACCTTCCGTTTACATCGCCCGCAGCGTATACCTCGGGCTGGTTAGTCCTCATGCGGCTATCCGTAACTATGGCTCCGCGCTCCGTGAGCACGCCTATGCTCTCGAGGCCGACGTCCTTTATATTGGGCCTTCTTCCGATGGATATGAGCGCCTTGTCGCATTCCACCGCGCAGTTCTTGCCGTCCTTTTCATAGCGCACCGCGCCGTCGGCTATCTCTGTTACCTTGGCGGAGAGCAGCAGCTTCATGCCGCGCTTTTCGTAGTGCTTCTGCAATATGCCCACGAGCTCCCTGTCGTTTTCCCCGGCGATGTGGTCCAGCATCTCTATTACGGTTATCTCCGAGCCTATGGAATTAAAGTATGCCGCCATTTCCAGCCCTATCACGCCGCCGCCTATCACGACAAGCCTCTTGGGCGCTTCGGTAAGGCTCAGAAGCTCGCGGTTGGTGACCGCAAAGCCGGACTCCAGCCCCTCCTTTAGCCCCGGTATGGGGGGTATTGCGGGAGATGAGCCCGTGCATATCAGCAGCCGCGCGCCGGTATAGGTGCTGCCGCCCGCCTCCACGGTGTAGCCCTCGCTGTTCCTTCCCGTGATGACGCCCCTTGCGCTGAGCGTTTCGACATGGTTCGCCCGAAGCGCCGCCTTTACGCCGCCCACCAGCGTCTTTACTACCTTCTCCTTGCGCGCTACCACCTTTGCGTGGTCTATGGCTATATCCTTTGCTATAACGCCGTACTTTTCGCCGTGGGCCGCGCCGTCGTAGAGCTTGGCGCTGTAAAGCAGGGTTTTGGTGGGCACGCAGCCCTCGTTAAGGCATACGCCGCCCAGCTCCCTCTGCTCTATGCAGAGCACCTTCATTCCGGCATGGCCTGCCCGCTCCGCCGCCAGATAGCCTGCGGGGCCTCCGCCGAGTATTATAAGATCATAAGTCATTCTATATTACCTCCCCTTCGCGGTTTAGCCTATTAACAGCGCGGTAAAGCTCTCAAGAGCCGTCTTAAGCTCCGCAAGGAACCGCGAGGCCGGCGCCCCGTCCAGCGCCCTGTGGTCGTATGTGAGCGAAAGGCCCATTGCGGGGTAGACGCTTATGCCGCCGTCCTTGCCCGTCCTTACGCGCTCCGTTATGCCGCATACGCCGAGTATGCCGGTCTGGGGCGGGTTTATCACCGGGGTGAAATGCTCTATGCCAAGCGAGCCGAGGTTGCTGACAGTAAATGAGCCGCCCTGAAGCAGATCGGGGTTTATGGAGCCCTCCTGGCATGCGGCTATGAGTGCCTTCGCCTCGGAGGAGATTTCCCGCAGGCTCTTTTCATCCGCATTGAACAGCGTGGGCACCATAAGGCCCCTTGGCGTATCCACAGCCACGCCCAGGTTCACATGGCGGAAGCGACGTATGCTGTCACCCAGGTAGTGCGCATTGAGGTCGGGGTGATGCAGAAGCACGCGGGACACGGCATACAGCATTATGTCGTTCAGGGTTATGTTAGGCACATCCAGCTTTTCCGCCGCCAGCTTAAGCTGCTTTCTGTAATTCATTATGCAGGTGGCGTCAAAGGAAACGGTGTGCGTGAGCTGCGCCATTTCGCTTAGGCTCTGGTGCATGGACTTGGCTATTACCTTGCGGATATTGGTGAGCTTGACATCCTCGTATTCCGCCGCGGTAGCAGCCGGTGTAAGCTCCTCCACCTGCTTTTTCGCGGCCTCCATATCGCAGGGAAGCAGCCTTCCGCCGAGGCCGGAGCCCGTGCGGCTCTCCGCCGCGAGCGCAGCTATGTCGCGCTCGATCACCCTTCCGTTGGGGCCTGTCGGAGCAGCCATGGCAGGATCCAGCCTCAGCCTTTCCGCCGCGTTCTTCGCCCTTGGCGATATGCCCCTCGCCCTTTCCGCGGTTTGCAGGGCCGCCGCGGGCGCGGCAGCCTCCGCCGGCGCTTCCTCGCGCTGCTCCGGCTCGGCCTCCGCCTTGGGGGCCACGCCGCTTATGTCCTCGCCCTCCGCTCCTATTACGGCTACCGTTTCAAGGCAGGGCACATCGTCGCCCACGCCAAAAAACACGGCGAGCAGCTTCCCCGATACCTTTGCGGCCTCCTCAAACACGGCCTTATCAGTCTCGTAGGAAAAAAGCAGCTCGCCCTCGCCCACATCATCTCCGACTTTTTTGAACCATTCGCCGATCACACAGCTTTCCACCGATTGTCCCTGCCTGGGCATTATTACCGCCGTCGCCATACTTATCCTCCTATCTGATGATTGAAATATATGATTTGTTGTTTTATAACATTATTTTGTTGTATTATATCACACATACCGCCGGCATGGCAACAGCTTAAGGCGCATAAAGGCAAATTTAATCTGGTTTTTTTGATAAGAAAAAGAACTGCCGCCAGACAGCTCTCTCTCTTATTTCCTATTGCCTTTTATCCTTCGACAGACTGCTTATAACGCTCCGTACATTCCTCGATGATCTTGATGGCGTCCTCTTTCCCGCGATAGGCTCCGGTCGTTACATTTACCCCTTGAAGCACCTTGTAATTTTCGAAAAAGTTCCTGATTTCTTTCAGGATAAAATCCGGCAGCTCTTCCAATTCATAATAATTGGAATAGCGAGGGTCGCAGTCCACCACGGAGATCAGCTTATAATCCGGCTTTCCGCCATCCGTCATTTCAAGGTAGCCGAGGACTCTCGCCGGCACATAGCAGCCGGGAAAAGACGGATAATCGCTTACGACCAGGATATCCAACGGGTCCCCGTCGGGAGCCAGGGTGTTTTCGATTATCCCATATTCTGTAGGATAAACCATGGAAGCATATATGACTCTGTCCAATTTGATCTTTCCGGTTGCATTATCCACTTCGTATTTATTTTTTGAATGAAGCGGTATCTCGATCAATGCCTCGACTACATTATCCATAACAATTAACTCCTTCTTTATCTGTTTAATTTTTTATTTCATTATATCCCTTATAAGCTCGGCGCTCCTCAAAGTGCGTGCGGACCTTACCCTCCTCCCTTTAGTTTACTGTTTTTTCTTCTCCATAGCAATATTTTCCTATCTTTCACCGCCCATCCATGTCCTTTTGCTGCTTTCACCTTGTAAACGGAGGAACGCTGTTTTTTATTGCAAAGATTTTTATCTCATCCATTTTTATATATTATATACCTGTCCGCGGCACAGTCCAACCGCCCCGGCTTGATTTAAAGCAAAAAGGAGACAATATCGTCTCCTCTCTCAAAACCGCATACGCGCCATTGCGCTTTTACATATTACTTTTTCAATATGTATCCATGCTGATCCTTTGTGTGTATAGCTGCAACTGCTCGACCTTGATCTTTCCTTCCGCACCGCTCTTGTATCGGAGGCTTTCCAGTTCCGAGCTTCTAATACCCAAAAGAACCTCGTCATCGACCTGTAGATTCTCAAAAGAAATGCTCATAGTTTTCTGCGTGGCAAAATCGCAATAGATCATGGAAATAGACGAACAGTCAATAAGACAGCTTTCGCCCAAATCGCCTTCCGCCGCGCCGTCTTTTACCCTTATGGTTTGATTTTCCGTATCGATTTCCGCGATCACCGTTTTGATGCCCAAATGAACCGGGTCGTCCTTCAATAAACCGCAGCCGGACAGAGAAAGCAAAAAAGCCAGCCAGCACAGGGCTATTCCAATTCCTTTTATATTTCTGTACAACAATGGTCCGTCCTCCTTTTGTGCTGCAGGACTTAGGCAGCCGCCCTGCTATATTACCATATCCTGAATAAATCCTATGTTAAATTTGCCCATACCTCGGGAGGTCGCTCAGTTGCTGCAAATTAAAAATCGGCAAGTTCCCGGGAGAGCTTGCCGATTTTTGGTGCAGCGGAGCAATCCAAATCCGAACCACTTTTCTGATTGATCACGTCCTGCAAATCGGCAAACGTGATGGTTTTCGTGCCCTCCTTGTAGTTGAAGGTAATCACCATTTTATCATCATACAGGAAAATCGCATTGATGAAGGCGTCGATGAGCATCTTGCGGTGGATCTGTTGCCGCACGTCCAGCTTGCGGAAGCGGTGGAGCCAGAAGGTCATAAACTCGGCACTGACCTTGGGCTTCGCCAGCTTTTCGCAGGCAAGCCTGTTTTCAAGCTCGTCGCGGCGGTTTTCCAGCTCCTCCAGCCGCGCCTTTGTGGAGCGCGTCAGGATGCCCTGCTGGATGGCGCCCAGCAGATTGCTGATGGCAGTATCCGCTTCACGGAGCTGTTGCTCATACAGCGGCACGTTCACATTGTCCCTGTCCTGCAAGTCCATCAGCATGGATACGATGGCCTCGATTGCTTTGTCGTCCATGACCATTTTCATGGTTTCACCGACCACCAAATCCTCGATCCATTCTTTCCTGACGGGCTTCTTGTGGCACTCGGTACGCTTCTTCTTGACCGACACGCACTTGTAGTAATGATGCACCTTTCCCGTGCGGCTTGTGCCGCTCTCGCCGCAGAGGTAGGCCCCGCAGTAGCCGCAGAACAGTTTGGTGGTCAGCAGATAATCGTCCTCGGCCTTGTGACGTGCCGGGGCCTTTTTGTTCTTCGCCAGTTTCTCCTGCACCCGGTC
>CAKTYU010000008.1 GCA_934633985.1 uncultured Clostridia bacterium
CGTTCGTCTCACGCGACAGCTTGTATATCTTAACAAACCTTTCCCCCTTTGTCAACGCTTTTTTCAAAAAAGTTTAACTTTTTTTGCCGGATTTTTTTGAACACCGTGTTTTTGCCCGTTTTGCTGAACATTTGCACATATATGAGTTACGAGTTATAATTATGTTAATCTGTTTTACGGAGGCGCTCGATGTCTGAACGGCCTGTGGGAGTGTTTGACTCCGGCCTCGGCGGTGCCAGCGTGCTGCGCGAGGCCCTCCGCATCCTCCCCCATGAAAACTACATATACTACGGCGACAATGGAAACGCCCCTTATGGGGACAAAAGCGATGACGACATAACCGCCTTAACCATGGCCTGCATAGATAAGCTGATGGCCATGGACGTGAAGGCCATACTCATCGCCTGCAACACCGCCACCGCGGCCTCGGTATCCAAGGTGCGGCAGCTCATGGACCAATACTCCATGCCCATCATAAGCATAGAGCCCGCCATAAAGCCCGCCTGCGCCCTCCCCGGGAGCGGCAAGGTGCTTATGATGGCTACGCTCGCCACCACGCGCCTCGACAGGTACCTTGCGCTTCAGGCGCGCATGCCGGACCCGAGCCGCGTGATAAACATACCCTGCCCTGGCATAGTCGAGCGGGTAGAGGCCGGCATATTCGACGACGACGCCTATGACGATCTCTTCGACAGATACCTTGCCCCATACGCGGGGACGGAGGTGGACGCCATAGTGCTTGGCTGTACCCATTATCCGTTTATAAAGGGCGCGTTCGCCCGCAACGCAAAAAGATATCTCAGGGGCGACTGTGCTTTGATAGACGGAAGCGTGGGCACCGTCCGCCAGCTGGGCCGCATATTAGACAGATACAAGCTAAGGAATCCTATCGGCACCGGACGCGTTGAGTTTCATACCAGCGGCAACGAAGCAGTGCTGAAGCCCATATTCGAAAAGCTGCTTAAGCAGGATAAAATATAATATTTAAGAAAAGGAATGATTGATGCTTATGTTAGAGTACAGGTATGACACACAGCTTCTCATTGACGGCGAGGATCTGGACGAGGACGCCATCAGTGATTACTTCACAGAGAACCTGAAGGGCGACTGCCTGCTGGCGGTGGGCGGCGGCCCGCTGGTAAAGATACACTTCCACACAAACGAGCCCTGGAAGGTGCTGGAATACTGCTCCACCCTCGGGGAGATATACGACATAGTGGTGGAGGATATGGAGAGGCAGTCCCGCGGGCTGAAGGGCTAAACAGGGCAAAGCTAAAGGCAGGATGCGCTCCTGCCTTTGAGACTTTCGAAAAAGTGGCTGACTGCCACTTTTTCGAGCTTTTTCATTCGGTGCTTGCGCCTATGGCGCGGTCAGCACCGGATGCAGAGTACGAAAACCTCTGGGTTTTCATCCGTTCTGACGCACATGTCGTCAGAGCCGGATTGAACATAAGGGGGCTGCGGCCCCTTATCAACCCCAGAGTTTATCGACAGACCGAAAGGCAGGATGCGCTCCTGCCTTTTGTTTTTTTAAATCACCTTGCACACTTATACCATTGCCCGTCCGCATCCTTCGCAAAGGCCGCGTAATAATCGTTCCCCCGGTTAAAGAGTATGTTCTCGCTGTCCGGCTTTAAAGGTATCACGAAGGTATCCTCGGCTCCCATGGGGTTGTTTATGCCGAAGGTGGAGTAAAAATCCACTAACACCGTCTTATGCACATCGTCATAGCGTACCTTAGCCTTGCGGATATACCCCGCGCTGCCGGCAACGCCCGCCTTCAGCGTCATCTCGCCGCCGTCGGCAGAGACGGAGTATTCGGTTATCACCACGTCGTCCCGCCTGCCGCCGAGCAATAGGAAGCACGCAGCCAGCACCATGAACGCGGCGGCGGCCGCAAATAGTATCTTTGTTTTTTTGTTCGTTTTCTTATCCAATTTTTATCTCCTTCATAGGTCTTGTGGCGTCTATCGGCCCGCCGCCCAGACATTCCTCGCCGTCGTAAAGCACTGCCCACTGGCCCGGCGTAACGGCCCTCTGTGGTTCCGCAAAGTCCACTGTGCAGCCCTCGCCGTGCATCGTGACCTTTACCCTCTGATCGCCCTGGCGGTAGCGGAACTTTGCGGTACACTCAAATTCCCGCGCCGGGGGCTCGCCCGCTATGAAGCTCATCTTATTCGCCTCGAGGCCCAGAGAAAACAGCTCCTCGTATTCCCCCTGTTGAACGATGAGCAGATTGTTCTCTATATCCTTGCCTATAACGAACCAGCTTTCCCCGCTGCCCTCCTTCTGACCGCCTATGCCGAGGCCGCGGCGCTGTCCGAGGGTATAGTACATCAGCCCGTCATGTCTGCCTATCACCCTTCCGGACAGGTCTATCATATCTCCCGGTTTTGCGGGCAGGTACTGCATAAGGAACTTTTTGAAGTTGCGCTCGCCTATGAAGCATATTCCCGTGGAATCCTTCTTGTCCGCCGTTGCAAGGCCCGCCTCCGCCGCAAGCCGCCTGAGGTCGCCCTTGTTCATCTCCCCTATGGGGAACATGGCGCGGCTGAGCTGATGCTGGTTCAAGCCGGCGAGAAAATAGGTTTGATCCTTTCCCGCGTCGCAGGCGCGCAAAAGCCGCGTGCGCCCCAAGGACCTGTCCAGACGGGCATAGTGCCCCGTGGCTATTGCCGCGGCGTCCAGCCCCATGGCAAAATCCAGAAACGCTTTGAATTTTATCTCGCAGTTGCAAAGCACGTCAGGGTTTGGCGTCCTCCCCTTAGAGTATTCCTCAAGGAAGTAGGAAAAAACCCTGTCCATATACTCTTTTGTGAAATTTACGGTATAATACGGTATCCCTACCCTATCCGCAACCCTCCGCACGTCCTCATAGTCCGCCGCGGCGCTGCATACGCCGTCCTCGTCCTTTTCCTCCCAGTTTTTCATAAATACCCCGATGACGTCGTACCCCTGCCTTTTGAGCAGCAGCGCCGCCACAGAGGAATCCACTCCGCCGGACATGCCGAGGACTATCTTGCCTGCTCCAAATTCATTTTCCATCGATAAATAAAATCTTTCTGCTCTATTCGCTTACCAGTATGCCTGGGTTGCGCATGAGGCTGTTGCCGAGGTATATCTTATCTATGCTGCCCAGCTTTTTGCCGTCCTCCAGCATCCACACCCTCCCTATATCCTCTATCTCGGTCAGCGTGTTCACTATGCTGTATATAAAGGCCCTCTCGCGGTTCTCCTGCGGTATACCGGTATCATCATCGCTGTTTATGTAGGCCCTGAGCTTATCCGTAAAGCCCGCCTTCCAGTCCACGACTATCGTATTATCGGTCTTATACACGCCGGATATGTCGTCGGCCGTAAAGCCCCCGCACATGCTGCCGAGCTCCGCAGAGCCGGAAAGCAGCTCCGTGAGTATCGCCATGGGGTCGTATGAGGCTTCGCTCGGGACCGCCATAGACGCCCTGTAAAGCAGGCTGCCGTCCTTATTCGGGTGGTCCATATAGACTATCCTGCCTATACGGCTTGAAAAATCCTCGCGGGTAAAATAGCCCCTCGGGGCAAGCTCGTCTATATTACCGTCTTCGTCTATCACGGTGATCGACACCCCGATAAGGTTGGGTATATATCCCGTCAGCGTCAGCGTAAGGGCGCCGCTCAGTATTTTTTCGTCGTATTTTTCCTTCGGCTTGTCCAGCACCAGCTCGGCCACCATGGGCTCCCCCTGCATGAGGCCCTCATCCTCCGGCTTGTCTATCGTCGGCACAGTTTCGCTGGGGTGGGGGGACTCGCCGTCCTCGCCGTTCTCTATGCCGCCGTTATTGTAGCTTTTTTCCGGCACCAGCCTAATTGGGTTATGCAACTGCATATCGGCGGGCAGCGCGTTTTCAAGGCCCTCCGCCCCGTCAAGCAGCTTGTTCAATATCTGATAGGATATCCTGACGCTCGTTTCAGAGCTGTCGTAATTTAGGGTCACGTTCTTCGCTATGAGCAGCGTATTGCTGCTGTCGGTAAAGTAGAGCGTGGCGAGGCGGGTTTCATATATGCCGGCCCCCGTCTCGTTGTCCGTGCCCTGGGCAATATCGGCGTATTGCTGCTGCAATTCCACAATGTACGCATCCAGAGTATTGCTTATGGGCGTAACTGCCCCCATCGCCCTTCCGTAGCAGGCCGGAGCCATGCCGTTCAAATAAAGGTTTATGGAGCCTATATGCTCGCAGGCATACACGGTGGCGGCTATGGCGGCCTGAGCCGTCGCCCACGTCCGGGCATCCGGCGTGTAGGAGGCAAGAAGGTATACGTTGCAGGCCTCATAGGAGGTCTCTACCCGCTGGAGCAGCATATCGCCCGGCACCGACTGGTTGAGCACGGTAGTCACTGGGCCGTCTATGAGCGCGCCTATCGCCGCCTCTGCGCGGCTCATGCCGCTGCCGCACCGCACCTCCCGCTCCTCGATGGAAAGGTGCAGCCCGTCGTCGGATAGGAAATAGAGCTGCGCGGTAAAGGTATCCTCGTCGCCCTCGTACCGGGGCACGTAGTCGCTCAGCGTCATCTCCGGCACGTCGTCGCCGCCTCCGGAGCAGCCCGAAAAGGCCCCGATGCATATTGCCGCCGCCAAAAGGAGGCATATTATTTTTTTAGCTGATGCCGTCATGGTCAATTCTCCGTCAGCGCCTGCAGCGAGCTGTAATATACCTTATAAAGGTCTCCGTCCTTTTCAAGGTATATCCTCGCCTTGATTATATTTCTCATCGTACCTCCGGGGGCGGCTATTCGCACATCCGCCAGCACATATATCCCGTCGCCGTCCTTGGCCTCGCCGGTGATCTCGTATGCCTCCAGCTCGCCGAGCGCCTTCAGCTCAGCCTCAAATTCTGAATAAGCGGGCCTGCTGACGCCATAGTGATCGCTTTCAGCCACCAGCGCATACGCCATATCGTATTGTCCGTTTGCTATCCTTTCCAGCAGGCAGCCCGCCACCTTTTCCGGCGTAGCTATCACGCTGCCGTCAAAGCCCATGGGCTCCATTATCTCTCCCGGGCGCTTATCAAAGCCGAAAAGCTCATACGGCATCCTGCTGCCTGTGCCCGAGCCCTCATTGTCCACCATTATCTGCACCCGTGAGCCCTCGTCGCTGCCCGCAATGGTATTGACTATGGATAGAACGCCCAGCCTGCGCCGAAGATACATTTCTTTTGTAGCCTCGTCCACCGCCTGCTGATACTCTTCAGGGCTTTGATAATCTTCTTCCTTCAATGAAGCGATCATGCTGTCGTCCAGCACTTCTTTGGAAAGGGTAACGTAAAGTATGCCTTTTTCGTAATAGGTATTCTCGATCGAGGTGCCGTCAGGGAACAGCGGGCTGACGCCTGCCGCGAGCGGCGGCACGCCCTCTATCAATGCGCGTATCACCGCAGCCTCCGTGCGCTCGCCTGCCCGCACCGTAACGCCGCTCTCCACCCCCACCAGGTATTCCTCATTGGTGAGCCTGTAATAGAGCTTTACCGCCACGGTTTTCTCCACGCCGTCCTCCGGGTCTACATCCGGCAGCCCCGCGTGCTCCTCGTCCTGGACTATCATCCTGCCGAAGCAGCCCGCCATACAGCATACGACGAAAAGCACGGAAAGAGTAAGCGATATTATCCTGATGCTTTTGCCTGCCATCACTTGCCCTCGCTTTCCTGCCTTATGGGTATACGCACCGTAAAGCAGCTTCCCTCGCCGAGCTTGCTCCTTACGTCTATCCTGCCATGGTGCTGCGCCACGAGCTTTTCGGTTATGGAAAGGCCAAGGCCGGTCCCGCCGGTGCTTCTGGAGCGCGCCTTATCCACCCTGTAAAACCTCTCGAAGAGATGCTCTATGGATTCCTCCGGTATGCCTATGCCGGTGTCCTTAACCTCCAGCACGGCGTAATTGTCCTCCCGGGCGACGCGGACGCTCACCGTGCCCTCGTCTGTATACTTTATGGCGTTTTCCACAAGGTTCACAGCCACCTGCTCAAGGCGCATCTTATCGCCCTCCACGGTGACGGCGCTGAGCTCCGTCACGAGCCTTATGTTTTTATTCTCGGCAAGGCTGTCAAGGCGGTCGCATACGCCCGCCACCAGCTTATCGAGGCTCACCTTTTCAAGGTTTAGCTGCCCGTCCGACCTGTCCTCCTGAACCAGACGCAAAAGCTCCGTAACTATCCTCGTGAGCCTGTCCACCTCGTGATCCACGTCCCCGAAGAACTCCTTCATCATGGCGGGGTCTGGATCCTCCTGATACAGTATGCTTTCTGACAGCAGCTTCATGGTGGCCAGGGGCGTCTTCAGCTCGTGGGAGGCGTTCGCCACAAATTCGTCGCGCACCCTGTCGTGATCCTCTATGCGCTCGCTCATTCGGTTGAAGGCGCGGCCCAGCTCGGCTATCTCGCCGCTGCCCTTTTCGTCCACCCTCACATAGCCCTGCGTCCCCATGCGGCGTATGGCGGCGGTAAGCTCCACTATGGGCTTGGTCATCCAGCCGGAAAGCAGGAATATTGCGATTATTATGATTATCACCACCGCCGCGAATATGACGGTTATCTGCTTTGTAACCTGATTGAGGCTATCCACCACGTCCTGAATGGAGGCGGAAAAAAGCACCGCCCCGTCCCTGTGGCCGTTTACGGTCAGCGGCACCGTGTAGTACACGGCCCATATACTCTGGTTCCCTTGGGCGAATACCCCCTCGTCGCCGCCGCGGACTATGTTGTGAAAGCCGTATGCGGAATTTTTGCCCTCACGGAGCACCTCCCGCACCTCGCGGTACGGCAAAAGGAACCCGTTTTCCCGGGAGGCGGAATCCATCTGCACCACCGCGTCCGAATCCAGCACCAGCACCCTTCCTCCCATGGAATAGGCCTTGTTTTCTATGTATGTGAAAAGCTCGTCCACATCCGCCCCGCTCATATAAGGGGCTACCTCCATCGCAAGGCGCACGGTCTCCTGCATCTGATCCTGAGTGCGCTGCGAAACGAGGAATTCCTCCAGCAGGCCGGATACCAGGCTGCTTATGGCCACCAGCACGACCACGGTGACTAAAAGGTATATTCCCACCATTCGCCAGCGCAGCGAACCGAAAAAGTCTGTTGCCTTACGCTTATTCTGCAAAGTAATAGCCAACTCCCCACTTCGTCATTATGTGCTTAGGGTTCGCGGGATCCTGCTCGATCTTTTCCCGAAGCCGCCTTATGTGTACGTCCACCGTCCGGAAATCCCCGATATAGTCGAAGCCCCATATAGCCTCAAGCAGCTCGTCCCGGCTGTATATCTTGCCTATATTGGACATGAACAGGTTCAGCAGGTCAAATTCCTTTACCGTAAGGTTCACGGGCTCCCCGTGGCTTATAACGCTGCGGGTATTTATGTTTATCGTGATGTCCCCGGCGGTGATCTCCATCTTTGGGGCCTCCTTGCCGGCGCCCGCCCTGCGGAGTATGGTCTTTATCCTGGCCTTTACCTCGAGTATGTTGAAGGGCTTTGTCATGTAGTCGTCCGCGCCGTACTCAAGGCCCAGTATCTTATCCATATCCTCGCCCTTTGCGGTGAGCATGATTATGGGCACGTCGCTCTTTTCCCGCACAGCCTGGCACACCTCTATGCCGCTCATCTTGGGCAGCATGACGTCCAGCAGTATGAGGTCGAAATTGCCGTTTTTTATCTTTTCAAGGGCCTGCTCTCCGTCGCCGGCGGAATCCGTTTCGTATCCGTCGGACTCCAGCGCAAACTTGAGCCCCTTTACTATCAGCGGCTCGTCGTCCACAAGAAGAATTCTCTTTGCCATGTTAAGCCCTCCTATTTATCAGCTAATGGGCATATTATCCCTATGGTAAAAATTATATCATATTATTTATAATTTGAAACCGTTAAAACCCGTATGATTTGTGAACATTCCCTATGGCATTGCTTCAAAAGAATCTTTTTTGCTGTACAAAGCATGGTGGGATTTGTTATACTATTGTAGTTATTTATGGCGAACAACGCCGCGATACGGCGCAGCGCCGCAGTTTTTTCTGTATGAAAGGAATGTTTTACCCTTGAAGCGCATTATTTCCGCAATGCTCATATTTATTACAGTTATAGGCTTTATGCCTGCCGCCCTTGCGGAGGCGGCGCCGGAAGCCCCTACTACAAAGCACATATGCCTCATGGACGCCAATACCGGCGCGGTGCTCTATGAAAAGGACGCCCGCAGCAAGGCGTACCCCGCCAGCACCACGAAGATAATGACCACCATACTTGCCCTTGAGCTGTGCGATGACCTCGAAGAAAAGATAAATGTCGGCAGCAACTTTGACAAGCGCGGTTCGCTTATGAAGTTCTCGAACAACGAGGAGCTGCGCATAATCGACCTCATATACGGCACCATGATGGTATCCGGCAACGATGCCGCCAGTGCCCTGGCCATTCATATATCGGGCAGCCAGGATGAGTTTTCAAAGCTAATGAACGCCAAGGCCGCCGAAATCGGCATGAACGACACCCACTTTGTAAAAGCCAACGGCCTGCACGACGATAACCACTACTCCACCGCCTACGATATGGCGCTGCTGGGCCGTTACGCTATGCAAAACCAGAAATTCCGTGAAATAGTAAGCGCACAATACTGGGACGTCCCTCCTACGAACAAGGACAGCGACGGCTATCACCTTGAAAACGCAAACCGCCTTATTCACAAAGGTGAAAAGGATACTCAGAGCTACCTTTACCAGTACGCCACCGGCATAAAAACCGGCGACACGGATCAGGCCGGCCGCTGCATAGTGGCCTCCGCAAGGAAGGACGGCGTAGAGCTTATATGCGTGCTCTTCGGCGACCCGCAGGGCGACAAGTACCGCTATACACGCTTTGAAAACGCCCCTAAATTCTTCAACTGGGGCTTTGAGAATTACTCCTCCGTAAGCGTCAGCGAGCTTAACCTGCAGTCCAGCTTCAGCGTGCCCGTTGAAAACGGTGCCTTTGAGGATGGAGGCGGGCTCACCGCCACGGCGGACGTCTCCGGCAAAATAATCGCCGGCACCCGCGACTTTGTCAGCGGCGTTATCTCCTCCAAGGATACCATAACCCCAAACGTTACATACCGGGACGGGGCTGCGGCACTGACCGCCCCCATAACCGCGGGCGAAGAGGTGGGCACAGTAGCCTACGTCTGCAACGGCACGGCCATACTTACCGCCACCCTCACCGCCGACAACAGCGTGGACGAGATAGGCAACATGATAAGCGCCGATCCCTCCGAAAGCCCATTGCTGTTCGACCCCGGAACCGGAGATACCGGCTCGCCCTGGCTGTTCTGGGTGCTTATAGTGATAGCGCTACTGGCGATATTTATGATAATCCGCATACTGATACTGAGAAGCAACCGTCGCCGCCGCAGAAGAAGGCGCGGCGCAGCGGCCCGCTCCAGGACGGCCGCCCCGATACGCTCCCGCTCCCGTTCAAAGAGGTTCAGATAGGCGCGGCGCAAAAATAGTATTGAAATGAAAGCGGCTCGTACCCTGTGCAAAGGCAGGATACGAGCCGTTCAGCTTTATGTCTTGCGCTGTCACGCCCTAAGGTCTGCGTTCAGTCTCGCCTTAAGGGAGCGCACTATGGCGTTCATGGCGCCGCTTATGTCCTCGTCGGTAAGGGTGCGGTCCTCCGCGCGGACGGTAAAGGAATAGGCCATGCTCTTCTTGCCCTCGGGTATGCCGGGGCCCCTGTACACATCGAACAGCTCGACGTTTTCCAGTATCACCTTTACGGGAGACTGCTGTATGACCTTTACCACCTCGGCTGAGGTGACATTCTCATCTACCACCACGGCTATGTCGCGGGGCACGAGTGGGTACTTGGGAAGCGCCTTGTAGGTCTTTTTCTCCACGCGCCTGTCAAAGAGCTTCTTCATGTTGAGCTCCGCGGCATACGCCGCCTGAGGCACGCTGAAGGACCTGCGTACATCCGGGTGTACGGTTCCCATCTCGCCCATCACCTCGCCGTTCACCAGCACCACGGCCTTCTGCCCGGGCTGGAAGTACTCTCCGCCGCCCGCTATGAACTCCGCACTGTCCTCTATGCCAAGACGGCGCAGTATAAATTCCACGCAGCCCTTGAGGGTGAAGAAGCTCTCGTCGCCGCCGCTCACTATTATGCCCAGCATCTTGCGCTCCTCGGGCAGGTCGGCGTTGTTGTCGAAGTGTACGTTGCCCATCTCAAAGAACCTGCCGCAGCCGGTTTTGCGGTTGCAGTTGCGGGCCAAGGTATCCAGCATGCCCGCCATGAGGGTGGTGCGCATGAGGCTCTGATCTTCGCCAAAGGGGTTCAAAAGCTTCACCGCAAGGCGCTTCTCGTCGCCCTCGGGTATGCGAAGGGCGTTGAGCGCGGCGGGACCGGTAAAGTTGTAGTTGTACATCTCATAGCAGCCCATGGTGACGCACATATCCTTTATCTCGTCCTCAAAGGCGGTCTCCGGGCTGAGCCGCCCCCGGAAGGTATCGCCCTTCATAAGGGTGGGCTCGATGTTGTAATAGCCGTAAATGCGGCCTATCTCCTCGGCAATATCCCAATCGGATTCTATGCTGCTCTCGATATCCACACGGTAATGAGGGACTGTCACCACCAGCTTCTCGCCGTTCACCCTCGCGGGGATATTTATGGTATCCAGCATCTTCACCATTTCCTCGGGGGTTATGGAGGTATTGAGTATGGCGTTTACGTGCTTCCAATCCACGTCTATGACCCGCTCTCTCGTATCTGCGGCGCATACGTCTATGTTCTCGCCTATCACCCTGCCCGCGCCCAGTTCATCAACCAATTCTATCGCCCTGTCTATGGCGTGCATGGCGTTGACGGGCTCCACGCCCTTTATAAAGCGGGCCGCGGCATCGGTAACGTGATGCAGCTCGCGGGTGGTGTGGCGTATGTTGCTCCCTTTGAATACCGCCGCCTCAAACAGCACAGTCCTGGTATCCTCGGTTATTTCGGAGTTTTCGCCGCCCATCACGCCGGCAATGCCTACGCCCTTTACGGGATCGGCTATGAGCAGCACATCGGGGGAGACCTCACGCTCCTTGCCGTCAAGGGTAACTACCTTTTCCCCATCACTGCCCCGGCGTACTATGATGTGCCCGTCGGTTATGCAGGCGAGGTCAAAGGCGTGCATGGGGTGGCCATACTCCACCATCACGTAATTTGTGATGTCCACTATGTTGTTTATGGGGCGGAGGCCCACGCTGCGAAGGCGCTTTTGCAGCCAAGCGGGCGAGGGTGCGATCTTTATGTCTGTGACCGCCCTTGCTATATACCTCGGGCAGAGTTCGGTGTCTATCACCTCCACCGAGGCGTAATCCGCGCTGCTTCCCGTACCCTTTATCTTCTTTATCTCAGGCTCGCGGAACCTCTGGCCCAGCGCGGCGGCGGCCTCGCGGCAAATGCCGATTATGCTCTGGCAGTCCGACCTGTTCGGGGTGAGCTCTATATCGAACACCAATCCGTCAAGGCCCACGGCCTCCTGAATGCTCTGACCAGGCGCATGCTCGCCCTGGAGCAGCATTATGCCGTATACCTCGGCGCCGGGGTAATCCGCCTCGGTAAGGCCCAGCTCCTTGCCGGAGCAGAGCATTCCCAGGCTTTCAACGCCGCGCATATTTGTGGGGTGTATGACTATATCGCCCGCAAGGTGCGCGCCGTCCAGCGCCACCGGCACCAGCGCCCCCTCATACACGTTAGTCGCGCCGGTGACTATGCATACGTTTTCTTCCTTGCCTATGTTTATGGAGCATATCTGGAGCTTGTCCGCGTTGGGATGCTTGGAGAGCGCCTCTATCCTGCCCACCACGACGTTGGTTATGCCGGGCATCTCGTCCTCTATGTCGGCCACCTCAAAGCCGCGCCACATCATCAGCTCCACGAACTTCTCGGGAGTAACGTTAAAATCCACATATTCCTTTAACCATTTAAGCGGCAGTTTCATAGTAATTCGTACCTCCCTTTAGAACTGTTTGAGGAAACGGGCGTCGTTCTCGTACTCGAGGCGGATATCCGTTATGCCGTATTTAAGGCTCGCTATGCGGTCCACTCCCACGCCGAAGGCTATCGCCTTCCACTCGCGGGGATCCAAGCCGCAGTTTTCAAGCTCATGGGGGTTAGTGACGCCGCAGCCCAGTATCTCCAGCCAGCCAGTGCCCTTGCAGAGGCGGCAGCCCTTTCCGCCGCAGAGGGTGCAGGATATGTCAACCTCGGCGGAGGGCTCGGTGAAGGGGAAGTAGCTTGGGCGGAAGCGCATCCTCACGTCCTCGCCGAATACGGTATGTATGAAGGTGAGCAGCGTTCCCTTGAGGTCTGCCAAGGTCAGGTTTTTATCCACTACGAAGCCCTCCATCTGCATGAAAACGGGGCTGTGGCTTGCGTCCACTTCGTCTACGCGGAACACGCGGCCGGGCATTATGAGCCTGAAGGGAGGCTTGAGGTTCAGCAGCGCCCTCGCCTCCAGCGGGGAGGTATGGGTACGCAGCACCACGCGGTCATTTACATAGAAGGTATCCTGCATATCGCGGGCGGGGTGGTCAAGGGGCAGGTTGAGCTTCGTGAAGTTATAATCGTCATACTCCACCTCCGGGCCCTCGTATGTGGTAAAGCCCATGCCCACCAGCGCGTCCCGTATAGCGCGGTAGGTCTGGGTCATGGGGTGGAGATGTCCCTCGGGCTGGGCTATCTTGCCGGGCTCGGTAACGTCTATGGCTTCCCGCTCAAAGCGCAGCTCCTGCATCCTTGCGGCGATCTCCGCCTTGCGCTCGCCGAGCTCCTTTTCCAGCTCCTTCTTTACGGCGTTCACAGACTGGCCCACGGAGGCGCGCTCCTCCTTGCTGAGCTTGCCCATGGACTTGAGTATCTCCGTAAGGGAGCCGCTCTTGCCAAAGACCGAAACGCTGAGCGATTCGATTTCGGATTCGTTCCTTGCGGCCTTAAGGCGCTCAAGGGTCTCCTGCCTGATCTTTTGAAGCTTCTCGTTCATCTTTCGCTTTCCTCCAAAAAAATATCGCGCCTTGTCCGAAGGGACGAAGGCGCGTTCGTGGTACCACCCTAATTTACCCCGCTATCACAGGGCCTTTAAAGCTGTATCGGGCATACCCGGCCCCGACTACGCACCCATTTCGGGCTTCACCGGAGCGGCTCCGGAGCGAACTAATGCAACGCGCCCTTGCAGGCCCCTCGCAGCTTACGGGGCCTTCTCTGCGGCGGAAAGCGCCTTGCTCTTCTCCCTCAACGCCGTTTTATTCACCGAAGTATTTTATCACATCCGTTTTCATACTTCAAGCCGTGTATTCAAGCTATTTCACCAATTTCTCCATGCGGTCCGCAAGGCCGCCTATATCCTCCGCCATGCCGCTCGCCTTATCCGGCTCCCCGGAAAGCAGCTCTGCCGCCGCGATTATAAGCCGCCTGAGCGATACGCGTATATCAGCCGCCTGCTGCCTGCGCTGCTTTACCTCCTCCGTGACCTTCCTCGTGGCGGTGGCGTACACCTCGCCGGTGCCAAGGTCGAATTCCTCGAACATCTCCGGCACCTCGACGTTATAGCCTCTCTCCTGCAGCTTGCCCTTAAGCGCGTTTATGGCCTTGTCCTCGCCGTGTACGAGGAATATCTTCCTTGGGGTCTCGGGTATCTCGGATACCCAATCCAGCAGCTCGCCCTGATCCGCATGGCCCGAGAAGCCCTCGATCTGCTTTATCGCCGCGTTGATTATCACCTGTACGCCGAGTATCTTTACCTTCTTTGCGCCGTCGATGATTATCCTGCCCAGCGTGCCTACCGCCTGATACCCTACGAACACCACCGTCGCATTTGCCTTGTAGAGGTTATTTTTAAGGTGGTGCCTTATGCGGCCCGCCTCGCACATGCCGGATGCGGATATTATTATGTTGCAGCCGGTAAGCTCGTTTATCTCCCTGCTCTGCTCCACCGTTTCGGCGATGTGCAGGCCGTCAAACTCGAAAAGGTCGCCGCTTCTGGCGAGCGCCCGTGTCTCGTCGTCGTAGCATTCCGCGCCGCAGCCCGCGTATATGCGCGTGGCCTTTATGCCGAGGGGGCTGTCGATGTATACCGGCACCTTTTCCAGGCCGGGCACCGTGCCGTTCATAAGGAAGCGCTTGATATAGTACAATAGCTCCTGTGTGCGGCCCACGGCAAAGGCCGGTATGACTATATTGCCGCCGCGGGCTATGCCGCCGCGCAGTATATCGGCAAATTCCTTTTCCTTTTCGTCGTCGGTGCTGACCGTGTGCAGCCTGTCCCCATAGGTGCTCTCCATCACGAGGTATTCCGCGCCCTTCGGGCTTTCGGGATCCTTGATTATGGGCCTGTCGTCGCGGCCGATGTCGCCTGAGAACACTACGCGGGTCTTTTTGCCGCCCTCTGTCACCCATACCTCTATGGCGGCTGAGCCCAGCAGATGCCCCACGTCGGTAAACCTCGCCTCCACGCCGGGGCATACCTGTACGACGCTGTCATACCTTACGCCCTTAAACAGCTTTATGGAGTTCTCCGCGTCCTGAGCGGTGTAAAGAGGCTCCACAAGGGGCTTGCCTGCCCGCACATTCTTGCGGTTCTGGTATTCCGCGTCCTGCTCCTGTATGTGGGCGCTGTCCGGCAGCATTATCCCGCACAGCTTCGCCGTTGCCTCGGTAGAGAATATCGGGCCCTTGAAGCCGCGCTTTACCAGCAGCGGGACCATGCCGGTGTGGTCTATATGCGCGTGGGTTATTAGCAGCGCCTTTACATCCGAGGGTATAAAGGGAAAATCCCCCTCGCCGTAAGCGGTATGCGCGTCCGCGCCCTGCCGCATTCCGCAATCCACAAGTATGCTTCCGCCATCGAAGGTTATCATGTGGCAGGAGCCGGTAACAGACCTTGCCGCACCGCAGAATCTTATCTTCATACTAAATCAGAACGCCTCCAGTTTGCTGAGAAAATTATGCCAGATGATTATTATGGCTGTATCAACGGCTATATTATAGCATATTATTCATCCGATCGGGCGGAGCTGCAGAAAATCCGAAATGCGGCCGCGCGGCATATCCGGCGACCGCATACGAAGCATATATTTGATTATTTTCCCGCTCCGCAGCACTTTTTGTACTTTTTGCCGCTGCCGCAGGGGCAGGGATCGTTGCGGCCGGGCTCCGCCGCCTTCACGAACATCTTGGCGGTGCGGAATTCATGGGTTATCTCCTTGCGGCGCTCCGGGGTGAGTATGGGCTCCCACTCCTTTAGGGTATAGAGCCACTCCGCCTTGCAGTCCAGCATGTTGTAATAGAGCTTTTCAAAGTCTATGTCCAACGTTACCTTGGAGCCGCTCTTCAGGCTTTCCAGCTTTATCTCTTTTTTGAGGCTGCTGTTTATGCCGTCCAAAAAGCCCACGAAGGTGACCTCGTCCATGTTGAAGCCCTTGGCAAGCTCGGACAGCTTACCCTCTACCGTATTGGTATAGTCTCCGAGTATCTTTTTATAATTTTCGGTTTCCGCCGCGAAGTATTCCTTCCAGAACTTCTTGGCAACGCCGGGCTCCTGCTCCTGTACCTGATCGCAGATACCCTGCCATTCGCTGTAAAGGCTCATCTTATTTCTCCCATTTTATTATTTTTATTTTTGTTCCTCATGTATGAAAGCACATATCCCCATACCCTGTCAAGAAATAATTTTATTTTTCCTTTTTCCTGAGCGCCCGGTATTTAGCTACCCAGCCCTCCTTGTTTTCCTGACGGGTGCGCGCAATGGCGAGGGCGCCGGCGGGTATGTCCTCGGTTATTACGGAGCCTGCGGCGGTATATACGTCGTTACCCACCGTGACCGGCGCGACAAGCGCCGTCTGGCAGCCGAGGAATACGTTGTCCCCCACCTTGCAGCGGTGCTTTTCAAAGCCGTCGTAATTCACGAAAACCGTGCCGCAGCCCATATTGACACGGCTTCCCACGTCGGAATCCCCCACATAGGTGAGGTGCGCCACCGAGGTCCTTTCGCCTAACGTCGAGTTCTTTATCTCTACAAAGTTGCCCACCTTGCAGTTTTTGCCTATGCGGGTATTGGGCCTGAGCCTGACATAGGGGCCTACCCTCGCGCCATCCTCCACCACGGCGTCTATCGCCACCACCGACTGCATATCGCAGTTATCGCCCACCACGGTATTGTCCAGGCGGCAGCCGTTGTATATTCTGCACCCCTCGCCTATGACGGTTTTGCCGCTCATATATACGTCGGGATATATTACCGTATCCATGCCTATTTTGACGTCGGCGTCTATATATGCCGACTCGGGATCTATGAAGGTGACTCCCTTACGCATCAGGGAAGAATTTATCTCCCTGCGGAGTATGGCGCTGCAGCACCAAAGGTCCTCCCTGTCCGCTATCTCCATGCCCTCTATATATGGCGCATACACATCCACCACCGGCATGTTTTTCTTTCGGAGGCAGGATACATAGCTCTCTATATCCGCCGCGTTCATTTTAAGGCACTCCCTGAGCACCCTTATCTCAAAGCAGTACGCCGGGGATATAAGGGTATCCTCATCGTCGGAAAAGCATATCAGCCGTGAGGCAGAAACGCCCCTCGCGGCCTCCACCAGCGCCGCCACGGTGCGGTCGGTTATAAGAGGCATATTTCCCGCCATAACCAGCACATAGCCGGTATCCGCCTTTACCGCGTTCACGCCGGCCCTGAGGGCGTCCACCCGGTCCCCCGGCAATCTCTGCTGATAAGCGTATGTGCAGTCCTTGCCGAAGCTATCCTTTACGCTCTCCCCGTCAAAGCCCAGCACCACTATGGGCCGCTCCGTGATATGCTGCTGGACGCTTCGCATCACCCAGCCCAGCATGGGCCTGCCGCACAGGTCATGCATCACCTTCTGCTTTTTGGATACCATTCTTTTTCCCTCGCCCGCCGCGAGCAGAATAGCGGTAGTAGCCTTTGCCATTGATATAAGCTCCTTCCTCAGAACAGATTTTTTTATTTTAGCTCGATCGCTTCCGACAGCACGCGGCCTATGGATCCGCGTATTACGAGATCCGCCCTCGCGTCATACGGCGTTTCGCTTTTATTTATCAGCACCAGCCTGTTCCCGCGGTAATAATCTATAAGCCCCGCGGCAGGATAGACGGCCAGCGAGGTGCCGCCCACTATGAGCATATCCGCCCGCATTATATGGGTCACGGCCCCCTGGAGCACGTCGCCGTCCAAACCCTCCTCGTAAAGCACCACGTCCGGCTTTATCACGCCGCCGCAGCCGCAAAGCGGCACGGTGTCCATGTGCATTATATCCTCGGCGGAATAGAACTTGCCGCATTTCATACAGTGGTTACGGTATATGCTTCCGTGGAGCTCATATACGTTTTTGCTGCCCGCCTTGGTGTGCAGGCCGTCGATGTTCTGTGTGACCACCGCCGTGAGCCTGCCCTCGCGCTCCAGCCCGGCAAGGGCCAGATGGGCGGCGTTTGGCTGCACGTCCGTCACGAGCAGCGCGCTCCTGTAGTATTGGAAGAAGCGCTCGGTGTGGCTCATAAAGAAGCTATGGCTGAGCAGCGTTTCCGGGCGCTCGCCGAAGCGGCGTATAGCGTCATATATGCCGTTTTCGCTGCGAAAATCCGGTATTCCGGATTCTGTGCTCACACCCGCACCGCCAAAGAACACTATGCGGCCGGAGGAGCTTATCATGCTTCGCAGCGCTTTGATATAATCTTCCATATTTCGCACCCCCATGCTCAAAAAGCTCCCCCCGCACGGCAGGGGAAGCTTTTGCCATACTACATCAAGAACGCCCAAAGCGCTATGAGCACCACGCCCGGCACGCCGAGCAGCCCCACTATCAGCGCCGTGAGGGCGTTGATAGGCAGCGTAAAGCCCACCGCGCTGCCGATTATGTTTATGACCAGCAGTACGGCGGCGCCCATTACGGCGTTTATCACCAGCTTGAAAAGTATCTTTATGGGCCATGCGAATATCTTCCATACGGCCCACACTATAAATATACCTATTCCAAACATGATGAGCGTTTCCGGCATTATATCTTACTACTCCCCGTATTTGCGCCCCTCTGCATAGCGCTTTAGGAGCAGCACGTATTTTCTTCTTGCGGCCTCCATCTCAAAGACCGCGTAATCCACAAGGTCGGTATCGGATACGTTCCTGAAGTACCTTTCGGCCTCCTGCCACTGCTCCATAGCGCGGCGTATATCCTCTGCTTCGCCCTGTGCCCTTTTCTTTTCCCTTCGGCTAAGAAGCATACCGTATTATCCTCCGTATATGTATTTTCCATATACGGAAAAGTATGCACATTTATCCGGGCTTATATAACCCCGGACTTACCCATGAGCTTTACCACATAGTACACGAGTACAGTATACAGCGGTATCATGACCGCCTGATTTATCAGCCGCGCATATACTATCTGCCACGGAGACCCGTAAAGCCACATGAGCAGCAGCGTATTCAGCACCACGCTGCAAACCGTCTGCCCGGAGAAAACGGCCGCAAATATGCGCCCCGGGGTTGGCCTCTGGCCCTTTGTGAAGAACAATCCGGGTATCACCCCAAAAAGCGCCCCTATCACCGTGAACCACGGCATATAGGCCCCCTTGGGGAACACCAGCGCCTGCACCAGATCGGTAAGCGCACCTACCGTCCCTCCGTACATGGGCCCATACAGCACCGCCGTCACTATTACCGGCAGCACTCCTAAGCCTATCTTAAGAGTGTAGCTGCCCAGCGGCATGGCAGGTATGCTGAGCAAGCCGCCCAGCACCACTCCCAGCGCCGTAAACAGCGCGCAGAAGGCGAGCCTTCTCGTCCTCGGGTCCACGTTCGTGTTGTTTCCTGATTTTTCCATAGAACTTACCTCCTTTGATAGTTTTCACCACATAGAGGAGGCAGTTCTCCTTTATGCAGCAGCGGGATGCGGATACCGTACCGTAAGCCTTAGGGCTTTTCGTCCCCGGGACAACTCCCCGTCCCCGGAGCACTGAGTCCGAAGCAATAATCCTGCTATGCCTCGGAGCAACGCACGGCGTCCTACTCTGCGCCTTTTTAACTATTCAGTTGTTTTTTTGCCTTCCGGCCCTATTATTCTACACCCAACTCGCCCGTATGTCCATATTACTTGCGATTTATGATGAGATACGGTCCGCATTGAGTATATATGCGGCCCTGATCTTGTCGCCCATGGTGTCGCTGTCATTGAAGTTGAAATACAGTATCTCCGGCGAGTCGCCGGGGAAAATGGCCGTGGTGGGCATATCCGCCACCCTGCGGCTTTTGCCCTCCGATAGATCGTACACCCAAAGCGTATAGGGATACTCGTCCTTATTGTTATTCGAGCTGCCCTCCTCGGCGTTCTCCTCGTCACCGGAAAGCCTGTTCTCGAAATAGTAGAGCCGCGAGCCGTCCCTGGACCATATAAATTCCTGCGCCCCGAACTCGTTGGATACGGGTATGCTTTTACCGGAGGCCATCTCGTATATCCTGAGCTTTTCGCTGCCGGTGCTGGAGGCCGCGGCCCCGCTCTCCGCGTTTATGGCCATATATTCCCTGTTGCCGGAAAGGGCGAAAAGGCTGCCGTAGGTGAACTGCCTGCGCACACCGCCGTCGCACTTTACCCGGTATATCATATCGCCGTTTTCCATATCGCCCTGCACGAAGTATATGCGCCCATCCGCAAAGGCTATGCTTCCCTCGTCCGCGCCGTTCTTTTCCACTATGGAATGGCGCTTGCTTTCATCCGGCACGTCAAAGTCGTATTGATGTATGGTCATGGAGTCCGTGCCGCTCACGGCGTAAAGGGTAGTGCCTATATCGTCCCACGTATAGGCGCTTACCGAATCGCCGAAGCCCGCGTCTGTAAGGTCGGTCAGCACCTCCTCCGCCTCCACGTCTATTATGTAAAGGTTGGTGGCCTCCGCCGCCCTTTCAAGCAGCGCAAGCTTTCTCCCGTCCGGCGAGAACTCCGCGCTCTCTATGGTTTCAAAGTCATAGTCCATGAATTTCTCGGTCCCGCCGTCCTCATGCCTTACATAGAGCTTTTCGCAGGTATAGTCGCCGGAGGCGTCCCTTTCGTTTATGCGCTTGGTGTAGAGGGCGCCGCCCCCCGCCCGCTTGGGTATCTGCGTAAGGTACCACCCGTCGGGTATGAGCACCTCCGCGCCCTCCACGTCGCCCTTAGTGCTTCGCAGGACATTTTGGGAATAGGCCGCCTTGTATGCCAGGGTCTCGTCATACTGGGGCAGCTTATGCTTATCCGCCTCTATTATCGTCCACTCCTCCTGAACGGCGGAGATGTTTTTGCCCACTATGTCATTTATGAACATCTCGGCTGCGATATCCGAATCCATAACGCCGGATATCAGCAGCACGTTGCACCTGTCCGCGTCCAGCGTAGGGGTAAGGCCCTCCGCGGTCAGCTTGCCCTCGCAGTAGTCGTCGTAGGCGTTTGCCGTGACCTGATACTTTGGCTTTTCATTTTTCTTTTTCTTTTTTTCCGCCTCCGCTATGGGCTTGATCTCTATCTCCAGCACGTTGCCGCTCGAATACGCCTTGAACGCCGGATCGGCGGAAAGCTGAAAGTATATGCACGCCTTCTTCTCCTCCGCGATCCTATGCACGAAGGCCCCCTGGACGCACCCCGCATATTCGGTTTTCGTGCGGGCAAAGTCGGCGTACTCAAGGTCGTTGAACTCCACCGCAAGCCTTGAGGGGTAGCCCAGCCTGTATACCCTGTATGCAGGCACGGTGGAGGCCCGGGCCTCCTCGCTGTCGCCGCTCATACGGCTTCCCACATAGAACTCCAGCCTTATCCGCACGCCGTCGCCCTCCGGGGAAACGGCCACGGACTTTGCGTTGGCGTTTTGAAGCGCGGCGCCGCCCGCAAGCTCCTTATCCGTGCAGTAGCCCTTGTAGGGATCTTCCTTTGCCTTGCAGCCTGCCGCAGACAGTGCGGCCGTTATAAGTATGAGCGCCATAAGCGCCGCGGTGGTACGCTTCACGGATTACCTCCATAAACAGCTTTATAATATCATTAGTTGATTATACCACGGGCAGTATTTTTCGGCTATGCGCCATGTATAATTTAAAGTTTGTTTATAATTATCATTTGAAAAGTGTTTCATTCCCCATCGCAATTTGGTATAATTATCTTTGAATAGATATCCAAAGTCAACGGCTGCGGCGATATGCCGCCTCGTCCCTTGACCACAACCTTGTAGGAGGATTTTTATATGATATGTAAGGTATGCGGCACCAATAACGAGGACTATCTCGAATACTGTAAAAAGTGTTCCGCTCCCCTGCACGGCGGCGACAGCGCCGCCACGGAGGCTCCCGCCTCTTCCCGCGGTTTTGTCCGCGCCCCCGTATGGGCCAAGCCTGACTTCAACGCCAATACAATTTCGGAAAGCGATATACCCGCCGACTTTTTGAGCGGCAGGGACGATAAAACGGTCCAGCGCGCTCAGCCTGAGCAGCCTGTTCAGCCCGTTCAGCAGCCCCGTCAGTCCGCGGTACAGCCCGGCCCCGTCTGCCCCAAGTGCGGCGCACGGTTTGCGGAGGGCCAGCGCTTCTGCAATTCCTGCGGGGCAAAGATAGGCGCTGCTGCGCCCGCAGCGGCGGTATCCGCCGCCTCCTCAGCCTGGTCCGGCTCATACTCCGCCCCCCAGCAGCCTGCCCAGAGCGGCATAAAATATGCCGCCCCCATAGACGACAGGATGTTCTCTTACGACTATACCGATACCGACGACAAGCGCGGCAAGCGCTCCGGCGGCAGCAATAAGAAAAAACCCGCCCCGGCACAGCGCCCCGCCTCCCGCCCGGCTCAGCGCACGTCCGCACCCAGAAAGAGCCAGCCCTCCCGCCGCAGAAGGAGCGGCCTTAACGTCAAGCTCCTTGCCATGATACTCGGCGGCATACTGCTGCTCGGCGCTATCGTGTTCGGCGTGGTCAAGCTGGTAAGCGGCGGCATAGGCTCCGGCAAGTCCGCCATCACCGGCGAGGCAAGGATCGAGGAGACCACCACCGCCTCCGGCGACAAGGCCTACAACATCACCGTGTACGCCAAGAAGAAGAGCACTGTGCGCTTTGAGGGCGGCTCCATAGTAAAGGAGGAGCCCGTAGCCGGCAAGTCCGTCACCTTCGGCATACCCGAGCAGCTCTGGATCCCCGGCGAGCCCGTGGACCCCGATGAGCTCACCGCAGAGGGCTACCTTGCGGTAACGCCCAATATCACCGTCATAAATAAGAAGGGCGAAAGCGAACCCGTTACCTTCGCCAACCCCATTCTTATAAGCATACCTACCATAGATATGACCGTTACCAGCCCCAACACCGAGAACTTCTCGGTCAGCAGCCCCATCGTCGAGATAGCGGGCGTCGTACAGGATACCACCGCCGGAATATACGTAAACGACGAGGCCGTCCCCGTGGATGAGACAGGCTCCTTCACCTACACCTACACTATAACCGAGGCCGGCACCACCACCCTCAACGTGGAGGCCCGCAAGAACGGCTACGCCATCAACCGCAAGACCTTCACCATCGACTACAACACTGCCGGCGGCGGCACCACCGCGCCCACAGGCGGCGGAACTACCGCGGCGACCACGCCCGCCAAGGTCGGAGATGCGAAGTCCATCTACTACGCCAACACCGACGGCGTAAACGTCCGCGCCAACGCGGTGGATACCTCCGACGTACTTGGCCAGCTCGGCGGCGGCGATAAGGTCTACGTTATCAGCGCGGACAGCAACGGCTGGTATAAGATCGCCTACAACAACACCACGGCCTACGTATCCGGCAAGTACCTCACCAAGGTGAGCGACATCGCCTCCTATACCACTACCGGCGCCACCGTAAACACCGACGGGCTCAACGCAAGGCTCTCGCCCAGCAAGGACGGCACAGCCATGATGCAGCTTGCAAACGGCACCGCTGTCGCCTTTGTCAAGGACATGGGCAGCGGCTGGAGCATGATAGAGTACAACGGCAAGATACTGTTCGTATCCCAGCAGTACATCACCAAGAACTGATTTTTCAAAAGGACCTCACACAGGGCGGCGGAAACGCCGCCCTTATATTTATTCTGAAATGAGGTATATACGACATGAAGCTTTGGGGAACCGTCCGCAGGAACAACAAGATAATACGCCAGCACACGATCGAATACGCCGATCTCACGCGGGACACGGCAGAGGGCTGGGAGGGGCTTATCGGCCCGCTCTGCCATGAGCTCGACCTGTCCTGCCCCGTTATGCTAAAAAAGCACTTAAAGGATATAGAGGAATTTTCCCGCGTGGTGTTCCGCGCGGACGACTTTATGGAGCCGGTGGATTTCGACAAGTTCGAGGTGGAGGTATTCTATCCCAAGAAAAAATAAAAGCCATTATTTCCCGCGTATCCCCCGCATCCTTTCGGGCAGAATAAGCCCATCAAAGCAAAGGAGTTTTAAGGAGAAATTATATGGATACGCTGGCACTTATACTCGTCATCATAGGCGCGCTCAACTGGGGGCTCGTAGGCCTTTTCCAGTTTGACCTCGTGGCCAGCCTCTTCGGCGGCATGAGCGGCACCTTCGCCCGCATCATCTATACGCTGGTGGGGCTTGCGGGGATATGGGGCATATCGCTGCTGTTCCGCCGCGACGGCATACGCCGCCATGACGGCGGCGCCGACTGACGCTTGCGCAAAATAAATAGGCGCTTTATGCGCCTCTCAGAGTGTCAAAAAAGTGGCTGAATGCCACTTTTTTGAGTTTTACGGGTTTTGCCTTGCAAAAAACATGAGGTTCCGCCTCGGGAAACGGGCCGGAACTGACCCGCTGCGGCGGGCCTCCGGGCGGCAAAATCCGCAAAGTACGAAAACCTCTGGGTTTTCATCCGTTCTGACGCACATGTCGTCAGAGCCGGATTAAACATAAGGGGCTGCGGCCCCTTATCAACCCTAGGGTTTTTTGACAGACTGAAAGGCGCTCTATGCGCCTCTTTATTTTAGATATGTACTCATGTACTCTTTTCTTATTTCCTCCGGCACCAGCCTGCCGCCTGTGGCCCACGGGACGTGTACTGCGTTTTGCATTTTCTCTTCGAGGCCGTGCCTGCGTATATATTCCTTCCCTTCCTCCGAGCATAGCTTCACGGGGCCTTCAAATGCGGCGCAGGAGGAGGGCTCTATAAATATGCCCTCGGTATCCAGCAGCGCCCGCATGTAATCGTACAGTTTATAGTCCTCCACCGTCATTTCGCCCGCAAGCAGCGTCCTCATAACGCCGCCCACGAAGCCCGACGGCCTGCCTACCGCAAGCCCGTCGGCATGGGTCAGGCCGGTAAGCCCCACATCCTGCACGCATATACCGTTATTCAGCCCGCTGGCCATACCCAGCAGCATACAGGGCGCCTGAGTTGGCTCTACAAAGAATATGTGGGCGTTATCCCCAAAGAGCAGCCTGAGCCCGAAGGCTATGCCGCCCGGCGCGCCGCCCACGCCGCAGGGTATATAAACTATCAGCGGCCTGCTTTCGCCTATCTCTATGCCCATATCCTCAAGCTGCGCCTTCAGCCGCTTAGCCGCCACAGCATAGCCCAAAAACAGCGCGACGGAATTTTCGTCGTCCACAAAGTAGCTCATGGGGTCGGCGTCTGAGAGCTTTCTTCCCTGCTTCACCGCCTCTGAATAGTCCGACTCATACTCCACCACGTTCACGCCCTTGCTTCGCAGCAGGTCCTTTTTCCACTGCCTTGCGTCGGCGGACATGTGGACTATGACCTTATACCCTACCGCCGCGCTCATTATGCCTATGGAAAGGCCAAGGTTGCCGGTGGAGCCCACCTGGACGGTGTACCGCGAAAACACCTCGCGGCATTCATCGCAGGCCAGCTTTGCATAGTCGTCGCCATATCCGGAAAGAAGCCCCTTTTCCAGCGCTATCTCCTCGGTGTGCTTCAATATCTCATATATGCCGCCCCTCGCCTTTACGGAGCCCGCAATGGCGAGGTCGCTGTCCCGCTTGAGAAGGAGCCGCCCGCCTATGCCGCCGTCCTGCTCGTTGAGCCGCCGCCGCATGTTCTCTATCTCGGTGAGCGGGGATTCTATAATGCCGCCGTTTCCCACGGTCTCCGGGAAGCAGCGCATTATGAAGGGCGCAAAGCGCGTAAGACGCGCCTCAGCGTCGTCTATATCCGCCATGGTAAGGCTTATGCCTTCAAACGCAGCGTCCCGGCTGCGAAGCTCCGGATTAAACCAGACCGCCTCCTCCGCCCCTGCAACGCGCTCGATCACGGGATCTTTTTTTATAAGCTCACTAAGCTGCATATAAAGCTCCTTTCGTAAAAAGTATTGTTATTTTACGGTTTACGATATCTCGTTTGCCTTTTCGCGCACATAGTCCAGAGCCTCCCAAAGCTGGGCGTCCTCCTTCTGGTGGTTTTTTACAAGCTCCGGTATGGCCATGCCGCGATACTGCTCCGGAAGCTCCATTAAAATATCGGGCGATATGCCAACGCCGTTTATGTTGTTGCCGTTGGGGGTGTAGTAAGCATCGGTGGTGAGCTTTAGCCAACCGCCGGTGGACTCTATGTATGACGTGGTCTGCACCACGCCCTTGCCATAGGTGTTTGTGCCCACGACTACGCCTATCTCGTTTTCCTGTATGGCGGCCGCAAGTATCTCGCTGGCCGATGCGGAGTTCTCGTTCACTATCACCGCCACGGGCACGCCTATGGCGCTGCCCTTGCCGTTATATACCGTTTCCTCCGTGGAATCCGTGGGGCCGACGCTCACGATCCGCATGCCCTTGCCCAGCAGTATCTCGCCTACCCTTACGACTGTATCCAGCGAGCCGCCGGGATTGTTGCGAAGGTCTATCACCAGCGACTTCATGTTGCGGCTTTTAAGGTCCTTTATCGCGTTCTCAAACTCGTCGGCGCAGTTGCCCGTAAACATGCTCACATAGACGTACCCCGTCCTGTCGTTGAAGAGGGCTGAATCCACATGCTTTACCGTTATGTTGCCGCCCACGACGGTAATCTCCAGCGTCTCGCTGCCCCGCAGTATGGAAAGCAGCACCCCATCGGCCTTCTTCGCGTCTATAAGCGCCCTGAGATCCTCTAAATCCATATTCGCAACGCTCGTTCCGTTCACGGCGGTTATGACGTCGCCAACCTTTACGCCGGCGCTCTGTGCCGTGCCGCCATCGTATACCTCAAGCACCTCGGAGCCGGTATCGTTGGGCTGGCCCACCAGCAGGCCTATGCCGTGGTACTCGCCGTTTATGGAGGCAAGGTATTCCTCGTACTCCTCGGCGGTGTAATATCTGGCGTATGGGTCGTCCAGGGTATCCAGCATACCGTTCGCCGCCCCAGCTATCATCTTATCCCTTGGCGGCACATCGGCGTAGTATTCCTTTTCTATGCTGTCCATCACGTCCTCCAGCGCCGCTATCTGGCTCAGCTCGGAATACTCCTCAGCCGACATGACCACCCTGTCTCCAGACGTCCTGTTCATTATGACCATGGTAAGCGCAGAGGATATAAGCGCTATGGCAAGCACTCCCGCTACCGCGTATAGTATCGTCCTTGGAAAGGACCTCATTGGCAATTACCTCCGAAAAAAATTGGCTTCGCCACCTCATTGTTATGCGTATTTTATCAATTTTATCTATGTTAGTCAAATAATTGACGCCTAAAGCGCCTTTTTGCGCCGCTTTGCGGCAAAAAAACAGCCCGGCGGGTAATTCCTCCCGCTTTGGTAAAATGCTTGTTTTCCATAAGGACAAGCGGTATCATATCTTTAGTAAAATATAAAAGGTCCCTCTTTCTATTGAAGGAGAGGGCAAAGGAGCAGCTATGGCAAAGCAGGTATTGCACAAGCATTTCAAGGATATCGAGGTCTCCACTTTGGGATTCGGCGGAACCCGATGGGCCATGGAGGAGGGCAACAACGAACGTATCGACCGCAAAAAGGGCTTTGCCCTGATAGATGCGGCATTGGAGCGGGGCATCAACTATTTTGACACGGCCCACGCCTATCTCAAAGGAGATTCTGAGCGGATCTTTGGCGAGGCGCTGACCCGCCATCCCCGTGAAAGCTATCTCCTGGCCAGTAAATTTCACGCCTCCCACTGCAAGGACCTGGAGGGAATGTTTGAGGAGCAATTAAAGCGTTGCAGGGTCGAATACTTTGATTTCTATCTTTTCCATTGTGTGTGCGAGGTGACGCTGCCTCTCATTATGGACGAAAATGCCCGATATCTGGAATTCCTGCTGAAGCAGAAAGAAAAGGGCCGCATCCGCTATCTGGGCTTTTCCGCCCATGCGGAGCCGGACAACCTGCGTAAATTTCTTCAGTGGTACGACGGCTATGACATGGCCCAGATCCAGCTGAACTATGTGGACTGGACGCTGCTGAAAGCGAAAGAACAGTATGATATCCTGATGGAGCACCAGCTTCCCGTATGGGTCATGGAACCGCAGAAGGGCGGGCGGCTGTCCACGCTGAATGAACGGGCGGCAGCTATCCTGAAGGCGGCGGAGCCGGAGCGCTCCATTCCCTCTTGGGGCTTCCGCTTCTTGCAGGGCTTGCCCATGGTGCAGACGGTGCTCAGCGGCATGACCACTATGGAACAGATAGAGGACAATGTAGACACGTTCTCGCGGCAGGAGCCGCTGAATGAACAGGAGCTGGATACGCTCTGGCAGGCCAAGGACGCCTTTATGGGCACATTAGGCGTGCCCTGCTCCGGCTGCCGCTACTGCTGCGACACCTGCCCTGCGGGGCTGAATATTCCTCTGCTGATCCAAGGCTACAACGAGCAGCGTGTCAGCGGAGAGGGGTGGCGCCTGTCCAATCTGAAGTGGACCAAGGGGCCGGAGGAATGTCTCCACTGCAACACCTGCCGGCAGTATTGCCCTCAGCGTATTGACATTCCCGAAGTCCTGGCACAGTATGCAGCGCTGCGTGCCGCTTTATAACAGAGTGCTCACAGCCGCTCCATCTCCTGCGCCCGCTTCCAGTTGCGAAAGGCGGAGGGATGTTTGGAGATAACGAATACGTATATCAAAACGAAGATTGGATACAGCAGCAAAATCAGCCTAAAGGTGATATCATACCCGTATTTGGTATTCAGTATGCCGGCGATCAGGCCACCGAAAGCCATCGGCACATCCCAGCCCATGGAATAGGTGGAGGCGGCAGTCCCCCTCCTCTCAGGCGGGACTATCCGGACAGACATGATCTGGAAACCGGTCACCACAAAGCCATAACCAAAGCCCATAAGCACCGCGCCTATGCAGACAAGGATCTGGCTCTCCGCAAAGCTGACGGCGGAAACCCCCAAAGTAAAAAACAGGGCGCTGGAGTAAACCAGAGGAGCCTCTCCCCAGCGGTCGCTGATCTTTCCAACGAAAAGCCGCGAGATAAATGTGCCGCAAGCCTGAAAGGTATAGAACAGACCCGGCCGATTCATCACGCCGCGTTGGATGAGGAACAGTATCAAATACGGGCTGATAGCACCGCTCCCCAAGGCGATGATCGCTTCCAATATTGAGGCGGGCAGGGCATTTTTTTCATATAACAGGTTTCTGAAGCTTTCCTGCCGAAAAGGTGTGACATGCTCCTTTGGGATCTCTCGGAAATGAAATTTCCGCAGCAATAGCAGAGCCAGCAGGCTCGCCACGGCAACCGCACCGAAAAGGCCCCAGACATTGTGCTTTTCCCACAGCCACAGGCCCAGACCCGGCCCTATCGCATTTGCCAGGGAGTTGCAAAATCCAAGATATCCCACGCCCTCGTTGAAGTTACCTTCGTTCAGCGTGTCATAGGCATTAGTCGTAACGCCTGTGGTAGCAACGGCGGAAAGCAAGCTGGTAAGGAGCCGATCCAGCGCGATCAGCGCCATTGAAGAGGCAAAAATATAACCAAAGGGCAGGCACACCAGCCCTACAAGGCAGGACATCAACAAGCTCCGGCGGCTGCGGTGATCCAGATACCAGCCGGCAAAGGGCCGCATCAGCAGCGCTCCGAAGGCATTGAGGTAATGCAGCACGCCAATGGTCATATCCGTTCCGCCGCGAAAAAAGAGATAGAGCGAAAAGCTGCTGGCCAAAAGATTTCCCGTCAACAGGAGCAGCAGGTGTGCCAGCAGGACACGGCAGTAATCAGACGTCCAAAGCTGGGAGCGCCGTCCGTTCATAGTCCTCCCCTTTCTGTGAATCCACGCATCGTTAAAATCGGGTCAAAAGACCCGTCAATGCGCCGCCGGCAATATAGGCTGCCGGGCGGCGCTTGTATTCATATAATACAGGCAGATCGAAACATTCGATCCCGTTATTTTTCTTTTCTACATCAACAGCTTCTGTCCCAGCGTAATGAGCAGGGGCATAGTCAAAGCGGAGAGCGCCGTTTGCAGCGAAACAACGTTGGCTGCCGCCGCTTCGTCATGGCGGCAAAAAACCGCCATCATGGTAGTAACGCTTGCCGCAGGCGCACAGGTCGTGATTATTGCCACCATGGCGACGACGCCACGAATGCCGGTAAGGTACAGCGCCAGCACCAGCACCAGCGGAAATACCACCAGCCTCTCTATCGTGGAGATCCAAACAGCAGCGCTTTTTAGCACGATACGCGGATCCGAATGGGCCATGCGGCAACCTATAACGATCATGCCGAGGGGCGTGTTCAGCGGAGAAAAAACATCCACTACCGCATCAACCGCAGCCGGCAGAGAGGTCGAGGTCAAAAACAGCAAGGCGCCGGCCAACGTTGAAAGAACGCCCGGATTTAGAAAGGCCTTTTTCAGCGGGAACTTTTCCCCGCCCGCACTGCTCATTAGCGCATAGCCGTAGGTCCACGTCTCAATATTGAACAAAGCCACAACGACGCTGCAATAAAAGACCCCTGTTTCCCCGTAAAGCGCCTTCACCAATGGCAGGCACATAAAGCCGACGTTAGCAAAAATGGCGGCAAAGCGCATCACGCTGCGGTAGCCGATATCGGCATGGCGAATGGTCAGCTTCGTCACTATGACCATGACCGCAAAGGTGAGTATTACGATTAGCGCCGTCTGCTTTAGTCCCGTCCAGAGGATAGCCTCAAAGGGCCGTTGGAGGGCAGAGATCACCACGGCCGGCGTGGCCACATACAGCGCCAGTGCAGAAATGGCATTTTCCCCTTCCGCAGAAATCAGGTTGGCCTTGCTCAGCGCAAAGCCAACCAGTATGATCGCGGCCAGCAGCAGGATCTGCTGCGTCACACAAATAAAATTTTCAGCCATAACTTATAGCTCAATAAGCTCATGGGGAACCGAGATGAGATTCTCGTTGCCATCCTCGTTTATTATGATCTGATCCTCAATGCGGCAACCGCCCCAGCCCGGAATGTAAAGACCGGGTTCAATGGTCGTCACCACATTCGGCTTGTAAACCGCGGTAGCACCGGGACGGATAAACGGCACCTCGTGAACAAACATGCCGATCCCGTGACCAACGCCATTGTAGTGATATTTATAATAGGGACCGTCCTTGATGGCGCGGACGGACGCCTCATAGACGTCACCGGTTACAGTACCGGCCTTCATAATGCTGATAGAATCCTCTATCATCTCTTTAACAAGGCCGTAAACCTCTTTCTGCTTATCGCTGGCCTTGCCCACCACCACGGTGCGGGTCATATCGCTCATATAGCCGTTGAACTGGCAGCCGTAATCCATCAGAACGAAGTCTCCGTAATGCACTGTGCGGTCGGAAGGGATGCCGTGCAGCAGACTGGTATTGGGACCGGAAATGAGGATGTTGCCATAGGGCTGGGTATCTGCACCCTCCATTACCATATAGGCGGAAAGCTTGGCCGCCAGCTCCTTCTCCGTGACGCCGACCCTTATATCGTCAAGTATGCGCCAGAAGGCCCGGCACGATATTTCGCAGGCATTGCGGAGATACTCGATCTCCTGCGGCGTCTTGATGCTGCGCAGCTCCTCCACCACGCCCTGGGTGGGAACCAGTTCGATGTCTACGAGCTCTCTCAGCTCGCTATATTCGCCAAAGCTGAGAACGTCGCTCTCAAAGGCGAGCGATTTGATATTGTTTTCTTTTACGATAGAAGCCAAGGCTTTTATCACGCTGCCGCCGACAGCGCGCCAATTCACAAGGGTGAAGTCAGGAGCCTCGATCTCGGCCTGCTCGGTATAGCGAGGATCAGTGATCAGGAAACCGCCGTTCGCCGTAACCATCACACAAGTATCGGCGCCCTTAAAGCCGCTGATCCAGCGAACATTCGCCTGCTTCTTCAGAAATAGGGCATCGGCGACATTCTCTTTGAACCAAGGGAGAATTCGCTCATTATACATCTTTTTATACCCTCCTCTTTAAATTATTCACAGAGGAGCAGCAAGGCGACGGTGCGTCTGCTGCTCCCTTTTTTACCTATTCAGCAAAGGCTTTTTTAACTGAACCGCGTGAGATCACTCGGCCCAATGGACGCGGGCCATTTGATAGCGGTTTGCATCCTCCATGACAAGCTGATTGCTGTGTGCAATGGCGTTGATCATGGCGTACATGGCGACGGAAGGAACGTCCTCCATGTATATCTCCATCAGCTCCCTATAATAGCCCTTGCGCGCTTCGACGTCGCTGGCGCTGTTGCCCAGTGCGATGAGCTCGTCGGCCCGGGGGTTGTTATAGCGGCCATAGTTGCCGGAAATACCAATGCACTCGGAGTCCATATAGGGGCCCACGGCTGCGCCGAAGTCAAAGCTCGCGTTGGCCCAGCTAAAGGGGCAGATCTCCACCTCGGCGTTGAGAAGCTGATCCAGGAACGCGGAGCGCTCCATGGTGTCCACCTTGGCGTCCAGGCCTATGGCGCTCAGAGTGCCCTGCAGCCAAACGGAAAGGGTCTGGAAGGGCTCGGTATTGTAGGACTTAATGGTGACGGTCTTGCCAACGTTGCCGCACTCCTCAACCAGGGCCCTGGCCTTTTCCACGTTGTATTCATAGGTGTGGGAGGGTACAAAGTCGGGGTTGCCGGTGACCTGTTCGCCCAGATCGCAGGGATAGATGACGACCTGGCCCTGGCCGCTGCCGCAGACCTCGAGGGCCTCTTCCTTATTTATGGCATAAGCCACGGCACGGCGCATGCGCACGTCGGAGAAGATATCGCTCTCGCAGTTCATGTAAATAGACTCGTTGCGGCAGGTGAGACCTTCGCTGATAGCGATGTTGTCGGCAGCCTTTACGGTATCCAGAGCTACGCCGGACAGGGGGTTGAAGTACAGATCCAGCTCGCCGGTCTGCAGCGCCACCACGGCGGCGTTCACGTCGGAGATAGGCACATACTTAATGTGGGTCAGATCGGGCTTGCCGCCATAATAATCGTCGCGAGCCTCGAATTTAACATACTCGTTTTCCTTCCAGTCGGTAATTACATAAGGGCCGGAGGAAACGACGCTCTCGGCAGTCTTTCCGTAGTCGTCGCCATACTTTTCCATGGCAGCCTTGGAGCGCACGCTGCCATACTGTATGCTAGTCATAGTGGCAAGACGGGAAGCGTCCGCAGCGGAGAAGTGGAATACGGCTGTCTTTTCATCCACAGCCTCTACGTCGTCCAGGGTCTTGTACAGCCAGGACCAGCCATCGCACTGATCGCGGACGAACTCATAGGAGAACTCCACGTCCTCAGCCGTGATATCGGTGCCGTCGCTGAACTTGGCGTCGGGATTTATATGGAAGGTGTAGGTCAGGCCGTCCTCGGAAATCTCCCAGGAGTCTGCAAGCTGGCCGCAGAATTTTCCGTTGATCTTGCGCACTAAGGCATCGTAGACCTGATCGAGGGCCTGAAGGTCATTTTGAGAGGTAACGTACTTCACGTTGAAGTTGGTGATCAGGCTGGCGGAGCCGTAAACGACCTCGCGGTCGTGATCGATGCCGGCGCCGGCGTTGCTGTTGTCAGCTTTGCCGTCGCTGCTGCTGCTGCAGGCGACCAGACTCAAGCTCATCACCAGGGCGAGGGCCAGGCAGAGCAGCTTTTTTGCGTGTTTCATTTGTTTTCCTCCAAATTGTGTTTTTTTATGCATTACTGCAATTTATATCACCGGCCGGGCCGGTAATATCCTTTTTTAGCCGTTGCAGCGGGCTTCTGATGCTATGGCGGTCAAATGCGCCCGCTTTTTCCGGCGGACCCATTTGACCGATCGTTTTGGTTTAGCTATTCAGCAAAGGCTTTTTAACTGAACCGCGTTGAGATCACTGAGCCCAATGGACGCGGGCCATTTCGTACGTGTTCGCATCCTCCATGACAAGCTGGTTGCTGTGTGCGATAGCTTTGATCACGGCGTACATGGCGACGGAAGGAACGTCCTCCATGTATATCTCTATAAGCTCCTTATAATAGCCCTTCCGAACCTCGACGTCGCTGGCGCTGTTGCCCAGTGCGATGAGCTCGTCGGCCCTGGGGTTGTTGTAGCGGCCATAGTTGCCGGCCATACCGATGCACTTGGAATCCATATAGATACCCACAGCCGAGCCGAAGTCGAAGGAGATGTCGGTCCAGCTAAAGGGGCAGATCTCCACCTCGGCGTTGATGAGCTGATCCAGGAACGCAGAGCGCTCCATGGTGTCCACCTTAGCGTCCAGGCCTATGGCGCTCAGAGAGCCCTGAAGCCATACGGAAAGAGTCTGGAAGGGCTCGGTATTGTAGGACTTAATGGTGACGGTCTTGCCAACGTTGCCGCATTCTTCCACTAAAGCCTTAGCCTTTTCCACGTTGTATTCATAGGTGTGGGAGGGTACAAAGTCGGGGTTGGCGGTAACCTTGTCGCCTAAGTCGCAGGGATAGGTCACGATCTGGCCCTGGCCGCTGCCGCAGACCTCGAGGGCTTCTTCCTTATTTATGGCATAAGCCACAGCGCGGCGCATGCGCACGTCGGAGAATACCTCGCTCTCGCAGTTCATGTAAACAGAATCGTTGCGGCAGGTGAGCGCCTCGGTAATGGCGACGTTGTCGGCAGCCTTTACGGTATCCAGAGCCACGCCGGACAGGGGGTTGAAGTACAGATCCAACTCGCCGGTCTGCAGCGCCACCACGGCGGCGTTCACGTCGGAGATAGGCACATACTTAATGTGGGTCAGATCGGGCTTTTTGCCATAATAATCGTCGCGAGCCTCGAATTTAACATACTCGTTTTCCTTCCACTCGGTAATTACATAAGGGCCGGAGGAAACGATGCTCTCGGCAGTCTTTCCGTAATCGTCGCCATACTTTTCCATGGCAGCCTTGGAGCGCACGCTGCCAAACTGTGCGCTGCACATATTGGAAAGACGGGAAGCGTCTGCAACGGAGAAGTGGAATACGGCTGTCTTTGCATCCACAGCCTCCACGTCGTCCAGGGTCTGATACAGCCAGGACCAGTTGTCGCACTGATCGCGGACGAACTCATAGGAGTACTCCACGTCCTCAGCCGTGATATCGGTGCCGTCGCTGAACTTGGCGTCGGGATATATATGGAAGGTGTAGGTCAGGCCGTCCTCGGAGATCTCCCAAGACTCGGCAAGCTGGCCGCAGAATTGTCCGTTGACCTTGCGCAGCAGGGTGTCATAGACCTGGTCGAGGGCCTGAAGGTCATTTTGAGTGGTAACGTACTTCACGTTGAAGTTGGTGATCAGGCTGGCGGAGCCGTAAACGACCTCGCGGTCGTGATCGATGGCGGCGTCGGCGTCGCTGCCGTCAGCTTTGCCGTCGCCGCCGCTGCTGCAGGCGACCAGACTCAAGCTCATCACCATGGCGAGGGCCAGGCAGAGCAGCTTTTTTGCGTATTTCATTTGTTTTCCTCCAAATTGTGTTTTTTATGCATTACTGCAATTTATATCACCGGCGGGGCCGGTAATATCCTTTTTTAGCCGTTGCAGCGGGTGCAGGCGACCTTGTGCCCCCCGCCGATATCCACGAGCTTGATCTCGCCGGCGGTACACTTCTCCGTGCAATACTCGCAGCGCTTGGCAAAGCGGCAGCCGGGAGCGGGGTCGATGGGGCTCGTCACCTCGCCGCGTATGAGCTTGCGGTCCGAATTGGCGCCTATGACGGGCTTGAGTATCGCGTCCAGCAGAGCCTTCGTATAAGGATGCTGCGGATTGGCAAAGAGCTCGTCCGCCTCGGCGATCTCCACGCACTGACCTAAGTACATGACCATGATGACGTCGGAGATATGCTTCACCACCGCCAGGTTGTGGGTGATAAACATATAGGTCAGGCCCATATCCTGCTGCATATCCATGAGAAGGTTCAATATCTGCGCCTGGATGGACACGTCCAGCGCCGAGACCGGCTCGTCGCAGACTATAAACTTCGGGTTCAGCGCCAACGCCCGGGCGATACCGATCCTCTGGCGGCGCCCGCCGTCCAGCTCGTGGGGATAGGAGTTGATATACCTCTGGGCCAGGCCCACCGTGTCCATCAGCTTCTGCACCCTGTCCAGTATCTCCGCCCTGTTGGCGCAGACATGGTTCTGGATCAGCGGCTCGGCGATAAGCTCATAGATAGACATGCGGGGATCCAGGGAGGAGTAAGGGTCCTGGAAGATCATCTGCACCTTCTTGCGGACCTCCTTGAACTCGCGCTTGGAGCACTTTACGATATCCTGGCCGTCAAAATGTATCTCGCCGGAGGTGGCCGGGAGCAGGCCCATGACCACGCGGCCCAGCGTAGACTTACCGCAGCCGGATTCTCCCACAACGCCCAGGGTCTTGCCCTCCGGGATCTCTAAATTCACGCCGTCCACCGCGTGGAGGAAGCGTCCGTTGCCAACCTTAAAATATTTTTTCAGGTCAACCGTTTCGACCAAATTTCCCATCGTTAACCTTCTTTCCGGAACCGGTTGCAGAATATCCTGTGACCGTCCTCTTCATAAGTATAGGGGGTACCGTTTACACACTCCTCCGTGCAGTAGGGGCAGCGTGGGCTGAATTTGCATCCCGACGGCAGGTTGGTGGGATCCGGCATGAGCCCGTCGATGGGATGGAGCCGGTCCGTCTTTTCATCCAGATTGGGGATGGCGTTAAACAGGCCCACCGTGTAAGGATGGTGATCGCCGGGATCAAATATGTCCCTCGCCGTGCCGTACTCCACGATCTCGCCGGCGTACATGACCGCCACCTTGTCGCAGGTCTCGGCCACCACGCCCAGATCATGGGTGATCATTATCATGGAGGTGCCGAGCTCGTTCTTCAGGTTTTCCATCAGCTTCAGTATCTGCGCCTGTATCGTTACGTCCAGCGCCGTGGTGGGCTCGTCGGCGATCAGTAGCTGCGGCTGGCAGGCCAGCGCGATGGCAATGACTATGCGCTGCTTCATGCCGCCGGAAAACTGGTGGGGGTATTCCTTCTTACGCTCGGGCGGAATACCGACGAGCTTGAACAGCTCATCTACGCGGGCGTCCAGCTCTTCCTTTGATCTTTTGTCGAGATTGTGTATCTCCAGGGATTCCAGCACCTGATCGCCCACGGACAGCGCGGGGTTCAGTGCCGTCATGGGATCCTGGAAAATAATGGAGATCTCAGCGCCGCGAACATGGCGCATCTCGGGGATCGTTTTCTCGAGCAGGTTTTCTCCGCGGAACCTGATCTCGCCGCCTAAGACACGTCCCGTGCGCTCCGGCAGCAGGCGCAGGAGCGTCAGGGCTGTGGTGGTCTTGCCTGCGCCCGTCTCGCCCACCAGGCCGATGGTCTCCCGCTCTCCCAGCGTGAAGCTGATGCCGTTGACCGCATGGACCGTGGCCTCATCCGTCTTATATACGACCCGTAGGTCCTTTACTTCCAACAGAGTATTTTCTTCCATTTTATCACCCTCCTTAGTCCTTCAGCTTCGGATCCAGAGCATCGCGCAGGCCGTCGCCCATAAGGTTCATGCTCAGGGCGGTAAGGCCTATGGCGAGGCCGGGGAACACCACCATGTAGGGATACATGGTCATGAAGGTTTTAGCCTCGTTCAGCATAGCGCCCCACTCCGGAGCCGGCGGCTGAATACCCATGCCCACGAAGCTGATGCCGGCGGCGGAAATAATGGCGCCGCCTATGCCCATGGTGGCCTGCACTATAATGGGGCCCATGGCGTTAGGCAGTACGTGGGTCATGATGATCTGGAAATCGGAAGTGCCGCAGGAATGTGCCGCCTCGATATAGGTCTGCCCCGTTACGCCGAGGACCGAGGAGCGTATTATGCGGCAATACCAGGGGACGTTGGAAATGGTCATGGCCAGCAGCACGTTTACAAGGCTGGAGCCGAGCGCCGCCACTATGGCCAGGGCCATCATCATAGAAGGTATGCACATGATGGAGTCCAGCACGCGCATCATGATAGCGTCAAAGCGTCCGCCGACATAGCCGCATACGGCGCCGAGCAAGCCGCCCAGCACCACGCCGATGGCTACGGAGCCGAAGCCCACCAGCAGTGAATTGCGGGAGCCGTGGACGATACGGGCGAAAAGGTCGCGGCCGTAGTTATCCGTGCCGAACCAATGCTCCGCGTTAGGGGACAGCAGGCGGTCGGCCGCCACCTGTGTGGTGGCCACGCTGTAATTTACGATCGCATCTGCAAAAATAGCTACTAACAGGATCAGCGCGAAAAGGATCATGCCGAAAACGGCTAACTTGTTTTTGCGGAAGCGGCGCCATATTTCGCCGGCGCGGCTCTTCTTTTTTATCGTGGGCTGCTGCACGGCAGCCCCGTTCACAGTATTAGTCATATCGCTTTTCCCTCCTTCATCAGCGCTTCAGATAGCGGGCCTTGATCTGCGGGTCGATGAAGCCGTACAGGATATCCACCACCAGCATGACCAGCGTATAGCAGACCGCCAGTATAACTATTGCGCCTATAACGACGGGTATATCTTTGCTGCGGATAGATGTCAGGATCAGCGTGCCGACGCCGTTGAGGGTGAAAACGGCCTCCATGGTCACGGTACCGCCGAGCAGGACGCCGAAGTTCATGCCGACCATGGTGACGACCGGCATCAGCGCGTTGCGCAGCGCATGGCGGCAGATGACCACGCCCTCCTTTTGGCCCTTAGCCCTGGCGGTGCGGACATAGTCCATGCGTATGCACTCCAAAAGTGAGGTGCGCGTCATGCGAAGCTGGGATGCTATGAAGGAGCAGGCCGTTGTGAACCATGGCAGTATGAAATGCTTAAAGGTACCCGTGCCGTAAGATGGGAGCCAGCCTAACTTCAGCGAAAACAGCAGTATGAGCATCATGCCTATCCAGAAAGCCGGGAAGGACGCCAGCATCATAGCAAGCGTGGTCCCCATGGCGTCCCAGAAGGTGTATTGCTTCACCGCGGCCAGCACGCCCAGCGCGACGCCTATCACCACGCCTATCAGCGTGGCGCCGGCGGCCAGCGTCACCGTTACCGGGAAGCGGGCCATGACGGTCTCGAACACGCCCTTGCCGCTGAGCCAGCTATTGCCGAGGCTGCCGTGGCAAAGATCCCAAATATACTTCGCGTAGCGGACCGTAAAGGGCTTATCGTAGCCCAGCTCGGCGTTCTTCGCCGCCACGGCCTCCTCGCTGGCCATCTGACCGAGGATCAGGTGGCCGGGGTCGCTGGGCGTCAGATCCAGTATGAAATAGACGACGAACACTATGATCAGGATCGTCGGGATCAGCGCCAGCAAACGCTTAAGAACAAATTTCCCCATGTGTTTTTTTCCTCCTAATGTTTACACATCTCTCCTACCGGAGACATAAAACTCAGCTGCGATGATAGAGTACGCTTCCCTCGCCTATGGTATAGACCACATGCGCCCCCATATCCGTACCGGGCAGGCCTTTGAACACGGCGAAATTTGCGTACTTTCCCACTTCGATACTGCCCAGCTCTGCATCCAGACCGATAACTTTGGCGGGATTGATAGTTATCATGCGCATTACACGAATGGGATCGGCTCCCTCTCGAACGGCTTGCTCGGCATGGCTGAGCAGGCTATCCAGCCCTTCCAACGGCGAGTCCACCGTCAGACAGCAGAGAGTGCCGGCCTCGTCCAGCTTGGCAACAGCGTCCACATCCACAAAACGCGACTCATAGAAAGACTTGCGTCCGCCGATGGGGCCGTATACGATCCCGCATCCGCTGGCAACGATTTCATCAAGATAGTTGCCGGAGCCCCAAGCATGCTCAATGGTAAAGCGGAGATTATACTTGGACAGGCACTGAATCGCTGCGGCCATGTCGTTGTGGGTGCAGTGGATGCGGGCGGGGATCTCCCTCTTCAGCACGGGGATCGCCACCTCATATTGTTCGTTGTACTCCACCTGTTCGCCGCGATCCTTTTTATCCATATAGGCCTTGGCGTTGGCAAAATACTCCTCCAGAATAAAGGTAGCGCCCATGCGGGAATCCGGCTCCATATTCTTGTTCTGGAACATGCCCTTGGGATTTTCGCCCAGGGAGAGTTTCATACACATATTGCGCTTGAGGCACATCTCGAAGATATTGCTGCCCCATGTGCGGGTGGCAAAGCCGGTGCCATCGATAACATCAGAACTGCCGGGGACAATGCCCAAAGTAGTAACGCCATTCTCTACCGCCCAGCGATAACAGCCATTGGTAGGATCAGCGGCATAGATAACATCCATCTCGGGGCTTACGGGATGCGCCGTGTCCGTACAATAAGACAAAGTTGCCATATCCCCGTTGGGGCCGAGACCTGCGTGGGCATGGCAATCCACGATTCCCGGCAGCAGGTTCAGGCCGGTCAGATCTATGGTCTCTGCTCCGTCAGCTGAGAGATCCTTGCCGATCTCCTTGATCCTTCCGTTCTCACAGAGAACATCGCCCACAAAGGGAGCTTCCTCCGTCTGAGGATAAACGGTGGCATTCTTCAGCAGTAACATATTAGTGAATCCTCCCTTTCTCAAGCCTGATAAACGGTCTCGCCGTTGATAACGGTCTCCAGCAGTACCGCATTGCACTTTTCAATGGGATTGCCTTCATAGATCAGATAGTCTGCATCCAAGCCGGCCTTTAGCTGGCCGATACGGTCGGAAACGCCAAAGAACTCAGCGGGGTTGACCGTCAGCATGGAGACGATCTCCTCGCTGTTGGTGCAGGTCTGCATCAGCTTGGAAGCGTTCCAAAGTAGCATCTCACGCCCCCATGCCATATTGGGTCCTAAAACGGTGAGGCCAAATTTGGTTCCGCCTTCCGCCATATTCATAAGCTTGGCAAAATCCATATGGCGTACCAGATGCGTAGCATTGCGTGATGTATCGCCCAGCACTACTGCCGCGCCGCGCTTCTTAATTGCATCGGCACAGCGATCCGCCTCATACGAAAGCGTGAAGATGATCTTCATTTTTGTGTATTCCTTGGTCGCTTCAAGGAAACGCTCCATCTCCGGTGCGGTCTCGCAGGCGACAAGAATGGGCATCCTGCCCTCACGCACAGCATCCATGACTTCTTTGGTGCGCTGACTGCGGTAGTCATTGGCATACTCTGTGGTTTGCAGCGCCGTCTTCAGCATGGCGATCAGGGCCATTGGCGTTTGGGGGCTGCCCTTGCCGCTAAATACGCGGATAACTTCGCTGGTCATGGAAGCCTTCATCGCCGCATCGCGCTTGACCGTGATCTTATTTATATTTTTTCCCTTGGTCTTTACTACGGTGCAGGTGCCGCCCAGGATCCCCTCATTGCCCGGGGTAACTAACATACTGGTGATGCCGGCCTTATACAATTCCTGAAGGCTCAGCTCATCGGGATCGATAGAATGCCAGATATCGAGATACGGCGTGACAGGGTTCGAGTTTTCGTTATAGTCCTTTGCAAAAAAAGCCATGTCCTGCGCGCCGAGGAAATTTCCGGAATCAATAAAGCCGGGAAATACATGCTTTCCGTCGAGAGAGCGGCTTTCGTCCCCATTGATGTTCTTTCCGACCTCGACTATTTTGCCGTCCGCAATCCTCATGTCGCCTTGGAACACTTCCCCATTGCCGATATGAAGCGTTGCATTTTTCAGAATCATTCTTTCTTTCCGCCGCTTTCCTCTCAAAAGCAGCTCTCCTTTCTGCGTTTATGCTATTGCTATTATTTAAGCTTAATCTTTCATCTATTAAGGCGGATTATTCCCGCCCTGAACGTCAAGGCCTGTCCGCATCGACGTTTTATTAAGAAAGCTTGCCGATTTTCAGAGGGATGTTTCTGCCATTGCTCCGAAACCGGAGCCCTCCAAAAATACAAGTTTGAATATAGCATTTATATATGCTATGATATAGCCATTAATCCAGCAAGGACAATTATCACACTATTTTGCACTATTTTCTATATGCACCTTGCACAATTGTTGTCGATGCTTATGGTGCATAATGACCACCAAATTGTTGCTTTTTTGTTTTTTGATACATGTTGTACCATCGCCTCATTGATGATAAGGAGGAAAAACCATGGAGATCTTACAGCTCAGATACTTTTACACAGTCGCTCGGGTACTGAACATTTCCCGGGCTGCCAATATTCACGGCATCCCTCAACCCGCCATGTCCCGCACCATCTCCCGCTTGGAGGCGGAGCTTGGCACGGCGCTGTTCACCCGGGAAAAAAACCATCTTGCGCTCACCAATGACGGAAAGCTCTTTTACGATGAGGTTCGGCAATCGCTGGATCATCTGGATCACGGGATCAAGACCCTTTCCACCCATCCTGAGAACCTCAGCGGTAATCTGCGCCTTTTCGCCATCATTCACCGCATGTCGCTGATCAGCTGCATGGCGGCCTTCCGGCAGAAAAACCCCGAAGTGACCTATTCGGTAATCAACAATCCCGATTCGGAAGGGAGCTTTGACCTTTGCATCGCCGACGAAAATCAGGAATACCGTTTTGACAGCAAATGCCTTCTCCTCAAGGAGCAGGTAAGCATTGCCGTCCCCAAGCAAAACCCGCTGGCACAGAAAAAGGTTTTGAGGATCGAAGACCTGCGCGGCGTCCCCTTTATCATCCAAAGCCGGAACCACAACCGTTTCCAGCAATTGGAGGCCATGGCGCAAAACGCGGGCTTCTCCCTCAATCTTATCATCGAATGCAACGACCTGCGCTGTATTCAGCTTTACCTTGCCTCCAACATGGGCATTACGCTGCGTCCGGACATCGCCTGGAAGGACTTCTGCCTGGATGAATCCGTATCCGTACCGCTGAACATCCCATTTTCACGGAATGTGTATCTATACTGGAACCGGAGCGTAGTGCTGTCCAACCCGACCGTCGCCGCCTTTAAGGAGCTCGTGGAGGATCATTATCAGAAGTTAGCCGCCCAGTTCGGTCAAGGTTAAGCCTTCAATTCTCTTGCCGTACTGCGGCGAAGCATGTCAGGCACGATAAACGGTCTTACCGTTTATCAGCGTTTCCAGCAATCCCAGGCGGCCATCGGCGGCATAAACGGTTAGATCGGCGTCCAGCCCTTCCTTCAGCGCTCCTATGCGATCGGCAACGCCGAATGCCTCCGCCATGCGGCGGGGACAGGAGCCCAGCAGCTCCGCTCCACGGTCCGTAAGCTCCTTTTCCAGCTTTTCATCCGCTGCACAGCCCTGGAAGAGCAGCTTCATCTTCGGCCACTGCCTTGTCGCTTCCAGCACACGGCGAATTTCATAGTCGTGGTAGCAGGTCATCAGAAGCGGCAGCTTTCCTTCCCGGACGTCGGCCATCTCGTCATCCCCCGCCAGCGCATGCTGCAGCAGCCGTATCATCCCCATGGGGCCGATCGGCGCCGCGGGCGCACCGGCCGGGCAATAGGTATTTACCACTTCATCGGTATGAGCGCCCTTCATGGCGACCCTTTGCTTTACCGTCAGCTCTGAAAGGCTGTCGCCAACAGTCTTGATTACGGCGCAATACCCGCTGAGCACATTCTTGTTGCCCGGTACCACTACCACATCGGTAATACCGCGTCCGGCAAAGGCCTGCGCTTTCAGCTCCGCAGGCTCAACAGAATACCACGCATCCATCGAAGTAAGAACCGGGAATGCGGTCTCCTGCCGTGCCGGAGTCCAGAACGCCATCGCGCCCGCATAGATATGCCTACCGCTATAATCCTTTTCCTCTCCGCCGCTCAAGCCGTTGCCTAATGCAGCGATTTTTCCGTTTTCGATCTTTAGATCACCCAGCATCACCTGATCCTTCCCCAGGTGCAGGAGCGCATTTTTGACGATCATAGCACTCTTACCAGTTTGCCCCATGGCGCAAGCCGGTTCCTCCTTAACTTTAATTTTTTTCTTTTCATACATACGGTCGATTTTCCCCACAGCCGTACCATACGCTATGTTACAAGATCACTCATCTTTCACACTTTTCGCATTCTAACAGAAAACAGTCCCTTTGTAAAAATACATTTTTGGGTATACTGAGTATATTTTTCTTGGTATACATTTGTTGTGCTCTATAAAATATTTTCACTTATTTTTCTAAGCTTTTTAAGAACGGCATCCTTGGCAGCGCCGCTTTTGTTTTGTATTTTTTATTCACTTTTTCCGTATAACGGAAAAATATGTCAATGCCCGTACAGCCCTTGCCGGCCCTCAGATCCGGCTGCATCTGCAACGGTATATTCGCTTTTTCCTTCCAGCAGCCGGCAGCGCCGTGAAAGCATCCGGCTTCTGCAATTAGTAACTAACGCCTGATTCAGTTACATACCAAACCAGGCGTTTGAAATTTATTTTTCTATTGTCTGCTTTTTGGCAGGTGCGGCAGCTCCGCCGAGGCTAAGCGCTCCTATTTTTCTTTTTCCTTCATGCAGCGTTTTATCGCCTGACCGGAGGGGGTAGCCGCAAGGCCGCCAAGGGCCGTCTCGCGGAACTCCACGGGCATGTGCGTGCCCACGTCGCCCATTGCGTCTATCACCTCGTCCACGGGTATGCGGCTCTCCACCCCAGCAAGGGCCATATCCGCGGCGCTCACCGCGTCCACCGCGCCTATGACGTTGCGCTTTACGCAGGGCACCTCCACAAGGCCCGCCACGGGATCGCATATAAGGCCCATGAGGTTCTTCAGCGCCATAGCCACCGCATGGCCTATCTGCGCCCCCGTGCCGCCCTTTATGGCTACCAGCGCCCCAGCCGCCATGGCCGCAGCGGTGCCTATCTCGGCCTGGCAGCCGCCCGCGGCGCCGGATATGCAGGCCCGGTGCGCTATCACCGCGCCTATGCCGCTGGCCACATAAAGCGCCTCCAAAAGCTGATGCTGGGTAAGCTCCTCATAATTGCAAAGTGGCAGCAGTACCGCCGGCAGCACCCCGCAGGCCCCCGCGGTGGGCGCCGCAACTATGCGCCGCATGCATGCGTTTGACTCCGCCATGCTGAGCGCCTCCGCTATTACGTCGCATACGTATCCGCCGGACATCGCCGCGCCGCGCATGGCGTATTGGCGCATCTTAATGCCGTCGCCGCCCACCAAGCCGCTGACGCTCCTTCGCGTACCGGTATATGTGTCCGCCGCGTCCTGCATGGCCTGCCACGTGATGAGCATCTTTGCCATGGACTGCTTGCGCGTCACCTGCCGCTCCTCCATATCGGACTGCAATACGACCTCCCAGAAGGGTATGTTCTCCCGCTCCATCTGGTCAAATATTTCCTTCATCGAATCGAGAGCCATCGTCCTCTTCCTCCTTGTCGTAATAGGTCACGGAAATTATTCCGGGAAGGTCGTTCAAAAACTCCACCTGATTGGGCTTTACGTGCTGATCCGTCTCTATGACCATAAGGGCGTCGCCTCCCCGCTTATGGCGGCAAAGGCTCATGTTGGCCAGATTTACCCTCAGTTGGCTGAGTATGGACGTAACCGCTGCCACCGCGCCGTTCTCGTCCTGATTGCGTATGACGAGGGTGTTGAAATTGCCGGTAAAGCTCACGTCTATGCCGTCCAGCTTGTTTACGACTATCCTGCCGCCGCCTATGGAGGAGGCCTGCATGACAAGCTGCTTGCCGTCTGCGCCCGTAAGCTCTATCACCGCAGTATTCGGGTGCGCATCCCGCAGCGCAACAGTATCTATTTCATATTTTAAGCCCCTCTCCTTCGCCTCGTCGAAAGCGAAGGGTATGTGGCTGTCGTCAGGTTTCATGCCCAGCAGCCCTCCAACTATGGCGCGGTCGGTGCCGTGGCCCTTGCCGGTTTCTGCAAACGAGCCGTGAAGATGTATCCTCGTCTCCGCGGGCTCGCTGCCCAGCAGCGTGCGGGCCATGTTGCCCATGCGCGCGGCGCCGGCCGTATGCGAGCTTGACGGGCCTATCATCACCGGCCCCAATATGTCAAAAATGTTCGCCATGCTTTATCCCCCGCAAAAAATATAGAATATTTATAATTATACCATACAAAAGCATTGAGCGGCACCCGTGCCGCTCAATTCCGTATAATTTATAATAATATGAATGTTCTCACACATATTTTTTCAGGTAAGAGGGCATCTCTCCCCCATCTTCGCTGACGCCTATGAATATTTCTATGCCGCTCCTGTCAGCAAAATCCTGTATCTGCGCGAACATCGCTTCCAGCTCGTTAAGCGGGTGCTTTACCAGCTTTCTGAAGCCATCCACATATATCTTCTGGAGGTCGAAGTCCTGAGCCGCTATGCCCGCAAGGAATCCGTAAAACATCTTGGGGCTGTTGATATTATAGTGTCCCGCGTCTATAAAGCGTATCGCATGCTTGAGATCGAAAAGATATTGGCCCTCCGCGTCAATAAATACCACGCTGCCCTGAGTTTCATTTACCGAGTCGTTTGCCATTTGTATAATGCGCTTTGAATTGCCCGTCCCCTTTTCGCCAAAGATGACACGAACCACTGATACTTCCTCCTCTTCTTTATTTATATATTTTGATATATATCCATATATAGATTATAACCTTAAAGGGGCCCGGTAATCAACTTCGCCGGGCCTCTTTTTTCAAAACATTTGCAATTATGTGCAATTATGCTTTTTTCAGCGCCTCCGCCATGTCGGTATGCTCCCAGGGAAGGTCTATATCCGTCCTGCCGAAGTGGCCGTAAGCCGCCGTCCTTCCGTAAATGGGCCTCCGCAGGCTAAGCCGCTCTATTATGGCCTCCGGCCTGAAGTCGAAGCACCTGAGGAGCCTTTGCTGTATCTCGTCGTCGGGTATTATTCCGGTGCCCTTCGTGTCGATGTATACGGATACCGGCTCCGCCACGCCTATGGCATAGGCTATCTGTATCTCGCAGCGCCTTGCAAGCCCCGCCGCCACTATGTTCTTGGCGGCATAGCGCGCGGCATAGGCTGCGCTCCTGTCCACCTTGGTGGGATCCTTGCCGGAGAACGCGCCGCCGCCGTGCGGTACGTATCCGCCATAGGTATCTACTATTATCTTGCGCCCGGTGAGGCCGCTGTCTCCCTTGGGGCCGCCTATCACGAAGCGGCCGGTGGGGTTCACGAATATCTTTGTTTCCGGGGTGAGGTACTTTTCGGGTATTACCTTCAAAATCACCTTTTCCCTTATATCCCTGCGGAGCTGCTCCATTGGGATCTCCGGGTCGTGCTGGGCGGAAAGCACCACCGCGTCTATGGATACCGGCCTGCCCTCCTCATAGCTTACCGTGACCTGGCTCTTGCCGTCCGGCCTGAGATAGCTAAGCTCGCCGCTCTTGCGCGCCTCCGTAAGGCGCATGGTGAGCTTGTGGGAAAGGGCTATCGGCAACGGCATAAGCTCCTCTGTCTCGTCGCAGGCGAAGCCGAACATCATGCCCTGATCCCCCGCGCCGGTGGAAAAGAGCCTGTCGCCGTCCCCGTCCTTGGCCTCGAGGGACTTGTCCACTCCCATGGCTATATCGGGAGACTGTGCATCCAGCTTTACTATCAGCTCAAGCTCGTTGCAGTCAAAGCCGTATTCCGGCTTGTTGTAGCCTATGCCGTCTATGGTGCGGCGTATTATGTCCTTAACATCCACGCTGCCCTTTGAGGTTATCTCACCCATCACCATTACGGTGCCGGTGGTGGCGGCGCACTCGCAGGCCACGCGTGAATGAGGATCCTGCTCAAGATATGCGTCCAGCACCGCGTCGGATATGCTGTCGCATACCTTATCGGGATGTCCCTCTGTAACCGATTCAGATGTAAAAAGCCGCTTCATTGATTCAAAATTCCTCCGAATAAAAAATTAAAACCTCATACGCAGATGAGGTTCACTTTTCGTTAGCTCATCTTCCGGCGTATCGCCGACGGAATTGGCACCTTGCCGCTGCGGGCAGGTTGCCGGGTTTCACAGGGCCGTTCCCTCAACCACTCTTGATAAGGCATATTCGGTTTTCGCGGTATATATTAGCACAAACTATTGCGTTGCGTCAATAGTCTCTTTTGGGTTATAATGTTTCGTATATCGTTATTTGAAAGGTATTTTTATTTATGAAGCGTGTTCTCGGCTGTATAAGGCGCGCCGACGAAAGGTACCGCATGATACACCCCGGCGACAAGGTATGCGTCGGCGTATCCGGCGGCAAGGACAGCCTGCTGCTGCTCTACGGCCTCAAGCTATATCGGAATTTCTGCCACACTCCCTTTGAACTTATAGGCGTGATGCTGGATCTCGGCATATCTGATCAGGACTATCAGCCCGTTGCGGACTTTGCCGAATCCATAGGCGTGCCCTTTGAGATACTCAAGACGGACATAGGCGACGTCGTATTTAACATACGCAAAGAGTCCCACCCCTGTGCCCTGTGCGCCAAGTTCCGCCGCGGCGCGCTTAACGACTACGCCCACGCCCACGGCTGCAACGTCGTGGCCCTGGGCCACAACCGCGACGACGTGATAGAGACCTTCTTTATGAGCCTGCTCTATGAGAGCCGCCTTAACACCTTCGGCCCCGTGACATATCTGGACAGGCAGCAGGTGTCTGTGATACGCCCGCTGATATTCCTGCCGGAAAAGTACGCCCTTTCCGTGGCAAAGCGGCTGGATATGCCCATCCGCAAGCCCAACTGCCCCGTGGCCGGGCACACCAAGCGGGAGGAGATGAAGGAGATAATACGCTATCTTACCAAGCTGATGCCGGATGCGGACGAGCGCATAATGACCGCCATATCTGACACCCATAAGTACGGCATGTGGGACAGGCTCAAGCTGCCCCCATGGAACGACCGGCCCATCGGGGTAGAGCTTTTCAAGGAGGGCAAAAGGCCATGAGGACGCCCCTTAGCGGCATAAGCATAATTATAATATGGTGCTCCATAATGTCCTTCGCATGCTTCATGGCTATGGGCATAGACAAGCTAAAGGCCCGCGCAAGAAAGTGGCGCATACCCGAGCGGACGCTTTTTCTTCTTGCGGCGCTGGGCGGCGCGCTTGGGGGCATGCTCGGCATGATGGCCTTCCGCCACAAGACCAGGCATGACTCCTTCGTGATAGGCATGCCGCTGCTGCTGTTGCTCAATATCGCCTGCATAGCCGGCATTATATGCTTTGCCATGTGCGGCTAAGGCATACCCATTTGTTTTTGCCTCTCTGCCCTGTCCCGCCATATTATCCACTCCGCCGCCGGACGTATGTTTTCTTCGGATACAAAGTCGCAGCCCTTCTGCATAAGCTCAAGCATGGCGGCGGCTCCTGCGCTCGCCGCAGCGCCGTCCATCGCCCCCTTTAGCATCAGCCTGTGTATGGGACTCAGCTTATCCTTATCAAAGGCGCCGCGGGCGTAGAATACCCTTATGCGGCTGTCGTTGACGCCGGTGTTCCTTCTAATTTTAAATGCGGTATCCTCCCCCGCCTCCTCCAGCCCCACGGCGCACACCCCAGCTATGCGGAGCCTTGCCGCCGCGCAGCGGTATCCCCTTATGCGCCCATCCATAACGCAGCCCATATAAAAGCTCTCACCGTCGGGGGCAGCTGCACCCTGCAGCGGCAGCGCGGGCACGCCCACGGCCTTGGATAAAAGCTCCGCATATCGCCGGGTGCTTCCGTAATCGCTTCGATATATTATAGACCTTATCATAAAAAACACCCCTCTCCGGCTTATACTGCCCAAGGGGGGTCGTTTTTATTTTAAAGCGCCTTGACTGAGCTGTTTTTGTAAACGTTGAAGCGGTACTTGAGTCCGCCATGCTCCCTTTGCTCGCCCCGCTCCTCCAAGCTCCAAGCCGGTATATTTTGTATATCCGGAAAGAAGCAGTCGGCGCAGCCCCACGCCTCCACCTCTGTCACATACGCCCTTTCGCAGTGATCCAGCAGCATCCCGTAGATGCTCTCGCCGCCTATCACGAAGGCCCATTCCCCGCCTATCGCCCGCTTCAGCTCGTCTATGCTGCTCACGGCACAGACCCCCATCGGCACGCTGTCCTTTTTGCGGGTAAACACTATGTTGCGGCGGTTCTCCAGTGGCCTGCCCCCCGGCAGCGACTCCAGCGTTTTCCGGCCCATTATTACGGTATTGCTTAGGGTCATGCGCCTGAAATACGCCATATCCTCCGGTATGCGAAAGAGCAGCCCGCCGTCCCTTCCTATCCCGTTGCTTTTATCGACGCATACTATAATATCCATAGGCTACACCGCAACGGGTATCCTGCCCACGCCGCCGTGGGGCTCGTACCCCTCAAGGGAGAAGCTGTCCACGGTGAACTTATAGAAGTCGTTGATGCTCTTATCCATGACGAGCCTCGGCGCCTCCAGGGGCCGGCGGGAGATAAGCTCCTCCACCAGCGGCAGGTGCCTGTCGTAAATGTGCGCGTCCGCTATCACGTGCATTAGCGTCCCCGCCTCAAGGCCGCTCACCTGGGCCATCATGTGAACCAATACCGCATACTGGCACACGTTCCAGTTGTTTGCCACCAGCATATCCTGAGAGCGCTGATTCAGTATGGCGTTCAGCCTATTGCCGGACACGTTGAAGGTCATGCTGTAAGCGCAGGGATAGAGCCGCATTTCGGAAAGGTCCGAGTGGTTGTATATGTTGGATATTATCCTTCGGGAGCCGGGGCTGTGCTTCAGGTCGTAAAGTATCCTGTCCACCTGATCCATCTCGCCCTCGGCATAGCGGTGCTTTATCCCAAGCTGATAGCCGTATGCCTTGCCTATGCTGCCGCTTTCGTCCGCCCATGCGTCCCATATATGGCTGTTCAGGTCATGTATGTTGTTTGACTTCTTCTGCCATATCCATAAAAGCTCGTCTATGGCGTTCCTGAAGCCTGTCCTGCGCAGCGTCATAATGGGAAACTCCTGCGACAGGTCATAGCGGTTCACCACGCCGAAGAGCTTTACTGTGTGCGCGGGGGAACCGTCCTCCCACCTCGGGCGCACCGGCCTGTCTGTATCCCACACGCCGTTTGATATTATATCCCTGCAATTTTCTATGAATATCCTGTCTGCGATGCTCATGGGGCAAGCTCCTTTATTTTCTTATTTTTTATTATCCATCAAATGCCGGCGCATTGCAAGGTGCTATTCCTCCGCCGCGCTCCGGCGGCTGATAAAAGGCTAAAAAAGTGCGCGGTTTGTGCGACCTTCTTCGGCGCAGTACCCTTATAGGTATCCATAGCCGTTTTTCGTATTGATTGGGCCCGCGTCTTGCACTAAGCTTTAATTTACAAACGTTTGTTCGTTATATTTCCTTCGCTATCGCTCCGCGAAGGGCTTATAAATTCAAAGCAGGAGGTTTCAATATGTCAGTAAACAAGGTGTTCGACGTTGATCTCGATATCAAAAGGCCCACATCGCACAGGGATTTTACCGTGGTGAACGGGGACAACGGCAACAGGATAAGCATTACCCTAATGGACGGCGACGATCCGGTAGACCTTACGGGCTGCAGGATAATCGCCGCATTTTCCCGCCCGGACGGCTCCACCTCGCTGCAGGACAGCGGGGCGCAAGAGGGCGGCGTTACGGTCTCGTCCGGCGACGCCTCCAAGGTGGAGATCGACCTTTTTCCCGCCTCCTTTTCGCCCGGCGTGGTGGAGTGCGAGCTTCAGGTATACTCCGACGCTTCCCTCTCCACCCTCGTCACCACAGCCCGCTTCAACTTCATCTGCCGGGAGGCAATAGTAAACGGCGCCACCGTGCAGGCCGCTGCCGAATACCCTCTGCTCAAGGCCATGCAGGAGGAGCTTGCCTCCCTCGCAGAGTCGCTGAACGGGCTTATGGAGGGCGCCGAGGCAGCCGAGGAGGGCAGGCAGGCGGCGGAAAGCAGCCGCGAGGCGCTTTACGGCAAGCTCTCGAGGCTCCGGGCGACGGTCTCCATGCTGCAAAGCGGCGACGACCCCACCGCCGCCATAACCGAGACCGATGGGGCCAAGGTGTTGGAGCTGGGCATACCCGCAGTGCCCCATGGGCCTAAGGGGGATACAGGGCCCCGTGGGCCTAAGGGGGATACAGGCCCACAGGGGCCGCAGGGCGAGGCCGGCCCCGTCTCCATATTCCAACGCATCGAGCTTTCCGCCCCCGCCTCGGTGGAGCTTAACGACGAGTGCGAATACTACCTGACGGACGTGGGCGACGTCGCCTTTACCTACCCGCCTGATGCGTATTTCGAGTGCTGGATAAGCCTTGGCCTTTCCCCTGCGGAGAGCCATGCCGTCACGTTCCCCGGCAGCACCTCGTATATCGGCGGCGCGCCGGAATGGGAGGCCTCGGCGCGATACGAGATATCCGTAAAGGATAAGGTAGCCATAATCAAGAAAATAGGCGAATAAAAAAATCGTGGAGGCGGCCAAGCCGTCTCCGCTTTTTATGTTTCATAAATCACTTTATCAGCCGCAGCATATCCTCCGGCGGCGGGGATACGATATGCAGCTTTTCCCCGGACAGCGGGTGGGTGAGCCACAGCTCGCAGGAATGCAGCGCCGGGCGCGCTATCAGCTCCCGCTCCTCCCTGCCGTATAGCCAGTCTCCCGCCAGCGGATAGCCTATGGCGGACATGTGCAGCCTGAGCTGGTGGGTGCGCCCTGTATGCGGTATCAGCCGCAGCAGCGTAAGGCCGTTGCTATGCCGGAGCGTCCTGTACTCGGTAAGCGCGGGCGATCCCGAGGGCTGTATGGCACGCTTGTATCGCGAGCCCTCCTCAAAGCCTATGGGCAGCTCTATCCTGCCGCTTTCCGGCTCAACATGCCCTACGGATATGCCTGCGTATTCCCGCCTGAACCCGTCCGTGTGCATTATAAGCTTGAGCCTGTGGTGCATGTAGCCGTTCTTGGCTATCGTCATTATTCCCGTCGTGCCCCTGTCCAGCCTGCTTACCGGGTGAAAGTTTTCGCCCTCCCTTAAGCGCGCGGAAAAAGCATTTTCCAGCGTAAGCTCCTCTGGGTCGCGGGTGGAGCTATGCACCGCAACGCCTGCGGGCTTGTCTATTATTACTATATCCTCGTCCTCATAAAGCACGCTCAGCGGCATATACATTGGCGCGGGCCGCACCGCCTCCCCGTCGCATATCTCGGCGCAAAGCACGTCGCCCGCCGATAAAATAGCCGTCGTATAAGCCTTTTTGCCGTTTAAGGTTATGCCCTCCGGCCTGCGCTTTAAGCGCGATATATGGCCATCGGACATGAAAAAGCAGCGCTTGAGCCCGCTTTCCACGCTCAGGCCCGCAAGCTCCTCTGTAATTTTCTCACACAGCTTCCGCACGGCAGTCCTCTTCCCGGTCGTTTATTTTTTGGCTTACATCGGAATATTATAGCCCATGCGCCACCTTCCGGCAATCGCCCGCGGGGGCAAAATATTTCAATCGAACTTTTTTTGAAAAAGGGGTTGCTTTTTATGTTTTGATGCCTTATAATAACACTCGTTCCGTTCCTCCTTAGCTCAGTCGGTAGAGCATGCGGCTGTTAACCGCAGTGTCGTTGGTTCGAGTCCAACAGGGGGAGCCAGAAAAGCCCGAAAACGCAATGTTTTCGGGCTTTTGATTTATTATGCTTTATGCTGTCATCTCATCCGTCCATCGCCGCCCATGAGCGCGGTCATTTCCTCAATGCGCTCCAACGGGAACGGCGGCTCGCAAAGAGGCTTCATATAGTAACCCTTTTCAAAGGTTTTGCGTTTGTTTTCGCGGTTCATTGTAAGTCCTTCTGAAGATATGCGGTCTGTTCTTTGGGAGGAATGGCGTGTGTCGGATTTGCCAGACCTCCCGGTCAGGCCACACGCTCTGGTAATAAAGTGGTAAGCTTCAAAAAAATACTCCTTTTGTCTATAATTTTTTATACTTGGTCATCTTCTGTGCGTCGGGGCTTTTACGCCCGCACGGCCTCGGAAAGCTCCATGACAGAGCAGCCTTTGCTTTCATCACGGCCAATGCGCTGTTTTTCATTCTGTTTCCCCCATAAATTCATGTTCCGAGGCCCGGCGGCTCAGTCCCCAATACCCGCCAGCGCCATAAACTTTTTATCCGACTGGATCGCCTGTGTCAGGAACCTGCCGTCCCGGAACAGGGCGCAGGTGGTGACCGGCGCGGGTACATTCTGCGCGGATCCTTTGTCTGTGATATGGATTGCCTTGAACGGGATGCCGTGCTCCTCGGCAATCTCCTGTACCCTCGGCACCCAGTAAGAAGTGTAGGGGCACTGGTCGGTGTAGTAGAGGACAAAGCCGCCCTCGTCTACCTTGGGGTGCCTGGCGCAGTCCTTGAAGCTCGGCGGCTCCGCGCTCCCTGCAAGGGGCAGGTACATGAGGTTGATCCCGCAGTCGGATATGTCCGCAACCTTAAAGCCTTTATGGGACAGGAATTTCGGATCGGCTAAAAATTCCCGCTTCCGCCCCTCGGCGCAGAGGATGCAAACTCCCTTCCTGCCCTGCGCCTCGGCGTCCCGTATGCACTCGGAAAGCAGCTCTGAGGAATACCCGTGTCCCTTCATTGAGCCGGAAACCCACAGGCAGTTGATGTAGAGCCAGCCGTCCGCCTCAATAGGCGCCCATGCGTTTTCCGCCGGAATGTACTCGATAAAGCACTTGCCCCGCTCCGTGCTGCGGTAAAAGACAAGCCCCTCGTCAAAGCGCTGCTTGAGCCATTCCTTCTTAGCAAGGCTCTGCTTGCCGGACATTGCGCAGCATATATGCTCCTTTCCGATATTCTCTTTGGTGATACGTATGTAGTTCACAGATCGTCAACCTCCTCTAATTTGTACGGCTCGGCCGGGAACTGGTGCCGGGTATTTTCCTGAACGGTTAGCGTCACATTGCAGCCTGCTTGTTTGGTCGCGGCATATAGCTGCCTTGCCATGGGCAGGCAGTCCTCGTCCTCTGAGCCGCAGAATATCCGAAGCGCAATATTCTTTTGCGAAACGGCGCGAGCTATATCTTCTGCATGATCCTGCAATACCGGGAGCCAGGGGCTTTGCAGAATCAGCAGATCGCAGCACGCAGGCGAAAATGCTGCCGCGCGCAAAAGCATATCGCATCCGGCAGAAAAGCCGCCGCAGGCAATTTTGTGATAGCCTTCGCCCCGCACCCTTTCCATGGAATTTGCTACCGGCAAATAGGAGGCCATGTCATAGCTCCACCGATAGGTTCCGTACCCGTCCGGCTCGGCGCTTTGTACTGTTTCCATCTGCCAATAGCTGTTTCTTCCAACGATAGGTTCCCAGTCCGACTGCGCGATCTGACCATTCTGTGTGTTCCCGTGAATAGCCAGGAACAGGTTGTCAGCCTCTTTCTTCTCCCATGAGAACCATGCTTTTGCCTTGGAAACTGCATCTGCATAGCGGCCATTCGATATTGCTTTCAGCGCGAGAAACGCAGCGTCGCCTTTCAGCGCCGCAAGGTCGTCATCCTCCAAGACCTCCGGGCGATACCACCAGTTGTTATCCCGTATCGCCCTTCGCAGCCACTCCAAGGCCGCCTCCGGCATATCGGCTCCGCCGGCCAGACAGGAAAGGAAGTAGAAGGTTTGGGGGCCGAAGCTGCGCGGATCATCTTCATAGGCCTTCCGCAAAAACCGGTATGCCTCCGGATACCCCTTCTCGGCCACGGACAATGCGGTTTCCAAAATATCATTTTCCCTGTTTATGTTCATTTGCGCTTCATAGCTGTCCATAAGCCTTAATCCTTCCTGACCGCAAGGCAGTAATTGACGTGCTCGAAGGCTTTCATATCCGCCCCGGCCTTGTCGATAATATCCCTTTGAATGTCCTCCGGCTCCCGAAAAGCGAAATCGTCCAGCCCAGCGCCGAGGATATAGCCCTGTACGGCTGCATATTCTTCTGCCGTCATCAGCTCCTTTGCAAGTAAATCTGCAAAGACCGGATGCTCCTCATTCTCTGCGTGAAACGCCCGCCCAAAGGAGCTCATCAGGGCGGTAAGGCTGGCTTTGTCTTTCATGTCCATAAGCCTCGCCTACTCATTCGTCGGTGCGGAGATGAGGGTTATCCGCCGCGTTTTGCTGCCTTCGGAGGCCTTCTGCTTCATGTACTTTACCGTAACCTGATCGATCTCCGAAAGATACTCCGAGAATTCCTCGTTTGTCAGCACCAGCGTACAGTTCGTAAACAGCAGCATATCCTTTCGCGGGTCGGCATTGCCTGTGGAAAAGTATCTTGCAAACGAGGTGCAGATACTGAGCAGCGCCATCTGCACGGCATTTCCGTCTTTATCCTCGGTTTCCATTGCGCCCTTATTAAGTTGATAAACGCTTTCCACCGTGCCGCGGATCCGGTTTTCGCCCACCACCATAAGTATAGAGCTATCCGCAAGGATTTTAATATGGCGATACAGGCTTGCGCTCGGAACATCTGGCAACGCGCCTTTTACCTCCTTTACCGTGCCGGTTTCGTGAAGCAAAAAATACTGGAATATCCTTTGTCGAACCGGGTTCATTACAATTTCCGCCAGCTCCATGCAGCGCTATCACTCCTCGAATTATTATTTTATTATATTATATTCTCATATTTGATAATGTCAAGAGAATTGTTTGTTTTTTCTGCCGCCGAAACGTAGCTGCGCGAGCTTGAACGGGGCAAGCTTCAACAAAGGCAGTATATTGCAAAGATCCTCTCTGCGCCTCTCCCCCTCTCCCGCCATTATTCACAATAATTTTAATATCCACAGGCCCGCTTATGGTATAGAATATAATAGATAATTGTATGTAATGCGCTCGCGCTGTCGAAAGGATAATTCATGTACCGCTTAATTGCCATCCTGCTCATACCTGCCCTGCTCATGGCGGGGTGTGCAAGGGCTGAGACGGATTCATACATACAGGTCATAGTGCCTGAGGGCGGAGGCTATGAGGCGGCGGTCACGCCAAGGCCCGCGGCCCCCTCGCCCACCGCTTCCCCGACCCTGAACCCATCGGAGGCGCCGGAGGCCGCCCTCGCGCCGCAGCCGGCAGCGCCGCCCACCGCGGCGCCAAAGCAAGCCGCATCGCCCACACCTACGGCAAGGCCCTCTGCCTCCCCGACGGCGGAGCCCGCGGTTATCTTAAAGGCCGCCGACGGCGACTACAACTCCGGCATACTCGAGCTGGTCAACCAATACAGGAAGCAGACTGGGCTTAATTCGCTCAAATATTCGGGCAAGCTGCAAAAAGCCGCGGACGTACGCGCCCGCGAGATCGTAACCCTTTTCGATCACACCCGGCCCGACGGCTCCAACTGCTCTACGGCTGTCACCGAAAGCGGCATCAGCTTTAGCGCATTCGGCGAAAACATATTCATGTGCAGCGGGGTGACAAACCTTACGTCAAAGCTGATATTTGACGCTTGGATGGACTCTCCCAGCCACAGGGAAAACATTCTCAGGGAAGGCTTTACGGATATGTGCATAGGCATATATTCCGCCGACGGCTCCACATACGCCGTTCAGCTTTTTGGGGCCGGCCTTTCCTGATGTATCGATATCATTCAGAAGGATCTTTTACAGGAGGCATTGTTTATGCAAAAAATCACAAAGGCCATCGCCTTTGCCATGGCGCTTACGCTCGTCATGGTCATGCTTCCCGCCTTCGCCGCGGTGTTCCACAGCGACGTGCGGGTAAAGCTATCCATAGGCAGCGCAAGGTCGTTTACCTTCACCCCGGTAGGCGAATACACGCTGAAGGAAGCCGACAAGGGAGTGGGGACCGACGAGCTCACCGTCGAGGCGGTGGGCAGCCGGGTATCCATAAAGCTGGGGGACAAGACCTACACCGGCCCCTCCCTTACGCTGCTTTCAAAGAACTACGGCAAGACCACCGACTATATCAGGCTCAAGAACGCGGAATACGGCACCTGCACCTACCTCGGCAACATGACCTTTGACGTGTACGAGGGCAGCATACGCGCCATAAACACGCTGCCCCTCGAGCAGTACCTTTACGGCGTGGTACCCCACGAAATGAGCAACTCCTTCCCGGTGGAGGCCCTTAAGTCACAGGCGGTGTGCGCCCGCGGCTATGCCGTCGCCCGCTGTTCAAGGTACGCCGCGAGCCGCTCGTACGACCTTGTGGACACCTCAAAGGATCAGGTATACCGTGGCTACGCCAGCAAGAACGCCCGCGCCATAGCGGCGGTTGATGCCACCAAGGGCCAGGTGCTGGTATATGACGGCGACATAATCGAGGCCTTCTACTCCGCCTCCAACGGCGGGCAGACCGAGCGCACCGGCAATGTATGGGAAAACGACCTCCCCTACTACACCCACGCCGACGACGTGTATGACCTGCTCAACAAGTCCAGCCTTGAGGAGAAGTCCTTTATTCCCGATGCATACGACGAGACGACGGAAAAGCTAATGGACAGCTCTGTCCTCACGGCTATAAAAAAGGCCGCCTATGCCGCCGCCGGTAAGGAGGTCGAGCTTCTCTCCACGGTAAAGGTGCTTGCAAAGGACCCCAGCGCCGAAAACGACCCGGAGCAGCGCTGCTACACCAACGTTGAGCTTACCCTGATGGTAGCGCCCGCAGGCAGCCCGGAGCAGGCGGGGCAGATAACCTTCACGCTGCCCTTTGAAAAGCTCAGCTTCGGCAGCTATGAGAACACGTTGGGACAGATAGGCGCAAAAAAGCGCAACCTCCGCATGTACGGCGCGGAGCGCGGCGAATACCATACCGCAGAAAACCAATACTCAGGGTGGTTCCTCACCCAGCGCCGATACGGCCACGGGGTTGGCCTTTCCCAGCGCAGCGCGCAGGAGCGCGCCCGCGCCGGGCAGAAATACGAGGACATACTGGCCTTCTATTATAGGGACACGGCGCTTTACACAGTGGGAACCTTTGAAACCGCCCCCAGGATAAAGGCCGAGGGCTGCACCTTCCAGTCCTGCGGCATAAGCGGCATAAAGCCCGGCACGACCACAGAAAAGCTGCTGGGCAAGCTGCAGTCCGACGGCGCACTCTCCATAATCGACAAGAAGGGCGCAAAGAAGGAAGGTACGCTGTGCACCGGCGATTCCGTCCGCAATACCTATGACAACGGCCTCGCCATATTCGACCTGCCCATAGTGATATACGGCGATGTGGATGGCAACGGCAAAATAGACAAGGGCGACATAGCCGCCCTGCAAAAGCACCTGATAAGGTCCTCCATACTTGGCGGCCCTTACCTCATAGCAGCGGACGTAAACCACGATGAAACGGTGGATATAATGGATATGATACGGCTGATACAGTACGTATCCGACGATGCAAAGATAACTCAGGAGGATTAAAAAATGAAGACTTCCAGCACATATAAGCGTATCCTGTCCCTCGCCGCCGTTCTGCTTTTAGCGGCTATCCCCGCCGTGGCCTTCGCCGCACCGGAGCTTGCCGCCGAGGCGGACAAGTCCTCCGTCACCGCCGGGGACGCCGTCGTGGTGACGATCACCCTATCTGGGAAAAAGCTCTCCGCTGCCGAGGGCGAATTTACATACGACCCTTCCCTCCTCACCTTTACAGAGGGGGACGGCGGCGCTTCAGACGGGCGCATAGCTCTGGTCTCCGCCGAGAAGGACGGCGCATCCTCCCTTTCCGCCCGCATAACCTTTACGGCTGCCGGCGCGGGCGAGGCCAAGGTGGATTTCAACATAACCAAGGCCCTCAATTACAGCGGCGAGGATCAGGGCGCAGCCACGGCCTCCGTTACGGTATCCATAGCCGCCGCGCCTGAGACGGTCCAGGCCGCCGCGCCCGATTACGCCACCGAGGGCATACCCGCAGAGGGCATAACCGACGATAAGGGACAGCAGATGTACATCTGGACCAACCTCGAAAACGTGACCATACCCTCCAAGTATTCAGAGACGACAGTGGACTACAAGGGGCAAACCGTTCCCGCCGTATCCGTGCAGGATTCCGACGCGCCCACCCTCCTCTACCTCTCCAACGCCTCGGGCGAAAATGGCGGCTACTACATATACGATGCCGCCAAGGGCTCCCTTTACAGGTATCAGACGGTGAGCTCCACCTCCCGCTCCTACATCATGCTGGAGCCGGACGGCTCCGTGCCGCTGCCGGAGGGCTTTACCGAGACCACCATAACCATTGACGACAAGCAGGTAAAGGCATGGGCTGGACAGGACGCCCAGGGCACCGTGTACCTGATATACGGCCGCAACCCCGACGGCGAGGTGGGCTATTACGTATACAGCGAGGCTGACAAGTCCATACAGCGCTACGCCGTAATGCCCGCAAGGCCGGTGAGCCCGGAGCTGCCCGCGGAGGCCGCGCCCACCCCCGGCATTGACGAGCCCGCGGAGCAGCCGGAGGGCGGCAGCTCCGGCATAAGCCCCATAATGTTCTATGGTGCATGCGGCGCGGCAGCCCTGCTTCTCATCGCCCTCATAGCGGTGATAGTGAAGCACTCCAGCGAGGAAAAGCAGCGCAGGGAACGCCTTGCCCGGCGGCGCGCCCAGCGGGAAAGGGAGCGCTCCGAGGCCAAGGCCGGCGTTGAGGAATAACCGATAATTATAAAGCGTCCTGTATGCTGCATATTGCAGCATACAGGACGCTTGCTTTTTGCGTATGCGTCTATGCCTGAGGCCGTTCTGACGGCCTTATATTATTCCTCTTCCTCTTCCTCGGGCAGGGTGGCGTTGTGGTATACGTCCTGAACGTCGTCATCGTCGTCAAAGCGCTCCAGCATCTTCTCGATCTTCTCTACCAGCTCCGCGTCCTTGGTGGCGTCCACGGTGTTCTGGGGGAACATACCTATCTCGGCGGAGAGGAAGGTAAGGCCCTTTGCCTCCAGCGCCTCGCGCACCGCGGAAAAGTCGTTGGGCGCGGTGTATATCTCGTATACGTCGTCCAAGGCGTTGAAATCCTCGGCGCCGGCGTCCAGAGCTTCCATCATAAGCTCGTCCTCATCTATGGAGGCGCTGCGCTCCACGACGATAAGGCCCTTCTTGTCGAACATCCAGCTTACGCAGCCGGATGCGCCCATGCTGCCGCCGCTCTTATCGAATATGTGGCGTATCTCCGAGGCGGTGCGGTTACGGTTGTCGGTAACGACCTCTACTATTATGGCGGTGCCGCCGGGGCCGTATCCCTCGTATGTGATCTCCTCGTAGTTTACGCTGCCCATTTCGCCCGCGGCCTTCTTTATGGAGCGGGAAATGTTGTCGTTAGGCATATTGTTAGCCTTCGCCTTGGCTATGACGTCCCTCAGCTTGGAGTTGTTGTTGGGGTCGCTGCCGCCCTCTTTTACGGCTATGGCGATCTCTCGGCCTATCTTGGTAAAGATCTTGCCGCGCGCGTTATCTGCTTTTTCTTTTTTATTTTTGATATTTGCCCATTTGGAATGTCCTGACATAGTAGGTTTCTCCTCCTAAATAAATCGACACCTCATTATAGCACCTTATGCTGGGATTATTCAAGTATCCTGCGCTATCTCATCGTATTTTTGCTTTAACTTCCGCATATCCTCCCATGCCTCCCGCTTCTTGGACTCGTCCCTCAGCAGCGCGGCAGGGTGGTATGTTGGCAATATCCACACTCCCTTTTTCTCCTTCCACACTCCCCGGTCCTTAGTTATCCTCACGCTTGGGTCGTATATGTACCTCGCCGCGGTAGCGCCGAGGCATACGATTATCTTAGGCCGTATAAGGGCGAACTGCGCCCGCAAATATGGCAGGCAGGCATCTGCCTCGCTCTCCTCCGGGGTGCGGTTGTTGGGCGGGCGGCACTTGACCACGTTGGCGATGTATACCTCCTCCCGCCTGAAGCCTATCGCGCTTATCATCTTATCCAGTAGCTGCCCCGCCCTGCCGACGAAGGGACGGCCCGAAAGGTCCTCGTCCCGCCCCGGCCCCTCGCCTATGAACATTATGGCGGCCTTTGGGTCGCCCTCGCCTATCACTATATTTGTGCGCTGCTCGCAAAGCCTGCATTTTTTACAGCCGTCGATTTCCGAATAAAGCTCTTCCCAACAGTATCTTGTCATATCCAGCCCTCTTATCATAAAAGTGAGTTTTGACTGCCCCAAAGGGGTACGTCGGTGCGCTATGGTCGTATTCGCACATCTTGAAGTGAAATAGCCGCTTGCAGTTCATTTTGCATCGCTTAAGGACGCTGACACAAATAAAACTGCCCGATTTTTGAAGTCTGCCCATAATTTCAATTGCAAAGTCGCAGGAAATACTATATAATTAAAAATTATAGGTAGAATGGATACTTATAATAATTATCTTAGCACTTTAACCGTAAAGAGACAATACGGGAATAAATAATTCTCCGTTGGCCCTTGCGGATACAATATTACCAGGAGGAACAAACAACAATGCCGGCCGATCTGGATCTTTACAGCATATTCTGTACCGTCGCCCGCTGCGGCAGCCTCTCCCATGCTGCAAGGGAGCTCTACGTGAGCCAGCCCGCCATCAGCCAGTCCATGCACAGGCTGGAATACATGCTGGGCTGCACCCTCTTTACCCGCACCAGCCGAGGCATAACCCTCACAAGCGAGGGCCGTATGCTTTACAGCTATGCCGATAAGGCCATAAGCCTCATATCCGCGGCGGAGGACAAGCTCAACCGAATGCGTACATTGCAGTCGGGCGGGCTTATGATAGGCGCCAGCGACACGCTGTGCCAGTTCTTCCTGCTGCCCTACCTTGAAAAATTCCATATAGAATACCCTGAGGTGCAGCTTCAGGTCACGAACCGCACCACCCCCGACACCGTGGAGCTCCTCAAGGTGGGCAAGGTGGATATAGCCTTGGTCAACCTGCCGGTGGTGGACAATGCCCTCTGCGTCCGCGACGTGCTCAAGGTACACGACGTATTCGTGGCCTCCGACAGGTTCTCACACCTAAAGGGCCGCAAGGTCACCTTGGCGGAGCTTGCCCGCGAGCCTTTGGTGCTGCTCGAGCAGGCCTCCAACTCCAGAAAATATCTTGACGACTTCGCCTCCGTATGCAGCGTGACCCTGCACCCGGAGATAGAGTTAGGCGCCCACAGCCTGCTGGTGAATTTCGCAAAGATCGGCCTTGGTATAGCCTGCGTCACCTATGAATTTGCCTGCGACGCCATAAACAGCGGCGAGCTTTTCAAGATAGACCTTGCGGAGCCCATGCCACCGAGAGGCATAGGACTTATATCGCTGGAGGGCGTGCCCCTTTCCGCAGCCGCAGACAGGTTCATAAATATAGTAATGGAAAGCCAGGATGTGCAGTCCTGACGTCGGGTATATTATGGGAGCAAGACAACCGGGCAATAATAATATAAGGAAAAGGGGAAAGCGCTCTATGCTTTCCCTTTATGGATATACGCTCCTCCTGCTGCTTCTCAGCGCGGCGATATTCGCCTTTGCATACGGCGCGGGCGGCGCAAACGTATTAAAGGAGGAGGAGCTCCGCATGGCGGAGGAGGAAGCGGCGGCGATAGAGGCCGCCAAGCCTACCCCTACCCCACGCGTAGTCTCCACCGCGACGGCTGGCAGGCTTATACCCTTCCTTGAAAACGGCCTGTGGGGCTACAGGAACGCATCGGGCGAGATAGTCATACTCCCCGCCTTTTCCGCCGCAAACGAGTTTGACGGCAGCGTGGCCTTCGCCGCAAGGGACGGTCTATACGGCCTGATAGACAGATCCGGCGCATGGATAGCCGAGCCGGTATGGTCGTCCGTATCCGACTTTTCCGATGGCATGGCGGCGGTCGAAAAGGACGGCAAGTGGGGGTATATCGACGCCTCCGGCAATGTAAAGATAGACTATAATTACAGGGAGGCCGGCCCCTTCGGCTGCGGGCGGGCCGCCGTCCGCACGGCCTCCAGCTTCGGCTACATCGACGTTATGGGCAACATCGCCATATCCGAAAAATGGACCTCTGCCAATGTGTTTTCAAACGACCTCGCCTTCGTCTCCCTGTCCTCCAAGAGCTACATAATCGACAAGGTGGGCAAGGCGCTCATAACCCTCAACGCCGGCTCGACGGGCGAGGGCTATAAAGAGGACTTTGCCCTGATAACCGACAGCGGCGGCTGCTATTACATGAACAAATACGGCAAGAGCGCCTTCAAAAAGACCTACTCTGCCGCAAAGCCCTTTTCCGGCGGGTATGCGGCCGTGCGTATAGACGGGCAGTGGGGCTTTATAAATACCGGCGGCGCCACGCTGATAGCCCCGCAATATGCGGACGCCCGCTCGTTCTCCGGCGGCTACGCAGCGGTGAAGAACGGCGATGGGCTATGGGGCTATATAGACCCATACGGCGAGCTTAAGATAGACTACCGCTACTCCGAGGCAGGCGACTTCAAGGAGGGGGTGGCGGTATGCGTAAAGGACGGAAGCCGGTACATAGTGGACAAGGGCGGCAGCGAGGCGCTGCTGTATTGAAAAAGCGGCGAAGGCCGCTTTTTTAATGAGCCTGCGATTATGTGCTAAGGCGGAAATGCTCGGTAAGCCTTCTCGACCCTTTCATCATTTTTATATGTTCCAGAACCAGTTTTGCGAGGCTGCTGGAAAGCATTGTCTCAAAACCTCCTTCAACCGTTCCCTGCTTTTGTGCGATATAGAATAATAATGCTCGCGTTGAAACGTATTGATCCTATCGTATATGCTATCCTTTATTTCGTAAGGCACATAAATAGTTGAGCAGCCGTCTAAAGCCGGGAAAAGCATAATGTATCGTTCTTCACCCTCGAAAATAAATCGTAAATCTCCAAATCCACAATCGCCTGATTCTATGCTCGTTTCTTTGGTCATAAGATCAATTAGTTCCGCTGCCTGAGGTCCGTCTTGAACTTCACATTCAAGCCAGCCTGCTTGGTTTGCATCCGGGTTATCCGGTTCGTATAATAAGATAGTTATTCTTTGCGCGAAGCTCAAATCCGGCGGTATCTCCTCATGTGATAATATGCAGCCCGAAAGGAACAGCAGCATAAACACAATCACGAAAAATAGCCGTCTTTTCATCATCTTATCCAACCAGCCTTTCTGCTTTCCTCCGCCTTTAATTTTGGTTTGCCTCGTATGCTTCCTCCGAGGTCATGCCGCCGTATACGCCCAGCAGCCAGTCCTCATCCCCGACCTGCACGTCTATCTCCTCATCGCCTATATCCTTTACCCTGAGCTTCACCACAGCGGTCATTTCCTCCAGCCTGCCCGTAGCTTCGCTCTCGTATGCGGGCCAGTATACCTGCAGGCCGATCTCCCCGTCCGTATCGTATGCGATGGGCGTAAGGGCTTTTTCCACATATCCGGCCCCCCGGCCCACGGTATCCCACTTGCCGTATTCAAATTGCAGCAGGCCCTTTTTGCTCACGGTAAACGCGGCATAGCGCTGGTCACCGCCGTTCCAGTAGCCGTATATCCTTTCCCACAAGCCCCTTACCTCGTCCGCCTGGGCGGGGTTTTTATGCGGCTTCGCAGCACTCGGCGTTTCCACGGCGGCTTCGTGCTGCGCCTCATGCGCCGTCACCGTTATGTCTATCGCCTCATCCTCCCGCGCCCCGCAGCCCGCGCAAAGGAGCAGCGCAAAAACAGCCATTATAATGATGATCCCCGTACCTCTCTTCATCGTATCCTCCGATCAAAGCTATATCTCAACTAAAGCATACCCTATTCTGTGCAGCTTTGGAATACCCGCAGGGGTTTTTCGGCAAAATATTTGTTTTGCGCGTGCAAAATACCCTTGCCAAACACCTTGCCTTGTGTTAGAATAGCAATGTTTGATTTTAGCGTATATGCTTACTGTCGGTAAGGAGGTGTAAATACATGAGTAAGTTCTGTGAAGTTTGCAACAAGGGTGTTATGTCCGGCAATCGCGTAAGCCATTCCAACAGAAAGACCCCCCATGCCTGGGCCCCCAACATTCAGCGCGTCAGCGTGGTAGTTGATGGTACCGTCACCAAGATGAACGTTTGCACTCGCTGCCTTCGTTCCGGCAAGGTTCAGCGCAGCGTCTGATCTTCAGCCAACGCACATATAACAGGCCGACTTACATCGGCCTGTTTTTTTGTTATGCTATAAGAATACGCCTATGACGAACAGCCTGAACAGGAGCGTTATCATACCCGCCCAAAATAGGCATCTGAAAAAGCTCACCTCGAGGCAGAGCAGCAGTATCAGCGTTATCAGAAATACCAAGCCGCATCTCAAAGTCCGCCGCTTGCAGCATCTCCTTCTTATATATACTACGGACGGCCTTCTTTGCATGTCATCGCCTCCCTATTACATATTACGTGCATAGTATATTTTTGTTACACCGCGCACAGGCGGCGCTTACAGGGAATACATTGGTATATAAACACTGAACGGAGGCTTTGTATGGCTGAAATATTGCTTGAAGCGGATCACGTGGGCCTTTCATACCACGAGCTGGACGGCGAGACGCCGGCAGTCGAGGATATATCCTTCGCAGTTGAAAGGGGCGAGTTTCTCTCCATTGTCGGCCCGTCCGGCTGCGGTAAAACCAGCATACTTTCCATGGTAGACGGGCTCATACAGCCCAGCCGCGGCAAAATAACCTTTTACGGCAAGTCCAGGCCCGGATATATGCTGCAAAGGGATCACCTGCTGGACTGGCGCACGGTAGAGGGCAACGTGCTGTTAGGCCTTCAGGTAAAAGGTATTTTGAATGAAGAAACGCGGGCATTTACCAACAGTCTGCTGAAGACCTACGGCCTCTCGGACTTTGCTAAGAGCTATCCCCGGCAGCTTTCCGGCGGTATGCGGCAGAAGGTCGCGCTGATACGCACACTGGCCTGCTCCCCGGAGCTGCTGCTGCTCGACGAGCCCTTCTCCGCGCTGGATTATCAGACGCGCCTTACCGTTTCAGACGAGATATACGGCATAATCCGCAAGGAGGGCAAGACGGCGATACTCGTCACCCACGACATAGCGGAGGCCATATCCATGAGCGACAGGATACTTGTGTTTTCCTCCCGCCCTGCCAGACTCAGGGCGGTTCACAGGATAGAACTCACGGTTGGCGATACGCCTCTTTCCCGGCGCAACAGCCCCGAATTCAAGGATTACTTCGATATGATATGGAAGGAGATAGACCATGACGAGCAATAAGCGGGACGCTGCGGCGGCTTCCCCCGAGCATGAACGCTTCCTGTCCTCCGTAAAAAGGGCCGACAGGCGCGTGACCTTTTTTAGATACTTCATACTCATAGCGGCGCTTGCGCTGTGGGAGCTTTCGGCACGTATGGGCTGGATAGACGCCTTCATAATGAGCTCGCCTTCGCAGGTGATAAGCACCATAGCCCGGCTTTACAGCGGCGGCGAGCTCTTTTGCCATATAGGTATAACCCTCTATGAAACCGTGGTGGGCTTCATACTGGGCACGGTATTGGGCACGCTCATCGCCATACTCCTATGGTGGAGCAAAAGCCTCTCCAGAATACTTGATCCATACCTCGTGGTGCTCAACGCGCTGCCAAAGATAGCCTTGGGTCCCATACTCATAGTATGGTTCGGCGCGGGGGTGAAGAGCATAATCATTATGGCTCTTCTCGTATCCTTAGTGGTGACGGTGATGACGGTGCTGGCGGGCTTTAATGAGATAACCGGCGAAAAGCAGCTTCTGATGAGGACACTGGGCTCCACCAAGCTGCAAATACTCACCATGGTGGTGCTTCCCGCCTCCGTGCCGACCATAATGAGCGCGCTTAAGATAAGCGTGGGCATGAGCTGGGTCGGCGTCATAGTCGGGGAATATCTGGTTTCACGGGCAGGACTGGGATATTTGATAGTATACGGCAGCCAGGTGTTCAAGCTGGACCTGGTAATGGCCAGCATAGTCATACTCTGCGCCCTCGCCGCCGCCATGTATTACGCTGTGGCCTTCTTGGAAAAGCGGCTCATACGCTGGCGCGGCCATGGGTAAGGTTGTGCAAAAGCAGGATTTATTATATAATGCTCCGGAAGAATATAAGCTTGGAGCATTTTTTGATCTTGCAAAGCGGATTTGATTATCAGATAGCCATAATAGGCGGCGGGCCCGCGGGAGCTACCCTCGGGCGGCTGCTGCCAAAGGGTATGAGTGCAATACTCATAGACAAAAAGAGGGCCGGAGGCGGCTTTGAAAAGCCCTGCGGCGGCCTGCTGGCGCCGGACGCGCAGAAGGCCCTCTCAAAATACGAAATAACGCTGCCCAAGAGCATACTGGTGGATCCTCAGATATTTTCCGTAAAGACCATCGACCTCGCCTCCGGCCTCGTCAGGCACTACCAGCGCTGCTACATAAACCTCGACAGGCACAAGCTCGACATGTGGCTGCTCGGCATGATAAGGCCATCTGTACGGCGCGTCACCGGCGTTTGTGACGGGGTAAAGCGAATTGACGGCGGCTTTGAGGTAAGCTGGCACGACGGAGACCATAAGCATAGCTTTACCTGCAAATACGTCGTGGGCGCGGACGGTGCAAGCTCCATAGTGCGAAGCTCGCTCTTTAAAGCAAAGCGGCTCCGCCGCTACACCGCCATACAGCAGTGGTTCCCCGAGGAAAACAGCAGGCCCTTTTACTCCTGCATATTCGACCCGGAGACGACGGACTGCTGCTCGTGGTCTATCTCAAAGGACGAGCATTTCATATTCGGCGGTGCGTTCCCCCAGGATAACTGCCGGGAAAGATTTGAGCGGCAGAAGGAAAAGCTCCGCGCCCTCGGCATAAGGCTTTCGGAGCCCGTAAAAACAGAGGCCTGCGTGGTGCTGCGCCCACGCTCCTTCTTTGACTTTTGCACGGGCAAGGACGGCGCGTTCCTCATAGGCGAGGCGGCGGGCCTCATAAGCCCCAGTTCCCTCGAGGGCATAAGCTATGCCATGGAAAGCGCGGATATGCTGTCACGTGCCCTGTCAAAGGAGGACCCCGTGTCAGCCTACCGCCGTATGACGCTGAAAATCCGGCTGAAATTGGCTCTAAAGGTACTTAAGTGCCCATTTATGTACCATCCGCTTTTGCGTAAGCTGGTAATGCTCTCCGGCTTGCAGAGCATAGAGCTCAGGCAGGAGGATTAGCAAGCCCCCTCCCCGTATTTCCGGGGAAATTTTTATTTTGCGCGCAACCGATCCGCCCTTGCCCCGGTCATTATAGTTGTCCGGACAACAGTCCTTTGAATTAAGGAGATGAAGAGATGCAATCTGAAACGGAATATTTCCGCAGGGTATACGAGGCTACCTACGAAGACATGCTGAGATACGCCGTTATAAAGACCCGGCGCCCGGCTGACATTGAGGATATACTGCAAAACGCCTATTCAAAGTTCTTCAGCCGCATAACCCGCCGGGGCCACGGCGATATCGAGGATCCCCGGGCGTACCTTATGAGCATACTGCAAAAGGAGCTTTCAGCCTTTTACCGCTTTAAAATGATCAGGGCGGAAAGGGAGCGGCACATTACAGACGGTATGGCGGAGCTTTCTTTAGAAGATATGGAGGATTCCGCCATAAACGCCGATATGCTCGACAGGGTTTGGAAGGAGATAGCCTCCGCCCCGGCAAAAAGCTATAAGGCCTTTGTGCTTTATTATTATCTGGATATGGCGGTTGCGGACATCGCCCGCGAGCTGAACCTCAGCGAATCCGCCGTAAAGAGCCGCATACACCGCCTTCGGGCATCCGTGCGGCAAAAACTCGCAAAGGAGTGGCAAGCATGAAAGAGAGAGAGATTTATTACAGCGCCATAGAGGCCAACATAGCAGACAAGAACCGCATATACCGAAAAGCCGTCAATTCCCGTCAGAGGCCGGGCCTTAAGCGCGGCCTCGCGGTAGCCGCCGCCTGCTTCGTAGTCATGGCGTCGGTGGTTGCCTGTGTGCCGGAGGCCCGGGCAATGGTGCTCAACTGGCTCAAGCCGGCGGTAAATTCCCGCCAGTACATCGAAACACCCGCCGCGGAGCGCACCCCCGAAACAAACGCGCAAAAGGCCGTGGAAACGGCGATAGAAAGCGTACGGAACAAGGATATAAAGGTAACTGTAGTAGACGCCGCAGATGAACAGTGGAAAGCCTGGGCGGAAAGGCTCAGCGTAAGCTTCGACGAGATACTGTATGACGGAGAGGACGTGTACATTACAGGCAGGTTAAAGGGAAACGCAAGAGACCTGATAAAGCGTTCAAGCGAATACACCGTCACAGAAACCGGCGAATACACTTCATTTGCGCCTCCCGACGAGCTGGTGAAGCCATACGTCGGATACTCCGTCTCCGGCGGCGATATGCAATATCTGCTTATGAGCCCTCTCGTCGATGAGATCGACCCTGCGAACATAGGCAGGGCTTATGCATCCGACAGCATGGACATATCCGTGCGGCTGCCGGTGGGCGGCGGCTTGCAGGGGAACCAGCAGCTTACCCTATTCTTTTATTTTACTGATATGAAAACGGTGCGCCGTATCGCCGCAAACGCCTCCGAGCATATAAGCGATGACGAATACCTGGCAAAAAGTGCCTGCCTTGCCTCTCTTCGCATGGAAGGCCTTACCTTTGACGCAACTGCGGGAACCGCCGCACAAGCTGCCATGCCCGTGCCCGAGCCGGCAACGCTGAAGGGCGATGTGCTGGTGTTCTCAGGGCCGGAAAGCATTTCAGGAGATCGCTGCATGGTCGGCAACGACGAGCTTTCCATAGACGGCGCTATATTCGAAATAACCAAAATGCAGCAAAAGCTCAACGGAACCGCCATTACCTTTGCGGTGACCCTGCCCGAGGACTGGACGGATAAGCAATGCGCCGCCGCCGCAAGGGCGATGGATCCGGTATTTATAATTGACGGCGCAGATCAAGGCGAAGGTTATAGCAGTATCAGGTATCTTGATACGGACAGCGCGCACAAAATAAGCTTTACCGTTGAAATCGGCCTTGTGCCTGAGGACTGGTCAGGCATAGGCAGTATGCAGGCAGTGCTGCGGCTGTCCGAGCTTACAGAGTACAACGGCATAAAGCTGCCTGCCGGTAGCCGCGCCGAAGCCAGCTACGATAAAAATGGCTGGAAGGAGGGCTCGCGCAGGCACATACTGTACGGCTGCCCCATAACGATCAAATAATATCCGTTCCGTAAAAAACGGCGCTTTATCCCCCTTGCCCACTAATTGCGGCAGGGGGTTTTTCGCGTTTGGTGATATTATAAATTTAGATAACAAGCAGCCGATATCTATAATTGCTATTTCCAATAACGAAACGGCAGCTATACAATAGACGATGGTGTGCATAAGTATGCACCACATTTGCAAACAAAGCAAAAACGGGAAGCAGCAATGTCAGATATCATACTATCCGTAAAGGATATAACAAAGCATTTCCGCCATATAAGGGCGCTGTACGGGGTATCCGCAGAGGTTCGCGAGGGCAGCATAACGGCTATAGTGGGCGACAACGGCTCGGGCAAATCCACGCTGATAAAAATACTCTCCGGGACCCTCCGACCGGACGGCGGCAGCATGACCGTATGCGGGGCGGAGCATCCCTTTCTTACGGTGCAGAGGGCGATGGAGCTTGGCATACGCACCGTATATCAGGATCTCTCGCTGGACAACTGCAAAAACAGCGTGGAAAACATATTCCTCGGGGACGAGCTCATGCACGGCCCGTTTTTAGACAGGAGAGCCATGCACCTTGAGGCGGAACGGCTGCTGAACGACATAAGGGTAAACGTGCCGGACTTATCCGAGCCGGTCAGGAACCTTTCCGGCGGTCAGCGGCAGGGCGTCGCCATAGCCCGCGCGCTCAGGAGGCCGGGCAGGCTGCTGCTGCTGGATGAGCCCACCGCCGCAATGGGCATACAGGAGAGCCACCGCACCATGGGGCTATTGAAGGAGCTCCGTGACCGCGGCATGACCCAGCTTATAATCAGCCACAACCTCCATCAGGTATTCGACCTGGCGGACTATATATACGTAATGCGCTCCGGCCGTATAATGGCGGGAGCGGCCACACAAAGCACCTCGCCGGACGAGCTAAGGAGCTTCATACTGCACCGGGAGGAGGAAGCGCTATGAAGGATCTGAAGCGATTCGTGGACAGGAACATAGCCCCGCTGCTCCTATTGTGCTTCTGCGGCATAATGGCGGCGTTCCTTTCGGTGCGGACAAATTCGTTTTTCTCCGTGAAAAACGCCGTGAATATACTGGAGGCAAACTCATACCGCATGCTGCTCGCCGTGGGAATGATGTGCATAATCTCCTCCGGGGCCATAGACCTTTCCGTGGGATCCATGCTCTCCTTCAGCGCTATATGCATGGCGAAGGCGCTCAAGGCCGAGCTGCCGGTGGGGCTTTGCATAGGCGTGGCGCTGCTCATGGGCGCCTCCATGGGCGCGCTCAACGGCGTCCTCGTGCATGTTACCCGCATAAACGCCTTTATAATAACCCTCGCAACGTCGTATATGTACCGGGGGCTGTCGCTGATAGCCACACAGGGCATACCCATAACCAAGCTGCCGCAGGCCTTCCGCGATTTCGGCTGCGGCGATATATTCGGCATGGAGTCCGGCGTGACCATGGCGCTCATAGCCGTCATCGCGCTCATACCCATCTTTTACTTTATGCGCTGGGGAAGCTATGTCATGTCCCTAGGCAGCAATCCCGAGGCGCTGAAGCGCAGCGGCGTAAAGATATGGAAATACAGGGTGTCCGCCTTTGCCCTCATGGGGCTGCTCTCCTCGGTGGCGGGTGTGATAGTCACCGCCCGGCTGAACAGCGCCGAGGCAAACGCCGGCTTAAATATGGAGATGGAGGCTATATGCGCCGTTATAATGGGCGGCACCGCCCTGCACGGCGGAAAGGGAAGCCTTCCCGGCACGGTCATCGCGGTGATACTGCTGGGGCTGATACGCAACGGCCTTACGGTGATGAGCGTATCGTCATACTACCAGCAGTTCGTGACAGGCGCGCTGCTGCTTATAGCGGTGGTGACGGCGGAGCTTCGGGAACGCAGGAACCGCATAGGATAATTACGATTTGGGCATATAAGGGATAATTCCTTTATATATACATCAATTAACGGAGGAAGAACACACCATGAAGAAACTTCTTGCTATCATGCTCGCTGCCGTAATGGCGCTGAGCATAGCAGGCTGCGCGGCCCCCGCCGCACAGGAGACCGTCACCGCTGAGGAAACCGCAGCGCCCCAGGAGACCGAGGCCGCAGAGGAGACCGCAGCGCCCCAGGAGGCCGCAAGCGAGCTTTCCGCGACAGTACAGCAGCTCTATGCCGACTTTGACGCCGCCATGGAGAAGCAGCTCGGCGCAATGCCCGAGAGCTTCGGCGACATCAAGGTAGGCGCAGTCGTAATATCCCTGACCAACGCTTTCTGGGCAAACATGAAGGATTGCTACGAGGCGGCGGGCAAGGAAATGGGCATAGCCATAGACGTGCAGACCGGCACCACCGAGGGCGATACGGCTTCCCAGCTTGACGTTCTTATGACCATGGCGGATATGGACTACAACGTGATTATCGTATCCCCCATAGACGGCACCAACCTCATTCCCGGCATAGTCAAGTGCAACCAGAACGGCGTAAAGGTCATCAACCTTGGCCCCGGCGTTGACGTTGACGCGCTCAAGGAAGCGGGCGGACATCTGGACGCCAAGATAACCGTTGACTTTGCGGAGCAGGGCCAGACCGTCGCCAACGATATGATCTCCCGTCTGCCCGATGGCGGCGAGGTAGCCGTAATAGCCGGCCTTGCAGGCGCGGGCCAGAGCGAGGGCCGCACCAAGGGCTTCAAGGAGACCGTCGAGGCCAACGAGAAGTTCAACCTCGTAGCCGTACAGAACTGCGATTGGGACGCTACCCTGGCATACGACGCCACCAAGGCGCTCATCACCGAGCATCCCGACCTTAAGGGCATTTTCTGCTGCAACGACACCATGGCTCTTGCCGCCGTTGAGGCTCTTGCCGCCGAGGGCAAGGAAGGCGTGTTGGTATACGGCGTTGACTTTACCGACGATGCACGGGAGGCTATTAAGGCCGGTACCATGACCGGCTCCATGTCCTACTCCAGCGCCCGCTACACCAAGGCTGCCCTTCAGATGGCTGTCATGCTCAACGAAGGCCACACCTTCGACAGCTATGTATATCTGCCCCTCACCCTGGTGAACGTGGATAACGTAAACGATCTCGAAGGATGGAAGTAAAGCACAGCTTTTTAGTCGAGACCTGCCTGCTCACCCACGGCCTGCGCTCGATCGCGGACGATGAGATACTCTCCGCCTGGCCCGACGGTTTAAGCTGCATAACCTGGGTTGACGAGGGCAGCATACGCATAGGCTCCGCCGCAGAATACATACTGTTCCGCAGGCGGTGCCGCGAGCTGGGCTTCGGCAGGATAGACTCCGAAGGGCTGGAGGAGGCTCTAAGCGGCGGCGGCTCCGGAGCGCTTACCGCGTCCGGAACCATGGCGGTATGCGAAAGGCTGGGTGTGCCCCTTGCCGTCACCTGCGGCATGGGCGGTATATGCGATATAAAAGGCGAGGAGCTTTGCCCGGACCTTCCGGCGCTCAGGGATATCCCCGTGAGCCTTATCGCCACCGCCCCGAAGGACATGCTGGATATCGAAGCCACCATAAGGTGGCTTGCCGATAACGGCGTGCGGGTAATAGGCGCGGACAGCAGCCGCTGCACCGGGTATATCTTCAACAGCGCCGACGTGCCCCTTCAGGGCAGGCTGGACGGCGGACTGCCAAGCGTCCGCGGCAGGCTGCTCATACTTAACGGCATACCCGCAGGCGAGCGCATACAGGACGCCTCTATGATACGCTTAGGCATAGCGGCGGGCAAGCGGGCGGAAGCCGCGGGCGGCATATACCACCCGGCGGCCAACGCCGAGTTCGACAGGCTTACGGGGGGCGAATCCTCCCGCATACAGCTTCGCTCCATAATCGCAAATGCTATGCTGGCGCGGCGCCTAACAGAATAACATACAGCAATGCTCCCCTGACGATATCAGGGGAGCATTTGTATGCTTAGGCGATTACACCGCCTTTTGCGTCCCGTTCACATCTATTATGGTATCCCCCTCCAGCCGCAGCTCGCTCACCGTGACGAACTCATAGCCCTGCGCCTGCGCCGTTTCTATAAGGGTGGGAAGGTACTCTTTTATCTTATACCCGTTGTTGTGGCATAGTATAACGCAGCCGGGGTGCAGCTTGGGTATTACCGTATCCAATATGGTCTGGGCGCTGCGCTCCTCCCTCCAGTCGATGGTATCGATATCCCACTGCCAAACCTCATAGCCCATATCGCGGACGGTGGTTATGACGTTGTCGTTGTATTCGCCGTATGGGCAGCGGAATGCCTTCGTGCGGTAGCCGAGGAGCTTTTCAACTGCGTCGTCGTACTTCTCCAGCTCCTTGCGTATATCCGCCGCGGAAAGCCGGTTCATGTGGGGGTGGGTGGAGGAATGGTTGCCAACCTCGTTGCCCCGCGCAGCGATATCCTTTACCTTTTCCGGATATTTATCCGCCCAGAAGCCGCAGAGGAAAAACGTGGCGTGAATGCCGTATTTATCCAGCGTGTCCAGTATGAAATCCGTCTTGTCGGCCTCCCACGCCGCGTCTATGGTAAGCGCGATCTTTTTGTCGCTCCTCTCAACGCTGTAAATGGGCAGCTCCCGCTTTTTGCCCGCCAGCACCTCTAACTCGTATTCCTCCACGCTGCGAAAGCTGTTGGCAGCCGCGGCGTTCGGGGCGAAGCTCAAAAGCAGTATTACGGCGGCAATGAGCAGTATAAGAACTACGGCGGCTATTATCAGCGTCCTCTTTGTCAGAACCAATATCTTCATTTGGAAAAAGGCACCTCCAATTTGGCGTTTTTTGTATTCAGTGGTTAAATATATGCGCCAAAATACGGTATTTTTACCTCCGGAAGGCTGTTTTTGAGAATTAAATGCCCGCCCCTATATTTTTTTAAGCTTTTTTGCGCCGCCCTTGGGTCATACGTATTTTTTCATATGCCGGAGCGCGTTTTTTTCCAACCGGGATACCTGGGCCTGGCTTATGCCTATCTCCTCCGCCACCTCCATCTGGGTGCGCCCCTGAAAGAAGCGCAGCCTTATTATGCTTTGCTCCCGCTCAGACAGCTTATCCATGCCACGTTCTATGGCTACATGGGTGAGCCAGTCGTCGTCGGAGGTCCTGTCGTCCTTTAGCTGATCCATTACGTATATGGCGTCGCCGTCGTCGTGGTATATGGGTTCAAAAAGCGATATTGGGTCCTGAATGGCGTCCAGGGCGAAGGCCACGTCCTCCTCCTTTGCGTCCATAGCCCGCGCTATGTCGCTTATGTGCGGCTCCTGACCGGACTCATCCATGAGGCGGGCGCGTATCTGAAGCGCGTGATAGGCGGTGTCGCGTATGGAGCGGCTTACGCGAAGGCTGTTGTTGTCCCGCAAATGGCGGCGCACCTCGCCTATTATCATTGGGACGGCGTATGTGGAAAAGCGCACGTTGAAGCTCAAATCGAAATTGTTTATGGCCTTGATAAGCCCTATGCAGCCCACCTGGAAGAGATCGTCCATCTGCTCGCCGCGGCCGGAAAAGCGCTGTATGACGCTGAGCACGAGGCGCAGGTTCTCCTTTATGAAGGCGTCGCGGGCCTCCTCGTCGCCCTCGCTTATTTTCTTGAGCAGCTCGGTGCTGCGCTCGTAAGTCATCATGGGAAGCTCGGAAGTATCCAGCCCGCATATCTCCACTTTATTCACAGCCATATCCGTTGCCCTCCTTGTTTTCCGCTAAAGGTAGCATTGCCGATAGGGGCGAAATAAATGCGCGACAAAAAGGTGGAATAATGAGGAAAAGCAGCGCATGGGCATATTCAAAAAATGTTCAAAATTTTTCCGTTGTGGGCCGATAAAAGTGATGGTATATTCAATTAAGAAGTGTAGGAGGTGCCAATGAAACGATACATATTCGCCGCAGTAGCCGCCATAACGCTGCTTTGCGGCTGCTCTATGAAAAATAAGCCGGATACGCTCACGGTCACGTTTTTCGATGTGGGGAAGGCGGATTCCTTCCTTATGACCTGCAGCGGCAAGACCCTGCTAATGGACGCGGGGACTGCCAAGGACGGCAAAAGGGTAGCGGGCCGCCTTGAGGATATGGGCGTGGAGCGCATAGACTACCTGATGATAACCCATTTCGACCGGGATCACGTCGGCGGCGCTGCCCAGATCATCGAGGATTTTGAGGTGAAGGAGCTGCTGCGGCCGGAATACATGAAGGAAAGCGACGAATCCGCGCTGTGCATGGCGGCGGCGGAAAGGCGCGGCGTCAAGGTAAGCGTCATAACGGCGCAGTCCGAAATGCAGCTCGGCAACGCAAGGCTCGTAATACGCCCGGCGGACAGGGTATACGAAAACGACCCCAGCAACAATTCCTCCCTCGTGACGGAGATATTCCACGGGGACAACCGCCTGCTCTTTACCGGCGATATAGAAAAGGAGCGCATAGCGGATATAAAGGGCGAGCTGGAGGACGGCGGATACGACTTTATCAAGGCGCCGCACCACGGAAGATACGAAAAGATCCTGCCGGAATTTTTCAGCCTTGTGGGGGCGCAGAGCGCCGTAATAACCAGCTCCGAAAAAAATCCCGAGGATGGGCAGACGGTACAGGCGCTTGCGGACGCGGGCGTGAAGGATATACTGCTTACCCGCAGCGGCGAGATAACCCTCCAAAGCGACGGCAGGAAATTGGACTTTACGCAGAAATAATCTTGCAAACAGGCGTTTTTTCGTCTTGACAGGCCGTTCCAGCCATGTTATTATGGTTCGGTGAGCCGCTCCGTATCGGCTTTATAAGCGTGGAGTTCATCCACCGCCGAATATGGGCGAGATTTAGAGAAGGAGGTACAGGACGTGTACGCTATCATCCGTACCGGCGGCAAGCAGTACAAGGTAGAAGCTGGCGACGAGATCCTCGTCGAAAAGCTGGACGCCGAGGTAGGCGCTGAGGTCGCATTTGAAGTATTGATGCTGTGCGGCGACGAGGTCGTAGTAGGCAAGCCCGTAGTAGAGGGCGTTACCGCCAAGGCAACCGTTGTCGATCAGGTCAAGGGCAAGAAGGTCATAGTATTCCACTATAAGCCCAAGAAGAACATACGCAAAAAGCAGGGACATCGTCAGCCTTACACCAAGGTCAAGATCGAGTCCATAGGCTAAAGCATGACGCACGTAACGCTTATTCGCGACAGCTCCGGCCTCGTTGGCTTTGAGGCCGCGGGGCACACCGGATATGCCGACGAGGGCAGCGACATAGTTTGCAGCGCGGTATCCGCGCTTACGCAGACGGCGGCCCTCGGCATAAACGAAGTATTGCGGATACAGACGGCGCTCCAAATCACGGAGGCTAATATGTATCTGATGCTTCCCGCGGACATATCCAATGCGGACTGCGAAAAAGCACAGATCATTTTGGAAACGATGGCACTGGGCCTCAGGTCCATTGCCGCTACCTATGGTGATTACATCAAAATATCAGAAAGGAAGGTGTAACACGATGATGAACATCAATCTGCAGCTCTTTGCTCATAAGAAGGGCGGCGGCTCCACCAAGAACGGCCGTGATTCCGAGGCCAAGCGTCTTGGTCCCAAGCGTGCTGATGGTCAGTTCGTTCTCGCGGGCAACATTCTGGTTCGCCAGCGCGGCACTCACTTCCATCCCGGTGTAAATGTAGGTCTGGGCAAGGACGATACCCTTTATGCTAAGGCAGACGGTATCGTGCGCTTTGAGACCAAGCATCTCGGCCGCAGGGAAGTCAGCGTATATGCTGAAAAAGTCGCTGAGTAATTAAAAAACCGATAAGCCCGGCTGCGCTCAATGTGCAGTCGGGCTTTTTGCTTGCCTGAAAAGCTATCGATGATATGAGGCCGCCCGCAGGCGGCCCGTTTTCGCGCCCCTTATTCCTCCAAAAGATACTTGAGCATTCTTTCCGGGTCGTCGAGAAACTGTTTTGTCACTATGTAATGCTCAGTGCTCTTGTAATCGGCGCGCTCTATTCCTTCGTTGCTCAGTTGGTATATCTCCGCCCCCGGGTATGCCATAAGTATCGGCGAATGGGTGCAGATTATGAACTGGGAGGCCCGCTTTACAAGGCCGTCGATGAGCGTGAGCAGCGACATAAGCCGCATTGGCGACAACGCGGCCTCCGGCTCATCGAGAAGATACAGGCCGTGTCCGCCAAAGCGGTTCTGCACCAGCGAAAAAAAGCTCTCCCCGTGAGACTGGGCGTGGAGCGACTTTCCGCCGTAGCTGTCCTTAATCTGCGGGCCGAGCCCGCCCCCTTCGTCCAGCTCATCTATATTTGATGCGACGTTATAAAAGCTCTCCGCCCGCAGGAAAAAGCCGTCCTTCGGGTATCCGTACCTGACCAGCGATATGCAGCCGCACAGCTCGGAATGGGTATCCCGGGTGGAAAAGCTAAAGTTTTTGGTGCCGCCCTCCGGGTTGAACCCCGCCGCCACAGCTATGGCCTCGAGCAGCGTCGATTTGCCCGTGCCGTTCTCACCTATGAAAAACGTAACAGGCGCGTTAAGCTCTATATGCCCTGCCCCCATCAGGTATTTCACGGCGGGTATATCGTTCAAATAAGAACCCCTTTCGGGTTTTCTCTTTAATACTATATCCCCTATATATCTGTTTTTGCTTAATTCCATTATCTAATCCAAACTCCCCCATACCGACAGATTGCCGTACAGGTCGGATACCAGTATTGCCTGCCTGCCTCCGCCCATGGCCAGCCCCCTGCCCGGAAGCGGCGACGTATCATAAGCCTCGGTTATAAACCTGCCCTCCTCCAGCCTGCCCGCCGCAATGTAGGCGAGGCTGCCGTCATCCGGCGAGACGGCAAACCCCGTGCGGGTCCTTTGCACGGTTATGTCCGGCTTTTTACCGGTAGCCGGCATTTGCAGATATTCTATATCCATGCCGGTCGCTGTCTTTAGAAGGCTGGCGTCGCTGTTGTTGTCAAGAAGCCTTTTTCGCAGGGTCATAAGCGCTGCTGGAGAAGGATCCACAGCTATCCATCTGCGTCCCAGCTTCTGGGCTTCGGCCGCCGTGGTTCCGCTGCCCGAAAAAAGGTCTGCGACTATGTCCCCTTCTTTTGATGAAGACAGTATTATACGTCTGAGCAGCGCCTCGGGTTTCTGAGTGCTGTAGCCAGTGCGTTCCGGATCCCGTTGCTGAAGATGCTCTATGTCTGTCCATACGTCGCTTGGGTATATCAGCGAATCCTCATAGTACTTATACAGCCTGCCGCCGGAGCGTATGGAATAGCATACCCTGCCGGTATCGTCTATTTGCCGCTTCATGTGGTTGCGGCGCTCCGGCCCGTGGGGTATTCCCACGGCCTCAATGTTGAAGTAATTGCTCCTGCCCTTGCGGTAGACCAGTATGTTGTCATGCTTGCGGGAAAAGTGCTTTTTCGCCCTTCCGCCGGACTTGTACGCCCATATTATCTCATTTACAAAGTTCTTTTTGCCGAATATCTCATCAAGCAGCACCCGAAGATAGGCGGCCATACGGTAGTCCACGTGCAGATACAGAGTACCGTCTGAGGTCATGAGCTCGCGGCACAGCTCCAGCACGCTTTTCATCATTTCCATATAGGCGTCCTCCGACATCTTATCGCTGTATGCCGGGACCTTTATCTTTTTCCCCTTTGGCCCATGGCTTATCTCGAAGGCGTCGCCTGTGCCGAAGGGAGGGTCGAGATAGATGAGCCTCACCTTGCCGCGATACTCGCTCAGAAGCCTCTCCCCCGCTTCCTCCGCCCTGCCGAATATGAACAGCCCCGGGCCGCCCGTGCTGTGGATCTCCGCCGTGCATTCCATTCGCGGCATACCTTTGCCCTCCTCATATAAAAAAATAAAGAAAAATGCGCCCCGCAGGAGCGCATTAAGCTGCCTAACCCTTGGCGCTGTGAGCGTTCTGTATATGCTCCTCCATGGCCCTCTTGGCGGCCAGCGCGTCCTTCGCCTCCATGGCGGCAAATATGGCCCTATGCTCCTCAAGGGACTCATTGGAGCGGGCAGGAAGGTTGAGGTTGCTGGCGCGCGCCCTGCGTATATTCTGATGCAGAGAGCCGAGGATATGCTTCAGCATCCTGCTGTCGCTGGCCTTGTAGATTATATCGTGGAACTCGTTGTCAAGCCTTGTGAGCTGGTTGGCATCCCCTTTTTTGGTATAGAAATCCATCAGCTCGAGCTTTTCCGTGAGCTGATCCATCTGCTCCTGAGTTATCCTCTGGGTGGCCCAGTAGGCCGCCTGCCCCTCTAATATCTGGCGTATGGTGAATATATCGTCTATGTCGTTTTCGGATATGGCCTGAACCATAGAGCCGCGATTGGGTATGGAGATCACAAGGCCCTCCAGCTCAAGCTGCTTCAGGGCCTCCCTTATGGGGGTGCGGCTGACCTCCAGCTCCTCTGCAAGGCGCGTCTCCACCAGAAAATCCCCGTCCTTATAGCTTCCGTCCAGTATGCCGTTCCTTATGTGATTGTACACCTTCGTGGTCAGCGACTGCTTATCGCTCAAATCAAAAAACATATTTATCTCTGTATCTCCTTCGGAGCAAGGTTGCTTATGTATATTGTACACCCGATATTTAAAACATTCAAGCATACGTGTATTCTTTGTATACATATAATGTGTCCCTATCCAAAATACCCCGCGCATCGGCTGAAAGCCATGCGGCAATACTAAGGCGGAGAATAATTTGACCGCGAGGATATCTTTTGGCATGAAGAAAATATTTGCTGTGCTCCCCCTGCTCCTTTGCTGCCTATGCTGCGCCGGCTGCTCCCCGGGCTATTCCTCCATAGAGGAGGCGGAGGCCGCAGGCGCCCGCTTGGGAGAATGCATAACGATAGACGGGGTGAACGTATCGGGCATGAGCCCCGCCGAGGCGTTCGAGGCCGTGGAGTCCGCCCATACCGAGGCGCTGAAGTCGCTTTACTATACCGTATCTGCCGGCGAGGACAGCCTTGACATATCCGGCAGCCTGCTGCCCGTCGCCTTCAACACGCGCGAGGTAATACTCAAGGCGCTGTCGCTGAAAAAATACTGGCCCGCCGCAAACGGCCCCCGGGAGCTTCGCACCTCCATGGCGGCGGAGGGGGACGAGCTTCGAGCCGCCCTTGAAGAACATTCCGCATCGCTGCAATGCGCCCCGAAGAACGCCGCCGCAAGCTACGACAAGGCCAGAGGCTGCTTTCGCTACGCTGGGCACAGGGATGGGCGCAGCATAGACTTTGACGACTTGACATCGCAGATATGCGCCCTTATCGCCGCCGGAGGCGGCGGCAGTGTCACGGCAAAGTCCTCCCCCGTGCCGCCCGAATACACCGACGATATGGCAAGGGCGGACACTCAGCTAATCTCCGAATTTTCCACATCCTTTGCCGGCAGCACATACGGCAGGGCAAACCGCGTATTCAATATATGCAAGGCGGCGGAGATGATAGACGGCGCGGCCGTCGCCCCCGGGGAGGAGTTCGACATGAACGCCGCCATAGGGGATCGCAGCAAGGCCAACGGCTGGAAGACCGCCGCGGCCATAAAGGAGGGCGCTTACGTTCAGGAATACGGCGGCGGGGTTTGCCAGGTATCCACCACGCTCTACAATGCGGTATTGATGGCCGACCTTGAGGTGACGGAAAGGAAGCACCACTCCTGGCCGCTGGGGTATGTGGGAATAGGCCGCGACGCCACCATATCCACCGACGGGCCAAACTTTAAATTCAAAAACACACAGGAGGTTCCCGTGACCATATCGGCAGCCGCCGACGCCAAGGCAAAGACCGTCACGATACGGATATACGGCCGCCCCCTGCCAGACGGGCAGCATATCGAGCTGGCCTCAAAAAAGATAAGGGCCCTGAGCAGCCCCCAGACAGATACCGCGATAGACTATTCCCTCGCCCCGGGCGAGAGCAAGGTCACCCGCAAGCCCAGAAGGGGCAGCGTGGCGGAATGCTACAAGCTCTATTACGGCGCGGACGGCGGCCTGATAAAAAAAGAGCTGGTAAGCACGGACACCTACCGCACCATAACCGGCATAGTCAGCGTTTCGCCGTATTAACAAAAGAGCCGCCCCTTTTCGGGCGGCCCATGCCGTATTTTTTTAAATCAGTCTTCGTTCATTACGTTGTGGTGCATCTTATACATAAGGCAGATAAGGCTGTCGGTCATGTGTATGTTCTCGACCGGCACAGCAGCCGTTACGTCCATGGGTGCAAAGTTCCATATACCCTTTATGCCGGAGGCGACCATCCTGTCGGCGATGCTCTGGGCCACGCTTCTGCGCGCGGCGATAACGCCTATCGTTACGCCGTTTTCCTGAACGTACTTTTCCATATCGTCTATGTGGTACACCGGCTTCCCGTCTATCTCGGTGCCTACCAGCTCTTCCTTTACGTCGAACAGCGCCTTTACTATGAAGCCCTCCTGCTCGAACCCGTCAAAGTTTGCAAGCGCCGTGCCGATATTGCCTGCGCCCACGATTATGGCGTTGTAGGGGCGGGTTATGGCGAGTATGTTTTTTATCTCGGCGAGCAGTGTATTTACGTTATAGCCGTAGCCCTGCTGGCCGAAGCCGCCGAAGCAGTTGAAATCCTGCCTTACCTGAGAAGCGTTAAGGCGCATCATCTGGGCCAGCCGCCCCGACGATATGCGCTCCATGCCCTGATCGCGCAGGACGGTAAGCTGCCTGTAATACTTGGGCATGCGTCTAATGACCGCCTCGGAAACCTTACGAAACTCCATCTATTACAATCCTCCATCCTTGGAAACATAAACAACCAAAGTTATTATACATTCATCATCGTTAATTTTCAAGCATTATAATCGTGCGGCCCTTTCCGCGTCCCTGCGGAGTATGGGGGCGAGGTATTGGCCGGTGTAGCTTTCCTTTACCATTGCGACCTCCTCCGGCGCGCCCCTTGCTATGACGGTGCCGCCGCCCGCCCCTCCCTCGGGGCCCATGTCGATTATATAGTCCGCGCACTTTATCACGTCAAGGTTGTGCTCTATTACCACCACCGTGCTGCCGCCGTCCGCAAGCCGCTGAAGTATCTCGAGCAGCCGCTGCACATCCGCCACGTGAAGCCCGGTGGTGGGCTCGTCCAGCACGTACAGCGTCTTGCCGGTATCCCGGCGGGAAAGCTCGGTAGCGAGCTTTACCCTCTGCGCCTCGCCACCGGATAGCTGTGTGGAGGGCTGGCCCAGCCTTATATAGCCCAAGCCCACGTCATATAGCGTTTGCAGCTTTCGCCTTATTTTTTCTATGGGGCGGAAAAACTCCAGCGCCTCCTCCACCGTCATATCCAATATGTCGGAAATGCTCTTGCCCTTGTATCTTACCTCAAGAGTTTCACGGTTATACCGTTTACCCTTGCATACCTCGCAGGGAACGTATATGTCCGGCAGGAAATGCATCTCGATCTTGAGCATGCCGTCGCCGTGGCAGGCCTCGCACCTGCCTCCCTTTACGTTAAAGCTGAAGCGCCCGCTGCCATAGCCCCTCACCTTCGCATCCGGCGTCATGGCGAACACCTCGCGTATCATATCGAAGAGGCCGGTATATGTGGCGGGGTTACTGCGGGGCGTGCGGCCAATGGGGGACTGGTCTATATCTATTATCTTGTCCAACTGCTCTATGCCATCTATGCCGCCGCACACGTCCCTTGGGATATACTTTGCCCTGTTGAGCTCGTGGAGCAGCGTCTTTTTTACCACCTCGTTCACAAGGCTGCTCTTGCCGCTGCCGGATACCCCGGTAACGCAGGTAAACACCCCTAAGGGTATATTTACGTCTATATTTTTAAGGTTGTTTACCCGCGCGCACTTTACCCTTAGCCACTTGTCGCTGCTGCGCCTGCCAGCGGGCAGCGGTATGAACCTGCGGCCGGAAAGGTACTGTCCCGTTATGGAATCCTCCGACGCCATTATCTGCGCCGGCGTGCCCTGGGCGATGACCCTGCCGCCGTGCTCACCCGCGCCCGGGCCTATATCGACTATGTAGTCCGCGTCCAGCATGGTCTCCTCGTCGTGCTCCACCACTATAAGCGTATTGCCCATGTCGCGCATTCCCTTAAGCGTGCTTAAAAGCCTTGCGTTGTCCCGCTGGTGCAGCCCTATGCTCGGCTCGTCCAGTATGTACAGCACCCCCATAAGGCCGCTGCCTATCTGGGTGGCAAGGCGTATGCGCTGCGCCTCGCCGCCGGACAGCGTGCCCGCCCCTCTTGAAAGCGTAAGATAATCCAGCCCCACGTTTTCAAGGAAGCCGAGCCGCGCGTCTATCTCCTTTTGTATGCGCTCCGCTATCATGCGCTCGGTATCCGTAAGCTCCAAGGAGGTTATGAACCTTCGCGCCTCTGTTACCGTCATGTCGCTCATCTTGGCGATGGATACGCCGTTCACGGTGACGGCAAGGCTTTCCGGCTTAAGCCGCTTTCCCTTGCACTTTGGGCAGGGTATGTTGGACATATACGCCTCGATATCCTGCTTGGCGGCGTCGGAGGTAGTCTCCCTGTATCTCCGCTCCAGATTCGTTATCACTCCCTCGAAGGAGGTTTTGAAGGTGCCGCTGCCGAACTCCCGCTGGTACCTTACCTCCAGCTTTTCCTCCCCCGTGCCGTAGAGCAACACACCCTGTATCTCCTTTGGCAGCTCTGCAAAGGGCGTATCCATGGAGAAGCCGTAATGCTCCGCAAGGGCCGCAAAGTACATGTTGGACATACTGCCGCCGTTTTTGCCGCTCTGCCAGCCGCTGACATTTATGGCGTTCTGATTCAGGGAAAGGCTTTTATCCGGCACAATGATGTCCGGGTCTATCTTCATAAGCATACCCAGCCCGCCGCAGCAGGGGCAGGCGCCGTATGGGTTGTTGAAGGAGAACATGCGGGGCGTGAGCTCCTCTATGGATATGCCGCAGTCCGGGCAGGAATACTTCTCGGAGAAGATAAGCTCCTCGCCGCCTATCACGTCCACCTTTGCAAGGCCGTCTCCGAAGGCGAAGGCCGTCTCCATGGACTCCGCAAGGCGTCCCTCTATGCCGGGCTTTATTATGAGCCTGTCCACTATAACGTCTATGGTGTGCTTCTTTTGCTTATCCAGCGGTGGGACCTCGTTTATGTCGTACACCTCGCCGTCGATGCGGACGCGGACGTATCCGTCCTTGCGTATCTGCTCTAACAGCTTCGCGTGCTCGCCCTTCTTCACCCGCACGGCAGGGGCTATTATCTGTATGCGCCCTTCCAGCGCCATCACCCTGTCCACCACCTGATCTATGCTCTGCCGCTCTATTATCCTGCCGCACTTGGGGCAGTGAGGTATGCCTATCCGCGCATACAGCAATCGCATGTAGTCGTGGATCTCGGTGACCGTGCCAACGGTGGAGCGCGGGTTGTTGGAGGTACTCTTCTGGTCTATGCTTATGGCGGGGGACAAGCCCTCGATGTAGTCCACATCCGGCTTTTCCATCTGGCCTAAGAAAAGCCTCGCATAAGACGACAGCGATTCCACGTATCTCCTTTGCCCCTCGGCATATATGGTATCGAAGGCCAGAGAGGACTTGCCGCTGCCGCTCAGCCCCGTAAACACTATGAGCTTGTTGCGGGGCAGGGTAAGGTCTATGTTTTTCAGGTTGTGCTCTCTTGCGCCCTTTATTATCAGCTTTTCATTCATCGCTTTACTTTCTCGTTCTTCCTCTTGCCTTTTTCCTGCTGCCCGGCATACCGGGAGCTATCTTCTTGGGCTTATCCTCGCCCGTCAGGTCGAAGAGCCTGTCGCGGAGCCTTGCCGCCGTTTCAAAGTCCAGCTCCGCCGCCGCGGCCCGCATCTGCTCGCGCAGTATCTCCGCCCGTGCCTCCCTGTCCTCCTGCGCCTCCTTAGGCCTGCCGCTTATCTCTATTATGTCGTGAACCGCCTTTTTTATGGATCTCGGTGTGACATTATGCTCAATATTATACGCCTGCTGCTTTTGGCGGCGGCGGGTGGTCTCGTCTATCGCTTCCTTCATGGAGGGCGTTACGGTATCTGCGTACATTATTACCCTGCCGTCCGCGTTCCGCGCGGCGCGGCCTATGGTCTGTATGAGGGACGTGGCGGAGCGCAGGAAGCCCTCCTTGTCCGCGTCCAGTATGGCGACGAGCCCCACCTCCGGAAGGTCCAGCCCTTCCCTGAGGAGGTTTATGCCTACCAGCACGTCAAACTCGCCCAGCCGCAGGTCGCGTATTATTTCCATTCGCTCTATGGTCTCTATCTCCGAGTGCATATACCGCACCCGTATGCCCATGCCGTCAAGGTATTCCGTAAGCATCTCCGCCATGCGCTTTGTGAGGGTAGTGACCAGCACCCTTCCCCCCTTGGCGGCGGTGTTTTTTATCTCGCCCAGCAGGTCGTCCACCTGCCCCTCCACCTTGCGCACCTCTATCTCGGGATCCAGCAGCCCCGTGGGGCGTATTACCTGCTCCGCCACCCGGCTTGCGCGGCTGAGCTCATATTCGCCGGGCGTGGCGGATACGCATATAAGCTGATTTACCCGCTCCTTAAATTCGTCGAACTTCAGGGGCCGGTTGTCATAGGCGCTGGGCAGCCTGAAGCCGTATTCCACGAGAGCCGTCTTTCTGGATAAGTCCCCGCTGTACATGCCCCTTATCTGGGGCAGCGTCACATGGGACTCGTCTATTATCATAAGAAAGTCCTTGGGGAAATAGTCGAGCAGCGTATACGGAGGCTGACCAGGCTTGCGGCCGTCAAAATAGCGGGAGTAGTTCTCTATGCCCTGGCAGTAGCCTATCTCGCGCATCATCTCCATATCGTATGTGGTGCGCTGCTCTATGCGCTGCGCCTCTATGAGCTTATCCTCCGCCTTAAATTCCTCCGCCCGCGCCTGCATGTCCCGCTCTATATCCACGAGGGCCCTGACGAGCTTATCCCGTCCCGTGGCGTAATGGGAGGCGGGGAATATTGCCACATGGCTCCTGTCCAGCAGTATTTCGCCGGTAGTGCAGTTCACCTCGCTTATGCGCTCCACCTCGTCGCCAAAGAACTCTACGCGCAGCGCCTTATCCGACCAGTTGGAGGGGAAAACCTCCAGCACGTCCCCCTTTGCCCGGAAGGTTCCGCGGACAAAGTCGTATTCGTTGCGCTGGTACTGTATATCTACCAGGCGCCGCATTACCTCATCCCTGTCTATCTCCATGCCACGGCGAAGGGATATTGAGAGCTTAAGGTATTCCGCCGGGTCTCCAAGGGCGTAAATGCAGCTTACGGAGGCCACGATTATTACGTCCCGCCGCTCGTTCAGGGCGCAGGTGGCGCTGTGGCGCAGCTTGTCTATCTCGTCGTTTACCGTGGCAACCTTTTCTATATACGTATCCGACGAGGCTATGTACGCCTCCGGCTGGTAGTAGTCGTAGTAGGAGACGAAATACTCGACCGCGCTGTCCGGGAAGAACTCCCTCAGCTCGCCGCAAAGCTGTGCCGCGAGGGTCTTGTTGTGGGCGATGACGAGGGTGGGCTTTTGCACCTGCTCTATCACCTTCGCCATGGTGAAGGTCTTGCCGCTACCCGTTACCCCCAGAAGCACCTGAAGCCTGTCCCCCCGCTTTACGCCCTCGCTGAGGGCGGCTATGGCCTCGGGCTGGTCGCCCTGCGGCTCAAAGGGGGATACTACCTTAAATTCTCCCATGCTGATACCTTAAGCTCCCGAAAAAAATCAATCCTCAAAATCCACCGATATGCCGTTTACCAGCACCTTATGGATATACTGCTTTACCTTTACATGCTCGGGATGATCGGCGTAAACCGCCAGATCCTCGCGGCTCTCAAACCTTGCGATGAGCGCCAGATCATAGCTTCTTGCGCTGCCCATAAAGTCCGCACCGGCTTCCATGCTGACGAGGCCGGGGACCTTGCCTACCAGGCTCTTGAGCATGGGGGCTATCTTTTTCGCTTCTTCCCTGTCGCTGTATTTGTGGCAAACGATATGAGTTACCATGATTTTTTCTCCTTCTTTTATTTAGGCTTGGCGTATTGCCCGCCTGTATAGCATTATAGCACAATCGCACAAATGTTTGTACTATATTATTCCCGCATTGCCAGCCTTCCACTATCGAATCAGCTTATATCCTGATGTTATGCTATGTATGCGTTCAATAATAAAAGGAAGGTATGTATATGACTGTGCTTTTTCTCCTCTATGCGGGGATAATACCCGCAGTGCCGCTCATAGGCGCGGAAATATACAAGCGCCGGAATGACAACGTCCGGCGCGGCGTATGCTATATTCTGTTTTTTCTCCAGCTTATGCTGAGCGCATGCTACGCTATCGAGTGGTTCTCCCGCTAACGGTTCATCTCGTATATGCGCGCAAGGCCCTCGAGGGTTAGGGTGGGATTGACGTAGTCTATCCTGTCTGTCTCGCTGGCTATCATGTTGGACATGCCGCCGGTAGCCACTACCGTCTGCTTTACGCCCAGCTCCTTCTCTATCTTGCGGAGTATATAGTCCACCTGCCCCACATAGCCCCGTATGACGCCGGACTGTATGCCATCGCGGGTGTTGGTGCCTATGACCTTCTCCGGCTTTATGTATTCCACCTTGTGGAGCATGGCTGCCCGCTCTATGAGGGCGTCCGCCGACACCATTATGCCGGGACATATCAGGCCGCCGAGGAACTCGCCCTCTGCCGACACTACCGCGAAGTTTGTGGCGGTGCCGAAGTCAACTATCGTGCAGGGGCCGCCGTATATGTGGTAAGCCTCCACCGCGTTGCAGATTCGGTCTGAGCCGAGCTGTGAGGGCATATCGTAGCGTATGGATATGCCGAGGTTCATCTCGCTGTTCACCACCATTACCTTCTGCTGATGGAAGTACAGCTCGCACATGTGCTCCATGGTGTAGTTCATGGAGGGTATTACGGAGGACATGATTATGCCCTTTACCTCGCGGGTATCTATTTTCAAATGATCGAAAAAGCTCTCCATCTGGGTGCCGTACTCGTCCGCCGTTCGCATGGAATCCGTATGCAGCCGCCATGAGCTTTGCAGCACGCCGTCCTTGAAAAGCCCGGTCTTAATATTGGTATTGCCTATGTCCATTACCAGAAGCATCGTCGTAATTATCTCCGTATATTTATTTTTTGCTGATGTAGGCGTTGAGCGCCTTGCCCACCGCAGTGCAAAGCAGCACGGCGGCCGCCGCCTCCAGCACGCCGTTAAAGGCCACTATGCCCAACAGCGCCTTGAGCAGCGCGCTGCCCTTCACCCCCATCATGCTCGCAGTCTGCTCGAAGGCAAAAAGGTACAAGCCGCCGAGGTAGAACACCGTGTTCGTCATGCTGCCCACAAAGGCGCTGACGCCCATGGCGACCGTCTGCCGCCCGCCCGTGCCGCCTATGAGTCCATACAGCGCAGAGGAAAAGAAGCCGGTCAGTATGCGCGGAAGGAAGGTCACCGCCAGGATAAGGAGCAGATTATACGCCCCGAAGCCTGTGCCCGTGCCAAGTATAACCGCCGCAGTAGCGTCCGGCGTGGTAAAGCAGCGTATGAGGCTGGTGAGGCCAAAGAAGAAGCCTAATACCGCGCCGCCCTTCTTGCCCAGCACATATCCTCCCACTATCACCGGCACATGCACCGTGGTTATCGCCGCTATGGGAAGGCTTATATAGCCCAGCGGGGTAAGGCCGAGAAGAAATATCACGGCAATAAACAGCCCGTAAAGCACTGTCGTTCTGGTTTTGGTACTTCGCATGGTCATTCCTCCTGTCATTTGCCTGCTAAATGTTAATTTTAGCATCATAGTGCATTACTTTGCAACCAGAGCTTTATAATCAGCCCTGATAAATCTTCAGGAAACGTATTATGTTAATATTTTTTACGGGGCTTTACATTGTATCCCACAATACCTTATAATTAAGGGTGCCGTGCCAGCGGCTTCTGAGCCGAGGACAAAGCGGCATCGCTGCAAGAGATAATTTAAATGACAAAGCGGAGATAAAATGGAAACAAGGACACGCGAAAAGACTTCTAAGAAAAAAAAGAAGAGCTCCTCGGGCAAGACCGTAAGGATACTGCTCATAGTATTAGCCCTCCTGCTGGCAGTTCTGGGCACGCTGTACTATTTTATTATTTACCGCGAGCAGCAGCGCCAGCAAATATTGAACTCCGACGCCTTCCATGACGGCATAACGGTAAACGGGGTGGATATTTCCGGCCAGACGCTCAACGAGGCCAAGGCCACATTGGCAGGCACCGCCGAAAAGGCCATAGCTGACAGCGTCCATCTTACCTTCACCTGCAACGGCAGGAGCTATACGGCGGACCCCTCTAAATTTACCGTGACCTACAACACGGAGGAGATACTTAACGAGGCCATGTCCCTCGCCCGGGAGGGCGACTATCAGTCGCTCACCGCCGAGCTTAAGGACATAAAGGAAAACGGCAGGGCCTATACCATAGATTATACCATTGAGCCTGTCGGCGTGGAGAGCTTCATACATTCCTTTGCGGACGAGGTGACCACCCCCGCAACGCCCGCCGGCTTCACCGTGCATTATCCGGAGAAGAGCTCCGATACCAACGCCTATGATACCTCCAACATCGGCCTTGTAGGCGAGGAGGCAAAAAAGGCGGGGCTCGGCGAGGACAAGCAGGCCATTACCGACCCGCGGGACGCATTTTTCGACTTTACCGAGCCTGTGGACGGCTACGGAGTAGACGTTGACGCGCTCATGGCCACCGTCCGCGCACGGTGCGAGAGCAAGGACTTTAGCGACATCGAGGTCGCCATGGCCCCCATACATTCAGACGTTACGATAGACGTGCTTAAGGAGAGCCTATTCCTAAGGGGCGAGGCCTCCACCACCTACAAGAGCAAGCGCCGCAACACCAACCGCTGCCACAACCTTGAAAAGGCCTGCGGCATGGTATACGGCACGGTGCTTCAGCCCGGCGAGGAATTCTCCGCCAACACCATACTCGGGGACCGCACCCTCAGTAACGGCTGGATGCCCGCCCCCGCCGTAATAGCGGGCGGCGCGGACCACGAGGACCAGCCCGGCGGCGGCGTATGCCAGATAGCCACCACCGCGTATATGGCGGTGCTGTACGGCGACTTTGAGGTCACGGCGCGCCGTCCCCACTCCACCCCCAGCGGCTACCCCCACGGCCTTGACGCCACCATAAACACCGTGACAGGCTATATCGACTTCAAGTGGAAAAACAACACAGAGTCCCCCTGCTACGTGTTCACGTGGATAGACACCAAGAATTACACCGTGAACTGCTCCATCTACGGCCAGCCCTTCCCGGATACCTTTGACGAGATAGAGTTAAGCTCCACGCTGGTAGAGCCCCTTGAGCCCGGCGAGCCCGAATACGAGGTAAAGAGCAGCCTGTACTACCCCTACTGGATGCTCAAGAACAAGGCGGTCAAGGGCTCAAGATACGAATCCTTCAAGACCTACAAGCTCAAGGGCAAGGTCGTGGAGACCAAGTCCATAGGCTTCACCGATTACAAGGTACATCCCACCCGCTACTATGTATGGCCCGGCTACGCCGGAGAGCCCCTCGACCCTCAGTATGAGCTTAAGGCGAACGCGGACGGGAGCCTGGGCCTTGCGAACCCCGGCGCCGCATCTTCCGGCGCCTCCGAGACCGCCGGAACGGGCGCCGCGCAGTAGCTTTTCCGCATACGGGAAGCCCAAGCCCTCTTGAGTTGATTTATGATTGACAGCCACAGCGCCCGGGCAAAGATGCTTGGGCGTTCCTTATTCAAGCGGTAGATTTGTTCATATTTTTAAACAAGCCGGTATTTTATGGAGGCTATGTATGGCTTTTGATTTCAAGAAAGAATACAAGGAATTTTATATGCCGAAGAACAAACCGGAGATCGTTAACGTTCCTAAAGCAAATTATATTGCAGTTAAAGGAAAGGGCGATCCCAATGAGGAGGGAGGAGCATATCAGCAGGCCATCAGCGTGTTATATGCTGTCGCGTACACCTTGAAAATGAGCTATAAAACAGACCACAAAATTGACGGTTTCTTTGAATATGTAGTTCCTCCGCTCGAAGGTTTTTGGTGGCAGGAAAATACAGAAGGCGTGGATTATACGGATAAGTCCGCCTTCAACTGGATTTCCGTTATCCGCTTGCCCGATTTTATGACCAAGGCGGACTTTGAATGGGCGGTCAAAACTGCGGCGAAAAAGAAAAAGCTGGATTGTTCATCGGCGGAGTTTATGACGATCGACGAAGGCTTGTGTGTTCAGATCATGCACTTGGGGGCATTTGACGATGAGCCTGCATCTGTTGCGCTCATGGATGAGTATTTGGCAAAGAACGGATATGTTAATGATATGAATAAGGAAAGATTGCACCACGAAATCTATCTGTCTGACGCAAGAAAGGTTGCACCGGAAAAATGGAAAACGGTTATTAGGCATCCCATAAAGAAAGTGTAGGCCTTCGGTTCGGCGAACTGAAAAAACTGCTTTACGAGCCCCCGCTTCGTTCGGGGGCTCTGTTTTTTATGTCACATTTTTGTTTTCGGGGTGAAGAGCAGCGCATTGAGGTAGCCGAAAACTATCGCCGCCGCAACGCCTCCCGCCGTGGCAGTTATGCCGCCGGTAAACGCGCCTATCACGCCTCTCTCCTTTGCCGCCTCTATCGCTCCGCTTCCAAGGGCATAGCCGAAGCCGGTTAGCGGCACGGTGGCCCCCGCCCCCGCAAGCTCTACCAGCGGCTCATACAGCCCAAGCGCCGCAAGCGCCACGCCCGCCGTTACGAATATCACCAGTATGCGCGCCGGAGTGAGGCTTGTAAGGCTTATCAAAAGCTGACCTATGACGCATATCCCGCCCCCTATTACAAATGCCCAGAGATAATCCATTTTTTACTTCCTTTCCAGCACTATGCCGTGGGCTATGCCGGGTATGCTGTCGTTCTGCATGCTGCTGGTAGGGCTAAGCAGCGCCCCCGTCGCCATGAAGAATATGCGCCTCAGCTCGCCCTTTTCTATGCGCTCCAGCAGGTATGCGTTGAGCACGCTCGCGCAGCAGCCGCAGCCGCTTCCCCCGCAGTCCGCCTTCTGCTCACCCGAAAATATCAGATTCCCGCAGTCGAGGTGCCTGTTGCCTATGTCCATGCCGTTTTGCAGGCACAGCTCCCTGAACATCTCGCTGCCGAAGCTGCCCAGATCGCCGGTCACTATGAGGTCGTAATCCATTATCCCCCTGCCGGTATCGCTAAGGTGCGCCGCAAGCGTATCAGCCGCCGCGGGCGCCATCGCCGCCCCCATGTTATTGGCGTCGGTAATGCCGAGATCCGTGACCTTGCCTATCGTGCCCGCCGTTACGAATATATTCCCGTACAGCCTGTCGCCCTCCAGCGAGGGGTTCGCGGCTATGCTGCAGCCCGCGCCAGTCACGGTGCGCTGCGCCGTGGGCGTGGTCTGCCCGCCCATCTCCAGCGGGCTGCGGTACTGCCTCTCGGCGGTAGAGAAATGGCTCGTGGCTACGCAGGCTACCCTGCCTGCATACCCGCCGTCTATGAGCATGCTGCCTATGAGCAGCGATTCCGCCATGGTGGAGCAGGCGCCATACAGCCCAAGGAAGGGCAGCTTCAGTTCCCTTGCCGCAAAGTTCGCGGAGATTATCTGGTTGAGAAGGTCGCCTCCCAGCAGGCAGTCCACGCCGCCGCCTTGAAGGTTCACCTTGTCCATAGCCTTCCTCACGGACTGCTCGAACATCTTGCGCTCCGCCTTTTCCCAGCTTTCCTCGCCCCACGTGTCGTCCTTGAGCACCGTATCGAAGTACGACCCCAGCGGCCCCTTGCCCTCCATAGGGCCCACTACGGTGGCCGAGCTTATTATCGCCGGAGGGCTGGAAAATATTACCGTCTGTCTTCCTGCGCGCTTTACGGGTATCATATTGTTAAGTATGTCCGCCATGGGCCCTCCTATTTGAACAGCAGGCTCAAAAGCCCCGCTATCACCGAGCTGCCCACGCCGTATACCAGCACGGGCCCCGCGACCGTAAACAGCTTCGCGGCTGTACCGGTTATGAAGCCCTCTGCTTGTGTCAAGATAGGGACGAGGGAAATTTTTGCCCTATTTTACTGGGTTTTTGGCTCCTCAAATTTCTAAAAAAATCGGCTTTTTTCGCAAAACTGCTGTGATAATAGGGATAATTGCTGTGATAATAGGGATTTGGGCAGATAACAACATCCCTATTCGAGAGCAATTTGGGGCCATATTTGCTAAACAGCATTGTGCTTCATGGGATGTGAAATGCTCTCTGGCGAAAGGAGCTTTTCAAATGCATCTACGTTGCGAAACTCAATTTCGACCCTCCCGTTCTCAAAAACACGCACCTGATCCACAAGCCGGGCAATCACTTCCGGACGATATTCTGACAGAGCCAGAATATCCCTTACGCTCTGCGTGGTGTTGCAGGCTGCGTCATACCGTTTGTTCCAATCCTCCAGTTCCTTCCTCAGATCCTTGATTTGGATCTGCAATCGTTCACATTCCATCTGATTCGTTTGCTGGATCTCTTTGAACCGGTCTTTGGTGTATTTGCCTGCACGGTACTCCTCATATAGAAATCCCTTTGTGCTGTTGATGTGCCCCAACCTCATATCAGCAATGCGGATCTGGCTCTTTATCTGCTCACGCTTGGAGCTGTCCAGATTTTTGATATAATCTGATTTTGAAAGCAGCAATTTGGCATGTAGCTTTACCACCTGCAGCGCATTAGCCTGCAATGCGTCTACATTCTCATGCAAGGATTCACATCCGGGGCTATGCTCAAAACGCGCCCGCACACAGAACAGATGAACCTGTTTCCCGTGAGAGCGCTGCAGTTTTCGGCCGCAGTACCCACAGACGAACAGGTTTTGTGAACGGTTTCCGGCAGTGTTGTTATTTACAGTCCGTATCCGCGATTTCAGCGCACTGATCGCCTGCTGATAGGTTTCAGGCGAAATGATAGCCTCATGCGTTCCCTCAACAACGACCCAATCCTCTCTCGGGAGGCTTCGCATTTTATTCGAGCGGATACCCACAGTTTCTCTGGTTCCGCTTATCATCTTCCCGGTATATCTTTCATCGTTCAGAATCTTTCGAACTGTTCCGCCAAGCCACAGCGTTTCGCTTTCAAGAACCCGCCCATTGTAGCGCTCTCCGTTCTGCCTTTTATGCTCTGCCGGGGATGGTATCTTTCGTGCATTGAGACGTTTAGCAATTTCCATCGTACTCAAACCTTCAATGCACCATTCAAAGATTCTTTCTATCGTTGTACGGACATCTTCATCCACTAAAAGCTTGTGCTTGTCCGATGGATCCAACCGATAGCCATAGAAGGCTTGACCACCCCAGTACAAGCCTCTACGGTTGCGGGTTTTTACGGCACTTCGGATTTTCATGGAAAGATCCTTGCTGTACATCCCATTTACAAGGTTTCTCAGTGCAAGTTCCATGCCTCCGGTCGTTCCGATGTAATCATTGCTGTCAAAGGAATCGCCGACCGAAATAAACCTCGTGCCAAAGAGCGGAAGAATCAATTCGAGGTACGCTCCTACCTCCAAATACTCACGGCCGAAGCGGGATAGATCCTTCACAATAATGCAATGGAGATCTCCTCTGCGAACCAGTTCCATCATGCGCTTGAAATTCGGTCGCTCAAAGCTGGTTCCGCTATAACCGTCATCACAGAATTCCGTAATGCGATAAGAGAGCAGATCATGAGTCTGCTCGATATAGCTTTGAAGGATCTTCCGCTGATTGGTAACACTGTTGCTCTCGCTCTTATCCGTTGATGAGCGAAGATCTCCGTCTTCGACAGAAAGGCGAATATACATGGCAAGCGTCTTTTCAGGCATAGCGCTGTGCCTCCTTCTGCCAAAGAGCCGCATTGAGGAGAAGCTCTTCCATTTCGTCCCGATACTTCAGCTTCACTTCATAGTGACCGTCGTTGAACAGTACTACCTCGTCAATTAGGGCGTCCACCATTGCAGCGTCCAGCTCTGTGCGATTGCCATACTCTTTGATGAGCTCCGTCCAGTAGGTGCTCCCTTTATACTCGGGAGAATACTTCTGCGCCTCTTTTTCAAGCTCATGGGCAAAAATCCTAAGCTCATCCGCCTTGGTTGCGCACGCATTCGCTTCAGCGATATATTCCTGCTCGGAAAGGATGCCTTCTTTGAAGCTCCTGTAGAGCGTGGCTTTCCGCTCACCGTACAGGTCTATCCTTGCCATAACACTTCGAATCTGCTCTTGAAAAATTCTATATCGGCTTTTATTTTTCTCTCGTTGATTTAAGGATGCAACGATTGCCTGTGCATCGGTAAACAGCTGCATTTGAACTTTTATCAAGCGTAGAACGGACGATTCCAGTTCTTCTTTCTTCACCGCCTTTTTGGGGCAGTAGGACGAATTGTAGTTTTCATGCAGAGTACAGTAATACCACCATGTCGTCTTTCCATTGTTCTTCTTGGCACGCAGAAACATTGCCTTCCCGCATTCCCCGCAGCGCAGGTGCCCCTTAAAAATACTCGCCTGCTTGCTTTTACAGTTGTACTTTGTCGCTGCTCCTGCCGTGTGCTTTAGGTCATCGAAATATTTTTGCACGCAATCAAAGAGCCCTTCCGAAACGATTGGCTCGTGAGTGCCCTTTGTAATGATCCAATCTTCTTTGGGGACTGCCTTGCTTTTTTTCTCCCCCGAGCTATAGAAGTCTGAGCGGTATTTCCCGCCGATTGTCCATCCGAGATATGTCCTGTCAATCAGGATTTTTCTCACGGTCTGTTGATACCAGAGAGAATTCTTGAATTTATCACTCTTTACCAGACCGAGGTTGAAATTATGACGACCGGGGGAAGGAATTCCTCTATCATTCATTGTGACGGCTGCATAATGCAGAGTGCAGCCCTCGGCAACCATCTCAAACAGCTCCCTTACGATGGGCGCTGCTTCAGGGTCTATGACAAGATGATGTTTATCCATCGGATCCCTTAAATACCCATACGGCGCCTTGCTGCCCACGTATTTCCCCTGCTTCTGCATGGATTCCATCACGGAGCATATCTTCTTTGACACATCTTTTGCGTAACGTTCATTTAGAAGGTTCTTTATCTGCACAGAAATATCTGCCTGCTTATATAGCGAATCGAATCTATCCGTAATAGAAATGAAGCGCACATTCAGATACGGGAATACCATCTCAATAAACTCGCCGGACTCAAGATGATTTCGGCCAAGGCGCGACAGGTCTTTTACAATGACGCAATTTACTTTCCCGTCCCGGATATCGTTCATCATGCGGGAAAACTCCGGCCGTTGAAAATCCGTCCCGGATACATCGTCATCGCAATACACATCAAATACGCTGATATCCGGATCCTCGCCTGCAAAATCCCGAAGAAGCTGAATTTGGTTGCCAATGGTGTCAGCTTCTCTTTTTCGTTCATCTTCAACCGAGATACGGGCATACAAAGCCGCAGAATATTCCGACTTTGGTGTAGGGGGTGATTTCACCGGAGCCACTATGTTTTTTCTGCTCGTTCTTGCCATTTCAAACCACCGCCTTATCGCTATCCGCAACATTGCTGCAGCTTTCCTGAACCTGTGCCAACATCTCGGCATAGTCCTGCGCATGCGCAAACTCAATCTCCAAGGTCTTGTCTTCATACACGCGGATCTGTTCCATACATTCAACAGCAACAGCTCTTGTAAGCGATGGAATATTTTGATGGGCAATCAGGTCTTGGACCCATTGGCTCCGTCGGCCCGATTTGTCAAGTTCCAAATTGAGTTCACGCTGAACCTGTTCTTTCGCGATCAACGCATCCGTGATTTTAGAATCGTACTGTGCCCGTATTTCAAGAAAATCCTCTTTCGGGATAATACCCTCCTTGAAGTCTTCATATAAAGAAGCTTTCAGCTTCCTGTACTTTGTTTCTTCCATCTCAGCTTTTTCCATTCGCTCCTGAGCCTTGCGTGCGCGGATATGCTGAAGCGGCGCGTCCTGGATCGCCTTTAAGCACTCATCCATCTGAACAACCATGGAGATATGCTTCTGCAGCAACGCAAGCACCGCATCCAGAAGCTGCTGTTCCGGAATCGCATGACTTGTGCAAGCTCCACTGTTTTTATAAGCGCTGCAAGCATAGCATATTTGCTTATTCGCTGCGGAAGCGGTAATCGTCCGGCGAACCATGGGGCTTCCGCAATCTGCACAGAAAAGCATCCCTGCAAGGGGAAACACAACGTTTTTCCCGGGAGAGACACGCGTGTCCATCTTCAGCAAGCGTTGAACAAGGTCGAACGTTTTCTCACTGACAATTGCCTCAAACGCTTGCTCAATCACGACCCATTTCTCCGGCGGGTTTACAACCACTGTTTTGATTTTGTAATTCGGCCTTGTGCGAACGCCCTGTATCATCGTCCCTGTATACACACGGTTTGACAATATACGTCCTACGCCGACAGCGGTCCATTCGACTTTTGCATGCTTCTGAAAGCTGCACTTGAGTTTGCTTCCCATGCTTCTCTTATATTCTAGTGGCGCCAGAACTCTTTGCTCTGTCAGGCGTTTAGCGATTGCTGCTTGGCTCATTCCTTCAATTTTCCAGCGAAAAATATCCTGAATGACGCCTGCAGCATAGGGGTCGATCTCCAATTTGGTATGGTCATCTTCAGATTTCATATAACCATAGGGGGCAAAGGCGCCGAGATATTCTCCGTTTTTACGCCGAACCTGAAATTGACTCCGAATTTTCATGGAAATATCGCGGCAATAGTTGTCGTTCATCAGGTTTTTTAGCGTGATGCTGAAATCATCTGCGTAATCGCGCGTCACCGTGTCAATGTTGTCGTTGATCGCTATCAAGCGTACGCCGTAAAAAGGAAAAAGACGGTCGATATACTTTCCGGCATTGATGTACTCTCGGCCGAAGCGGGACAAATCCTTCACAACGACGCAATTGACCGTCCCAGCCTTGATGTCATTCATCATAAGCTGGAACGCAGGTCGGTCATAGTTAGTCCCAGTATATCCATCGTCTATACGAACGGATACAATATTTATTTCGGGTTTATCCTGTAAATAATCGAGAATGAGCTGTTTCTGATTGGTTATGCTGTTGCTTTCGTTTTTTCTTCCGTCAGAAGCATCTTCGTCTTCTTTGGAGAGGCGTACATATATAGCGGCGTTATAGTTCGTAAGCTCTGACATAATCTCACTCCTTTGATATACTTGTCAGGTTCACCGACAATTATCTCCGGATGAGTATCAGACTGAATCCTTGTTTATTTTAACATGCCGCAGCTGATAAGTCTACCGGTTTTGCCGAAAACCATAACTTTCCAGACCTCATACCGTTTGCAGCATATCGATCATATTCTGCTGAAACGATGGTCCATTTTCCTTGTACACAACCTTTATCGCAACATCCCCTATCCGAAAGCAGTAGGGATTCTGTATTTGGCGCATGAATTCAGCTACTCGCTCCGGAACAGGTTTTGTTTCATCAATCGTAACCTGATTCAGGTCGATCAAGTCGTTTTTATCTATGGAACGGACATCCACGGCTCGAAGCTGTTCCAACCTTTCGTTTATCCTTAAACTATCCACAACAGGAACTCCTTTCCTAAACTCTAACTCCATTTTTGACCAATTGAATAGGTTTTATTCCTTCAAACGATGCAGTCACCCTCCGCCCGTGGCGAACGGGTCCATGGAAGTCTCATCCCCCCGCCTTCATTATGGCCGGGCCGCGAATTACGGAAGTATCATTATTGCCCCTGGCGGATCATCGCGCATACGGTTGCCGTCCGTATTTATGTGCTCTTGGCTTTGGCCTGCCAAACCAAATGGATAGCCGCTTGCCGCCAGAGGAACGAGAGGGCGCCGCTATGCGATTTTCAAGGTTCATTGAAAACGGGATTGCCTTCATAAAGTAAAAACACTCGAAAAACGCAAAATCTAATGCTCTGAGAAAAAAATTTAAGGCTCCGGCAAATCACCGGAGCCTTTGGCTAAATTCTGAACTCCGAAATATGCAGAACAATATGCAGCATAATGTATTGCCTACAATCCTCGTCGAGATTACCGGCATAACTGCTCAGCCGGTTAATCAGAGGCATATATAGAGCAAGCAGGGAATCCAACGCTTTCCGGTCTCCGCATACAGCAGCTTCCAGAAGCAGTCTAAATTCATTATCGGTCATTTTTTCGCTCCTTTATAAGGCGCTCTCTTAAACGCTTTATTGCAAGGGAGCGCTGGTTGTATACATGCTGTACAGAGCAGTGGAGCTTTGCTGCAATTTCAGATGGTGTAAGCTCTTCGACAAAAAGCATTTCCAGTATACGTCTGCGCATCAGCGGAAGTTCCCGGAATGCCTCAGCCAAACGCTGTTCCTCGAAATCAAAGCTATCCGGCGTAACACCAGCAGATAATAGCGCCGTATCCACAATTGCAACATCAGCTTCTTCAAGGGGTACGGTTTGTAATTGCTTTTTTTCAGCACGCAGATAGTTCTTCTGTGCATGTTCTGCAGTTATGACGATCCATCTTGTGAACCGGCCACGCAGTTCATCCCGTCCGTCCGTGGGTGACATTTTTTACGCCTCCTTTGGCGCATGCCACCGCGGCAAAAGAGATCAAAACACGCCACGATGGCATGCTATGATCTGTAAGATATGGGGTTAAATCAGGAATTTGAGCGGAATAGCAGCGCATCAACGCATCAAAACCACCTCCTCCCTGTATAAGCGAGGGTTGTCTGCCCATAAAAACACCCACCCGTTGACAGTTTTTATAAACTGTACAAAACGGATGGGTGCTTGGCGGGGCTCAACAGCTCCACCTCTGAAGTCATATTTCTGCGGTGAAAGGACCTGCTTGTTTGCAGGCAGAAAAGTCTCAAAATAATCTCAACTACGGTCACAAAAACGGATAAAAGCCGCAGTTCATGTTCTGCATGATGTAAAAAGCGTTTTCACTTCCTGCATATGCTCATCTGTGAGATACGGCTCTGCCTGCCTGAAATAAATCTGTGACAGGGTCTTGCTGCCGGACATAAGCATTGCTTTTATGAGATAGTAATGGACTTCCGACTCATACATATCGATGGACAGCAAATCCATGGATAGTTCCTGTACGCGAAGGTAGTTCTTTTCTCTATAAAGCATAGAGAGATACCGTTTCATGTAGTGCAGAAACTTGTTTTGGTAATACAGCGTTTTGGGCATTAGCCAGTGGTAAAAGTCGTACCGCGGAAGGAGACTGCCGCGGTAGAGTCCTATAATGCTCTCATACAGCGCCTGTAAAATCGCCGGGTCGGAAGAATTATCGATCCGTTTGCATGCATCGTCGAAGCGCTCAACATCAGTAAAAATCGTGTAATTAGGGTTTAACGTAAATGTCCCGTGCGACGCCTGAATCAAATCGCGGAGCCCTATGCAGGCAAGCGTCTTGCGAAGGCGGTATACGACATTCTTAATCGAATTGTACGGATTTCCCATGTCTGTACTTTCCCATATGACGTCTGTAAGCAGCCGCAGAGGATGTTCTCTTTTGCGGTTTAAGAGCAGAAATGTCAGGAGCACATATCCAGACTCATTTGTAAATGAATCATCTTTTAAAACATCGGTTGCAGAAATGATTTCCAGTTTCCCAAACAGATTTGCCTGAATGATTGTTGGTTGTTTTATACTCGCATAGCGCCGTTCTCTCCACTCCTGCAGCAGTATTTCATTTA